>NZ_JAFKEC010000100.1 GCF_017848315.1 Pseudomonas palmensis
CTCCTGCAGTGCCCTGCCCCCCCGCAAAAGCGCCCCGACCGGTCAGCACCTAGTGCATCGATTACCCAGGATTTCTGGCATAATCGCGCCCCCTTATGACCGGGTCAGAATTCCTTCATGATCGATTTATTCAGCGGACTTGATGCCTGGGTACTGGTGAGCCTGTTGCTCGCCTTGACCTTCGTGCTCGCCTTCGAGTTCATCAATGGCTTTCATGACACCGCCAATGCGGTAGCGACTGTCATCTATACCAAAGCCATGCCGCCGCACCTGGCCGTGTTCTTTTCCGGCGTGTTCAATTTCCTTGGCGTCCTGCTGGGCGGAGTCGGGGTGGCGTATGCCATCGTGCACCTGCTGCCGGTTGAGCTGCTGATCAATGTGAACACCGGGCATGGCCTGGCCATGGTCTTCTCGCTGCTGGCCGCGGCCATCGCGTGGAACCTGGGTACCTGGTACTTCGGCATCCCGGCGTCCAGCTCGCACACCCTGATCGGCTCGATCCTGGGCGTGGGCCTGGCCAACGCGCTGCTCAACGACATTCCACTGGGTGACGGGGTCAACTGGCAGAAGGCAATCGACATCGGCATGTCGCTGGTGCTCTCGCCCATGGCCGGCTTTGCCGTGGCCGCGCTGGTGCTGATCGGCCTGAAGTGGTGGCGTCCGCTGTCGAAGATGCACAAGACGCCTGAACAGCGCCGCAAGCTCGACGACAAGAAGCACCCGCCGTTCTGGAACCGCCTGGTACTGGTCATTTCGGCCATGGCCGTCAGCTTCGTGCACGGTTCCAACGATGGTCAGAAAGGTATCGGCCTGATCATGCTGGTGCTGATCGGCATCGTGCCGGCGCAGTTCGTGCTGGACCTGAACAGCACCACCTACCAGATCGAGCGTACTCGTGACGCGACCCTGCACCTGAGCCAGTTCTACCAGCGCAACAGCGAAACCCTGGGCGAATTCCTGGCACTGGGCAAGGCCAAGGCCGGTGACCTGCCGGAGCAGTTCAGCTGCAATCCGCAACAGACCGAGCCGACCATCACCGCGCTGCAGCAGTCGCTCAACGGCGTGGCGGACTACCATTCGCTGACTGCCGAGAAGCGCGTGGAAGTGCGGCGTTACCTGCTGTGCCTGGATGACACGGCGAAAAAGGTCAGCAAGTTGCCAGGCCTGGAAGCACGTGAAAAGGCCGACCTGGACAAACTGCGTCGTGACCTGACCGCGACCACCGAGTACGCGCCGTTCTGGGTGATCCTGGCGGTGGCCCTGGCCCTGGGCCTGGGGACCATGGTGGGCTGGAAGCGTGTGGTACTGACCATTGGCGAGAAGATCGGCAAGCAGGGCATGACCTATGCCCAGGGCATGTCGGCGCAGATCACCGCAGCCTGCGCGATTGGCGCGGCCAACATCTTCAGCCTGCCGGTGTCGACCACCCACGTGCTGTCGTCGGGTGTGGCCGGGACCATGGTGGCGAACAAGAGCGGCCTGCAAGGCGGCACCGTGCGCACCATTCTGCTGGCCTGGGTGCTGACCCTGCCGGCGACCATCGCCTTGTCGGCGGGGTTGTTCTGGTTGGCGTCCAAAGCCATCGGTTGAAATAACGCAGTACCGCAGAAGGGTCAGCCATTCAGTTGGCTGGCCCTTTTTCATGGCCCTGCGCAAACGCACTGTCATTTATGTCAGTAGACGATGGGCCACCTGCAGCGCACCCTCCTTTTCACGCCGACAAGGAGAATGCACATGTCGAAGGACGGCCATATCCACGCTTGCGCTGGCGCCATGCTCATCGCCCGGGCCCTGCACAGCGCCATGCGTTTGCCCAATGGCGATGTGCTGGTTGCCGGCGGCATCACCAATGGCGGGTTTGCCACCGACAGCGTGGAACGCTTCAGCTTTGAGCAGCGCGAATGGACGCATCAGCCCCCAAGCAGAAGGCGGCATTCTCGCAACTCACGGTCACTCTCGACGACAGGTCCTTTCTGCTGGTGGGCGGCTCGCAAACCGGGGAAGCCAGCGACCACGTCGAGCGTTTCGACCCCATCCGCTCATGCTGGACAACGCTGCGCAGCCTCCAGGTTGCCCGCTTCAGCCACACCGCTACGTCATTGTGGGGCGGCACGAACAAGGTGCTTGTCATCGGCGGCAACCACCTCAAGGGCGATACCGGTAAAGTGCTCGACATCGTCGAGCTGTACGACGTCGCCAGCGACGAGTGGTATCAGCTCGGTGAGCGCAGTCAGGCACGCATGACCCACAGCGCCACGTTGCTCGATTCCGGCAAGGTGCTGATTATCGGCGGCTATGCCCCCGACCAGGCACTGACCCACTGTGAACTCTTCGACCCGCAGACCGGGCGGTTCGAGCCGACCAGGCCATTGCCTGCCCCCCGCATGCAGCATACGGCCACGCTGCTGAACAATGGCCAGGTGATGGTGGCGGGCGGCACCTGCATGCCGTTTGGTGAAAGTGCACTGGAATCGTTTTTGTACGATCCGCTAACCAATACCTGGCGAAGTGGCCCGCCCATGCAGCGTGGACACCAGGGGCACACCGCCACGTTGCTGCCCGATGGTCGGCTGCTGGTGGCCGGCCATACCAGACTGCCCTACCGCCCCAGCACCGAGCTGTACGACCCACGCCAGGATGCATGGGTGCTGGGCAGCGAGCTGAACGAACCGCGTTTCTCCCACAGCGCCACGTTGCTGCCCGACGGTCAGGGCGTGCTGCTGTGCGCAGGCCAACTGCTCACACCCGACACGGCCTATACACGAAGCTGCGAGCACTGCTGCGGCCCCTTGGCACAACCTGCCGAGCCTGCGCAGGGTACCGGCTCGGTGCCTTCGGGCCCGCTTGAGAACTTGCCGGCGAACCGGCAACTCCACTGCCTCGACGCCTTGTCAGCGGCGCTTGCTGCCCCCCAGCAGTGAGCCCATCAAGCCCCGCACCAGTTGCCGTCCGAACTGATTGGCCGCCTGGCGCACCGCCGACTTGATCGCCTGCCCCGCCGCGCTCTGCAAGAACTCCCCGGCCTTGTCGGCCAGGCTTTCCTCAGCCGGCGCCTGCTGCGCCGATGGCACCTGCCCCTTGCGCGCCATCAATATCTCGTACGCCGACTCCCGATCGATCGGCTTGTCATAGCGCCCCTGCAACGGCGACGCCGCAATCAGCGCCGCCCGCTCGGCCTCGCTCAACGGCCCGATGCGCGATTGCGGCGGCGCGATCAGTACCCGCTCGACCATGCCCGGCGTGCCCTTGTCCTGCAGGGTGCCCACCAACGCCTCGCCAATGCCAAGCTCGGTCAGCACCGCCAGGGTGTCGAACGCCGGGTTCGGCCGAAACCCATCGGCCACCGCCCGCAGCGACTTCTGCTCCTTGGCCGTGAACGCACGCAAGCCATGCTGGATGCGCAGGCCGAGCTGGGCGAGCACATCGTCCGGCAGGTCGCCCGGCGACTGAGTCACGAAATACACCCCCACCCCCTTGGAACGAATCAACCGCACCACCTGTTCCAGACGATCCTGCAGGGCCTTGGGCGTGCCGCTGAACAACAGGTGAGCCTCATCGAAAAACAGCGCCAGCAGAGGCTTGTCCGCATCGCCACGCTCGGGCAACTGCTCGAACAGCTCCGCCAGCAACCACAGCAGGAAGGTCGCATACACCTTCGGCGCCTCGTGCACCAGGCGGCTGGCATCGAGCAGGTGGATGCGCCCGCGCCCGTCGGCAGCAGGCTGCAGCAGGTCTGGCAACTGCAACGCCGGCTCACCGAACAGAGCCTCGGCCCCTTGCTGCTCCAGGGTCGCCAGGCGCCGCAACAGGGCCTGGCTGGAACCGCTGGTCATCAGCGCACTGTCTTCGCCGAGCACCTGCGGGTTGTCCTTGAGGTGGCCGAGCAGCGCCTTGAGGTCCTTGATGTCCAGCAGCAACAGGCCCTCGCGATCGGCCACCTTGAACGCCGCATACAGCGCCGCCTGCTGGCTGTCGTTGAGTTCGAGCAGGTTGCCCAGCAGCAACGGGCCCATTTCGCTCAAGGTCGTGCGCAACGGGTGCCCGGACTTGCCGTGCACATCCCACAGGGTCACCGGATACGCCTGCGGCCGATGCTCGAGCCAGGGCATGCCGGCAATCCGCTCGGCCACCTTGCCCTGCGGGGTGCCCACCGCACCCAGGCCGCACAGGTCGCCTTTGACGTCCGCAGCGAACACCGCCACGCCGGCATCGCTGAAGGCCTCGGCCAGGTGCTGCAAGGTCACGGTCTTGCCGGTGCCGGTGGCCCCGGCAACCAGTCCGTGACGGTTGGCCAGACGCATGGCCTGGCACACCGGCTGCCCCGCCAGGTCCGCACCGAGAATGAACTGCGAAGAGTCAGGCATGTTTTTTCACCCTCTGTTCAAGCTTTAGTAGTACTCGGCCGATACCAAGTGTTGATGTTTCACCCAGAAAGTCAGGAAAAGCCCGACAAGGACATGGGAACTGCACTGCTTTCAAGATGCCTTTGTGCGAATGACCCGGATATAAAGACCTTAGCGGACCCAATACGCCATGAATAAAAGCTTCCGTTTCAGCCATAAGATCTTGCTGGCTGCTTCCCTGATCGTCCTTGTGGCCTTCACCCTCTTTACTCTCTACAACGATTACCTGCAGCGTAATGCGATTCACGAAGATCTGGAAAACTATGTCGGCGAAATGGGCGATGCCGCCTCGACCAACATCAAGAACCTCTTCGAAGGACGCCTGCTGCTGGTAGAGAACCTGGCACAGAACATCGCGGCAGCTCCCGGCAACCTCGATTCGCTGCTGGACCAGAAGGTGCTGGCGTCGAGCTTCATCACGGTGTACATGGGCAAGACCGACGGCGGCTTCACCGTGCGCCCGGTGATCCAGATGCCTGACGGCTACGATCCGCGCATCCGCGACTGGTACAAGGACAGCATGGCGGCCAACGGCCCGACCCTGACCGAACCCTACCTGGACATCAGTACCGGCAAGATGGTGATCGGCATGAACGCCACAGTGTCGCGCGAACTGGGCGTGGTCGGTGGCGACATGGAGCTGGACGCCCTGGTCAAGATCATCAACTCCCTGAATTTCGGCGGCATGGGTTACGCGTTTCTGGTGAACGACCAAGGCAAGATCCTGGTGCACCCGGACAAGGACCTGGTGATGAAGTCGCTGTCGGACCTGTACCCGAACAACACCCCGCGCCTGACCAAGGAACTGACCGAGGTCGAGAACAACGGCCAGACCCGTATCCTCAGTTTCGCACCGGTCAAAGGCCTGCCATCGGCCAACTGGCACATCGGTCTCTCGATCGATAAAGAAAAAGCCTACGCGATGCTGAGCAAGTTCCGCACCTCGGCGGTGATCGTCACCGTGATTGCGGTGGCCATCATCATCGCCCTGCTCGGCATGCTCATCCGCGTGCTGCTGCAACCGCTGCACATCATGACCCGCGCCATGGAAGACATCGCCCAGGGCGAAGGCGACCTGACCAAGCGGCTGAGCATCCACAGCAACGACGAGTTCGGCACCCTGGGCCGCGCCTTCAACCACTTCGTCGAGCGTATCCACAGCTCGATCCGCGAAGTGTCCTCGGCCACCCAGCAGGTCAACGAAGTGGCACTGCGCGTGGTCAGCGCCTCCAACTCCTCGATGGTCAACTCCGACGAGCAGGCCAACCGCACCAACAGCGTGGCCGCCGCGATCAACGAGCTGGGCGCCGCTGCCCAGGAAATCGCCCATAACGCCGCGCAAGCCTCGCAGCAGGCCAGCTCTGCACGCCACCTGGCCGAAGAGGGCCAGCAGGTGGTAGACCGCAGCATCCAGGCGATGAACCGTCTGTCGGACCTTATCTCCACCTCCAGCTCGCACATCGAGACGCTCAACAGCAAGACCGTGAACATCGGTCAGATTCTCGAAGTGATCACCAGCATCTCGCAACAGACCAACCTGCTGGCCCTCAACGCGGCCATCGAGGCGGCCCGTGCCGGTGAAGCCGGGCGCGGGTTTGCCGTGGTGGCCGATGAAGTGCGCAACCTGGCCCACCGTACCCAGGAGTCGGCACAGCAGGTGCAGAGCATGATCGAGGAGCTGCAGGTCGGCGCCCGCGAGTCGGTCGACACCATGAGCCAGAGCCAGCGCCACAGCCAGGACAGCGTCTCGATCGCCAACCAGGCCGGCGAGCGCCTGGGCAGCGTGACCCTGCGTATCGGCGAGATCGACGGCATGAACCAGTCGGTGGCCACCGCCACCGAAGAGCAGACCTCGGTGGTCGAGTCGATCAACATGGACATCAACGAAATCAACATGCTCAACCAGGAAGGCGTGGAGAACCTGCAGGCCACCCTGCGTGCCTGTTCCGACCTGGAACAGCAGGCCGGCCGCCTCAAGCACCTGGTCGGTACCTTCCGCATCTGACCGCGCGCGCCCGGCGGCTTGCTCGCCGGGCGCGCAACATGATCGAACAAACTATCCTTCACTGAGGTCCACCCTAGGGCGCGTCATCCACCGCATATCCATGCGCGATGACAACCTGAAGACGGTCTCGGAGGGATGCTGATCGTGCACATCGCTGACATCACCATGTTCTACGCCCCCGCCAGTGGCGGTGTGCGTACCTATCTTGATGCCAAACACCGCCGCCTGGGCCTGAACCCCGGCGTTCGCCACAGCCTGCTGATCCCCGGCGCCAGCGCCAGCCATGCCAATGGCATCTATCAGGTGCCTGCCCCCGCCCTGCCCTTCGGCAACGGCTACCGCTTCCCGCTGCGTCTGGCGCCCTGGCGCAACGTGCTGCATGACCTGCAACCGGACCTGATCGAAGTGGGCGACCCCTACCTCACCGCCTGGGCCGCGCTCGATGCACGGCGCCAGCTCGATGTGCCGGTGATCGGGTTCTACCATTCCGACCTGCCGCTGCTGGTCGGCAACCGCATGGGCCACTGGTTCACGCCCAATGTCGAAGCCTATGTCAGCAAGCTGTACGGCAACTTCGACCGGGTGCTGGCGCCCAGCCAGGTGATGGCCGACAAGCTGCGCGGGCTGGGCATCGGCAATGTGCATGTACAGCGCCTCGGGGTGGACCTGCAGACCTTCCACCCCGATCATCGCGACCCCGGCCTGCGCGCCGAACTGGGGCTGGCCGACACCACGCGCCTGCTGGTGTTCGCCGGACGCGGCTCCCGGGAGAAGAACCTGCCCGTGCTGCTGGACTGCATGAAACGCCTGGGCAAGCACTACCACCTGCTGCTGGTGGGTTCGCACATGCCCAGCAACGTGCCGGCCAACGTCACCATCATCAACCACTTCTGCCCGGCCACCCAGGTCGCCCGCCTTTTGGCCAGTGCCGATGCGCTGCTGCACGCCGGCGACCAGGAGACCTTCGGGCTGGTGATACTCGAGGCCATGGCCAGCGGCATCCCGGTGGTGGCGGTAGCGGCCGGGGCCTTTACCGAAATCGTCGAACCGGGCTACGGCCGGCTGTGCACACCCAACGACGGCCAGGCGATGGCCGCCGCCGTGCGCGAGCTGTTCGAGGCCGGCGCACCGCAACTGGGGCAGCAGGCACGCCGGCATGCCGAACAGCACTACGCCTGGGACACGGTGGTCGGCGGCCTGCTCGAACACTATCGGGCCGTGCTGGGCCATCACGAGCAACCGGTGCGCGCCCATGCCTGAACAGCCTGACCTGCACAACCAGCACCCCAGCGTGCTGCTGGTGCTGCACGACGTGGCCCCGGAAACCTGGCCCGACTACCAGCCCTTCGTCGAAGCCGTCGACGCCCTGGGCGACATCCCCATGACCCTGCTGGTGGTACCCGACTTCCACCGGCGCAACCCTGTGCAGCAGGCCCCGGCCTTTCGCCAGGTGCTGGAGCGGCGACTGAGCCGGGGCGACGAACTGGCCCTGCATGGCTACTACCATGCCGACGACGGTCCGCCGCCACGTTCGCCGCGCGAGTACTTCATGCGTCGCATCTATACCTGGGAGGGTGAGTTCTACGCCCTGGGCCAGGCCCAGGCGCTGCATCGCCTGAATGCCGGGATCGAGCTGTTCCAGGCCTGCGATTGGCCGCTGACCGGCTTCGTTGCCCCGGCCTGGCTGATGAGCGAAGGCACTCGCCAGGCCCTGCGCGAAACCCCGCTGCACTACACCAGCGACCCGCAGCACCTGTTCCGCCTGCCCGACTTCAGCCGCATCGACGCCCCGGGGCTGGTGTGGAGCGCCCGCAGTGCCTGGCGCCGCGGGCTGTCGAAAGTGCTCAGCGAGGCGCGCCGGGCACGCCTGCAGCAGGCGGCCACGATCCGCCTCGGGCTGCACCCGGTGGACATGCGCCATGCCTATTCGCGCCGCTACTGGCTCGACACCCTGCAGCAACTGCTGCAGCAGGGCCGTACCCCAATGACCAAGATGGCCTGGCTGGCCAGCAGGCCCGGCGCATGACTCGCCTGGGCTGGCTCACGCTGGCCCTGCTGCTGGCGCTGCTGGTACCGACGCTGCTGGGCGGCAGCGACCTGCTGCCGCGCCTGCAGCGGTTCCCGCTGGCGCTGCTGATGGGGTTGTTCGGCATGATCGTGCTGTGCTGGTGCATCAACGCCCTGCGCCTGCGTCTGCTGCTCGGCACCCAGGGGGCGGCGCTGGGGCG
>NZ_JAFKEC010000101.1 GCF_017848315.1 Pseudomonas palmensis
CCCGGCGAGAGCGTGCAGGCGCGTGCATAGTGAAGTACTCGTTTTCTATTCTTATTGTGGTGCGCCCCTGCCCGGGGCAGGGCAACATGCAAGGCGTTTAAATACACATGTGCATGTGTATGTATAGACTACGCGGGAAGGTGGGCGGCTTGTCAACAGGCGCCGCAGCGGCGCGCCTGCATTCGCCGATTTATTCGATTATCTATTTGAATTTATTGAATAAATATTTTTCAAGACGAGCGTGCCAATACCCGCTGGATGGCGGGTATTGGATATACAAAGATACATTTGTGTATTTGCAATGTGCCGAGCGGGTCGGCACAGGCGCTCAGGCCGGGGCGTGGCTGCACGCGGGGAGGAGGATGCCGGCCATGCGCTGGCTGCGCGCCAGGCGTTGTTGCGGGGTGTCTTCGCTGTGCAGCAGCGACAGGCTGATCTGGTAGGCGTAGATCAGGTAGGCGCGGTCCTGGGCTTCGTCGCTGGGCACGCCGGCCTGAATCAGCAGCCCCTCGATGTAGTTCAGGCGATGGCTGTCCACCTCGTCGATGGCCTGGCGCGCCTGCTTGTCGCGCCGCGCCCAGCCGCGGATGCCCAGTTCGATCGAGGCGGCGTCCTTGGCGGTCTGGCCGTGGGAAGGCAGCTCCAGCAGGCGCTGCAACTGCTGCAGCGGCGAGCTGTGGGCCGTGCGCAGGTTGAGGATCACATCCTCGGTGGCGCGTGCGCGCCAGTTGCCCAGGATGCCTTCGAGCAGTTCGCCGCGGCTTTTGAAGTGGTAGTAGAAACTGCCACGGGTGATCTTCAGTTCCTTGGCCAGGGTGTCGACGCGCACGGCGTCGACGCCGCTGGTGACAAGCACTTCCTGTGCCGCATGAATCCAATCTTCCCGCGTGAGGTTGGTGCGTGATGACATTGTGTAGGGCCTTGTCCAACAAGCTGGATAAGCGCCAGGGCAGCGCAGGGTTCGACGCTTGGCCTTGGCAGCAAACCGTCATTCTAACGCCCGCCGCAACGGCGAAGCTATTGCCGGCATTGGCCACAAGGCCAGTGCCGGGTGTCCGCATCCTGCCATACATGACAGTACATAGGTGTAGGTACGGCTGCTCATTATTTGAAAATAGTCATGTTTTTTCATTGACTCAGGTCAAAACGGTAAATAGCATGCAGATACACAACTGTATGTTAAGAATAAAAACCGGAGGCCGACATGAGCGCAACTGCAAAGACTCTGCTCGCAGCAGGGCACCACACCCACTACCACGAGGCCGGCCAGGGCGAGCCGCTGTTCCTGCTGCACGGCTCGGGCCCGGGTGTTTCGGGTTGGGCCAACTGGGCCGCCAGTGTGCCGGTGTTCGCCGACCGCTGGCGGGTGATCGTGCCGGACATCGCCGGCTTCGGTTTCACCGAGTTCAAGGATGACGCCCGGTACGACATCAAGCTGTGGGTCAGCCACCTGATCGGCATCATGGATGCCCTGGATATCCAGAAGGCCTCCTTCATCGGCAACTCGTTCGGCGGCGCCCTGGCCATCGGCCTGGCGGTGTTCGCCCCCGAGCGCGTCAACAAGCTGGTGCTGCTCGGCACCCCGGCCGGCGAGTTCGTGCAGACCCCCGGCCTGCGCGGTGCCTGGGAGTACGAGCCGTCGCTGGCCAACATGCGCCAGCTGATGGAGCTGTTCCCCTACGACAAGGCGCTGATCACCGACGCCATGGTGCAGGCCCGCTACGAGGCCAGTGCCCGGCCCGGTGCCCAGGCCGCCTTGCGCAAGCTGATCCCGCAGCCCGCCGCCGAAGGCCAGACGATGGTCAAGGGCTTCCCCGCCGCCGCGCTGGCCAAGATCGTGGCGCCGACGCTGGTGGTACACGGCCGCGAAGACCGTGTGGTGCCGCCGGAGTGCGGGCTGCTGATCGCCAACAGCATTGCCGACGCCGACCTGCACCTGTTCGGGCGCTGCGGTCACTGGGTCCAGAGCGAACAGCCACGGCGCTTTGCCGCGCTGGTTCGCGACTTTCTCGGCGAGTAGTCCGGCATGAGCAGAAACGTGATGGAGCGGGTGCTGTGGCAGCTGTGCGTGGAGCGCGCGGCCAAGCAGCGCTTTCGTGAAGACGCCGCAGGCTTCGTGCAGCGCTTCGCCCTGGCCCCCGACGAGGCGCAGATGATCCTCGACTTCGACGTGGCCGGCCTGCAGGCGGCCGGGGTCAACCCGATGCTGACCATGGGCTTCTGGCAGGAGCTTTCGCCGCAACGCAGCATGCGCGTCTACAAGCAGCGCCTGGGCTGTACCGATGAACAAGGCGCGGGGTTTTCCGCCGCGCTCAAGGGGTGAACCGATGGGCAAGATAGTGGGCGGCTTCTGGATGCCGCATGACCCGGTGATGTTCGTGGCGCCCGATGCGCCACCGGCCGCACAACGCGATGCCGTATGGGGCGCCTATGCCCAATGCGCCGAGCGCCTGGCCGCCTTGCAGCCCACGGCGGTGATCATCGTCGGCTGTGATCACTACATCCTGTTCGGCCCCCATTGCCTGCCGCGCTACGTGATCGGCACCGGCGACGTGGACGGCCCCATCGACCGCCTGCCGGGCCTGGACCGGGGCGTGGTGCGCAACCACCAGGCGCTGGCCGAGCACATCGTCCATCACGGTGAAGGGCAGGGCGTGGACTGGACCGTGGCGCGCAGCTTCACCGTCGACCATTCGTTCTCGATCCCGCACCAGCTGGTGGTCAAGCCGGCCGAGGCCCTGCTGGGCCGTGAGCTGCCGAGCATCCCGGTGTACCTGGCGTGCGGCGTCGACCCGTACATCTCGCTGGAGCGCTCGGCCGACCTGGGCCGGCAACTGCGCGCGGCAGTCGAGGCGTTCGACGCCGACGAGCGCGTGGTGATCATCGGCAGCGGCGGCATCAGCCACTGGGTAGGCACCGTCGAGATGGGCCAGGTGGCCGAGGACTTCGACCGCGAAATCCTTGCCCACGGGGTCAACGGCGACCTGCAGGCACTGTGCGCCTACCGCGACGAAGACATCCTGCGTCGGGCCGGCAACGGCGCGATGGAAATCCGCAACTTCGCCTGCGCCATGGCCGCCCTGGAGCGTCCGCGCGGTGAAGTGATCGCCTATGAAGCCGTGCCCGCCTGGGTCACCGGCCTGGGCTTTGTGCAACTCAACAACGAGGAGCCGGCATGAGCCGCATACTGCTTTGCCAGCGTGACGAGCTGGCGCCGGGCGAACTGAAGAAGGTCGCCAACGGCGATGGCGATGCCCTGTGCGTCTACAACCTGGGCGGCACCTTCTACGCCACCACCGACATGTGCACCCACGCCACCGCCTCGCTGGCCGAAGGCGACATGGAAGACGACCTGATCACCTGCCCGGTGCACTGGGGCCAGTTCCATATCCCTAGCGGCAAGGCTGTGACCTTCCCCTGCGAACGGCACCTGCGCACCTACAAGGTCATCGTCACCGACCGCGAGGTGTATGCCGACACGGCCCTGGAAGCCGACGAGGCGCTGGCCGACGCCGACAGCCCGGTCTGACCGGGCGCCGTCCAACCGCATACCTGTGAGTCTGAACCATGGATAACAACAAGCACATACCGCTCAGAACCCTCGAAAGCACGCCCGCCCTGGGCAACCTCGACCGCCTCTGCGACATGCAGGAGGGGCGCCTGTCGGGCAAGGTGTTCTGGGACGAGGCGATCTACGAGCAGGAGCTGGAGAAGATCTTCGCGCGCTGCTGGCTGTTCGTCGCCCACGAATCCCAGTTGCCCAGGTCCGGCGACTACCTGACCACCTCGATGGGTGAAGACGAAGTGCTGGTGGTACGCCAGAAGGACGCCTCGATCAAGGTGTTCCTAAATGCCTGCCCGCACCGCGGCAACAAGGTGTGCTTTGCCGAGGCCGGCAACGCCCGCGGCTTCATCTGCAACTACCACGGCTGGTCGTTCGGCGCCGATGGCGGGCGCCTGATGGGCATGCACGAATCCAAGTGCTACGAAGAAAGCCAGTTCGACAAGTCCAGGCATGGCCTGCGCGAAGCCCGCGTGGCCAGCTACAAGGGCCTGGTGTTCGCCACGTTTGCCAGCGATGCGCCGACCCTGGAGGAGTACCTCGGGCCGATGACCTGGTACATGGACGTGATGCTCGACATGGACGAGGGCGGCAGCGAGTTCCTGGGCGGCTGCATCCGCTCCACCATCGAGTGCAACTGGAAGATCGCCGCCGAGAACTTCGTCGGCGACATCCTGCACGGCGGCTGGACCCACGACTCGGCGGCCAAGGCCATGCTCGGCGGCCCGGTGGCCAATGTCGGCGAACTGCCCGAATCCTACTCTGTGAACTGGAACGGCCACGGCTACGAGTTCGCCACCGACGTGGTCGGCAACGCCGCCACCCTGGGCGAAAAGGACATCAACAAGTACCTGCATGTGCTGCGCCCCAAGGTCGCCGAGCGCCTGGGCGAGTTCCGCTCAAAGCTGATCGGCGCGATCTCCTCGTTCACCGTGTTCCCCAACTTCTCGTTCCTGCCGGGGCAGAACACCGTGCGCATCTGGCAGCCGCGTGGCCCGCACAAGATCGAGCTGTTCACCTGGGTCATCGTCAACAAGAACGCCCCGCAGGACATCAAGGACAAATGGCGCCGTGGCGCGATGATGACCTTCTCGCCCACCGGCGTGTTCGAGATGGACGACGGCGAGAACTGGGAGTACTGCACCAAGACCAGCCGGGGCGTGGTCACGCGCTACCAGGACCTGTACGTGGGCCTGGGCATGCACACCCGCCTGGACGACAGCGAACTGCCGGGCAACGTGTTCAAGGGCCAGCTCAACGAATGCAACGCGCGGGCGTTCTACCAGCGCTGGAAAGACCTGCTGCAGGCACCGACCTGGGCCGACGTACCAGACCGCAACGGCACGCTGCGCTGAGGGGGCGAGATGACACACCAACTGCAGGACACCCCGGTGTCCATCGACGAGGCCCGCCGGGTCGAACAGTTTCTGCTGCGCGAGGCGCGCCTGCTCGACAACGAGTGCTGGGACCAATGGCTGCTGAGCCTGAGCGAAGCCATCCACTACTGGATGCCCGGCATCGAGAACCGTCGCCGCGAAGACAAGTCCGGGCCCTACCGCCTGGAGCACATGGCCTTCTTCGATGACGGCATGCGCGAGCTCAAGCGCCGCGTGGCGCGCTTCAAGCAGCCCTCGGCCTGGGCCGAGAACCCGCCCACGCGCAACGTGCACCTGGTCAGCAACATCGAGGTGTATGCCGGCGCCGAGCCGGGCGAGTACCTGGCGTACTCGTGCTTCGTCAACGTGCGCAGCCGCGGCCTGGACGAACACGCCCAGCTGGCCGGGCGGCGCGAGGACGTGCTGCGCCTGGAGGCCGAGGGCCTCAAGCTGCTCAAGCGCAAGATTCTGATCCCCAACGCGATGTTGCTGTGCAAGAACATCAACACGTTCCTATGAGGGCCTGCACATGGCTTGGTTGAAAGGGCAGGTGGCACTGGTCACCGGCGGTACCGGCGGCATCGGCAGCGCCATCGTGCGCCGCTACGTGGCCGAAGGCGCCAGGGTCGCGGTAATGGGCCGCGACGCGGCGCAACTGGCGGCGCTGGCTGCCGAGCTGGGCGATGCGGTGATCACCGTGCAGGGCGACGTGGCGCGCTATCAGGATAACCAGCGCGCCGTGGCCGCCACCCTGGAGGCGTTCGGCAGGCTCGACACCTTCGTCGGCAACGCCGCGGTGTTCGACTATTTCACCCGCCTGGACCGCATCGCCCCGCAGGATTTCGAGGGTGCGTTCCAGAAACTCTTCGCCACCAACGTGCAGGGCTACCTGCTCGGCGCGCAGGCGTCGATCGAGGCGCTGCGCCAAACCCGTGGCAGCATGATCTTTACCTTGTCCAACAGTGCCTTTTATGCCGGCGGTGGTGGCATTCTGTACGTCACCGCCAAGCATGCGCTGGTGGGCATGATCCGCCAGCTGGCCTACGAGCTGGCGCCGGATATCCGGGTCAACGGCGTGGCGCCGGGGGCGACCAACACGCCGATGAAAAGCCTGGATGGCCTGAACAGCCGCAGCGTACCGCTCAACCAGATCCCCGGGTTCGAGGCCGGTGCCGCGCAGGCTGTGCCCCTGCAACGGATTGCCGAGCCCGAGGACCACACCGGGCACTACGTGCTGCTGGCCTCGCGCGAGAATGCCGGGTTGACCACCGCCAACATCATCCACAGCGATGGCGGCTGGGAGATTCGCAGCGCCGGCCCCACGCGGTCGCGCAAGGCCTGAGCCTTGATAACCAGAACAAGAGAGATGCGTGATGACAACAACAAGCCTGAGTGCACCGCAACAGCAACTCCTGAACCTGTTCGCCGGGCTCGACCTGCCGGTGCTGGCCGCGCCGATGTTCCTGGTGTCGGGCCCGCGCCTGCTCGCCGCCAGCTGCCAGGCCGGCATCGTCGGCAGCCTGCCGGCGCCCAATGCGCGCACCGTCGAGCAACTGCAGCAATGGCTGGAACAGATCGTCGGCGAGCGTGACGCCGCGCAGCAGCGTGGCGAGCAGTGGGCGCCGTGGATGCTCAACATGATCGTGCACAGCACCTACGACCGCTTCGAGGCCGAGCTTGAACTGGTGCGCCGTTACCAGCCGCCGATCGTTTCCACCGCCCTGGGCAGCCCCAAGCGCGTGCTCGACACCGTGCACGCCTATGGCGGGGTGGTGATCGCCGACGTGATCAGCCCGGCCCTGGCACGCAAGGCCGTGGCCGCCGGCGTCGATGGCCTGGTGCTGGTGTGCAACGGCGCCGGCGGGCATACAGGCAACTACAACCCGTTCGCCTTCGTCGCCGAAGTGCGCGAGTTCTGGGACGGCCCGCTGGGCCTGGCCGGGGCGATCTCCAACGGGCGCGACATCCATGCCGCGCAGGTGCTGGGCTGCGACTTCTCGCTGGTGGGCACGCGCCTGATCGCCACCCACGAAAGCCTGGTCGAGGACGCCTACCGCGACATGCTGGTGGAGTGCTCGCTGGACCAGGTGACCACCACCAAGGCGGTCAGCGGTGTGCTGGCCAACTGGATGCAGCCGTCGCTGGACAAGGCCGGCATCGACCCGCGCAGCGAAACCCGCCCCAGCATCGACTTCTCCGGCGACATCGCCACCGCCAACAAGGCGTGGAAGCACGTGTGGTCGGCGGGGCAGGGCGTGGGCCAGATCACCCGCACCTGCAGCGTGGCCGAGCTGGTCGACGAACTGCACCAGGGCTATCGCCAGAGTCGCGCGCGCGCGTTGTAAGCCAACCGGACCCGTTCAGGAGCAACCCCATGACCCACCCCAACCTTCAGGCCGCCGCCGCAGCGCTGGCCCAGGCCCGCTCGACCCGCACCCCGTGCGGGCGCATTTCCGAGCGTTTCGACATCCAGTCGCTGCACGACGCCTACGCCGTGCAGGAACTCGCCACCCAGGCCGCGCTGGCCGCCGGCCGGCGCCTGAGCGGGCGCAAGGTCGGCCTCACCTCGCTGGCGGTGCAGCAGCAACTGGGCGTCGACCAGCCCGACTTCGGCATGCTGTTCGCCGACATGGAATGCCACGATGGCCAGGCCATCGACAGCACGCGGCTGATCCAGCCCAAGGCCGAGGGCGAGATCGCGTTCGTGCTGGGGCGCGACCTGCCCGACCCCGACACCACCCTGGGCGAGCTGCTGCGCGCGGTCGACCATGTGCTGCCGGCGCTGGAGATCGTCGACTCGGCCATCGAGGACTGGAAGATCACCCTGGTCGACACCGTGGCCGACAACGCCTCCTCGGGCCTCTACGTGCTGGGCAAGACCCCGGTCAGCCTGCACGGCCTGGACCTGGCCCTGGAAGGCATGCTGCTGGAGAAGAACGGTGCCCAGGCCGCCATCGGCGTGGGCGCCGCGTGCATGGGCAACCCGCTGGATGCCTGCCTGTGGCTGGCGCGCACCATGGCCCTGGCCGGGCGCCCGCTGCAGGCCGGTGACGTGCTGCTGTCCGGCGCGCTGGGGCCGATGGTGCCGGTGGTGGCGGGCGACAGCCTGCGCCTGCGCCTGACCCGCCTGGGCGAAGTGAGCTGTCGCTTCACCTGAGCCGTGCCGGCTTGAACCCGGCGGCCTGACCGACCGCCGGTACCTACAACAATAAAACCAGTGAGCAGCGGGCCGACGGCCTGCCGCGCTCACGAGGGC
>NZ_JAFKEC010000102.1 GCF_017848315.1 Pseudomonas palmensis
GCCACAGGCTTCAAGCCACCCGCTGCGAGCGGCCATACCACCGATCTGCTTCTTCATGGCCGGTTGAAGCGGTGTCTTTGCATCTGCGAATATTAATCATTAATATTACGCCCCTCCTCACACTGGACCCGCTGTCATGAAAAGCAAAGCCGCCGGGCTGCCCTTCAGTTATCGCCTGGCCGTGACCTCGCGCAGCCTCGCGGCGCTGCTCGGCGGTTACCTGCTGGCGGCCATGGCCAGCGTGTGCATCACCCTGTTGCTGCCCATGCCCAAGGCCGACGCGGTCGTCACCGGCATGATGCTGTCGTTTCTGTTCTACCTGGTGGCGATCCTCTGGTGCTTCGCCTGTCGCAGCGCCTGGCATGCCTGGCTCGGGGTGTTGCTGCCCGGCGCCGCGCTGGCCGCCATCAACGGCCTGGCCTACTGGATGCAAACCCCATGAAAGAAGGCTTTCGCCAGGCCATGGCCTGGCTGCACACCTGGGCCGGGCTGATCTTCGGCTGGCTGCTGTTCGCGATCTTCCTCACCGGCACGCTGTCGTACTTCAAGAACGAAATCAGCCACTGGACCCAGCCGGAGATCCCGTACCGCACCCTCGACACCACCGCCAGCCTGAGCCTGGCGCAGCGCTACCTGCAAACCAACGCCGCCGATGCCGGCAGCTGGTTCATCCAGTTGCCCGAAGCGCGCGACCCGACCCTGCGCGTGGGCTGGCGTGCACCCGGCGCCGGCCGGCGCGATTTCAACGAAAAGATCCTCGACCCCGCCACCGGCAATCAACTGCACCCGCGCGACAGCAGCGGCGGCGAGTTCTTCTACCGCTTCCACTTCCAGTTGCAGATGCCCTACCCGTGGGGCCGCTGGCTGTCGACCTTCTGCGCGCTGATGATGCTGGTGGGGCTGGTCACCGGCATAATCACCCACAAGAAGATCTTCAAGGAGTTCTTCACCTTCCGCCCCGGCAAGGGCCAGCGTTCCTGGCTCGACGGCCACAACGCGATCGGCGTGCTGGTGCTGCCGTTCCACCTGATGATCAGCTACAGCAGCCTGGTGATCTTCATGGCCATGGTGATGCCGGCCAGCATCAGCACGATGTATGGCGACAACCTCCAGGCCTATTACAACGAGCTGTTTTCGCGCGACGAGCCGGTCAAGCCGGCGGGCACCCCGGCACCGCTGGTGCCGTTGGCGCAGCTGTATGCCCAGGCGCGCCAGCAGGCGCCCGGCAGCGAGATCAGCTGGGTCGAGGTGCAGAACCCCGGTGACCTCAACGCACGGGTGCGCCTGGTGCGTGCCAGCAACGAGGGCATCGCCCAGAACCGCGGCGCCGGCTGGCTGTTCGACGGCGTGCAGGGCACCCCGCTCAAGGCCCCGGGCGAGCAGAGCACACCGTTGCTGATTGCCGCCGGCATGTACGGCCTGCACATGGGCCACTTCGCCGGCCCGACGCTGCGCTGGCTGTACTTCGTGTTCGGTCTGGCCGGCACTGCCGTGATCGGCACGGGGCTGGTGATGTGGCTGGGCAAGCGCCAGCTCAAGCACGCCAAGAGCGGCACCCAGCCCTTCGAGCTGCGTCTGGTCGAGGTGCTCAACATCGCCAGCATGAGCGGGCTGATCCTCGCCGTGGCGGCGTTCTTCTGGGCCAACCGCCTGTTGCCGGTGGCCCTTGAAGGACGTGCCGATCTTGAGGTCGACAGCTTCTTTGCCGTCTGGGGCCTGGCCCTGTTGCACGCGCTGTTGCGCCCTGGGCGCCGCGCCTGGGGCGAGCAACTGCTGCTGGGCGCGGTACTGTTCGCCGCCTTGCCGGTGCTCAACGCCCTGACCACCGGCACCGGCCTGCTGCCTGCGATCGCCCAGGGCGACTGGATGATTGCCGGGTTCGACCTCACGGCGCTGGGCTGTGGCCTGCTGCTGGCCTGGATGGCGCGCAAGATGCTGCGCCCGCAGGTGTTGGCGCCCAAGCGCGCGGCACGCACGCCCAGGGCCGCACCGCTGATCGAAAGCGAGGTGCAGTGATGCTGGCCATCGCGTTGTTCGGCTTTGCCGCAGTGGCGGCGTTGTGCCTGGCCATGGAGCGCCATTACGCCGACCTGCTGGGGCACAAGCCCACGCCCCGCCGCCTGCGTGGCCTGCGCATGGGCGGCTGGTTGCTGATCGCCGTGGCACTGGGGCTGGCGGTGCGTCACAGCGGCTGGGCCATGGGCCTGGTGGAGCTGAGCGCGGTAGTGATGGGAGGCTTGTGCGCGTGGGTGTTCGTCCTTCCCTACGCCCCGCGCCTGCTGCTGGGCCTGGCCGCGGCCAGCCTGGTGCTGGCGCCGCTGGCACTGCTGGCGCCGTACTGAAACGATGAGCGAGCCGCTCGACAGCCACGACGACGCCCCGGGCCGCGCACGTTTCGTGCAGGTGTTCGTGGCCCAGCGTGCGCGCATGGAGCGCCTGGTCAGCCGCCGCGTGGGCTGTCGGGCCACCGCCGCCGACCTGGTGCAGGAACTGTTCCTGCGCTTCTGGCGTCGCCCGCAGGTCGAGGTCGAGGCGCTGGACACCTACCTGCTGCGCTGCGCCGGCAATATCGCCATCGACCACCTGCGCAGCCAAGGCGCCCGCGAGCGGGTCAGCGACAGCCTGCTGGCGCCGCATCAAGACAACCATGCCAGCGAGCCCGAGGCCGCGCTGGAGGCCGACAGCGACCTGCGTCGGATCGAGGCTGCCCTGCGCGAGCTGCCCGAGCGTACCCGCCAGATCTTCCTGCTCAACCGTATCCATGGCCGCACCTATGCCGACATTGCGCGGGCCATGGGCCTGTCCCAAAGCGCCGTGGAAAAACATATGATGCGTGCCCTCGAGGCCTGCAAGGCGAGTATCGCCGCCGAGCCTGCCGTGCCCCGCAAGCCAGGGAATGCCCCGCGATGAACGCTCCAGCCCCACCTACCGCCGAACAGCAGCAGGCCGCGCTCGCCTGGCTCGGCCAGATCAACCAGCAGCCCGCGCGTGCCGAGGGCGCCGCGTTCAAGCGCTGGTTGCTGGCCGACCCTGCGCACCCGCAGGCCTGGCGCCAGGCCCAGGCGCTGTGGCAGCAGACCGCCGCGCCTGCAGCACGCCTGGCCGCCGAAGACGCCCCGGCACTGGACGCCTACCTGCGCGCGATGGACCGGCCTCGGCGCCGTTGGCCGGCCCGTGTGGCCGGGTTGGCACTGGCTGCCAGCGTGGTACTGGGCGTGGCGATGGGGGCGGGCTGGCACCCGGCCAACTGGGTCGATGACCTGGGCGCCGATTACGTGGCCGCGGTGGGCGAGCTCAAGGCCGTGACCCTGGCCGACCGGTCGCACCTGCTGCTGGATGCCGACAGCGCCATCGACGTGGACTTCAGCGGTGGGCAGCGTCGCGTGCAGGTGCGGCGCGGTGCGGTGTTCTTCGAGGTCACGCATACCGGTGCGCCGTTCACCGTGCAGGCCGATGGCGGCGAGGTGCGGGTGATGGGTACCCGGTTCGAGGTGCGTCGCCAGCTCCGGGGCACCACCGTTACCGTGCTCTCGGGCAAGGTCGGGGTCACGCCGGCGCCGGGGCAGGCGCAGCAGGTGCTCACGGCCGGCCAGCAGGTGGAGTACGCCCAGGGCCTGGCCGGTGCAGTGCAGGGCGTGGACAGCGAGAACCGCCTGGCCTGGCGCCAGGGCTGGCTCAACTACTACCAGGCGCCGCTGGCGCAGGTGGTCGACGACCTGGCGCGGCATTACCCCGGGCGCATCGTGCTGCTGGACGACGCCCTGGCGGCGCGCAAGGTCAGCGGCAGCTTCCCCGCCGCCGACCCGCTGGCGGCGCTGGACGCCCTGGGGGCGGTGGCCGGCTTCCAGCGCAAGACCCTGCTCGGGCGGGTCACGCTGCTGCGCTGAAAAATATTTTCACGGCCCGGTGAGGTAAGTACGTGCGGCAACCGTGTAGTGATTGAAAGTGCGATTCATTCGCATGAAACAGGTTCACTCACAGGTCGACGGCATGAAGTTCAGGGCAAAATCATCGTTGGTGCGTTGCGTTTCAATCGGGCTTGGGGCGGCAGCGTGGCTGCCGCTGGGGGCGGGCGTGAGCCAGGCGGTGGCAGCGCAGCAGGTCGAGCAGGTGTACCGCTTTGCCCAGCCCAGCAAACCCTTGCCCCAGGCGCTCAACGACTTCAGCCGGGTGACCGGGTTGAGCGTGGTCTACACCGTCGAGCTGCCCGGCCTTGCCGCGCCGGCCCTGACGGGCACGTTCAGTGCCGAGCAGGCCCTGCAGCGCCTGCTGGGCAACAGCGGCTTCACCTACCGCCGCGTGAATGCGCGCACCCTCACCGTCGAACCGCTGGCCCAGGCCGGTGCACTCAACCTCGAGCCCACCACGGTCTCGTCCCAGCAGGACAGCGTCGGCAGCTACCAGCCGCCGGCCACCAGCGCGATCATGCGCAGCCAGGTGCCGAACCTGGAGATCCCCCAGGCCATCAACGTGGTGCCGGCCCAGGTGCTCGCCGACCAGGCGCCGCGCAACCTCGACGATGCGCTGAGCAACGTCAGCGGCATCACCCAGGGCAACAACTTCGGCGCCACCGCCGACACCGTGATGAAGCGCGGCTTCGGCGACAACCGCGACGGCTCGATCATGCGTGACGGCATGCCGCTGGTGCAGGGGCGCAGCCTCAATGCCAGCACCGAGCGGGTCGAAGTGCTCAAGGGCCCGGCCTCGCTGCTGTACGGCATCCAGGACCCGGGCGGGGTGATCAACGTGGTCAGCAAGCGCCCGCAACTGCAGCGCTACAACGCCGTGAACCTGCGCGGCTCCAGCTATGGCAGCGGCAAGAACGGCAGCGGCGGCGGGCTCGACAGTACCGGCGCGCTGGGCGACAGCAACTTCGCCTACCGCCTGGTGCTCGACCACGAGGACGAAGACTACTGGCGCAACTTCGGCACCCACCGCGAGACGCTGGTGGCACCGTCGCTGGCCTGGTTCGGCGAAGACACCCAGGTGCAGCTGGCCTATGAGCACCGCGAGTTCCTGTACCCGTTCGACCGCGGCACGGCCATCGACCCGCGCACCAACCACCCGCTGAACATCCCCAGCACACGTCGGCTGGACGAGCCCTTCAACAACATGGAAGGGCGCTCGGACCTGTACCGCCTGGAGGTCGACCATCAGCTTGCCGATGACTGGAAACTCCACTTCGGCTACAGCTTCAACCGCGAAACCTACGATGCCAGCCAGGTGCGCGTCACCGCGGTTGACCCTGCCAAGGGCACCCTCACGCGCAACCTGGACGGCACCCGTGGCGCCCTGAGCAGCGACCGCTTCGCCACCGTCAGCCTGGACGGCAAGCTGCAACTGGCAGGCATGCAGCACGACGTGCTGCTGGGGGTGGATGACGAGTACCGCAAGGTGTTTCGTGCCGACCTGATTCGCGGCGCCCGCAACACCTTCGATTACCTGAACCCGGTGTACGGCCAGGTCCAGCCCGGCACCGCCGTGCGCGACAGCGACAGCGACCAGACCGACAAGCTGCGCAGCAACGCGTTGTTCTTCCAGGACTCGATCCACCTCGACGAGCACTGGATTCTGGTGGCCGGTGCGCGCTATCAGCAGTTCGACCAGTACGCCGGTCGCGGCCGGCCGTTCAAGGCCAACACCGACAACAGCGGCCAGGCCTGGGTGCCGCGTGCGGGGCTGGTGTACAAGGTCGACGACACGCTGTCGTTCTATGGCAGCTACACCGAGTCGTTCAAGCCCAACTCCAGCATCGCGCCGATGACCGGTGGCCTGGTGCTGGATTCCTCGATTGCCCCCGAAGAGGGCAAGTCGTGGGAGCTGGGGGCCAAGCTCGACCTGCCGGGGGCGATCACCGGCAGCGTGGCGTTGTTCGACATCACCAAGCAGAACGTGCTGGTGGCCAATTTCGACACGGCCACCGGCGACACCCTGTACAGCAGCGCCGGCGAAGTGAAGTCGCGCGGCCTGGAGATGGACCTCACCGGGCAGGTGAGCGAGCGCTGGAGCCTGATCGGCAGCTATGCCTTCACCGACGCCCAAGTGTCCCAGGACCCCAAGCTCAAGGGCAACCGCCTGCAGAACGTGGCGCGGCATAGCGGGTCGTTGTCGGCGGTGTATGACGTGGGCAGCCTGTTCGGTGGTGATCGCCTGCGGGTCGGCGCCGGGGCGCGCTATGTGGGCGAGCGGGCCGGCAACGCGGAGAACGATTTCGACCTGCCGGCGTACACCGTGGCGGATGCGTTCGCCAGTTATGAAACCCGGCTGGATGAGCACAAGGTGCGCTTTCAGCTGAACGTGAAGAACCTGTTCGACAAGACCTACTACAGCTCGGCGGTGAACCGCTACTTCGTGGCAGTGGGGGATGCGCGGCAGGTGAGCCTGTCGAGCACCCTGGAGTTCTGAGGGACTCTTCGCCGGCAAGGCCGGCTCCTACAAGGGCATCGCAAACTCTGTAGGAGCCGGCCTTGCCGGCGAATCTCAGCGGCGCATGGCCAACCGGTAATCCCCCGGCGTGGCCCCCACCACCTGCCTGAAGCGATTGCTGAAATGGCTGGCACTGGCAAACCCGCACGCCAATGCCACCTCGCCCAACGCCCCGTCGCCACAGCGCAGCAGCTGGCGTGCCCGGGCCAGGCGCCGCGCCAGCAGGTACTGGTGCGGCGGCAGGCCGAAGCTTGCGCGGAACATCCGTGCAAAGTGGTAGTGCGACAGGTTGCACAGCAACGCCAGCTCACCCAGGCTGATCGCCTGCTCCAGGTGCGCCTCGATGTAGTCGGCCAGGAGCCGGCGCTGATGCGTCGCCAACCCGCCCTTCAGGCGCAGCCCCCGACGCAGCCCCACCTGGTTGAGCACCGCATGGTCGAGAATCTCGTGGGCCAGGCTGCTGGTCAGCAGGCGCTCGCCGGGCTCGTCCCAGTTCAGCTCGATCAGCCGGCCAAAGCGCAGCGCCTGCTCCGGGTCGTCGATGAAGGTCGCTTCGTGCAGTTGCACCTCGCGCGGTTCGCGGTCCAGCAGGCGGGTGCAGGCCAGGGCGAACTGCGACTGGCTGATGTACAGGTGCGCCAGGCGGATGCTGCCATTGATCACCCAGTTCGAGGCGTGCTCGGCCGGCAGGATGCACAGCTTGCCGGGCCCGCCCTTGGCGGCGGGGCGATCCCGGCGAAAGGTGCCGGTGCCGCCGGCGATATACCACGACAGCGTGTGGTGGCTGGGCGCTTCGTAGTCACGGGCGTCGTGGCGGTTGTTCCACAGGGCTGCGACCAGCTCGTCGCCGAGCTGCGCACTGTGTTCCAGGCGGGCATTGGGCGAGGCGTGCATGGCTTGAAAGACTTGCAACTGGTCCAGCGGCGTCATGGGGTCTACCTCTGTCGGCCATCCTACTCGCGGCCACCGGGCCTGACAGCCCCGCCCAGCAAAAAACCGCAAGTTTGTGCAAGCGCACGGGGCGGCCCGCGCCGGACACTTCAGGCTGTCGTGAGGAGTGCATGCCATGAACCTGTCGTTGTACCTGCTGACCGTGCTGATCTGGGGCACCACCTGGATCGCCCTGAAACTGCAACTGGGGGTGGTGGCCATCCCGGTGTCCATCGTCTATCGCTTTGCCCTGGCGGCGCTGGTGCTGTTTGCCGTGCTGTTGATCGGGCGGCGCCTGCAGGTGATGAACCGGCGCGGGCACCTGATCTGCCTGGCGCAGGGGCTGTGCCTGTTCTGCGTGAATTTCATGTGCTTTCTGACGGCCAGCCAGTGGATCCCCAGCGGCCTGATCGCGGTGGTGTTCTCCACCGCCACGCTATGGAACGCACTCAATGCGCGGGTGTTCTTCGGGCAGCAGGTGGCGGCCAACGTGCTGGCGGGTGGGGCGCTGGGGCTGGGCGGGTTGGGGCTGCTGTTCTGGCCGGAGCTGGCCGGGCATGCGGCCAGCCGCGAAACCC
>NZ_JAFKEC010000103.1 GCF_017848315.1 Pseudomonas palmensis
GGCCGACTAGAGCCAACCGATGCCCTTGCAGCGCTCTCAGGATCGAGCGCCGCGCTTGCGGCGCTCGATCCTGAGAGCGCTGCAAGGGCATCGGTTGGCTCTAGTCGGCCACCGCAATTCCTGGCTGGTTTTCTCGCTCACCCCTTCAATCATCAGCCTTGAAATTCATTCGGGCTGGAAGGTGCCTGTCTTGAATCCACCGGTGCTCCCAAAACCGAGCGCCGCCCGCGCGGCGCTTCGCCGGCAACGCCGGCTCCTACATTGGTTGCAACGAACCATGGCCTGCAGGAATGCAACTGCGCCGATCACGGCCCCGGCCGCTGCGGCCGCACCGACACCCCGAACGCATTGCCCATGCGCTGCCCCGTGGCCGACTGGTTGAACAACCCCAGCTGGTTCGGCGCGCGCCGGCTCACATCCACCTCCATCGCCTTGCGGTTGGCCTGCGCCGCGCGCTGCCCGTTGCCGTTCTGCAACTGGCGCGTCAGGCAGTCGTACGCCAGCGCCCGCGCCTGGCCCACCTGCACGTCGATGCAACCCTCGTCCTGACCCGCCTGCACCACGCCACTCGACAGGCCACTCAGCAGACCGGCAACCAGCCACAACCCCGCGATTCGACAGCCCATGTCCATGCCCTCCCTGAAGCGGTTTCCCCCAGTCTAGCCCCAGGCGACTTCCCACATCGTTAAGGTTTTTTGCCTACCGCTGTCACATCAGATTCATACACAGGCCCCACGATGGCGACTTTCGGGGGAGACACCGGTTTGCGCCACTGCCTTGCCAGAATCGCCGTGCTGCTGTTGGCCGTGCTGGCGATGCCGGTGCACGGCGCAGGCCCGATCCGTTTCGACATACCGGCCCAGCCACTGGACGAGGCGCTGCACGCCTTCGGCCAGCAGAGCGGCATGGCGGTGCTGGTGGACCGGGAGCTGACCGCACGCCAGCGCTCGATGCCGCTGAACGGCGCGTTCAGCGCCCGCGACGGCCTGCGCAGGCTGCTCGAAGGCACCGGGCTGATGGCCCGCTACAGCGGCGCCGAGGCCTTCACCGTGCAGCGCGTGGCACTGCCGGCAGCCGCGCCTAACCCGCGTGCCACAGGCGGGGCCGGCGCGGCCGGCAATTATGCGCGCACGCTGCAACGCGCCGTGGAACAGGCGCTGTGTGCCAGCGCGCTGGCACGCCCAGGCCATTACCGGGCCGCCGTGCAGGTATGGATCGACGCCCGCGGGGTGCTGGCCCAGAGCCGCCTGCTGGCCTCCACCGGCGATCACCGGCGTGACAGCGCGCTGGTCGAAAGCCTGCGCGCCCTGCGCCTGGAGCGGCCACCGCCCTCGGCGCTGGCGCAACCGGTGACGCTGCTGCTGTTGCCCGATACACGCATGGACTGCCCTTAATCGCATGGAGGCTAGGCAGTATGAATACACCTCTGGTCACGTTGTTCCTGACCTCTTACGACGAGTTCAAGGTGCGCCTCAAACGCCGCCTGGGTTCGGACGACCTGGCCTGCGACGTGCTCCAGGAAACCTACCTGCGGGTCGACCGCATGCAGGCCACCCACGCGCTGCACAAGCCCAACGCCTACCTGTACCGCATGGCCCTGAACATCGCCGCCGACCGGCGCCAGGCCGACGCCCGGCTGCTCACCGGCGCAGAGGTCGAAGACCTGCTGCAGGTGGCCGAAGACCAGGACCCGGCGCGCATTGTCGGCGGCCAGCAGGAAATCCAGTGCCTGCTCGGCGCACTCTACGAACTGCCGGCACGGCGCCGGCGCATCTTCATTGCCGCGCGCCTGGAGGAAGCCTCGCACCTGGAAATCGCCCAGCGCTTCGGCATCTCCACGCGCATGGTCGAGAAGGAGCTCAAGGCCGCACTGGGTTACTGCGCCACGCGGCTGGAAAGAAAAGTGTTCCAGCGGTTCGGTCCCGGTGCGGGAAAACCGTCTTGAACAATACACAGCGCCATTTTGATGCAGGCCCCTCAGACCATGACACCCCAGACTTCGGCTGAACCCAGCCTGCACAGCCAGGCCCAGGACTGGTTGCTGCTGCTTACCTCCGGGCGCGCCACCGTCGCCGACGCACGCGCCCTGCGCCAGTGGTGCGCACAGAGCCCGGCGCACGCCCAGGCCTTCGAGCAGGCCCGTCAGCTGTGGCAGCAGCTGGAGCCGGCGGCGCGCCAGGCCGAGCGCGTGGTGCCCCTGCGCACCCTGGGGCGCCGTGCGTTCCTGGGCGGCGCGCTGGCGGCCTCGGCAGCCTTCGTGCTGCTGCGCAGCAACCTGGTGGACGGGCTCGGCACGCCAGCGGCAGACTTTCACACCGGCGTTGGCGAGCAGCGTCGCATCGACCTGACCCAGGGCATCGCGCTGGAGCTCAACACCCAGACCCGCATCAACCGCAGCGGCGAAGCGATCGCCCTGCTCGAAGGCGAGGTCGAGGTGCTGGCCCAGGCCCCGGTGCAGGTGCAGGCCGGGCAGGCCTGGGTGTCGGCCCAGGCCGGACGCTTCAATGTGCGCCACACCGATTCGGCCGTGTGCGTCACCTGCCTGCAGGGCCAGGTGCAGATTCTCTGGCAGGGCCGCAGCTTGCCCGTGCCCGCCGGCCAGCAGCTGCGTTACGACGCCCGCAGCGCCGGCAGCGCGCAGCCGTTCGATGCCGAACAGGTAATGGCCTGGCGCGAGCAGCGGCTGGTGTTCCATGACGCGCCGCTGAGTCAGGTGATCGACGAAATCAACCGCTACCGCCCCGGCATGCTGGTGCTGCTCAACCCCAGCCTGGGGCGACGCAAGGTGCAGGCGCGCTTCAGCCTGGCGCAGCTGCCAGGAGTGGCGCAGCTGATCCGCGATGCCTACGGCGCACGCTGCACCGAACTGCCCGGTGGCGTGGTGCTGCTCAGTTGAGCGGCCCCAGTACCTGGCGGTAACGCTGCGGGCCCTGGGCGCTCTGGCGCAGCAGTTCGATCTCGAGCCCCGGCGGATTGTCCCGGGCCTCGCCGGTCAGGTGCCGCCAGCCCTTGCCCGGCTCCCACACCCGCAGGTTGAATTCAGCCACATCCTCCAGTACCGCCACCCGGCCGGCAGGCGCCGGTAGCGGGAAGCGGTCGCGTGCCGGCGCCGCGGCGCGATACAGCGTGCCACCCTGCAACCACCAGCGCACGCGCATCAGGCCCTCGTCGGCGGCGCTGCTGCGAATCAGCTCCAGGCGCGCCGGGCGCCCGTCGCTGGCCTGCACCCGCACCGCAGGCAGCGGTTTTTCGCTGGGCGGGTCCATGCCCGCCAGCACCGGCTCGACCAGTTCGCTGCTGGCACGCAAGGCCAGGTCGCGCTCCAGCTGGTTGAACACCCGCAGCAGGGCGCGGGCCTGTTCGGTGCTGTCCTTGACGTGGCGGTCGGCGCGGCTGACGCTGTCCAGCCCGCGCCAGGCCACCAGGCTGACGATGGCCATCAACAGGATCGCCACCATCACCTCGATCAGGGTGAACCCGCCTTGCGGGTGGCGCCTCATGGCTGGTGCACCTCGACACGGCCGGCGGCATCGCGGCGCACTTCGATCTGCTGCTGGCCGCTGACCAGGCGCAGGGTCAGCGGCTCGCCGATCCATTCCGGGTCGATGCGCACGGCCCGCTGCGGGGTGCGCTGCACCGTCACCGGCGCGGCCTGCCAGGGGCGCGGGCGCAGCAGCGGGTCGCTGTCCAGCGCCGCGCCGGCCCGCACAAAACGGTAGCCGTCGCGGTCGGCCTGCCAGAGCAGGGCGCGGCCATCGGCCTGCACCTCGCTCTGGGCCACCAGCAGCAATTGCGCCAGGCGCTCGGCGTCTTCGCGCAGCGCCTTGGCCGGGTCGGGGCGGATGTTCAGGCTGATGGCGGCGCTGGCGATGCCGACGATCACCAGCACCACCATCAGTTCGATCAGGGTAAAGCCCTGTTGTGGATGGCTGCGTTGCATGGGGCGATGCCTCCTTGGCTGGTGACAGCGTGCACGGCGAAGATGATCGTCGTGTGAAACAAAAGCGTGAGAATCGGCGCGTATGCTTGGGCCAGGAACCACACGGAGACCGTTCCCCATGGCACTAGCATTCAAACCCGTGGCTGCCCCGCAACTGGTCCAGGGCGCGGCGCTGCTCGCGGCGCTGGCCGGGCTCGCGACCTGGGGCACGTTGCTCTGGGCGCCCCCCCCCCAACCGGTGCCGGCTGCCATGGAGCAGACCCTATCGGCACCCCCGGCCGCCGCCGGGCAGTGGTTCGCCAACCTGCCGGCGCAGGTCGACATCAGCCTCAGCGGGCTGCTGGCCGGCAGTGCCGGTGCGGTGGCCATCGTCTCGCTCAACGGCGGCGCGCCACAGGCCGTGCGGGTGGGCGAGCAACTGGCGCAGGGGGTGCAACTGGTGGCCATAGAAGCCGATGCGCTGGTGATCGAGCGCGCCGGGGAGCGCAGCCGCATCGGCATCGCGCGACTGCCCGAAGGCCCTGCGCTGCCGCGCCTCATTCGGCCCTAGGCGCCTGGCCCAGCCAGCTCTCCAGGCGCGCCAGCGGCGGGCCTTCACGGTCACGCTCGAACACCTCCAGGCGCACCTGCAGCAGCCCACCGGGGCGGCTGTCGACCTGCTGCTCGCAGCGCAGGCGCAGGCGCCCCTGGTCGCACTCCAAGCGGCGCAGGCCCGGGGTTGCCTGGCCTTCCAGGCGCAGTTCGGCAAGGCGCGCCTGGGCCGAGAGCAGGGCCAGCGACTTGTCGCGCAGCAGGCCATTGCCCTGGGTCATCAGCCCGGCCGCGCGCACTGCAGCGGCCATCGCCACGGCCACGATGGCCAGCGCCACCAGCACTTCGATCAGGGTAAAACCGGCCTGTTGCGGGCGGCGTCTGCGCATGGGCATCTCGGTGTGGGCAAAGCTGCATCCTAGGGGGTCTGTCTGACCGATTGGCGACCGGAACTCCCGAGGATTTTCAATACCACTGACATATGCCCTTGCCACAATCGGCCCCCGAATCCCGCCAAGGAATGCCGAGATGTCGCTTACCTGCCCACGCCGTTCTGCCCCCCGTCGCCAACGCGGCTTCACCCTGATCGAGATCATGGTGGTGGTGGTCATCCTCGGGATCCTGGCAGCGATGGTGGTGCCCAAGGTGCTCGACCGCCCCGACCAGGCGCGTGCCACCGCCGCCCGCCAGGACATCGCCGGGCTGATGCAGGCGCTCAAGCTCTACCGCCTGGACAACGGCAGCTACCCCAGCGCCGCCCAGGGCCTCAAGGTACTGGTGGAAAAACCCGCCTCGGCCAAGCCCGGCACCTGGCGCGCCTACCTGGAGCGCCTGCCCAACGACCCCTGGGGCCGCCCCTACCACTATCTCAACCCCGGTGCCAACGGCGAGATCGACGTGTTCTCGCTGGGCGCCGATGGCGAGCCTGACGGCGAGGGCGTGAACGCCGATATCGGCTCCTGGCAGCTGTAGGCGCCGTGATGAGACCGTCCGCGCAGCAACGCGGAATGGCGATCATCAGTGCCTTGCTGATTGCCGCCGTGGTGGCGGTGATCGCAGCGGGCATGATCAGCCGCCAGAGCGTATTCACCCGTGAGCTGGAAAGCCTGCAGCAGCGTGCCCAGGGGCAGGGCGTGCTGCAGGCGGGTCTGGCCTGGAGCCGTGAGGTACTGGCCGAGCAGCGCCGCGTCGACCCGCTGGTACGCCTCGACCAGGGCTGGGCGCGCCCCATCGCCGGCCTGCCGGTGGGTGAGCGTGGCGCGGTGTTCCAGGGCCAGTTGGAGGATGAGCAGGGCAAGTTCAACCTGCGCAACCTGGTGGTCGAAGAGCAACCCGACGCGCAGGCCCTGGCCACCTTCGAGCGCCTGTGTGCACTGATCGGCCTGGCCGCGCCGGTGGCGCAGGCGATCGCGGCGCGGGTGGTCGACGGCTACCCGCGCCGGCAGGCGCCCGTGGCCGAGGCGGTGCACGGCTTCGACAGTGGTCGCGCAACCTCGCCGGGTGCCGCTTCGCGCCCGGTGCCGGCACGCCGGCCGATGCTGCGCAGCCTCGACCAGCTGGCCGTGCCGGGGCTGGATGCCGAAGGGCTGGCGCGCCTGCGCCGAGTGGCCACAGTGCTGCCGGCCAACACCTGGATCAATGGCAACACCGCATCCGCCGAGGTACTGGCGGCGCAGGTGCCGGGCTTGAGCGTAGACAAGGCGCGCCAGCTGATCGCCGAGCGCGACGGCGGGCGCTGGTTCGTCAACCGCGGGGATTTCGTCAACCGCCTGCAGATGCCCCACGTGGTGCTCGAAAGCGTGCCGGTGGGCATTACCAGCGACTGGTTCCGCCTGCGCGGCGTGGCCCGCAGCGGCTCGCGCGAGGTGCGCCTGGAGGCGCTGCTGCTGCGCGGGCAGGCGCCCCTGGCACAGGTTGTCTGGGCACGGGTGGGCGCATGAAGGCACAACTGCACATGGCATTGCCGCGGCTGACGGCGCTTGAGGGCGGGGCGCGGGTCGGCTATCGGCAACTGGACCGCCAGGGCCGGACCGAGGCCGAGGGCGAGGCGGCGCAGGCGCAGCTCAAGAGCCTGGCGCGGGGCCGCGAGGTACTGGCGTGGCTGCACCCGGACGACAGCCTGTGCACCGAGCTGGTACTGCCGCCGTTGCCGGCGGCGCGCCTGGGGGCGGCGGTGCAGTGCGCGGCGCAGGGCCTGATACTGGGCGATGTGCGCGCCGTGCATATCGCCCACGGGCCCCGGGCAGCGGACGGGAAGGTGGCGGTGGCATGGCTGGGGCAGGCGGCATTGCAGGGCCTGGCGCAGTGGCTGTCGAATGCCGGCCTCAAACCCCGGGGCCTGTACCCGACCCCGGCAAGGGCCGGCGCATGCCCGGTGGCGAGCCTGCACAGCGGCCTGCGCGCCCCTGCCGCCGAACAGCACGGCTGGCCACGGGCACTCGCCCTGTGCGCCAGCGCCGCCATGATCTGGACCCTGGGCCTGAACCTCTACGCCGCGCGGCTGGCCGACACCGGCCAGCAACTGCGCCAGCACATGCACCAGCAGGTACGCGCTGCCTACCCGCAGTTGCAGGTGATCCTCAACCCGCTGCAACAGGTACGCCAGCAGCTCGCCGCCGGCGACAACGGCGCGGTCGCACCCTTCAACCACCTGCTGCAGGCCGCCGGCAGCGCCATGCCGTTTCTGGCCGGCGCAGTCGAGCAACTGACCTACCACGACGGCGTGCTCGACCTGCAGCCACTGCCCGGCGCCGCACGGCCCCCGGCTGACAATGCCTGGCAAACACGGCTGGCGGCACAGGGCATCGAGGCCAGCAGCAGCGACCACGGCTGGACCCTGCGCCCGGCGACCGCCACGGGCGAGGAGGTGGCCAATGTTGAATAAGGCACGGCACCCCCTGCGCCGCCTGCGCCCCTGGTGGCACGGCCTGAGTGCGCGCGAGCGCCGCGCCGTGGCCCTGACCGCACTGCTGCTGGGCACCACGCTGTGGTGGCTGGTGCTGGTGCAGCCGGCACTGGCGCGCATCGCCCACTGGGAGGCCGAAACGCCCAGGCTGCGCAGCCAGGCGCAGACCCTCGACGGCCTGCTCGCCCACGCCCCCTCACTGCCGGGCGCCGCGCAACAGGCGCCGGCCCTGCGCCAGAGCCTGGAGCACGCCGGGCTGGGCGGCCATTACCAGCTTCAGGCGGTGCAGGGCGGCTGGCAGCTCGATCTTGCCCAGGCCCCCGCCGAGGCCGCCACCGCCTGGCTGCTGCAGGCCCCCGCACAACTGGGCCTGACGGTGGTGCACAGCCGCCTGCAACG
>NZ_JAFKEC010000104.1 GCF_017848315.1 Pseudomonas palmensis
GGCCACCACTCACGCCAACCCGGGGACCCCACCACCATGAACCTGCACCCTCACCTGCTTGCCGCCCTCAGCCTGGCTGCGCTGCTGGCCCAGCCATCAGCCCAGGCCATCGAGCTCCACGCCGATGACGAGTCCCACCTGAATGCCGACATCCTGGCGGTGTACGGCCTGTTCAACAGCCGCAAGAACTACGACGCCACGCCCGGCGGCTCGACCTGGCGCGAGGGCTTCATCAAGTATGGAATCAGCGGCGACCAGCGCCTGGCCGGCAACGGCAGTGCCTACGGCGCACTCAGCTGGGTCAGTTCCGCCACCTGGGGCGATGGCGACGCAGCCGGCAACACCGACGGCACCGAGCGCACCACCAAGCTGGAGGACGCCTACCTCGGCTGGCGCTCCGGCGAGCTGTTCCCGTTGCTGGGCAAGGATGGCGTGGATGCCTCGTTCGGCCGTCAGGTGGTCAAGCTGGGCCGCGGCTTTCTGATCAACGACGACGGCCCCAACCTCGGCAAGGGCCCCGCCGACGGCGCGCTGGACCGTGGCGGCGCCTATTACCTGGCGGCGCGCCACGCGTTCGACCGCACCGCCGTGCTGCGCCTGGGCGGCGAGCGTGGGGTGCATGCCAGCGCACTGTGGCTCAAGTCCGACAACCGCGCCCAGGCCGAGACCGAACTGGCCGCCGGCACCCTGGATTACACCACCGCGGCCGGCACCCTGGGGCTGACCTGGATTCACGGCCTGGGCGTCACCGAGCAATGGGCCAGCGAATTCCAGCGCCAACGCGACGGCATGGACACCTACAGCCTGCGCGGCGAAGGCAACGCCGGTATCGACAACGCCAGCTTCGCCTTCGAGTACGCCTGGCAGGACAAGCAGGCCGGCCCGGAAAAGGCCTGGTACGCCGAGGCCGGCTACACCTTCGCCGAGCTGCCCTGGGCACCCAGCCTGACCTACCGCTACACCCGCTATTCCAAAGGCTGGGATGCCTTGTTCACCGGGCTGAGCACCGGCTACGGCACCTGGTTCCAGGGTGAGGTGGCGGCCAACTACGCGGGGCCGTTCAACAGCAATACCGGGGTGCATCACCTGGGCCTGGTTGCCAAGCCACTGGAGAACCTGACCCTGGGCGCGCTGTATTTCGACTTCGATACCCTGCACACACGCAACGCGCTGAACCTCGGTGCCCGCGAGCTGGACCTGTACGTGGAATGGGCAGTCAGCCCGCACCTGATCGTCAGCCCGCTGGTGGGGCTGTACCAGCCGAAAAAGGACGAGAACACGGGGGGCAATCAGGTGGGCGGCAATGGCACCAACCTGTACAGCCAGGTGACGCTGGCGATGCCGTTCTGAGTTGGCTGGGGCGACGGCCAGGGACATGTCCAAGGCCATCGCCCCCGGGGTTACACGGTCGCGTGGGCCTGTTGCTTGAGGCGTTCGGTGTCGACGCGCACGAACACCGAGTCGGCCGTCACGGTGAGCACGTCGCCGGCCCAGACTTCGCAGATGACCCGGCTCTTGCGCCCCACCTCACCCTCGACCCACGCCTTGAGCACCAGCTCCACGCCCATCGGGGTGGGCTTGAGGTAGGTCAGCGAAAGCTTGCCGGTGACGCAGTCGATGCGCGGCAGGCTGCCCGGCTCGCGGCCTTCGGCGCGGTAGTGCCAGGCCATGGCGGTCCAGTTCGAATGGCAGTCCACCAGCATCGCCAGCAACCCGCCGTACACCAGCCCCGGCCAGCCGGTGAAGGTGGCATCGGGTTCGTGCCGGCACAGCACGTGGCTGCCGTCCTCGGCCCAGTGGCTTTTCAGGTGCAGGCCGCTGGGGTGCGAGGTACCGCAGCCGTAGCACACGCCCTCTGGCGCGGCGAGGTCTTGCAGGGGTAAGGCTTGGGCGTTCATAGGCTTCCTGATTGTTTTTATGGAAAGTCAGACCGTCGATGTTAACGCTGCCAGGCCCGCGCGCGAAAGCGCCAGGGGCCGCCGCAGAGGCTCAGGCCTCCACCGGCAGCCCTGCCGCCTGCCAGTCCGGCAGGCCGCTGTCGAGCCGGCGCACCTTGAAGCCGTGCTCGCGCAAGGCCGCGGTGGCGGTACTCGACAGCACGCACCAGGGGCCACGGCAGTAGGCAACGATCTCCTGGTCCTGCGGCAGTTCGGCCAGGCGCTGCTGCAGCTCGTCCAGTGGCATGCTGATCGCCCCCGGCAAGTGCCCCAGGGCGTATTCCTCGTGGGAGCGCACGTCCAGCAGGGTGATGCTCTGCTCGTGCAGGCGCTGCACCAGTTCGTCGCGCGACATCGCCTCCAGGCGCTCCTGCGCACTCATGCTGTCGGCCAGCAGCTCGCGCACCGCCAGGCGGTTGTGCTCGGCGAACTGCCCCAGTGCCGCCAGCACCTCCAGGATTGGCCCACCACCCAGGCGGTACAGCACGCGCTTGCCGTCGCGGCGGGTCTGTACCACGCCCGCGCGACGCAGGTGCTGCAGGTGCTGGGAGGTGTTGGCCACGGACAACCCGCACAGTTCGGCCAGGCGCTCGACCGCACGCTCGCCCTGGGCGATGTGTTCGAGCAGGTGCAGCCGATGCGCATGGCCCAGGGTGCGGGCCAGCTCGGCGATATCGATGAAGTGTTGCTGAGGAAGGTCGGTCATTGACAGGAAGCTATCATTCGCCAATCATTCAATCAATTCATTGAATGTTTTATTCAGGAGCAACGCCATGTCCCCTCTGCTTCACTTCATCGCCAGTGCCAGCCTGATCGGGCTGCTGGGCACGGCGCTGGCCGACCTGTGGGCCGAAACACAGAAGCGGCTGCTGAAGGTCCCCACGCCCAGCTGGCCGATGGTCGGGCGCTGGGTGGCGCACCTGCGCCATGGTCAGTTCACTCATGACAGCATCGCCAAGGCGCCGCCCGTACCGGGCGAAGCCCTGCTGGGCTGGGCGACGCACTATGTGATCGGGGTGCTGTACGCCGGGCTGCTGCTGGCGATCTTCGGCATCGGCTGGGCCCACAGCCCTACCCTGCTGCCGGCGCTGGCGATCGGTATCGGCACGCTGGTGGCGCCGTTCTTCATTCTGCAGCCGGGCATGGGCGCTGGCGTACTGGCCCGTCGCACCCCCAACCCCAAGGTGGCACGCCTGCGCAGCCTGGCGGCGCACACGGCGTTCGGGGTCAGCCTGTTCGTCGCGGCGCTGCTGCTCAATGGCCTGGGCCTGATGCCCCGGGGCTGAGCTCAGGCCTCACGCTGGCACCAGGCGTCTATCAATACGTCCAGCAATGCCTGCGCATCCGTGGTGTTGGCGTCGACCAGGGCAATGGCCCAGCCACAGCCGGCCAGCTCGAAGTGTTCGCGCCAGTTGGGCCACGCCACAAGCCCGGCCAGGTCGAAGGAAAACATGCCGCCCCGCTCGCCATGGCCGCCGTGAATCGACTCGCCCAGGCCGAATGGCCGCGGGTCGAAGGGCTTGAGGCTCACGTAGTACACGTGGTGGGTGTCGTGCTCCGGGGTGGGCGCGCGGTTGCACTGGGAGAAGTCCACCGACTGCCAGCCCAGCTCGCGCTCGCTCATCGGCTGTGCCTGCGCGAGCAGGTAGTCGAACCCCAGCGTACGCCCACCCGGCCAACCGAGCTGGGTGGCACTGAAGGTTCGCTGGCGCGCCTTGCGTGGGTTGGCAAGCTCGCTCCAGCCCAGCTCGCGGGTCAGCACCAGGCCCTTGAGCAAGCGGTGCTCGCCATTGTTCAGCTCCAGCACGAACTGGCCGTAATCGGTGGGTATCACCCGCACCAGGTGCGTCGGTGCCCCGTGGTCCTGCCCCATGTCGTCTTCCCCTGATGTTACAAAGAATTTCGGCAACGCCGCAGGGTCTACCCAGTAGATCCCCACACAAGAGTCTGCCATGAAATTCGAACGCTTCGCCCAGGGCCTGGCCAAACAGGCCGGTCGCTCGCGCACCTTCCTCATCGCACTGGTACTGATCGTGGTCTGGGCCGTCACCGGGCCGTGGTTCGACTACAACGACACCTGGCAGCTGATCATCAACACCTCGACCACCATCGTCACCTTCCTGATGGTGTTCGTCATCCAGAACACCCAGAACCGCGACAACGACGTGCTGCACATCAAGCTCGACGAACTGCTGCGCTCGACCAAGGCGGCGCACAACGCGCTGATGAACCTCGACCAGCTGGACAACAGCCAGCTCAAGCAGTTGCTCAAGGAGTACCGGGAGATCGGCGAAGACCGCGCCACCGACCTGCCCGCCGATGAAACCGGGGGCAGGCGCGGCGACGCGCAGTGAGGCGGGCTACTGGTTGGCGCCGGTGAGGGTGTTGTAGCTGGTGATCAGGTTGCGGTAGTCGGGGATGTGGTTGGAGAACAGCGCGCCCAACCCCTCGACATCGTTGCGCCAGTCGCGGTGCAGTTCGCAGGCTGCGCCGAACCACGTCATCAGTTGCGCACCGGCCGACGACATGCGGTCCCAGGCGGCGTCGCGGGTGATCGGGTTGAAGGTGCCGGAGGCGTCGGTGATCACGAACACCTCGAAGCCTTCGGCAATCGCCGACAGCGCCGGGAACGCCACGCACACCTCGGTAACTACACCGGCGATGATCAGCTGCTTCTTGCCGGTGGCCTTGACCGCCTTGACGAAGTCTTCGTTGTCCCAGGCGTTGATCTGGCCGGGGCGCGCGATGTACGGCGCGTCAGGGAACTGCGCCTTGAGCTCGGGCACCAGCGGGCCGTTGGGGCCGCTTTCAAAGCTGGTGGTGAGGATGGTGGGCAGCTTGAAGTACTCGGCCAGGTCGGCCAGCGCCAGCACGTTGTTCTTGAACTTGTCCGGCTCGATGTCACGCACCAGCGAGAGCAGCCCGGCCTGATGGTCGACCAGCAGCACGGCGGCGTTGTTCTTGTCCAGACGGGTGTAGGGAACACTCATGGTCATACTCCTTGCAGGGGTGGTCCGGCGCCGTGGCGCCGGAGTTGGGACAAACGTGAGTTGCATACAGACCCTAGTCGGCGCGTGTGACAGTGCCGCCGCCATTGGTCATCTGGCCGAAGCGCCCGGCGCGAAAATCGGCGAACGCCGCCTCGATCTCGGCATCGCTGTTCATCACGAACGGGCCGTAGCCGACGATGGGTTCATCCAGCGGCTCGCCGCTGAGCCACAGCACCGCCGCCTCGCTGTCGGCCTGCAGCAGCACTTCGTCGCCGGCACGCTCCAGCAGCACCAGTTGTGCCGGGCCCACCGAACGCTCGCCATTGACCGTGACCTGGCCGCGCAGCACCACCAGGGCGCTGCTGTGACCGGCCTGGGCAGGCAACCGCACGGGCTTGCCGGGCTTGAGCTGCATGTCCCACACCTGCATCGGCGTGAAGGTGCGCGCCGGGCCGCGATGGCCGTGGTAGTCACCGGCGATCACCCGCAGGCTGCCGGCACCGCCGGGCAGCGCCACGCTGGGGATGTCGGCGGCCAGCAGGGTCTGGTAGCCGGCAGGGGCAGACTTGTGCCGTGCCGGCAGGTTGACCCACAACTGCACCATCTCCAGGGTGCCGCCACTGCGGGCGAACGACGGCGCATGGAACTCTTCATGCAGGATGCCGCCTGCGGCCGTCATCCACTGCACATCGCCCGGGCCGATCAGGCCACCGGCACCGGTGGAATCGCGGTGCTCCAGCTCGCCCTGGTAGACGATGGTCACCGTTTCGAAACCGCGGTGCGGGTGCTGGCCGACGCCGCGACGAGCGCTGGTGGGGGTGAAGGCATGGGGCCCGGCGTAGTCGAGCAGCAGGAACGGGCTGATGTGCTGGGCCAGGTTGTCGTAGGTGAACAGGCTGCGTACCGGGAAGCCGTCACCCACCCAATGCGGGTGCGGGCTGCTGTAGACGCCTTGGATCTTTTTCATGAGCTACCTCCTCTCGTGCATGAAGCCAACGATAAGGGCGCAACGCTGAAGGCGGTAGATAGCGTAAAGTGCCCTCAGCGTTCCATTTGGAGAACAGTGGTGGAAGACCTCAATGACCTGTACTACTTCGCCCAGGTGGTCGAGCACGGTGGCTTTGCCGCCGCCGGCCGTGCCCTGGACATGCCCAAGTCCAAACTCAGCCGGCGGGTGGCCGGGCTCGAGGAGCGCCTCGGGGTGCGCCTGATCCAGCGTTCCACCCGGCATTTTTCGGTAACCGACATCGGGCAGGCCTACCACCGCCATTGCGTGGCCATGCTGGTGGAGGCCGAGGGTGCGGCCGAGCTGATCGAGCGCCACCGTGCCGAGCCCCAGGGCATAGTGCGCCTGAGCTGCCCCACGGCGCTGCTGGATTTCTGGGTGGGGCCGATGCTGTCGCGCTTCATGGTGCAGTGCCCGCTGGTGCAGCTGCATATCGAGAGCACCAACCGCCATGTGGACCTGATCCAGGAAGGCATCGACATTGCGCTGCGGGTGCGGGTGCCGCCGCTGGAGAGCAGCGACCTGGTGATGAAGGTGCTGGCCAACAGCACGCAGTTGCTGGTGGCCACGCCCGGCTTGCTGGCGTCGTTGCCCAGGCCCATCGTGCCCGCCGACCTGGCCGCCTTGCCGAGCCTGCACTGGGGCAACCCGCAGCGCGATTATCAATGGCAGCTCAATGGCCCGGACGGCGCCACGGCCAGCTTGCGGCACACGCCGCGGCTGGTGACCGACGACCTGGTGGTATTGCGCCAGGCGGCGCTGGCGGGCGTGGGGGTGGTGCACCTGCCACTGGTGGTGATCCGCGACGAGCTGGCCCGTGGCGAGCTGGTGCAGCCCACCCCGCACTGGGCACCGCAATGCGGGCTGGTGCACGCGGTGTTTGCCTCACGGCGCGGGCTGCTGCCTTCGGTGCGGCACCTGCTGGATTTTCTGGCCCAGGAGTTTGCCCAGAGCGGGATCGATTGATGTGCCAGGGTTTGCTGGCGCTATGCGCCAGATCGCGGGTCAAGCCCGCTCCCACGGGGATTGCGGCACTCTTTGAATAGGCGCTGTACCTGTGGGAGCGGGCTTGCCCCGCGATCGAATGCACAGCATTCGCTGAACCTGCACCCACCGATCATCAGGCATACTGCCCCCCCACCCTC
>NZ_JAFKEC010000105.1 GCF_017848315.1 Pseudomonas palmensis
GGCAAGTCCACGTTGCTCAAGCGTCAGTACCAGTACGATGGCGCCGGGCAACTCACCGACATTCACGACAGCCGACGTGGTCAGTTGGCCTACCAGTACGACCCTGTCGGTCGCCTGTTGCAGGCCAGCAGTCGCCTGGGGGTGGAGACATTCGCCTTCGACCCGGCGGGTAACCTGCTGGACGAGAAGACGCAGCAGCTCAACCGCCCTCTGGACCAGGCCCCCAAACGCAACAGGTTGATGGACAACCTGCTGCGCGAATACGCCGGCACCCATTACACCTACGACGTGCGCGGCAACCTCGCCGAACGGCTGCACAACGGCGTGCGTGCGCAGTTCACCTGGGACCTGTTCGACCGGCTGCAGAGCTACAGCGACGACAAACTCAAGGTCGAGTACAGCTATGACGCCCTCGGCCGGCGATTGCACAAACACTCGGTTGCGCATTACTCGAACAAGCCGCAGGCCGGCACGGGCTGGAATCAACTTGAACGGGCCAAGCGCCAGCGTGAGCTGGACTGTGGCTTCACGCTGTTTGGGTGGGACGGCGACACACTGGCGTGGGAAAGCTCCCCGCCGCGTGATGAAGGCGATACGGGCCGTACGGTGTATTACCTGTATGAGCCGGGCAGCTTTGTGCCGGTGGCCCAGGCCCTGCGCAGGGGGCCGGTGCGGCTGCACAAGCAGCCGGACTGGAGCCAGCGCAGTTACGACTTCGACCAGGACCCGCTGTGGCAAACGCACATGCCGCCGCAGGCGTTTGATGCGCTTGCGTGGTACCAGTGCGATCACCTGGGCACGCCGATGGAGCTGACCGACCATAATGGCGAGATGGCGTGGGCGGGGCAGTACAAGGCGTGGGGGGAGGTGCGTGAGGAGCGGTCGGCTTGGGCGAGGCAGGTAGGGCTGAGTAACCCGCTACGGTTTCAGGGGCAGTATCACGACCGTGAGACTGGCCTGCACTACAACCGGTATCGGTACTATGATCCGGGGGTGGGGCGGTTTATTGGGCAGGACCCGATTAGCTACTCGGGTGGCTTAAACCTGTTTATGTACGCACCAAACGCTGTCGAGTGGACAGATCCACTAGGCTTGGCAGCGACTGGGCAACTGGGTACATATGGAGACCTCACAGGCACAGGTAACGCTGGCGATAAGTTAGATGCACATGAATTGGTGAGAAATAAGGCCCTAGAACAGATGGGTTGCAAGGGCGGCGGGAGAATGGAAGGCAACCCGTCTATTGCATTGACGAGAACTCAGCATGTCAATGTACATAGACAAGAAGCTGCCCTTTCCAAGGTGCACTTGGGCACTAACGGGAAAAATGAGTTTGAGCTTGGTGAGAATGGTAAGCCAACTAAGCGTCAGATGGATGTGTGGCAGGGGGCGCTTAGAAAATCTGGAATGAGTGCAGCTCAGGCAAAACGTTTGCGAAAAAAATCGAATGCGTTCTTACAAAACAGCTGTTGTTGCTAATTGGGAGAGTTATTTGAAAAATTTGAAAGTCAACGCGACCGTGGCCAGATTAACTGAACCTCACATGGCAGGCGGATGCCTATTGACGCAAGATATAGAATGGCCGGTCGACAAGCATGGGCATCCACTGCTTCACCTTTTGACAATGCCGGCCGAATGGGTGGAGCTTGGCGCTCAAGGGTGGATATCATTGTTTTCGCCATACTATCGAGAGGATACATTTCTTCACTGGGAAGAATTGACGGCTGAAAGAGAAAATTGTTCAGTAGTAATTTATCATGATAACGATGGGGGTGAAAGGAATGAGTATAAGGAGTTTGCATCGTCTCCGTGCAAGGTCTTAATTGAAAATGACATAGAGTGTGATTCTTCTAACAATTTCAGCTCAAGAGTCTGTGGTGTTGTGTCTTGGTTACAGGACGAGGAGTCAGTGGCAGGTGCAGAGTGCCGAATAATGTTGAATGGAGATGATTTTGATATCGCTTTTCCAGACGATGTCGGTATTTTCTCTGGCGGAGTAGTTTATGTGTTTTTAAACGAAGGATTTAGTGAGAAATCGCGGCCTAGCGTGCAAGGCGTGATGACTTTTCAGTTTACCTAATGTGCGGTTAGTTTGTGCTTGAATATTTTACAATTCGCAGGCCGGCACGGGCTGGAATCAGCTTGAACGGGCCAAGCGCCAGCGTGCGCTGGACTGTGGCTTCACGCTGTTTGGCTGGGACGGCGACACACTGGCGTGGGAAAGCTCCCCGCCGCGTGATGAAGGCGATACGGGCCGTACGGTGCATTACCTGTATGAGCCGGGCAGCTTTGTGCCGGTGGCCCAGGCCCTGCGCAGGGGGCCGGTGCGGCTGCACAAGCAGCCGGACTGGAGCCAGCGCAGTTACGACTTCGACCAGGACCCGTTGTGGCAAACGCACATGCAGCCGCAGGCGTTTGATGCGATTGCGTGATACCAGTGCGATCACCTGGGCACGCCAATGGAGCTGACCGACCACAATGGCGAAATGGCGTGGGCGGGGCAGTACAAGGCGTGGGGGGGAGGTGCATGAGGAGCGGTCGGCTTGGGCGAGGCAGATCGGGCTGAGCAATCCGATACGGTTTCAGGGGCAGTATCACGACCGTGAGACTGCGCTGCACTACAACCGGTATCGGTACTATGATCCGAGGGTTGGGCGGTTTATTGGGCAGGACCCGATCGGGTTTTCAGGCGGTTTGAACGTATATCAATACGCACCCATCCCAATACATTGGGTTGATCCACTTGGCTTGACGAAAAAATGTAATTTATGCACTGATCAAGAAAATAAAAAAGAAAAACTACAGTGTGATGAAATATACGATGATTACAATCAGGCAATGAATGATGCCCTTAGCTTCACGCATATCACAGCTAAAGGTAGCGTTCCGAACCCAGCAAAATTTGGATCGCAACCGTTTAACGGAAGAGTAGTTCGTGGAGAGTATCGAGGTTTTCGGGTGGAATATGATGAAAGACATAAATCTCACATCAATGCGTTCAATAGAAAGAAAAATGTGCGAACCATTTGCTTTGATGCTTCAGGAAAAACCGTGACCAAAATAGTAAAGAGATTTAATCCATGGGTTTCTCAAAAAAATGTCAAGAGTTTATCGAGTTGCATGCATGTAGCGATCACGAAGAGGTAGATGTTTTTAAAGTTATAAATGACAACTTCCCCATTAGCTGTTCCTCCATTGACTGGAATCGTGTAGAAAACAAAACAACATATGAAAGTGTTTCGCGAAGCGATCTTAAAAGAGAACTAATTTCAATTTTGGAAGCTATAGGTTTTCAGTCATTCCATGATTTTTTTGTTATGCATATGGATAATGCAATCCCCTTGTTGAAAACAGGTATTTACGAGTGGCTAGACTTTGTGGATGAACTGGATTTTGTTGATACATTATTTTTGTCGGTTGACAGAAAATTAGTAATTCATTGGGACTTCTACAAGAATTTGCATGTAAGAATAATCGGGTAAGGCAGCCGTTCCAGGCATCCAATGCCGCAAGCAAGCTGCACTGACTCCAGAGCGAATCCGGTATCTGTTGAGGCGATGGTACAACACTACTATTTTTTTTGCCGGAATAAGAAGTAAATGAATTTTCCTAACGTTATGAATCCGCAAGCATTGACTACGATATATGGAGGGATGCCAAATTTTCTAGGGTCAGATATTACAGAGGTTAATTTCAGGCGGGATGAACCAAGGTTATCTATTAAGCTGGTTACTCGAGAAAAGCCTGAGAATAGCCCTGTGAAGTGGCCAAGAAATTATGATGCGGTCTATATTGAACTATCATTTATAGGGAGTAAATGTATCGATTTTAGCGAGTGGGGCTATGAGAATGTTATTTGTGAAATTTCGTTTGATGTCGTGGATGAGGCCGTCGCTATAAAGATACGCTGCGTTGATAATAGTCGACTGAAATTTACTTGTGATTTGGTTCGTGTCGAGAGCGTGCGGCATGGTCTCACTGGTACCCCTTGACGAGCTAACTCCACGCAGATCGGCTCGCGCAGCATCGACCTGCGTTCGACAGCATGGAGATTTCACCCTACAACATCCTCTCCAACCCCACCGCCTTGCTCACCCACGCATTGAATCGTCGCCACAGTCCGCCTGGCTCTGTCGTCAACGTGTGCAACTGCCCATTGTCCTCGGTCACCCACACCAGCTTGCCGTCGACCAGCCGCGGCTCGTAGCTTAGCGCCGGGGCCATGCCCTGCAGTGCCAGGTCGCGGGTGTACTCGGCCAGTTGCGGGCTGTCCACCAGCACGCCGACCTCGGTGTTCCACAGCACCGAGCGCGGGTCGAAGTTGAACGAGCCGATGAAGGTCTTCTGCCGATCGAACACGATCGCCTTGCTGTGCAGGCTCGAGTCCGATGCACTGCCGAAGTGATGGATACGCCCGCTGCTGGGGTCGCCGGGCTGGCGGCGCAGTTCGTACAGTTTTACCCCGTGTTCCAGCAGCGCCTTGCGGTACGGCGCATAGCCGCCGTGTACCGCCGGCACGTCGGTGGCCTCCAGCGAGTTGGTCAGCAGGCTCACCGACACCCCGGCGTCGGCATGGCTGGTCAGGTACAGCAGGCCGGTCTCGCCAGGTACGAAGTAGGCCGATACCAGGATCAGCTCATGGTGCACGTCGTTCAGGTCGGGCGCCAACTGCTGGGTCAGCAGCAACCGCGGGTCTGGCTCGGCCTGGGCCAGCACCTTGCTTGGCGCATCCCACAGCGCCTGGTTGTGTGCCCAGATCAACTCGTTGCGCCAGGAATCCAGGCGCGGGTGGGTCTTGTAGGCCATCAGGCGGTCGTACAGTGCCTTGCGCTTTACCCTGGCCTCGCTCAGCGAAGCCTCCAGGCGCTCGCGGCTCACACGCAGGTCGTCGGCGTTCGGGGTGCTGAACATGAAGTCGCCAATCGGTCGGCTCAGGGCGCTGTTCCAGTACTGGTCGAAGCTGTGCCCCAGCTGTTCGGCCACCGGCCCCACGCCCAGCATGTCGATGTCGGTGAAGTTCAGGTTGGGCTCGGCGTCGAAGTATTCGTCACCCAGGTTGCGCCCGCCGACGATGGCCATGCTGTTGTCCACCAGCCACAGCTTGTTGTGCATGCGCCGGTGCTGCAGCGACAGGTTGAACAGCCTGCCCAGGGCACGGGTCACGCCGGTGCTGCGCCCCAGGTGCAGCGGGTTGAACACGCGAATCTGTACCTTCGGGTGCGCCGCCAGGGTGGCGATGACCTCGTCCAGGCCGTCGCTGGTGGTGTCGTCGAGCAGGATGCGCACGCGCACGCCGCGGTCGGCAGCCTGCAGCAGTTCGTGTACCAGCGCGCGCGTGCTGAGCCCGTCATGCACGATGTAGTACTGCAGGTCGATGCTGCTCTGGGCGTTACGGATCAGCTCGGCGCGGGCGTGGAACGCCTCGGTGCTGTTGGGCAGCAGGCGAAAGCCGGACCGCCCCTCATGGGCGCTGGCCTGGCGCTGCACCGAACGGCCAAAGGCCGAGTCGCTGGCGGGCAGGGCCTGGGTCACGGTACGGGGCGTGCTGGAGGTGGCGCACCCGGCAAGGGTGAGCGCCAGCATCAGTAACAGCGCGAAGGCCCTGGGTTTGGTCAAAGGGGCATGTCCTTGAGCAGGAAGGCAGTTGGGGGTTGGACCACGCGGGGCGGCGCAACGTTACCCGCCGCGCTCATCCTCGGCCAGTAGACGAATGGCGGTTTCGCCGACCTTGCGCACGGCCGCTTCGATTTCGGCAGTGGCGCGGGCGGCAAAGTTCATGCGCAGGCAGTTGCGGAACTTGCCCGACGCCGAAAAGATGCTGCCCACCGCAATCTGCACACCTTGCTCAAGTAAAGCCCGGTTCAGGCGCAAGGTGTCGAAACTTTCCGGCAGTTCCACCCACAGCACGAAGCCGCCCTGGGGCCGGCTGGCGCGGGTGCCGGCGGGGAAGTAGCGGCTCACCCAGTCGATCATCTGATCGCGGGCGCGCTGGTACTGGCCGCGCACACGGCGCAGGTGCGGCTGGTAGTGGCCGCCCTCGATGAAGTCGGCAATCGCCAGCTGCGGCTGGGTAGCGGTGTAGCCGGTGCTGATGTACTTCATGTGAATCACCCGCTCCAGGTAGCGCCCCGGCGCCACCCAGCCCACCCGCAGGCCGGGTGCAAGGGTCTTGGAGAACGAGCTGCACAGCAGCACGCGGCCGTCGTCGTCGAACGACTTGATGGTGCGTGGGCGCGGGTAGGTGTAGGCCAGGTCGCCATACACGTCGTCCTCCAGGATCGCCACGTCGAAGCGCTGGGCCAGGGTCAGCAGGGCGCGTTTGCGCGCCTCGGGCATGATGTAGCCCAATGGATTGTTGCAGCTGGGGGTCAGCTGGATCAGCTTGATCGGCCACTGTTCCAGGGCCAGTTCCAGGGCTTCGAGGCTGATGCCGGTGAGCGGGTCGGTGGGGATCTCCAACGCTTTCATGCCCAGGCCCTTGAGGGTCTGCATGGCGCCGTGAAAGCTCGGTGATTCGACCGCGACGATGTCGCCCGGCTGGCACACCGCGCGCACGCTGATCGACAGGGCTTCCTGGCAGCCGGTGGTGATCACCAGGTCTGCCGTGCTCAGGCTGCAGCCCGAATCGAGCATCAGCCGCGCCACCTGCTCGCGCAGGGCTTCGGTGCCGGCGACGGTGTCGTAGTACAGGCCGGGCATGTCCTGGCGCCGGCTCAGTTGCGCCAGGCTGCGCAGCAACGGCTTGAGGGTGGGGCTGCCGACATCGGGCATGCCGCGGCCCAGTTGCACCACGTCCTTGCGCGGCACGCTGCGCACCAGCTCGAACACCTGGTCCCATTGCGAGATATCCACAGGGCGCTGGGCCGGGCGGCTGACGTCGGGCAGGGCGGGTAGTGGGCGAT
>NZ_JAFKEC010000106.1 GCF_017848315.1 Pseudomonas palmensis
TGCAGCAGGCCTATGTGGCGCCCCACAGCGAGCGCGAGCAGCAGGTGGCGGCGATCTGGGCGCAGGTGCTGCAGGTGGAGCAGGTGGGCCTGACCGACAACTTCTTCGAGCTGGGCGGGCACTCGCTACTGGCAACCCAGGTGATGGTGCGGCTGCGCGAAGTGCTGGGCATCGAGGCGGCACTCAAGGACCTGTTCGAATACCCCGAGCTGGGGGAGTTCGTGCGCAGCCTCGAGGAAAAAAACCTTGGAATTGATCCACTTCAGGCGCAATTGGCTAAATCCCTGGAGGCACTCAAACGTCTAACTACGGAGGAACTTGATGAGCTGATTTCTTAAGGGGTATTCCAATGCAGGCGTTGCTCGATTCCGTAAAATCGCTGTCTCCCAAAGAGCGCAAGGCGCTGGCCACGCTGCTCAAGCGTCAAGGCGTGAATCTTTACGGCGTCGCCCCCATCTCCCCGAGGGGAGCGGGGGAGCCTGCAGTGCTCTCGTATGCCCAGCAGCGTCAATGGTTCCTGTGGCAACTGGAGCCCGAAAGCACCGCCTACAACGTTCCGGTCGCCCTGCGTCTGAAGGGCGACCTGGACCTGGAGGCCTTGCGTTCGAGCTTCCAGGCGATGATCGATCGTCACGAGATCCTGCGCACCACTTTCCAGCAGGACGGCGATCATGCCGTTCAACTGATTGCACCGGCCACTGCCTTTTCGTTGCAGGCCCAGGCTCTGGACCACGCACCGGGCGTTGACCTGGAGCCACTGCTCAAGCGCCAGGTAGAGGAGGAAACCCAACGGCCCTTCGATCTCGAAAAGGGGCCGCTGCTGCGCGTGAAGCTGCTGCGTCTGGCTTCGCGCGAGCATGCGCTGGTGCTGACGCTGCACCACAGTATTGCGGATGGTTGGTCGATGCCGATCATCGTCGATGAATTGATCCAGGGTTATGAAGCCAGCCGTCGTGGGCAGTCGGCACAGCGGCCGGCACTGCCGATCCAGTACGCCGATTACGCGATCTGGCAGCGCGACTGGATGGAGGCCGGCGAGCAGGAGCGCCAGCTCGCCTACTGGCAGGCCAGACTGGGCGGCGACCAGCCGGTGCTGGAGCTGCCCACCGATCACCCGCGGCCTGCGGTACAGCGCGATGCCGGTGCCAACCTTGGGCTGGAACTGCCCGGCGAGCTGGCCCAGCGCCTCAAGGTGCTGGCCCAGCAGCAGGGCGTGACCTTGTTCATGCTGTTGCTGGCCAGCTTCCAGTGCCTGCTGCAGCGCTATTCGGGCCAGCACGATATCCGCGTGGGCGTGCCCATCGCCAACCGCAACCGCGCCGAAACCGAGGCCCTGATCGGCTTCTTCGTGAACACCCAGGTGATGAAGGCCGATTTCGACCTGCACACGACCTTCCTGGCGCTGTTGCAACAGGTCAAGCAGGCTGCAATCGAGGCGCAGGCCCATCAGGACCTGCCGTTCGAACAACTGGTGGATGCACTGGAGTCCGAGCGCAGCCTCAGTCACAGCCCGCTGTTCCAGGTGATGTTCAATCACCAGGCCACCTCCCGGCAGCAGACCCGCCTGCTGTCGGACCTGACCGTGGAGGTGCTGGCCTGGGAGGAAAGCAGTGCCCAGTTCGACCTGTCGCTGAACACGGTCGAGCACGCCTCGGGTATCGCGGCGACGCTGACCTATGCCACCGACCTGTTCGAACGCAGTACCATCGAGCGGATGCTGGGGCACTGGCACAACCTGCTGCAGGGTATTGCCGATCAGCCTGAACGACGCATTGCCGAGCTGCCCCTGCTGGACCCCCGGCAGCGCCAGCAGGTGCTGGGCGACTGGAACCGTACCGAGGCGGCATATCCTGTCGATTGTTGCGTGCACCAGCTGGTCGAGGCACAGGTGGCCAGCACCCCGCATGCCACCGCATTGGTGCATGGTGAGCAGGTACTGACCTACCAGCAGCTCAACCGGCGTGCCAACCAGCTGGCGCACAGATTGCGCGAGCTGGGTGTGGGGCCCGAGGTGATGGTGGGGGTGGCGCTTGAGCGCAGCCCCGAGCTGGTGGTGGGTCTGCTGGCGGTGCTCAAGGCAGGGGGTGCCTATGTGCCGCTGGACCCGGAGTACCCGCAGGAACGTCTGGCCTACATGATCAATGACAGTCGGGCCTTGCTGTTGCTGTCGCAGTCGAGCCTGTTGCCACGCCTGCCCGAAGGCCTGCTTGCCCAGGCCGTACTGCTCGACCAACTGGTGCTGGATGACTGCCCCGACGCTGACCTGCCGAACCTGACCGCACCGGGCAACCTGGCCTACAGCATCTATACCTCCGGCTCCACCGGACAGCCCAAGGGCGTCCTGATCGAGCACCGCAATACCGTGGCTTTGATCGCCTGGGCGCAGTCGGTGTACAGCCCCGGTGATCTGCACGGGGTGCTGGCATCCACCTCGGTGTGTTTCGACCTCTCGGTGTGGGAGATTTTCGTCACGCTCTCGTGCGGCGGCTACGCAATTGTGGCCAATAACGCGCTGGAATTGCCCACCCTGGCTGCCCGCGACCAGGTGAGTCTTATCAATACGGTACCTTCGGCAATCAAGGCGCTGCACGATGCCGGGCAGCTGCCTAGCAGCGTGCGCATGATCAACCTGGCCGGCGAGGCGTTGAAGCAGTCGCTGGTCGACCAGTTGTATCAGGCCGGCGGGGTGGAAAAGGTCTACGACCTGTATGGCCCCTCCGAAGACACCACCTACTCGACCTTCACGCTCAGGACAGCGCAGGGCCGCGCCAACATCGGCCGGCCGGTCAGCAACAGCCGGGTCTACCTGCTCGACGGTGCGGGCGGCACGGTGCCGGTGGGCGCTGCCGGCGAGCTGTGCCTGGCAGGTGCCGGACTGGCCCGTGGCTATGCCGGGCGCGCCGCACTGACTGCGGAAAAATTCCTGCCCGACCCGTTCGACACCAGCGTGCAGGGTGGCGGGCGGCTGTACCGTACCGGTGACCTGGCGCGCTACCGCGAGGACGGGGTGATCGAGTACGTGGGGCGTATCGATCATCAGGTGAAGATCCGTGGCTTCCGTATCGAGCTGGGCGAGATCGAGGCCAGGTTGCAGGCCCACCCGGCGATCCGCGAGGCAGTAGTGATCGATGTGCCAGCCGCCAGCGGTCGACAACTGGTGGCCTACCTGGTGCTCGACGCGCCTTCGCTGCCCGACGACGAAGCGCAGAAGCGTCTGCGCAACGACCTGCGCGAGCACCTGAAAGCAGCGCTGCCGGACTACATGGTGCCGGCGCACCTGATGTACCTGCAGGCCCTGCCGCTCACCGCCAATGGCAAGCTCGACCGCAAGGCACTGCCCGAGCCCGATGCGAGCCAGTTGCAGCAGGCCTATGTGGCACCGCAGAGCGAGCTCGAACAACGCATCGCGGCGATCTGGGCCGGCGTGCTCAAGCTGGAGAAGGTGGGCCTGACCGACAACTTCTTCGAACTGGGCGGCGACTCGATCATCTCGATCCAGGTGGTCAGCCGCGCGCGCCAGGCCGGTATCCACTTCACCCCCAAGGCGCTGTTCCAGCACCAGACTGTGCAGGGCCTGGCTTCGGTGGCCCGGCTGGGCGAACAGGCACAACAGATCAACCAGGGGCCGATGCAGGGTCAGGCGTTGCTGCTGCCGGTGCACCAGTACTTTTTTGACGAGGCAATACCCGAACAGCACCACTGGAACCAGGCGCTGCTGCTCAGGCCCGGTCAGGCGCTGAAGGCGCCCGTGCTGGATCAGGCCCTGCAAGCGTTGCTGACCCATCACGATGCCCTGCGCCTGCGCTACACCCGGCAGGCCGATGGCGCGTGGGCGGCAGAGTATGGCGCCCCTGGCGGTGTGCGCGAGCTGCTGTGGACGCAGCCGGTGGCCGACGCCGAGGCCTTGCAGGGGCTGTGTGAAACGGCCCAGCGCAGCCTTGATCTTGAGCGCGGCGAGCTGCTGCGCGCGGTACTCGCGACGCTGCCCGATGGCAGCCAGCGCCTGTTGCTGGCCATCCACCACCTGGTGGTGGATGGCGTGTCGTGGCGCATTCTGCTCGAAGACCTGCAGAGCGCCTACACCCAACTGGCCGCCGGCCAGGTGGTGAACCTGCCACCCAAGACCAGCTCGACCCAGGCCTGGGCGCAGCGCCTGCAGGCGCACGCGGCCGACCTGCAAGGTGAACTGGCCTACTGGAGCAGCGAACTGGCGGGCGCCAGTGCCGAGCTGCCCTGCGACAATCCGCAGGGGTCGCTGCAAAGCGTGCATGGTATCGAGGTGCAGACGCACCTGGACGCCGTCACCACCCGCCAGTTGCTGCAGCAGGCTCCGGCGGCCTACCGCACCCAGGTCAACGACCTGCTGCTGACCGCCCTGGCGCGGGTGATCGCGCGTTGGACCGGGCGCGACGAGGTGCTGATCCAGCTCGAAGGCCACGGCCGCGAGGCGCTGTTCGACACTATCGACCTGACCCGTACCGTGGGCTGGTTCACCAGCATGTTCCCGGTCAGGCTCAGCCCCGTCGACAGCCTCGACGGCTCGATCAAGCGCATCAAGGAGCAACTGCGCGCGGTGCCTGACAAGGGCATCGGTTTCGGCGCACTGCGCTACCTGGGCGACGCGCAGGCCCGTGAAGCCCTGGCCGCGCTGCCGCTACCGCGCATCACCTTCAACTACCTGGGCCAGTTCGACGCCAGCTTTGCCGACGAGCAGGGGGAGGGCGGTTTCTTCACCCCGGCCCGCGAGTCTGCCGGCGCCACCCAGAGCCCGCAGGCACCACTGGGCAACTGGTTGTCGATCAACGGCCAGGTGTATGGCGGCGAACTGAAGCTGGGCTGGAGCTTCAGCCGTCAGATGTTCGACGCGCCGACCATCCAGGCCCTGGCCCAGGCCTACGCCGAAGAGCTCAAGGTGCTGGTTGCCCATTGTGTGCACCCAGGCAGCGTTGGCGTGACGCCTTCGGATTTCCCGCTGGCCAGGCTGACCCAGGTGCAGCTGGACAGCCTGCCGATTGCCGCCAGCGAGATCGACGACATCTATCCGCTGTCGCCGATGCAGCAGGGCATGCTGTTCCATTCTCTGTACGAGCAGGGCAGCGGCCACTACATCAACCAGATGCGGGTGGACGTGGAGGGGCTGGATGTCGAGCGTTTCCGGCAGGCCTGGCAAGACGCCATGGCCCGGCATGAGGTGCTTCGCGCCAGTTTCGTGACCGGCTTCGAACAGCCCGTGCAGGTGATTCGCAAGCAGCTCGAACTGCCGTTCGTCGAACTGGACTGGCGAGCCCGGCCTGACCTGCAGGCACAACTGGACAGCTGGGCCGAGGCCGATCTGCAACGCGGCTTCGACCTGCAGCACCAGGCGCTGCTGCGTCTGGCAGTGATCCGTACCGGAAACGAGCGCCATCACCTTGTCTACACGAGCCACCACATCCTGCTGGATGGCTGGAGCAATTCGCAGTTGCTCGGTGAAGTGCTGCAGCGCTATGCCGGCCAGGCACCCGCCCGCTCGGTGGGACGCTATCGCGACTACATCCAGTGGCTGTCCGAGCAGGACAGCTCGCGCACCGAGGCGTTCTGGCAGCAGCAGGTACGTGACCTCACCGAGCCGACGCGCCTGGTGCAGGCGCTGCGCAGTGACAAGGCGCAGTTGGGGCAGGGCCATGCCAACCATTTCCAGTTGCTGGATGTGCAGGCCACCCAGGCGTTGGGCGAGTTCGCCCGCCAGCAGCGGGTAACGGTCAATACGGTAATGCAGGCCGCCTGGCTGTTGCTGCTGCAACGCTACAGCGGACAGGCCTGCGTCAGCTTCGGCGCCACCGTGTCGGGGCGCCCGGCCGAGCTGGCCGGGGTGGAGGAGCAACTGGGGCTGTTCATCAACACCCTGCCGGTGGTCGCCAGCCCTTCGCCCGAACAGGCCGTAGGGGCCTGGCTGGAGCAGTTGCAGGCACAGAACCTGTTGCTGCGCGAGCATGAGCACAGCCCGTTGAGCGAGATCCAGCGTCTGGCAGGCTCGGGCGGCGAGGGGTTGTTCGACACCTTGCTGGTGTTCGAGAACTATCCGGTGGCCGAGGCGCTGCAACAAGGGGCGCCGGCGGGGCTCAGGTTCTTCGACACCCGGAACCACGAGCAGACCAACTTCCCACTGACCTTGATCATCGGCCTGGGCGCGCAGCTGTCGGTGCAGTATGCCTACGATCAGGCGCAATTCAGCAGGGCGGGCGTGGAACAGATCGCCCGGCATTTCACCCAGTTGTTGCAAGGTATCGTGCGGCAGGCCGGGCAGCGCATTGCCGAACTGGCGTTGCTGGATGGCCAGGAGCAGGCGCGCATCGTGCAGGCGTGGAACCCGGTCGAGGCGGAGCACGCGCCCGGGCCGTGCATTCACCAGCACATCGCGGCGCAGGCGAACAGGACCCCGCAGGCCATCGCGGTGGCCTTCGGCGAGCAGTCGCTCAGCTATGCCGCGCTCGACCAGCGTGCCAACCAGCTGGCGCACAAGTTGCGCGAACAGGGCGTGGGGCCGGATGTACTGGTCGGCCTGGCGGTGGAGCGCAGCCTGGAGATGGTGGTCGGCGTGCTGGGCATTCTCAAGGCCGGCGGCGCCTATGTGCCGCTGGACCCGGAGTACCCGCAGGATCGTCTGGCCTACATGATCGAGGACAGCGGCATCAAGCTGCTGCTGACCCAGGCGCACCTGGAGTTGCCTGTTACTGCATCGGTCGAGCGCGTGATCCTCGAGAGCGGCGCTGCATGGC
>NZ_JAFKEC010000107.1 GCF_017848315.1 Pseudomonas palmensis
GGGCACATCAGCAGTTGAATGAAACATTGTGGGCTATCCAGGCTCGGCTGGTGCAGTATCCGCAGATTGTGATTGGCAGTTCGGGCGGTAAGATTAGCGAAGGCAGATTGGTCGACGAGGCATCACTCTGCTTCCTGATGGGCGGTGTGGATCAGCTGTTGGAGCAGGTGCGGGCAAGCCAGCGCTTAAATGCACCTAAAAAGTAAGGGGCCATTGTCGAATCAAGGCTATCCATGTTTCAGGGATTGCTGAGAAGCCTTGAATTTCAACGGCTCGGAAGGCGGATGTGAGTCTCGTTGCCATTATGAAATTCCTTCAGCCAGCACCTAAATTCTGTCAGGTTGTTTTGCAGCCTGACAGTGCATAGCGAGCCCATTCCTCCATCAGCTGTTTCCGTTTTTCCAGCAGATCGCCTCTTCGATACGCTGCTTCAGCCGCATTAGTGATTTTATGCGCCAAAGCCATTTCTGGGACGATGTTGGCAAAGTTGGTTGTCTCGGCGGCCCAGTCTCTAAAGCTTGATCGGAAGCCATGCATGGTGATGACTTCACCGGCTTCGTTGCGCCAGCCTGGCCCGTTGTTGGCTAAGGATTTCTCATCCATACCGCGTATTTTTTGTAGCATTGCCATGTTCGAGAGCGGTCGATCAACGCTTCGACCCGGGAAAATCAATCCGCTTTTGCTTTCCGCCTTCAGACATCTGAGTGTACGAATGGCGGCTTCGGATAACGGTACTCGATGCTGGCGCCCAGCTTTCATTCGGGCGGCCGGAATAGTCCAAATTTCTTCGTCCAGATCAATTTCTTCCCAGTGCCCGCCTATCACTTCGCTTGTGCGCAGTGCGCACAACACGGTTAGCTTCACTGCAGTTGAACTTAGGTCAGTGGAATGCTCAAGTTCTGCCATGAATTCCGGTAATTGCGGCCAAGGTAGAGCGGAATGGTTGCCACGGTCTGCCAGCCTTCTTCTAGGAAGAAGTTTGTCTAGATGACCTCGCCAGCGAGCGGAATTTTCACCCGTCCGCAGCCGGCGTGCTTTGGCGGCATCGAGAACTAGCTCCAGCCGGTTTCTGACCCTGGCCGCCGTCTCAGGTTTAGCGGTCCATATTGGAATAAGGATCTTCAGGATATCGTCTGTTTCAACTTCGTCGACTGGCTTTTCTCCGATAAAGGGGAATGCGTAAGTAGTGAGGGTGTTGACCCATTGTTGCGCGTGTTTTGCGTTTTTCCAGCCCGCTCTATGGGCTTCGATGTAGTCCACTGCGCAAGCGCGGAAGGTGTTTTCAAGATTCTTCTCCCGGGCAATCAGCGCAGCTTCAGCTTGCTTGAGTGCATCAGCCTTATGTGTCAAAGGGTCGATACCCTCACGGATCAATGCTCGATGAATGTCGGCGCGGGAGCGTGCCTCCTTCAACCCATAGTGAGGGTAGGGGCCCAAGCCGATTTCCTTGCGCTTGCCTGCAAGCTGGTAACGCAGCACCCAAGCTTTTCCAGACTTTCGAATGACAAGGCGCAGGCCATCGCCATCATCGTACTTGCCATAATCCTTGAGATTTTCTACGAGTTTCGCGGTGAGCTTGGGCATGGTGGTGGCCTCCGATCTATAAAACCGGTCCTCCAGTTGGTCCCCCACCCGCAGTCTGGAAACAGGCGGAACTGGGCGGAAGCTAGAAGACTATGGCAGTATTCAAACTACCCCAAATAGGCTGCTCTAGAGCGGCCGGGCGTCGGTTTTTGGATGCCGGTGGTCGGGAGTGGAAATACACTTCGAATGACTACGCTGCATTCGAACTTATTTTCATAAGATATTGATTTTTATCAGTAAAAATTTTGACTTTTGGAGCTGTGCTGTTGAGTTCGAATCCCGCATACTCCGCTAAATTCGTTTGGCGTGTTACGGGAAGAAAGACGACTGGGGCCGTTACCGTTGGGCTTCAATTCAGGGGGCGGCGATTAATCTGCAAGCGCTAGCTTTGTATTGTTCCGAAGCTGATCTAAGTAATTCGCCCACAGTTGCGCGGCTTCCCGGCGCTGACTCAAGAGCTGAGCGCGTGCGTAAACTGCTCCCAGCGCACCTGGCATCCGGTGCGATAGCGACAGCTCCAGTACAATTGGATCGATGCCCAAATGCTCATGAGCGATCGTGCGGTAGGTAGCCCGAAAGCCGTGAGCGGTGATTGCGTACTCAGGCCAGACTTTTTGCAGCGACTTGAGGATGGACGTCGCATCGATTGACCGGCCTGGATAGACAGGCGATCCGAACACCCAGCCGTGACCGGCATCATCAACCACCCGATCTTTGTGCAGCTCGCGCAGTAGGACTAGCGCTTGCTCTGGGAGCGGCACGATATGCTTGCTCTTGTCCAGATGTTTGGTCTTGCTGACCACATATCGCCAATCGGCGCCGATCAGATCGACATCCTCCCAGCGCATCTTCACAAGCTCACCCGGCCGAACCGGTAATAGCACCAGTAGGCGCATCGCATAGGCCACGCTGCCAAGGTTCAGGTCATCGAGGCGCAGCAGAAACTTGCCCAGATCAGCAGGCCGCTCAATGGCCGGGTTGCTCGTCACCACGTGACGGATCTTGAGTTCTTCAGTGTTGCTCAGGGCCACGTTTCGCTCGACCCAGCCACGTCCTTCGGCAAAGCCGAGGATGGAGCGAATGATCGTCCGCACACGCCTCGCCATCGCCATGATTCGCTTGTATCGCAACTCGGTAATGATCGCGGTGATGTGCTCGAGTTTGATTTCGCTGACGGGCCGCTCGCCGATAGCGGGTAAAATGTGGTTCTGCAGTGCGCCGCGAAATCCTGCGACGGATTTGCTGACCAGGTCGGCGGATTTGAACTTCATCCACTCCTCAGCGACGTAGGCGAACGTACGTGACTCATTTAGCCATTGCGCCTCAATCTTGGCTTTTTTGGCTTTGAGTGGGTCGATGTGATTGGCCACGCTATTGCGCGCTGCCCGGGCGAGCTCGCGGGCTTCTTTCAAGCCCACATCCGGATACCTGCCGATCACGAACACGTTTTCCTTGCCGCGAAGACGGTACTTCAGTCGCCAGTGCCGGGAGGGAGATTTGCCAGGCTTGAGCGAGGCACGCACTTGTAGATAGAGACCCGGCACGTCGCCATCGGCGTACTTGCCTGATGTGGTCAACGACCGAATGAATGCATCGCTGAGTTTCTGGCGGAAGGGTGGCGGTTTTTCGGGGGACATGGTGTGGGGGTATCTTTTTCAGTTTGGGCTTGGTGTCCCCCAAAGATACCCCCAGTCAAGCTGGAATTGAGTGGATTCCGATGGACGGAAACGGACGATGATTTGCTCTAAGTCTATGTTTTTGAAGCATTATTGGTTCTCAGTGGAACTCGGTCAGAGGCTATCGGGGTCCCCGAAGAACATCTGAATCCGCGACCGCAACCACCGCTCCCCCGGATCATTGTCCTGCGACCCGCGCCACGCCATATGCAGCTCGAAGCTCTGCACCTCCAGCGGCGGGTCTTCGGCGCGCAGGCCGCCGGCGGCGGTCAGCTGCTCGGCGGTGTAGTCCGGCACCGTGGCGAGGATGTCGGTGCCGGTCAGCAGGCTGCCCAGGCCGTTGAACTGCGGCACGGCCAGCACCACATGGCGCTTGCGCCCCAGCTTCTCGAGAATCTCGTCCATGAACCCGCTCAGGTCGCCGGCAAACGACACCAGGGCATGCGGGCGTGCGCAGAATTCATCCAGGCTGAGGCTGCCCGGCTTGCTGTCGGCACGCAGCACCTTGGGCCTGCTGCGACGCAGCACCTTGCGCTTGGCGTTGGCCGGCAGGTCGCTGGTCCAGCTCACGCCCACCGAGATTTCACCCGACGCCAGCAGCGAGGGCATCAGCAGGTAGTTGACCCGGCGCACCACCAGCACGATGCCCGGCGCCTCGGCGCGCACACGTTTGAGCAGTTGCGGCAGCAAGGCGAACTCGGCGTCGTCGGAGAGGCCGATGCGAAACACCGCCGTGCTGGTGGCCGGGTCGAAGTCGGCAGCGCGGCTTACCGCCGTGGAGATGGAGTCCAGCGCCGGGGAGAGCAGGGCGAAGATCTCCACCGCCCGCGCCGAGGGCTCCATGCTGCGCCCGGTACGCACGAACAGCGGGTCGTCGAACAGGCTGCGCAGGCGCGACAGCGCCGCACTGATGGCCGGCTGGCCGAGGAACAGTTTTTCCGCGGCGCGGGTGACGCTGCGCTCGTGCATCAAGGTCTCGAACACGATCAGCAGGTTCAGGTCGACGCGACGCAAGTCGTTACGGTTCATCGGCTTCGCTTCATAGGTCTGGTCGGGGCAGGGGTGAATCTTAAGGGCAAAGACGGTACCCTGCACCGCATAAATTGCGCAGCAGGCGCTATCACCAATCAATGACAGGCATGTTGACTATTAATGGCCACTGATGGTCTAACCGCTATAGCCCCGATAGAGTTGCGGGTATTAGAGGTTCACTAGGCGAGGTTTGCGATGTCCCGCATGATCCGTTTTCACAAATTCGGCCAGGCCGAGGTGCTCAAGTGCGAGGACGTGGCCACGCCGCAACCGGCTGCCGGTGAAGTACAGGTGCGGGTGCAGGCTATCGGCATCAGCTGGTACGACGTGCTGTGGCGGCAGAACCTGGCGCCGTCCCATGCGCGCCTGCCAGCCGGCATCGGCCACGAAATGGCCGGTGTGGTGACCGCCCTCGGCGCCGGCGTCGACGACCTGGCCATCGGCGACAAGGTCGCCAGCTTTCCGGCCACCAGCCCCAACGAGCACCCGGTGTATGGCGAGGTCATCGTGCTGCCGCGCAACGCACTGACCCGCTACCCCGATATCCTCAGCCCGATCGAGGCCAGCGTGCACTACACGCCGCTGCTGATCGCCTATTTCGCCTATGTCGACCTGGCGCGGGCCAAGGCCGGGCAGACCGCCCTGGTCACCGACGCCAGCCACTGCGCCGGGCCGGCCTTCGTGCAGCTGGGCAAGGCCCTGGGCCTGAAGGTGATCGCCGCCACCAAGGACAGCGCCGAGCGCGACAACCTGCTCAAGCTGGGGGCAGAGAAGGTCATCGTGACCGAAGAGCAGGACCTGCTCATGCAGATCAACAAGTACACCGACAACCGCGGCGTGGACATGGTGCTCGATGGCCTGGGTGGCCCGCAGATGTCGTTGCTGGGCGATGTGCTGGCGCCACGCGGCAGCCTGGTGCTGTACGGCCTGCAGGGCGGCAACCAGACGCCGTTCCCGGCCTGTGCGGCGTTCCAGAAGAACATCCAGTTCTTCGTGCACTGCGTGAGCAACTTCACCGGCAAGCCGGAGCTGGGCATCACCCAGGACCAGGTGGCGCTGCAGCGCGCACTGCGCGATATCAACCAGTTCACCGCCGACCGCCAGGTATTGCCACACATCATCAAGGCCTACCCGTTCGACGAGGTCGTCGCCGCACACCGCCACATGGACGAGTGCCCGTGTGGAGGCCGCGTGGTACTGGTGCTGCCTGACGCCTGACAGGCTGCGCGACACGCCAAGCCCGAGCCGAGTCTCGGGCTTTTTTGTGGAAATTTCTTATTAAAGTTTCAGATGTTTCCTATTTAACTTGTGCGGACTAAGTACGGCGCTTGCGTTATGTTGTGGGCGTGGGAATAAAGACTTTCCGGTGTCCGTAAAATTACATCTTCGCGTGGAAAGGCTGCTGTTTCCTATGGGCGTCGGGCACTGTAGTGCCTAAGGCGGCGCTGTTCATCCAACCATCAATCATCTCAAGGAGCGAGATATGGTGTGCCAGCTGTACTGTTCATGGAGGTGGGGTCCTCGCACGCAACGCGCCGGGGGGCGCTGTCCGGGGCAAGGGTGGTCATCGGGCGATGCTGTTTCGATCTGAGTCGGAACAATCGTAGGAAGTTGTAAGAAACATCCTAAGACCATCATTCTTTTTTTAATTCACTTTGCCGTTGTTGCGCAACGATGTCCTGTTACCCGCATCGGGTAACTTCCGGCTGCCGGCAGTCGTTATCGAATCAGGTATACACCATGAGTACCCTCCACGATCAAGCCATGACTCACATTTACCAGCAGGTCTTGCAGCGACTGCTCGAGTGCCTTACCCAGGGCCAGCGCGCGTCGCTGCAATTGCTTATCCAGCGCATGCTGGTGGCCGCCGGCGGGATCGAGCGCATAGGCGACTTCAAGGTGATGCTGGCCCATGGCGGCGGCAAGGACAGCTCCTTCGCCCTGGCGTTTCTGCGCGCCGCGCAGTTGAGCATTGCGGCGCGTGCGCCGGCCACCTTCGAGCTGCGCGTGGTCACCGCCCGCCATGTGGGCATGTCGACGGCGGTGATCGAGAACATCGAGCGTGGCTATTCGGCGCTGGTGCTGCATGACGACCTGCGGGTCGAGCTGCTGGTGCTGGACGACGGCGGCCTCCAGCACTTCGATGCACTCAAGCCGCTGTCGCCGCGTCAGCAGCAGGTCGAGCGCTTCGACACCCTGGTTGCCGGGCACCTGACCGCCGGCCAGGTGCGGCCGATGTTCTGCAATCGCTTCTACCTGGCGCTGGCCGAACTGTACCGCCAGGGC
>NZ_JAFKEC010000108.1 GCF_017848315.1 Pseudomonas palmensis
CATCCCCTTTGTCCGTGGTCGCATAGTTCGCCCCGAGCGGCGCCAGCGCCTGCCCGAGGTGGGCGAGGGTGCTGTCGTCGAACTTCACGCCCGCAGCGCTGATCGTGGTCTGCCAGTCCTTGTCGGTTTAGTAGGCAAATGCCTCGGCCATGCGCCGCTCGGCTTCGGCCACGCTGATGTTCTGCTCTTGCGCCAGCGCCTTGGTTTGCTCGGAGATGAGCTTGCGTTCTTCCGGGTGCAGTACGAGGCTTGGAGGTGTCTACGAAACCAGGGGCGATTCAGACCGTAGGTCGTCAGGGTGGGTGCAAAAGGAATGCAACTTGACTGCAGAAAGGATGCAAATAGGGTGCAAGAAGGCGGCAAAAAGGGTGCAGATAGGGTGCAAAAACACCCCATATTCAGCCTAAGCTTCTACATCTAAACCTGCCGCTTAATTTTCAAGGATAAATAAAGTCTATACTTATTTTAACTTTAACTAAGTCCAAGGTTACCTCACAGCCACTCCACGCTGGCAGCCCTCCTGTAAGTTTATTCTCAAGATACCAACTGCGAAGCTCTGTTAAAAGGTCTAAAATATCTGTATTGGCTCGCCCGCCTGCCGTGAACCAGGCAACGTTACCTTGTTCATCAATGTAGTCATACTCATACTCACAGCTATCTAGCTCTTGGGATAACTGTGCCCGCATTATAATTTTACAGGCTCCGCCGGGAGCAATTTCAAATAAAATACCCCCAATGTCATTGTAGATATCATCATCACTACGCATCAATTTCCACCCGGTGAGTTTTTAAATACTGTAGTGGTCAACTGATCCCGGACACTGAATTGAGTTTTTCCTCTGCGACCGCAGGCGGTAGCCCTTCGTTGAATTGATGCGGTCGCCGCCAGTTGTACCGCTCCATCAAAAACCGACTGATATCTTGCTGCGCCAGCACAGCGCTCATGTAGCCCACCGTCGGTATCCATTCAGTCTTCAGGCTGCGAAATAGCCGCTCCATCGGCGCGTTGTCGTGGCAGTTGCCGCGCCGACTCATGCTCTGCGTGAAGCGGTATCTCCATAGTCTCTGGCGGAAACTCAGGCTGCCGTATTGGCTGCCCTAGTCGCTGTGAAACAGCACATTCTGAGGCCGGCCACGCCGCTCATAGGCCATATCCAATGCCTTGATCACCAGGTCGGCATCAGGCTTGGCTGAGAACGCCCAACCTACAACACGCCGGGCACAAAGGTCGATGACAGCCGCCAGATAGTGCCATTGGCCTTCAGCCCAGACGTACGTAATGTCACCGCACCAGATTTTGTTCGGGGATGCCACGCTGAACCCACGATCAAGCACGTTCGGGATATCAGGCCGCTCCACGGTAGCCTTTTTGTAGGCATGGGAGCCCGGCTGTTTGCTGATCAAGTTCAGCTCGCGCATCAACCTACGTACCTTGAATCGCCCGATCTGAATGCCGTCCTCTTTCATCATCGGCATGATGCTCCGGCTGCCCGCAGCGCTTCGGCTTTGCGTAAACAACTCGTTCACGCGGCTACGCAAGACTACTCGTTCGGCATCCGGATACCGACGTTTCCGGCAGTACGCGTAGTAGCAAGATCGGGTGACATCAAATACCGAGCACAACAGATCAACAGGCTCTTGAGCCCGCAGTTGATCGATTAACGCGAACGCTCGTGTTCCTCGGCCATCAAGAGCGCGGTGGCCTTCCTAAGAAACACCATCTGCCGGTTGTAGCGTAAAACCAAACTCGGCCGCGCGCCGATACAATCCTTTCACCACTCGCTCCCGATATTTTTGCTCGTAATGATCGGCTCCCGGGTCTTGATAATTCATGCCGAAACGCATGGCGTTGTAGAACAGGATGGCGATCTTTCGCGCAGTGGCCGTGACGGCTTTGGCTTTACCGATTCGAGCCGCGAGACGTCGATAGAACGCCCCCAATGCCGTATTGGTTCTGCCGACGGTTACTGCTGCAAGCCGTAAGTGGGCGGTCACTCGATTTTTGGTTTTCCGGGTATGCGCCGAAAGTACCTTGCCACCACTGATGCGGCAGCCGGGGGCGAGCGTCAACCAAGAGGTAAAGTGGTGGCAGGTGCGCCATCGGCTTAAATCCGTGCCGCACTCGGCGACCAGTCGTAGCGCCAGATAGGGGCCGATGCCGTGGATCTGCGTCAGATCGACTCCGACCAATTGATAGAGCAAGGTACGGACATCGAAGTTGAGCGCATTGGGTTGCCGTGTGTTGTGGCGTGGTTTTGGCAACGGCTCGGCGGGAGCTACCTTTTGCTGAGAGAGTTCCATCAATGTTTGCGCAATCTGCTGATCACAAACAACGACTTGCGCCTGATAGGCGTCATACATTGACAGCGCCTGCGTCAAAGCGAAAACGTGCTCGGGCTGGTAGTTGCCGACCAATGACGCTTCAATTACATCAATACCAGCCTTGCAACGCTTGTCGCTCATCGCTGCTAGTGAAGAAGGATTACGCTCGCCTGCGACAATAGCCCGGATTATCCGCATGCCTGTCAATCCGGTGATATCGGCTACGACGTGATGCAATTGCAGGTTCATGTGCGTGAGAGCTTTTTGCATGTGCTGGATATGTGCTGCGGCATAGTCGAGATGACGCTCGCGCAGCCTCAAGTAACTGCGTAAGGCCGAAATCTCTTGGGTTGGATGAAAGCTAGCGCGCAGCAAACCGCAAGCATGGAGTCGTTGTATCCACTGTGCATCATTCACATCGGTTTTACGCCCTGGCATGGCGCGAGCCTCACGGGCGTTGGCCAGTACCACCCGGAGACCATGCGTTTCCAGTATTTCGTAGACGGGAATCCAGTAAACGCCGGTCGACTCCATCGCAACGGTGGTGATGCCGAGATTCACCAGCCAGTTGGCCATGCGCTCCAAGTCAGCCGTGAACGCCTGGTAGGTTTGAACAGATTCTTTGGCCAGATCGGCGGGAACGGCCACAACATGGAAGCGTGAGCCAATATCAATGCCGGCTGCGCGATCATGAATAACCGGTAGCCCACGCTGCTTGAGATCGTGCTTTTTCATGAGCACCTCCAGTCAAGTTGACTGGACGGGGACTCGGATCAAATCACCTTCCTAAACGGGGTCACGAAACGCGCCACCACTAACGGGTCCGCAGCTTCCCCTGGGTCAAGTTTTTTGACGGGGACTTAGCCTCCAAAAAGCCAGCGACCACTGTCCAGTGGGGTAAGTGTAGAGCACGGTGTTTCTAGTCCAGTGGGCCACGGAGTGCCGGGGAGGCGGTTTTTTAAGATCGATTTTTCCCGTTCTAGCCGATTGATACGGGCTTCGAGTTCCTGGATTTTTTGCTGCTCAGGTGTCAGAGCCTTGCTGGTGGGAGTAACACCGCTACGTTCTTGCTGAAGCTGGCTCACCCATCGACGAAGCGCCGATTCGACCAATCCGAGCGAACGGGCGGCTTCGATATGGCTGTAGCCTTGGTCGAGCACCAGGCACGCAGCCTCGCGCTTGAACTCAGGGGTAAAGGTACGACGTTGCTTGGTCATCAGACACCTCTCTATGGCGAGCATTCTCGCCTAAATGGGTGTCCGGTTTCATTAGACCACTACATACAATCTCTTTTGGACGAGCACCGCCTATTGAATACTCCACATTAAAGCTATCTGGCCGAACACTTTTGCCAGAATACACAGGCTCAATCTTCACGCTAACCTGCTTGCCTTCCTTAAGTGCGGACGTCCATGTATTCTCCGTAGACTTCCAAGTACCTTTATTCAAGTTCCCATTCATGGGAAGGAGATTCAATCTCTCCCCAGGTCCGTTGAATATACTAGCAATCAAGTGCCCACCCTCGTCCCCACTGACGCCTCACTTACCTGCCACACATTGCTGATATGTATTCCGATCATTTTTAGTCAATGAAAGATTTGACTCGACTTTCTCAACGCGGCCCAAGCCATCTGTTTGAAAAGTTTTATTCCCATCGACCTTATATACGGTATTCGGCACAGGCTTATTCAGCTCTTTATTCCATGCACCTTTACCACCAGAACTAATCTCGACCTCCCGTAAAGCTTGCCCTGTTCCTTTTGCACCATCTAAACCTTAACGAGCACAAACTCCATCAAAATACCACTACCACTCATGCTTTCAATAATTACTCGACTCGCTTCTATCGACTTCAAAGCGAAATTCATTTCATTTAATGACGCGGAAAAGTCGACAATACAATCCATGTCTGGAACTCTCTTGTTTCCCTTGATTTTAAAACCCTCAATACCAAGAACTGCAATATTATTATTTTTGCAGTAGTCGACCAGCCTGATTCCATCGCCAACATCAAACAAAGGAATGCCACTCCACATCAATGTAGGTGTAACAGGTAAATCCTCAACGAATACTTCAACTGTAATCAGTCCCATGGTGCAACCCACTCAGGATCTTTTTATTGGAGACTTGGACAATCGCTCCCGTGCGATCATTCCTTACCACATAAGAACCATCCTTAGCGATATACCCAGTAGCTGGATCGTTAAGGCGGCTCCCTGACACAGTATCAAAACGAGTATCTTTCGTCACAACCGTTTTGACTGGTTTATCGATTACAGACTGTATAGAGCTTTCCGTCCAACCCCATTTACCCATTTGGTCGGCAATCTTTGGTTCAATCGTAATTGAAATTCCTTTTGCACCATCTAAACCGTCAATTTAATCCAAATAAAATCTGCCTGAGAGCACGTTGTTTTTCTAGGGTTGAACCATCAAAAAAAACCTTATCAGACGTTATAACTTTAATAACTTTACCACACTCATAAACTTTAAATCCCTGTCTCTCCAACAGCGAAATGCTGGCAAATCTATCCACGCCTGCTCTCTCCCAGAAGAGGTTGCCTAGCCACATAGTGCTTCCAATCGCCTCAATATATCCTTGCCTGAGCACGTTACGGCCAGGATTCCCTGAGGTATCAATTTCCATTTGATCCAAGGGGGGAGGCAAGCCATTCGACTTCATTGGAAGACCTGAAAGAGGGCGACCCACGCATTCATACTCTAGAGGGTCTGTAGCGTTCTGCCAAAAATCATATTCGACATCAGAAACCCATGCCTGAATAAAACCTTCAACATTGAGAATAGGCCTTATTTCCTCTTCCAACTTAGTATTACCATGACCCTCTGATTCTTCTAGTACCAAAAAGCAATAACCCAGTGCTGGAAGCAACCCGAATCGGAGCTCAAACCCACCAGACACCAAACCACTAGGCCATGATTTTTTTTTCAATATTTTCTTTTCAAGCGTTTTGATATCAATCTTAACCCCATGCAGAAAAAATATCGTAGGGGAGGAAAACTTACTTAAAAGCTCTTCAACCAAAGCCAGCATCTGCAAACCACTGATCGACTCGACATCAAAAACAAACTTGAATCGCTTCATCTTTTCAGGTCTCACTTGAATTCTTTAACAACCACTTTGACATTATATTCACGGCCGAATTCGATAAGCGACTTAGCAGCAGCCGAGCCACCAGGCTGAACTCGCAGGTCAAGCACCATATTTGCTGGTACACCATTGACTTTCGCGCCATTTGTCCCTAAGTCGATAATATGATCTTGCATTCGGCCTAACCACGTACTTCCTACCGTATCTACAGATTTCAGACTAACGAGCGTATTACCATTCTGAAAATCAACAAGCGGGAAATACCCATTTCTTTCGGCCCCTACGTTATACCAGCCGCTCTGCGGTGAATACTCAGTTTTAGCAAGGTATGACTCAATGTCTACCCCTCGTTGAGTCGGTTTAAGAGTCCAAACCTCTGAAAGATTCGTTGTGAGATCTTTTGCACCATTTTTTTCCCCGCTTTGCAACATCCCCGCCAGCTTCTCAAGCCACCCTGGCGTTTTCGAAGCCACAGCTTTAGCAGCACTTCCCAGCGAAATAATGGCCAGCGCCAGTTCCGCTTCTGCCTCCACCCCAAGCCGATGACTCTCCGATTCGGTCGGCGTAAACAGCGTATCTTTGGTGCTCTCAAACTGGTTCAGAAACTGACTGACCAATTGCAGCGCAGCAG
>NZ_JAFKEC010000109.1 GCF_017848315.1 Pseudomonas palmensis
GTTGCCGGCCTCGTCATGGAACCACTGCAGTTTGCTCGCGGCGTTGATGGCCTGGATCAGCCTGCCGTTGCCGTCGTAGGCAAAGGTTTCTTCCTCGCGCTGGTCACCCTGGCTGGCCACGCGGGAAATGAGACGGCCGACGGGATCGAAGGTGACGTCGAGGCGGCGTTGCCCGACGTGGGTGGAGGTCAGGCGCCCAGTGTTCGTGTCGTACTGGTAGCGCGTGCTGAGGCCGTCGAAGCCGCTCTCTTCCAGCAACCGCCCGACCGGGTCGTAGCGGAAACTGGCGTGGCTTTCGTTTTCGTTTTCCAGGCCCGTGAGGCGGCCCAGTTTGTCCCACCGATAACGCAGAGTGTTCTCGGCCGCATCCACACGCTCGGCCAGCAAGCCAGCGACGGTGTAGGTCCATGTGGTACAGCGGTCGAAGGCATCGACGTGGGCCAGCAGGCGACTCTCGGCATCGCGCTCGAAGCGCTCTTCGGTCTTGTCCGGGTGGATGACCAGGGCGAGCTGGCCGGCCTTGTACGTGTACTGGGTCTTGTTGCCGGCGGCATCGGTGAACTGCACCAACTGCCCGATATCGTCATAGGCCCATTTGCTGGTCTTGCCCGAGCAGTCGGTGTACTCGACCAGTTGCCCGGCGTCGTTGTACACCAGCGCCTTTTCGTTGCCGTTGGCGTCCTTGATCGCCTTGACCAGACCGGAGGGTGTGTAGGCGAACTCGGTCTTGTTGCCCAGCGGGTCGACGGTTTCGCTGAGGTTGCCCTTGAGGTCGTATTGGCGTTCCCACACACCGGCCTCGGCGTCGCGGATCCTGATCGGGCGACGACGGTCATCGTAGGCAAAGTGAACCTGGCTGTGGTCGGCACGGATATGCCGCACCACGTTGCCTTGCTCGTCGTAGTCGTAACGGTCCTCGCTGCCATCGACGTGGACATGCCGAACGATGTGCTTGCGCTCGTCGCGAAAGATCCACTCCGAGCGCTCGTCGGGGTAACGCACACGGTACAGATGTCCAAGGATATCGTAGTAGTACCAGGTCTCCTGGCCATGGGCGTCGGTGACGTAGGTGAGGCGAATGTTGCTGTCCCACTCCAGGCGCAACTCGTAGCTGCCGTCATCGGCCCATTCGCGGATGGCCTTGGCATCGAACGCACTGCCCTTCCACTCCAGGTTCATGCCCCGGCCGGTACGGTCGGTGTAACGGGTCACCAGGTGATTTTGATAGTGGTAGTGCCAGGTGCCTGCGTGTTCATCCTGTGCGGCGACCAGGTCGCCATGGGCATCGTAGTGATAGGCACACAGTTGGCGTAGCGGTTGGCCGTCACGCATTTCCCACAGGCCGGTGATACGGCCATGGTCATCGATCAGGGTGCCAAGGTGACGCATCACATCACTCATGTCCCCTTGAAAGGTGATGATGTCGGACAGTACCGGCCGGCCCTCGTGTCGATGCTCGTAATGCAGCATGCAGCCGGCATCGTTCTGCAGCAGGATCTTCTGCAGGTAGTAGCGCTCGCCCACGCGCAGATAGTGTTCCTTGCGCACGAAGCCGCGGCAGATCACCAGTTCGTCTTCACGACTGCGAACCAGCAGCAGGTCTTCGATAGCGTTGTACTGCGCCTTCTCGACCTTGGGCAGGTCGAACGCATGGCTACGGCCATCGTAGTCGTGAAACAGCAGACCCGTGCCGACCACATCGATGCAGGTGGTGAACGGCGTGACCCAGCGAGCGCCCAGGTTGCCTTGGTCGTACTCGGCCAGGCGCGAGTGGTAGATACGCTGCCACTCGATGGGAAATGCACCCGGCAGGCTGAAGTCGGTATGGATGATGAATTCCGAACCCAGGGCAAAGCTGATGTGGTTGCCTGAGTGCGCCTTGGGCGCTGGGCGCGGGATCGGGCAGGTATCTGGAAGCGGGCTGGTCGAAGCCACGGCCTCATGCTGCCTGGCCGTCGCCCCCAGCTCCCCCTTGGGTTTCTCCCGTTCCACCTGGGTCACGGTGCCCGGCTTGCTCACGCCCGACTGCCCGTTCTTGTTGCGCTTGCGAAAGCCCTTCACGGCGCCGTCCAGCACATTGAGCATCGAACCGATGCTCATCGCCAGCGACGGGTCCGCCAGCCTGTTCAACTGGCGCGCCAACTCCGGCCCCAGCTTGCGCAACTGCCCGGTCTGGGCCAGTACCTGAGCCTTGATGTCATCCGACACCAGCTTGCTCACGGCGCTGTTCACCACCCCCTTGCCCGCAGCCTTGCAGGCACTGTGCATCGCACCGAAGATGTTCCTGATCGCCGCCCTGGGGCTGTGCGTGAGCTGGTCGCCAGCCGCAGACAACTGCTGGCTCATCGCCGTGCGGTCGCTCCTGGCATCGAGCTGGCCGGTGGCCACGGCGTCCAGGCCGTCGGCGATTTCGCCGAGCATCTGGGTGCCCTTCGCACCCGCCGCGTCAAGAATCTCGGCCAGCCTGGGCTTGGCCTGGGTGACGAAGTCGTCGATGGTGCCGGCGATGGTGGCGTTCAGGTGCCCTATCAGCACCTGGATAAGCGAGTCGCCGAGCAGCATCTTGGCGCTGTTGCGCAGCTCCTGGCGCACCAGAAACAACGTCGGGCGCAGGCTCATGCGCGCGGCCGCCATGGTCGGCGGTGCCGGCAGTACGCCGATCAGGTTGATGCCCAGGCTGACCCAGTCCAGCACCTCGCGCTGCTTGCTCTTGACCAGGGTGACCACGTCCCCCAGTGCATCCACCAGGGCCATGATGTTGCCCACCACCGGCAAGGCGCCGGCCACGGACTTGATGCGCTCCAGGGTGACGGTGCCACCACTGATCGATTGCAGCCAGGCGTCGAATTCGGCGGCGCCGCGGCCCACGTCCTTGGCGTCGATGGTGTTGAGCGGGGCGACCGCGACCTGGGGTTCGCGGGGTTTGGCGGACTCGCTCATGCCAGCACCTCGCGGCTGGCCAGAGCCTTGGCCGGGCTGCTCGGCAAGGTCGGCTGGGCCAGACCGGGTAAGGTCTTGAGCGCCCTTGCCGCTTCCAGCGACGCCGCTGCGCCGGGCACCACGCTACTGGCCAGGCCGGCCATCGCGGCAGGCTCGCCCTTGAGTGCAGCGCCCACCTGCTGTGCCTGCTGCAAGGCCGCCTGGCCACTTCTGGCCAGTTGCAGCCCGCTGCCCGCAAGCGCCTTGCCATCGTCCATCACTGCAGAGCCACCGGGGCCCATGAGGCCCTGGGCCATTGTCTTTCCTTGTGCCATAACGTCCTGTACCAGTCCTTTGCCCTTGTCCATGCCTTGCTGCACCAGTGCCTTGCCTTTCTCCAGGCCATCCCTGGCCGCGCCCAGCACCTCGCCGACCACTGATTGCTGGCCGGGTGCGATATCGTCGAGTGAGGGGCTGATCGGCCACGTGCTGGCGCCAAAGTGGCTGGCCTCGGCCCAGGTGTCAGCCGGGTCCAGGCCGAAGTCGGCCCACAGCGGGCCGAGGGCGGCACCGCTGGCGAGGTTGAAGCCGTCGGCGTCGAGCGTGCCCTTGATCGATTTGCCCAGTGCGTCGGTCACGTTGTAGTCGCCGGTTTTCACGCCTTTGCTGTTGGCGTACTGGTACAGCAACTCCAGATCGCCCTTGCCCGGTTTGGGCGGCTCGGGGAAGGTGCCGGCCAGGCTCTTGGGCCCCACATGGGCGAAGTTCGCCGCGTGCGCGGTGTACGGCCCGGTGGTCACGTGGGTGATGCCACTGGCGTTGTAGGTGGTGGCACTGCCGCCGCCCTGCACCACCAGTTCGGTCTTGGCTGTCAGCGTGATGCGATCGGCATTGGCAGTGATGTCGAGCTTGGCCAGCAGGTTGATGCTGTCCTTCAGGGCCCGGAAGTCGATATCTCCTGATACGGCGATCAGCCGCCAGCCCATGTTCTGCACGAACAACCGCATGCCCTGGCTGGCACTGGCCAACAGCCGCTTGCCGATCGACAGACTCGTATGCCCGGTGCTGCTCAACGCCAGGTGTTCACCGGTCGCGACATGCGTCGAGCGCGGCGTGGTCAGGGCGATGCCCGCCGGGCTGGCCAGCACCAGGTGCGGTTCGCTGAACTCGGGAAATTCGTTGGCGCTCTGGTTGGTCGGGCCGCTGCCGACGATGCCCTGGTGCTGCGCATGCAGGGCCTTGGCCACCTCGTCCTGATCGCCCGACTCCTGCGCCTGCACCTCGCGCGCCTGCTGGCCAAAGCCGTCCTGCTGCTCGCTGGCAGTAGCCAGGCGTTCGGCGGTTTCGGGCAGGTCCTTGTGGTGCTTGGCTTCGTGATGCCGGGGCTCGGTGGTCAGCAGCAGGCCCGCCGCCGCACGGATCGCCCCATGCCGGTCGGTGCGCAGTTCGAAACCCTCCCCACGCGGCTGGCCGCCCGAGGGGCGCGGGTGGGTCAGGTAGCCCAGGTTGATCGCACTGGCGCCGTGGTCGCTGCGCAACGCGATGCTGATCTCGCTGGTGGTGTCGTCGATGCGCAGCTCGTTGCTGCGGCTGCCCTTGTATTCCTTGCTCTTGACCGTGGCCAGGGTCTTGAAGTCGGGCAACCGGTACGGCGGCAGGTTGGCGCCGTGGTACAGGCAACCGGTGATCAGCGGCTGGTCGGGGTCGCCTTCCAGAAAGGTGATCAGCACCTCCATGCCCACACGCGGTAGCGAGATGGCGCCGAAGCTGCTCTGGCTGGCCCAGTTGGAGGCCACGCGCATCCAGCAGGTGGTCTTGTCGTCCGACTGGCCCTCGCGGTCCCAGAAGAACTGCACCTTGACCCGGCCGTACTCGTCGCAATAGATCTCTTCGCCCTCGGGGCCGGTCACCACGGCGCGCTGGGAGCCCAGCACCCGCGGCTTGGGATGCCTCAGCGGCGGCCGATACGGCACGTCCCACGGCGTGGCGCAGAAGCGGTTGCGATAGCCCTGGTGGAAGTCGTCCTTGAGGTCGGTGACCTCACTGCTGATCACCTCTTCGAGCACCTGCGGCTGCTTGCCTTCGTGGATGATTTCGGTGAGCAGCCACAGGTCATTCCAGGCCGGGTTGGCGTGTTCGGTCAGGCTCAGAAAATGCCCGCTGACCAGGCTCGGCTGGTCGCTGCGGCCCTCGGCCAGGCGGTAGTCGCTGCGGTGGCGCTCCAGGGCGCGGGTGGCCAGGTGCTTGCCGCGCGCGCGGTCGCTGAAGCGGGCTGGGTAGTCGTAGTCTTCCAGGTCCGGCGCGGCGCCGCTGTCGGCGTCGCTTTCAAGCTGAATGCGCGGTTTGGTGAAGTCGTAGTCGCGCCGCGTGGTGCGGCTGGTGCGCGTGGCCAGGCGCAGGCCGAAGCGCTTGATCACCGGTACGTCGGCCACCAGCCCGGTGTCCTGCTGGTAGGCCACCGGGGCCAGCGTGGGGAATACGGTCTGGTCGTCGCCGAACACCAGCGCATGGCCCTGCGGGCTGTGCTGGAAGTGGTAGTGGATGCCCTCCTCCTCGCACAGGCGCTGGATGAAGTGCAGGTCGGACTCGTCGTACT
>NZ_JAFKEC010000010.1 GCF_017848315.1 Pseudomonas palmensis
TGCTGTTCGGCGCCCTGGCTGGCCTGGGCATCGCGCACCTGCCCACCTGGCTGATCAGCGAGTACCTGCTGCGCGGCGACCTGCTGCCGCTGTTCTGCGAGAACGGGCTGCCCCCGGCCGAAACCAGCGGTGTCTATGCATTGCGCCTTGAACATGAAACGAACTCTCGCAGCCGTTTGCTGCTCGAATTCCTCAAGAGCCGCTTCAGCCCCATCCCTCCCTGGGACCTGGCACTGCAGAGCGAGCTGCGCTGGCAATAGCGCGCATAGCATGCGCGCCACCATTTCATGGACCAGATAGAAAGGAGCCGCATGAACGCCACCTCCAAAGCGCCCGTTTACGATGAGCTGCTGCTCGACAATCAGGTGTGCTTCGCCCTGCACTCCACGTCACTGCTCATGACCAAGGTGTACAAGCCACTGCTGCAGGCACTGGGCCTGACCTACCCGCAGTACCTGGCCATGCTGGTGCTATGGGAGCAGGACGGGCTGACCGTCGGCGAAATCAGCCATCGCCTGCTGACCGACCCCGGCTCGCTCACGCCCTTGCTCAAGCGCCTGGAAGCCGAGGGCCTGCTCAAGCGCACCCGCAGCCGCGAGGACGAGCGCGTGGTGATCGTGCAACTGACTGCCCAGGGGCGTGCCCTGCAAGCGCAGGCACGCTCGATACCGCCGTGCATCCTGGGCGCCAGCGGCCACTCGCTGGAGCGCCTGCAACGCTTGCAGGCCGAGCTGCTGGCGCTGCGCGACAACCTGCAGAACAGCCTCTGACGGCGCCGCAGCCGCGCACGCAGGGCATAAAAAAACCCGGCCTTGGCCGGGTTTTCGTGTTCGCGCAGATCGCCAGGTTTAAACCTTGGCGCGGCCCTTGTAGGAGCCACCTTCGCGGGTGTCGATCTCGATCCAGTCACCGATCTCGATGAAGTCGGCAACCGACAGCTCGGTACCGTTCTTCAGTTTGGCAGGCTTCATGACCTTGCCGGAGGTATCGCCACGGGCGGAACCTTCGGTGTAGTCGACCTGACGCACGATAGTGGTCGGCAGCTCTACGGAAACCAGGCGGTCTTCGAAGAATACGGCTTCGCACACATCGGTCATGCCTTCTTCAACGAAAGGCAGAACGCTTTCGATGTCTTCGGCGTTCAGCTCGTACATGGTGTAGTCGGTGGTGTCCATGAACGTGTAGGTGTCGCCGCTGATGAAGGACAGGGTCGCTTCTTTGCGGTCGAGGATCACGTCGTCCAGCTTGTCGTCGGCGCTGTAGACGGTTTCGGTCTTGTAGCCGGTCAGCAGGTTTTTCAGCTTGGTCTTCATGATCGCGCTGTTACGGCCCGATTTGGTGAATTCAGCTTTCTGAACCAGCCAAGGGTCGTTGTCGATACGGATCACGGTACCGGGTTTCAGCTCTTTACCAGTTTTCATTGCGAGATATCCGAATTTGGATGGATTTACAAAAATCGAGGCCGCATATCATAGCGAATTTCGACAAAACTGTACCAGCGCCGTGGCAAGGTCCGGCTGAGCGGCCTGCGCGGCGCACCAGCGCTCGGCGTGGGCGCTCAGTTCCGGCCAGTGCGCCAGCAGCTCGCGCCACGCCTGGCCCATGTCGCGATCCATGTTCCAGGCCCGCCACAGCGCCACCAGCGCGGCGGCTGCCGGGGCCGACAGGCCCTGGGTGTAATGGTCCAGAAAGGCCTCGAGCTTTTCCCAGTGGGCGTACTCTTCCTGCACATAGATATGCCACAGCAGTGGCCGCCCGGCCCACTGAGCACGCACGAACGAGTCCTCGCCGCGCACCGCATTGAACTCGCAGCACCACAGCAGCCGATCATAGTCATCCTGGCTGACGAAGGGCAGGATCTGCACCGTCAGCGCCCCACGCTGCGTCACACTGCCCACCCCCAGCCCGCTCTCGCCCAGCCAGGCCTGCACATCCCCCAGGATGCGCCCCTCGGGCACCAGCAGGTGACTGGGGCGGGTGTCGGCGGCCAGCACATCGAGCCAACTGGCCAGGCCCGGGTTCTCATAGGCGAACAACGAGATCAGCCGTGCACCCTCATGCACCCTCACGCCCAGGCCGCGCAGGAATGCCTGACGGGCCTGCGGGTCGTCTTCGAACGCCTTGCGCCGCGCCAGCAAAGTGGCTTCGCGCAGCAACCCGCCGGTACCGGGCGTGAACCCCGGAAAGAAGAACACCTTGCGCAGACCATTGGCCTGGGGCGACGGCAGGCCGTGGCAGCCTTCCACCCAGCCCTCGGCGCTCAGGTACTCCAGGTTCAGCCACACTGCCGGCACGGTGCGGTCCTGCATGGCCTGGACATAGGCCGCTGGCAAGTGGCAGCCGAAGGCGCCGATCACCACGTCCGGCACTGCCGTCGGCTGCCAGTCGGCCGGCCACAGGCACACCTCGACGCCTTGCTGCCATTGCTGCCGGGCCTGGGCGTCCGCCTCGGGGCACAGGCGCACGAAGGCCGCCAGTTCATCCACCCACAGGCGCACCGCCACGTCGTGTTCGGCCACCAGTTGCCGGGCCAGGCGCCAGGTGACGCCGATGTCGCCATAGTTGTCGACGACGCAACAGAAGATATCCCAGGTCGGTTTCATGGCAGGCACCTCGCGTTGAGCCGGAAACAAAAAGCGCCGATTGTCCGGGTTAATCATTGCAGACAACAGTAGCGAGGCTGAATAAAACCCGCGCTGCATGCGACAATCGCCGCCATTGTCCTGGCCAGGAGGCTGCCATGTCGTACCGTGCGCGTCGCCGTGAACTGAAAATTTCGCAAAACCCGCTGCAACTGATCCTGTGCGTGGCCATCGGCCTGTGGCTGGGTTTCGTCGCCATCATGCTGACCCTGTGGCTGGGCTGGCAGTACCTGCCCGACCTGCGCCAGCCACTGCACGAGGTGATCGCCCCGCCCGCGCCGGCCCTGGCGCCGCAGCAGTCGCCGGAGCAGAACCGCATGTTCGAGCAGTACAAGCAGATCCTGCACGATCAGGCGGTGCAGCAGGCCGAGGAGCAGGCCCAGGGCAGCCCGCGCAACCTGTCCAACCCCAGATGCCAGTTCTGGCTGCAACAGAACCGTACCGCCCCCACCGAGAAAAGCCGCGCCAATGTCCTTGAGTTCTGCAACTGAGATGAACAAGACCGACCTGCTGGCGCGCATCATCGAGCGCCTGGGCGTCGACCTCGACGTGGCGCAACGTGCTGCGCAGACCGCGTATGAGGCGGCCACTGCCGAGGAGAACATCGCCGAGAACAAGTACGACACCCTCGGCCTGGAAGCCTCGTACCTGGCCACCGGGCAGGCCCGGCGCATGGAGGAGATTCGCCAGGCACGGCTGGCGTACCAGCAACTGACCCTGCGCGACTACGACCCCGAGGCCGGCGTGCAACTGAGCAACCTGGTGCTGCTGGCCGACGAACAGGATCGCCAGCAGCGCGTGTTCCTGGGGCCGGAAGCGGCAGGGCTGAAAATCGGCGAAGGGCAGGCGCTGATCACGGTGATCACCCCGCGCTCACCTTTGGGGCAAAGCCTGATGGGCAAGCTCGAGGGCGACGAGGTGGTGCTGGTACTGGGCAATGGGCGCCAGGTCTACGAACTGGTGGAAGTGCTCTGAAGCACTTCGCTGGCTTGCCAGCAAAGAGGCTGCCACGGCTAATGGCTTGCCCTTGCCGCCAGGTTCTGCTCCAGCAACTGGACGAAGGCCCGCGCCGCCGGCGTCGGGGTGGTCGACCAGATCGCGTACAGGTGGCGCACCGGGGCATCGCACACCGGTACTGCGGCTACGCCCTTGAAGCCTGCGGCGATCCTTGCCGGCACCAGCCCCAGGGCCAGGCCACGCTGCACGAACTTCTCGATCAGGCCGATACTGCCCACCTCGAACTGCACCCGATGACGCACCCCTGCGGCGGCAAATGCCTCGTCGGTCTGTCGACGCGCGCCGCTGCCAGCCTGGAAGTCCACCAGAGGCTGGTCTTCCAGTTGCTCCAGCGCCAGACGCCCGATGCCTGCCAGCGGGTGCTGCAGCGGCAGCACCGCCACCAGCTCCTCGGCCGCCAGCAGGCGCGACGCCACCCCCGCCAGCGGCTCCCCCGGCCAGACGCCGATGAACGCCACATCCAGGCGCCGTTCGCGCACATCGGCAATCAGCAGCTCGCTCTTGCCGATCAGCCAGCGAATGTCCACCTGCGGGTACTGCCCGTGAAAACCGGCCAGCAGGTCCACCAGGTCCAGCTCGGTCAGCGAGCTGATCTCGCCGATGGACAAGCGCCCGCGCACTTCGCCACAGGCTGCGGCCACGTCCTCGGCGATGCGCCGGGTGGCCTCCAGCGCCGTGCGTGCGCTGAGCACGAAGGCTTCGCCGGCAGGTGTAAGGCGCACCCGGCGCGAGCTGCGCTCGAACAGCAAGGTGCCCAGTTGCGACTCCAGGCGCGCCACCTGATGACTCAAAGCCGACTGCACCACATGACAACGTTCGGCCGCACGGGTGAAACTACCGGTATCGGCCACCGCCAGCGCGTATTCGATCTGCTTGAGGTTCATCTTTCCATCTGCATAAGAGATTGATGGGATCTAAACGATTCATTGGCGTCATGCTAGCGCATTTTCGATAATGCACTCCCCTTCCCCCCTGACAACGAGACGGTCCATGGCCCCCGCCACAACTCACCTGAGCCGCGCCCTGATTCTGCTGATGGCCACCGCCACCGGCCTGGCCGTGGCCAGCAACTACTATGCGCAGCCCTTGCTGCACAGCATCGCTCAGCATTTCGGCCTGACCACCGCCACCGCCGGCAGCATCGTGATTGCCGCCCAGCTGAGCTACGGCGCCGGCCTGTTGCTGCTGGCGCCGCTGGGTGACCTGTTCGAACAACGCCGCCTGATCGTCAGCATGATCGCCATCGCCACGGTCGGCCTGCTGATCAGCGCCTTCGCCCCCAGCCTGATGTGGCTGCTGATCGGCACCACCCTGACCGGACTGTTCTCGGTGGTGGCGCAGGTACTGGTGCCGATGGCCGCCGGCCTGAGCGACCCGTCCGAGCGCGGGCGAGTGGTCGGCACGCTGATGAGCGGCCTGCTGCTGGGCATTCTGCTGGCGCGCACCGCTGCCGGGTTCATGGCGACCCTGAGTGACTGGCGCAGCATCTACCTGCTGGCCGCTGCGCTCATGGCCCTGAGCGCCATCGCCCTGGCCAGGGCCCTGCCCGAGCGCCACCAGCACGCCGGGCTCAAGTACCCCGCACTGATCGGTTCGGTGTTCCGCCTGTTCGTGGATGAGCCGGTGCTGCGCCTGCGCTCGTTGCTGGGGCTGCTGTCGTTCTGCCTGTTCGCGCTGTTCTGGACACCCCTGGCGTTTCTGCTGGCAGCCGAGCCTTACCACTACTCCGATGCGGTGATCGGGCTGTTCGGCCTGGCCGGTGCGGCCGGCGCCCTGGCCGCCAACTGGGCCGGGCGCCTGGCCGACCGCGGCAAGGGCTCGCTGGGCACCACCGTGGGGCTGCTGGCCCTGGTGCTGGCCTGGGTACCGCTGGCCTTCGCCCAGGTGTCGCTCGCCGCCCTGCTGATTGGCGTGCTGGTACTCGACCTGGCGGTACAGCTGGTGCACGTGAGCAACCAGAACGCGGTGATCGCCCTGCGCCCCGAGGCGCGCAACCGACTCAATGCCGGGTACATCACCTGCTACTTCATCGGTGGCGCACTGGGCTCGCTGCTGGGCACGCAGTTGTTCCAGGCCCACGGCTGGAACGGCATCGTGGTGGCGGGGCTGGTGATCGGCGGCGTGGCGCTGGTGGTGTGGCTGTGGGTGGAGCGCCGCTCGGCTCAGGTGAAGGCCGCCTAACGGCGTTCGCCAGCAAGGCTGGCTCCTACCCGCAGGCCCCCTTCAGGTAACATGGCGCCCCGCCTGCCGGCGCGCCTGTTGCTGGCCTTCAAGGAACCTGCGCATGACCCTGCACCACCCTCGCCTGCCCCTGGGGCTGCTGAGCCTCGGCCTGGCCCTGAGCTCGTCCACCACCCTGGCCGACAGCGGCATCACCCTCGCGCCCCTGAGCGTGTCCGATGTGCTCGAGGACGGCTACCAGCCACGCCAGGCCTCGGTGGCCGGCTTTGGCGCGGCGCCGTTGCTCGACACCCCCGCCTCGGTGTCGGTGTTCACCGAACAGTTGCTGCAGGACCGCCAGGTGCGCCTGCTCAGCGAGGTGCTGCAAAGCGATGCCTCGGTCGGCGAGAGCTATGCGCCCATCGGCTACTACGAGAACTTCAACGTGCGCGGCTTCGAACTGGACGCCGCCCACAGCTACACCATCAACGGCCAGACCATCGCCGGCGAGCAGAACGTGGCGCTGGAGAACAAGCAGCAGGTCGAGTTGCTCAAGGGGCTGTCGGGCCTGCAAAGCGGAGTAGCTGAACCCGGCGGGCTGATCAACTATGTGACCAAGCGCCCGCAGGATATCCGTTCGCTCACGGTATCGAGCACGGCCCTGGGCGAGCGCTACATCGCCACCGACCTGGGCGGCTGGTTTGGCAGCGAACGCCAGTTCGGCCTGCGCGCAAACCTGGCCCATGAAGATATCCGCTCCTACGTCGACCATGCCGACGGCCAGCGCGACTTCGCTTCGCTGGCCTTCGACTGGCAAGTGAACCCGGATGCGCTGCTGCAACTGGATGTCGAGTACCAGCAGCGCGAGCAGCGCTCGGTGCCCGGCTACCAGTTGCTCGGCGGCAACCGCCTGCCCCACGGAATCGACCCCGACGATCGCCTGGCCTATCAGCACTGGGCCAAGCCGGTGCAGATCGACTCGCTGAACCTGGGCGGTCGCTTCGAATACCGCTTCAGCGACACCTGGACCGGCAGCGTGAGCGCTTCGCGCAGCCGCGTGGTGATCGACGACTACAGCGCGTTCGCCTGGGGTTGCTACGGCGCCGCCAGCTGCGCAGGCTCGAAGGTGCCGAACTACTTCAGCCCCGAGGGCGACTACGACATCTACGACTACCGCAGCCCGGACGATACCCGGCGCACCGACGAGGCACAGGTCACTCTCAACGGCTTGTTTGCCCTGGCGGGCCTGGAGCACGAGCTGACGGTCGGCAGCAGCGCGCAACGGCGCACTGTCGACCAGCGACCGACGTTCAACGAGTGGATCGGCAGCGGCAACATCTACCAGCCTACGCCGGCACTGGAGCCCTTCGACGGCAGCCCGGGCCACCGCGAACGCCGCCTCGACAGCCGCCAGTACGGCCTGTTCGCCAGCGACCGGATCAGCTTCGACGAACACTGGCAGACGGTACTCGGTGCGCGCGTTGTACGCCTGGACGAGCAGGCCTTTGGTGAAGATGGCAACCTGCGCCGGCATACCCGGCAATATGAACTGCTGCCCAACGCCGCGCTGATCTACAAGCCGCGCGCGGACATTTCGCTGTACGTCAGCTACAGCAAGGGGCTGTCGTCGGGCAATGCCGCGCCGTGGTTCGCGCTCAACAGCCAGGACATCCTGGCCCCCACCACGTCACGCCAACTCGAACTGGGTATCAAGCGTGATTGGCAGCGCATGAGCCTGAGCGCGGCGCTGTTCCAGCTGCGCCAGGGGTATCAGTATGCCCAGCCGGATGGCAGCGGTGACTTCACCTACGTGCAGCAGGGGCAGCAGAAGAACACCGGCCTGGAGCTGGCGGCCAGCGGCTGGGTAACGTCGAACCTGCAGATCAACGCCAGTGCCGCGGCCATTCGTGCACGGGTCGGCGGCAGCGGCACGCGGGCGTACGACGACCATCAGGCGCTGAACGTGCCGAATCTGCGCGCGGCGCTGCAGGCCGACTACAGCCTCCCGGGAGTACCGGGGTTGGCGCTGCTGGGTGGGGCGCGCTACAGCGCGAGCAAGTATGCCAACCAGGCAGGTACGGTGGCGGTGGGTGGCTATGCGGTGTTCGACATTGGCAGCCGCTATCGCACGCGCATCGGCGGGTATGACACGGTGCTGCGCCTGACAGTGGATAACGTGTTCGATCGGCGCTACTGGAGGGACGCGGGGGAATATCTGGGCGACGGCTACCTGTTTCAGGGCGCGCCGCGAACTGCGCGGGTGTCGGCTGCTGTGAGCTTCTGAGAATGCGTTCGCCGGCAAGGCCGGCTCCTGCACAGGCGTTCGCGTTGCCTGCAGAAGCCAGCCTGGCTGGCGAACAGCGCGCCGCCGATCAGAACGGCTCGCTACCCTCGCGGAACTGCACTTCCAGTATCCCGGCGATTTCGCTCAGGTCGGCCGCCGCGGCCGGGGTGGTGATGAAGCCGCTGTAGCAGTCCTCCAGCGTCGACCAGTTCCACAGCACCAGGCCCTGCTTCTGAAGCTCGGCATGGGCCAGCACCATCAGTTGCGACACGCTGTGGTTTTCCAGGAAGTCTTCATCTTCCGGGTCATCCACGCCAAAGGTCACCTGGGCGTCACGTGCTTCTGCCAGTTGCTGGACGCTTTGCACGAACGACTCGGTGTCCTTCCAGTCGACGTAGAACACCGACTCCCAGTCGGCGATGTCCTTGACCATCCACATCAGTTGCTTGGGATCGTCCTCGAACTCTTCGATGTCATCCTCGTCCAGCTCCAGCTCGCGAAACGCCTGAAGATGCTCGGCGGCCATTTCGGGCGTGGGGCTGACAAGAGCAATCAATTGCTCGGCGGCAAGAATCTGCTGTTCGGAAAAGCACTCTGCAAGCATCTGAAACTTCCTTTTCAATGGCCCAACAAAAAGCCCCCGGACTCTTTCAAGTTCGGGGGCTCTTCGCGTATCTGAATATGGCGGTGAAGAAGGGATTCGAACCCTTGATACAGTTTCCTGTATACACACTTTCCAGGCGTGCTCCTTCAGCCACTCGGACACTTCACCGGTTCTCGCCAAGCTGTTCAGCCTGTCGAGGCGCGCTAATGTAGTCGAAAGCACTTTGAATGGCAAAGGTTTTTTTCAGAATATTCATGCGCTTAAGCCAGCAGTGGCAAAGCTGCCAATCTCTGGCGTGGTTCGGCTGTGGTCCATGCACGAAGCCCGTGGTGCCGGGGCCGGCGTGCTGCGCCTGACTCATCGGTCAGCCTTGGTGCTTTACCTGACCGCGGCAGCTGGGTAACGTCAGCCCCACTCCACCTAAAGGAACTCTGTCATGAGTGAGCTGGTTACCTACCAACTGGAAGACGGCATCGCGACGCTGACCCTGAACAACGGCAAGGTCAACGCCATTTCACCGGACGTGATCGCAGCCTTCAACGATGCACTGGACCGTGCCGTGCAGGATCGCGCCGTCGTCATCCTCACCGGCCAGCCGGGCATCCTCTCCGGTGGCTACGACCTCAAGGTGATGACCTCTGGGCCACAGGCCTCCATCGCGCTGGTGACCGCCGGCTCGACGCTCTCCCGGCGCCTGCTGTCGCATCCGTTCCCGGTGATCGTCGCCTGCCCTGGCCACGCCGTGGCCAAGGGTGCATTCCTGCTGCTGTCGGCCGACTACCGCATCGGCGTCGAAGGCCCGTTCCGCATCGGCCTGAATGAAGTGCAGATCGGCATGACCATGCACCACGCCGGCATCGAGCTGGCGCGTGATCGCCTGCGTCGCTCGGCCTTCCACCGCTCGGTCATCAATGCCGAGATGTTCGACCCGGCCAGTGCCGTGGATGCCGGCTTCCTCGACAAGGTGGTGCCGGTGGAGCAGTTGCACGCAACCGCCCTGGCAGCGGCGCAGCAACTCAAGACCATCAACATGAACGCGCACAAGAAGACCAAGCTCAAGGTGCGCAAGGCGCTGCTGGACCTGCTGGACGACGCGATCATTCGCGACCAGGAACACCCGGTCTGATAGCGGGTCGCGCCATTCGCCGGCAAGGCCGGCTCCTGCAGGGGACGCAACCGTTGCAGGAGCCGGCCTTGCCGGCGAAGCTTTAAGTTTGCCCCGGGCTGTGCACAACCGTACACTGCGCCGCGTTTTGTCCGGGGTTAACCACAATGCTGTTTCTGATCCGCATGCCCCTCCTGGGCCTGCATTTTGTTCTGGTGGGCATACTGGGTGTGCTCATCGGCCTGTGTCGGCCTTTCAACCCCGACAACAGCCGCGTGTTCGCGCGCCTGTATGGCTGGCCCGCCACCTGGCTGATGCGCCTGCAGGTACAGGCCGAAGTCGGCCCGCTGTTCGACCAGCCCCCGGGCTGCGTGATCGTGGCCAACCACCAATCCAACCATGACCTGTTCGTGCTCGGTCACGTGGTGCCGCCGCGCACGGTGTGCATCGGCAAGAAGAGCCTCAAATGGATCCCCCTGTTCGGCCAGCTGTTCTGGCTGGGCGGCAATGTGCTGGTCGATCGCAGCAACGCCTACCAGGCCCGACGCGCCATGCAGACCACCACCCGCACCCTGCAGGAACAGGACACCTCGATCTGGGTATTCCCCGAGGGCACGCGCAACGCCGGCGATCGGTTGCTGGCCTTCAAGAAGGGCGCGTTCCACATGGCCATCGAAGCCGGCGTGCCCATCGTGCCGGTGTGCGTGAGCCGCTACGCCAGGCGCCTGAACCTCAACGGCTGGCGCAAGCAGAAGGTGATCATCCGCTCGCTGGCGCCGATCTCCACCACCGGCATGACCCACCAGGATGTTCCCGCCCTGGCCGAGCAGTGCCGCGAACAGATGCAGCGCTGCATCGACCTGATGGAAAAAGAACTGCAGGCCAGCCGCGCAGTTGCCGATTTGTCGTAGTCATACCAAGCTAGGGGCATGACAACGGGGGAAAGGCACAACCATGGGTCGAGTCGTAGCGGCAGCGGTCTACAGCGCCGGTAGAAAAGTCACCAACATCAGCCTCGACGAGGGCGCCGAGTGGGCCAGCAAACCGGGGCACTTCGTGTGGATCGGGCTGGAAGAGCCCTCCGCGCAGGAACTGGCCAATCTGCAGCGCCAGTTCAACCTGCATGAACTGGCAATCGAGGATGCGCTGGAAAAGCACAGCCGGCCGAAGCTTGAAACCTTCGGCGATGCCTTGTTCATCGTGACCTATTCGCCGGTACGCCAGGACGGCAGGCTGGAGTTCATCGAAACGCATATCTTTGCCGGCAACGGCTACATCATCACCTGCCGCAACGGCCACTCCAAATCCTATGCCCTGGTACGCCAGCGATGCGAGGCCCGGCCGCTGCTGCTCGAGCACGGCGAAGACTTCGTGCTGTATGCACTGCTCGACTTCGTCACTGAAAACTACCAGCCGGTGAGCGAGGCGATTCACAGCGAGATCGAAGAGCTGGAAAACAACGTACTCAGCAGTTCGCTGCAGGAAGACGATATCCGCCGCCTGCACGGCCTGCGTCGCGACATCCTGCGCCTGCGCCGCTATGTGGCACCGATGGTCGAGATCAGCGAAGAGCTGCAGCGCCTGGCCTTCCCGTTCATCGACAAGAACATGCGCCCGTATTTTCGCGACGTGCAGATCCACGTGACGCGGCAGATGGAAGACCTGTCGAGCATCCGCGACATCGCCAGCCAGACCATCGAGATCGGCATGCTGCTGGAGTCGTCACGCCAGAGCATCACCCAGCGCAAGTTCGCCGCCTGGGCGGCGATCCTGGCCTTCCCCACCGCCGTGGCGGGTATCTACGGGATGAACTTTCAGAACATGCCGGAGCTGAGCTGGCACTACGGCTACTTCACCGTGCTGGGGGTCATCGCCCTGGGCTGCACGGCACTGTTCGCCAGCTTCAAGCGCTCCGGCTGGCTGTAGGCCTCAGGCGGCGCTGCCCTGTGGCTTGTGCGCGACAAAGCGCATCATCCACTCGGCCACCGTGGTGCCCTGGTGTTGCTGGTCGAGGCTGGCCACGCCCTTGCTGTAGACCTCCGGGCCCAGGTGCTGCTGGCGCAGCTCGAGCAAGGCACGGGAATAGTCGTAGATGAACTCGGGGTGGCCCTGGAAGCACAGCACCTGGTCGCCAATGTGATAGGCGGCATAGGGGCAGAAGTCGCTGGAGGCGATCACTGTGGCGTTTTCGGGCAACTGGGTAACCTGGTCCTGATGGCTGATCAGCAGGGTCAGTTCCTCCACCTGCGGGCTCATCCACGGCGCCTTGGCCGCCATCACGTAGCGGTGGGTTCCCACCCCCCAGCCCTGGTGCGCGCGCTCGCTGCGCCCGCCCAGCAACAGGGCCAGCAACTGGTGGCCGAAGCATACGCCCAGCAGCTTGTCGCCGCGCTTGTAGCGGTCCAGCAGAAAGGTCTTGAGCCTGGCGATCCACGGGTCGTCGCCAAACGAGTCGGCCTTGCTGCCGGTCACCAGGTAGGCGTCGAACACCTCGTCGTCGTCGGGGTATTCACCGTTCATCACGTTGTACACGCGAAATTCGGCGGCAATCGGCTGATGGGTGAACAGGTGCTCGAACATCCGTCCGTAGCCCTGATACTGATCGACCAGCTCGGGTCGCAGGACATCGGTTTCCAGGATGCAGATGCGTAACGACATAGATTTAGTCCCGAACGACATGAGGCACAAAGTGTCGCTAGAGCCTGCCGCGAATGGCGCTCGGAGGCAAGTGTTCACTCGGACGAACGGTCACACTGTGCAGGCCATGCCCCGGAGCGCACGCACGTGTCTAGCTGAAGGGATGGTCGCCGGATGGCCCTTGGCCTCATAGCCGTAGGGCCTTAGAACCAATTATTTAATACGAAAGCGTTCTAAAACACGGGTGACGTTGACCCTAAGGTTAGTTGTATATCGAAGCAAAGCAGGTCCGATGCGGGGGCAACGCGGACATTTCGACAGCGCTCGCGGGTTATCACGGACCCTGGCCAAGGACGCCACACGGCATTCAGGAATAACAACAAAAAGGCAGACCGCCATGTTCAAGCACTCCAAAGTACGTCAAGCCGGCCTCATCCTCTTCGCCACGACGCTGCTGCTGATCGTGCCCAACCTCACACGACTGTTCGGCTGAAGCCCACCCGTTCTGTAACCAGGCATCATCGCAACGCTGGTGTATCCTGCCGGCCTGAATGGTTGGAGAACGCCCGATGCGTCATTGCCTTGCCCTGATCCTGCTGTTGAGCCTGCCCCTGCACGCCGCACAGCTGACCCTGAACCTGGGCGGCGCCGAGCGCCAGTGGAGCACCGCTCAACTGCTGGCTCACCCGCAGGCGCGGGATATCCGCATCGACGGTGACGTTTCCTACAAGAAGACCATGCACTACCGCGCCGTGCCCATGGTGGCGCTGCTGGAGGGCGTAGCCCCCGGCGATCATCTGCAGGCCGTGGCGCTGGATGGCTTTGCCGCCGAACTGCCCGCTGCCCCGTTGCTCGGCAACGGCCCGGCACGCGCCTGGCTGGCCATCGAGGACCCCGCCCACCCATGGCCAGCCCTGAGCAAGGGCAAAGGCAGCGCCGGGCCCTTCTACCTGGTGTGGACCCAACCGCAGGCAGGCCGGATCAGCCCCGAACAATGGCCCTTCCAGCTTGCCACCATTCGCCGCCTGGCCCCTGTGGCATCGCGCTTCCCGGCACTGCTGCCAGACCCGCAACTGCGTGAGGACGACCCGGTCAACCTGGGCTTTGCCGTGTTTCAGAAAAACTGCCTGGCCTGCCACCGACTCAACGGTGCCGGCGATGCGCAGTTCGGGCCCGACCTGAACCTGCCCTTCAACCCCACCGAGTACTTCCAGCCGGCGTTCTTGCGCCGTTACATCCGTAACCCGCAAAGCCTGCGCCAGTGGCCACAGGCGCGCATGCCCGGCTTTGCCGAAACGGTGATCAGCGACGCAGAACTGGACCAGTTGCTTGGGTACCTGGCGCACATGGCCAGCCGCAAGCGGTCCGGGGTGGAAGTACCCTGAAAATGGATGGGGGCGGCATGGCCGCCCCGCGGATACACAGGTTCAGGCGAGCAGTCGCTCCTGCTTGACGCCCCAGCCCTGTATCTGGCCGCCCAAAGGGGAAACTGCCAGCTCGAAGTCATGCTCGAACTCGCCGATGCCGCCATAGGTGGCGAACATCAGTTTGCTCAACTCCAGCTGCCACCCCTCGTCGCTTTCGCGTACCTGGGTGTTGATCGATTCACCACGAAACTTGCCTGCGGCCCTGCGCGCCCGCTCCTCGTCCGGGAACACCGCATAGAACTCGATGGGATGGATCTGGGCAAAATCGAAACCGCCTTCTTTCATGCGGCGTAGAACCGTGCTGCTGATGTCCTCATACGGGCTGCTCATGAATCGTCCTCCTCGTCGCGATGGATAGACTTTCAGTGCATTACGCACTGACCCACCCTGCCAAACGTGGGTGGGCAACTCGAGCGGATGTAGCGGATGCAGCGATGGTTTAAGGGAAAAGGGCCGGCTGGGTAAATAACCCGTGACCCTGGCTGCAGACTAGCGCCAATCACCAGGGTATGCCAGTAGCGCGAGCGCTCAGGGCTGTTCTTTGATTTCCTTGATCTCCACGCCGCTGTCCTGCTTCAGCCATTCGGCAGTGGGCATCGACACGCGGCCCTCGAAATCATTGAGGTCCGCCTTGTCCACGACAGGATAGAGGTGGGCGCGAATCACCCGAGCCGCCTCTTCGATACTGGGCTGCTGCTCGGCGTCAAACGACAGCGAGGTCCTTTCGCCTTTCTGGTCAACAAAGGTAATTACCCACGCTTTCATTGGATTCTCCTCAGTAACGCGACTCAGGGTGAATCAGCCTTACCTTCCGTTGACCCCGCGCCTGGGCGGTTGTTCAGTCGGCCTGCGGCGCAAAACGATGGCCGCCCGGCAGCGCCCGGATGCTTTTCAGGGTCTGCAGCATATCGACGCGGGTGCGCTCGAACGCAAGCTGCGGCTGGGAATGATCATCGAGCACCGTCAGCCCTACGCCAGGCTGGTATCCAGTGGGCGGAGCGTCGCCGTCGAGCGTGAACGTTTCGTAATCCACCGGCTTGTGGTACGCATCATAGGCCTTGTAGCGCGCACCGCGAAGGTTGCCGTCGAGGGCGCCGACAAGCACGCGCAGCGGGCCGAAGATGTCGGTCTGGACGAGCGTTGGAAACCGCCTGGAGATCACCTGCTCCAACAGCTTCGGCATGAAATCGGCGTCTTTCCTGATCTCGCGCCCCATGCTCAGGCGGTGCAGCAGGTGCGGGTTGCCCACGGGGTTGAAGCCCAGCGTTATCGAATGATGCGGGGCGCCATCGTCGGCAATGAACCCGAACGGCAGGCAAAAGCCGCGCTGCTGCGGGATTTCGTATTGCTCGCGGGTTCGAAAGGCCGCCAGCAAGGCACGTGCCCTGGGCTCGACACGTTCCAGTGAGACCGGTACGCCGGCAGCGTCCGACCCTGCATGAAATACAAAGCGATAGATGCGCTGGTTACGCCAGAGATGGGCCGTCATCTCACCCGGCACCCAGTCGGCGAACGTATCTGCTATCCCCAGGTCCAGAAAGCGCTCTTGCTCGAACAATGCGTCGGTCGGCCACTTGGCCTGTTCCTCGAGATAAGCTGCGCGTTCAGCCTCCAGTTTGACGGTGGGGCGCCCCGTGGCCGAGAACTCGCGGATCATGTCGTTGAGTACGAACAACTCGGTGCTCACCCAGTTGATTCGCGTAATGGTGTCGTCCAGGGCGCGATGCTGTTCAAGCAACGCGGAATAGTCTTCGTCGTCAGCCTTTTTTGCATCGATCTGGGCTTGCAGCGCGTCGATCTGCGCACGTACCACGCGTGTTTGCGCCGAACCGCGATTAGGCCCGTGGATAAGCTGCAGGCGATCGAAGACATTGCGATCCGTCACGGGGCTGACTTCGATCTTCACCAGGTAGGTCTGCTCGGGTGTCACGCCCTCGCCATACATGATCTGCTGGCCACCCGGGGCGATGGTTGGGCGCACGGGGTCGAAGTCCGGCTTTTGCCAGTAGCCCCCGGCAAGGTGCCAGGCAATCTCCTTGGGCACATCGAACTGCACCCGCCCCATGCACTCGGTACGCCAACCCGGCGGCGTCTGGTAATCCGGCTCACCCAGCGCCGACAGGGGCGTTGCCAGCAACGCCAGCCACATCCAGCTCATGTGTAACGACTTCATGTACGTTTCCTTTTCTGTGCCACTTGCGGTGCGTTCGGCAGGGCCTGCACCTGCCCCAGTATCTCGACGGCTTCTGTCTCCAACAGCTTCAGGCTCAGGCCGTCGCGGCTGTGCAACTGGTCCACCTGCAGGATCATCGAAGGAACGGGCGTGGCGCCCAGGTGCGCTGCGCGCAGCTGGAATGTTTCGCGGCGATCCGTTTCGTGTTCGAGGTACCACTTGGTCAGCGTGGTGGTTTGCAGGATGGTCATCTGCCCCAGCCGGAACTGGCGTTCCGGCAGTTGCTCAAGTACGGGGAAATCAGCGCGATCGAGCGACAGGTCGGCGGCCCGCCGGGCCTCGAACTGCTCGCGCAGCGACTGGCTGGCCACCTGAAGGTCGTAGCGGACCGCCTCCTGGTGCCGCCCGAACCACGCGGCGCGCACCACATAGGGGGCTGTGCCGTCATCGGCCAGAAAGCCGAACGGCAGGCATATACCCGGTTGCCGAGGCACTTCGAAGGCGGCGCGGGGACGCAAGGCGGCGAGCACACGGCGCACATGCGGGTCCAGCCGCTGCAGCACCTGCTCGTTGCTCACTCCACGTTCGATGTAACCGAAGTTGAGCTTGTAGACGCGCGACTGGCGCCACAGCACCACGGTCAACCCATGCTCGTTGTACACCGCATAGCCATCCTCCAGGGCAAAGTCCGGCAGGACTTGCCACTTGAAGCGATCGGAGACGGGGTACCCCGCGTCTTCACGGTTGAGCCGCTCAAGCCGTGCCTGCAGCGTGTCCACTGGCCAGCCCTTGCCCGCGAAGTCGGCGATCATCGCCTCGAGCGACGCCCGCTCACCGGGGATCTTGTCGATGCGCTCGAAGGTGCGCGCTAGTGCCTTGTACCGTTCGTTCAAGGCGTAGTACTCGCTCGGCTTCTGGGCCTTTAGGTACGGGGTCATCAGGTTCCCGATGCGTGTCTGCTCGGCCATGATGTACTCGCCCTGCGCATTGGCCCGGCTCAGGACCAGACGATCCTTGAGGCGGTCGTACAGCTCACGGGTAGTGAGCGGGCTCACATCGATGGTGACCAGGTGCGATTCCCCGGAGAACACCGGCGCGCCATAGTCGGCCTGCCACGTATCGCCACCAGGCATGAAGCGGGCGAACGGCTCGCCCAGGCGAAGACCGCTCATTTGCCACTCCAGGCTGGCCGGTACCACAATGCGCGAGCGCCCTACACATTCCTGAGCCATCTGGGGCGCAGGCGATACGGCATCAGCCACCGCCTGGATCGAATGGCACAGGCAAACCAGCAACACGAACACACGCACGCAAACATCCTTTTTGCGGGACCGCTGTCGGCCCCTCTTGCTGAGGCGCGTGATTTGAGCACCCACGGCCCGAAAAGCCAAGACCCCGGCAAGCCGGGGTCCTGGTCAGTGCAACAGCCCGTGCGTCATTGCGGCGTGCTGTGGGTCACGCCGGCAGTGTTGTCCAGCAGGCTCTTGGTCGCGGTCTGGATGTAGGACTCCAGCTTGCGGCTCAATTGTGCCTGGTCCGGGCTTTCGATCACCTCGGCCTTGAAGTTGGCCCCAAGCTGGTAACGGTACATGCGCGGCGACATGTCCTTGGACTGGATCAGAATGCGATCGCCCTGCACCAGACCGACGATCTGCTCACTGCCCGATGGCTTGATCATGCCGATGCCTTCATCGCCGGCCGGCAGGTTGAGCAGGTCACGCCCCCAACACTGATGACGGGTTTCGCCCCCCAGTCGGCCCATGATGGTCGGCACGATGTCGACCTGGGTGCCCACGGTGTGGCTGACCGCACCGAACTTTTCCTGGATGCCCGGCGCAATCAGCAGCAGCGGCACGTTGAAGCGGCCCAGGTCCAGTTCGGTGACCTGCTGGGCATTGCCGAAGCCGTGGTCGCCGACGATCACGAACAGGGTTTCCTTGAAGTACGGCTCCTTGCGCGCCTTCTCGAAGAACTGGCCCAGCGCCCAGTCCGAGTAGCGCATGGCGGTCAGGTGCTCGTTCAGGCGGCCCTGGTCGGTCACCGGCTGCACCGGCAGGTCCTTGGGCAACGCATACGGAGTGTGGTTGGACAGGGTCTGCAGCAGGGCATAGAACGGCTTCTTGCCATAGTTGTGCGCAAGCTCCTGTGCGCCGCGGTCGAACATGTCCTGGTCGGACACCCCCCACGTCGGGTCGGAGAACACCGGGTTGACGAAGTCATTGCGGCCGATGAAGGTGGTCATGCCCTGGTTGCCGAAGAACCCGGACTGGTTGTCCCAGGCAAAGTCGCCGTTGTAAACGTACACGTCGTCATAGTCGCGGGCGCTGAGCAGCGCCGGCAGGCCGGACAGCTTGTGGCCGCCTTCCGGCGTCTGCATCAGGTATTCGAAGCCTGGCAGGTTCGGGAAGCAGGCCATGGTGGCGAACATGCCCTGGTGGGTATGGGTGCCGTTGGAGAAGAAACGGTCGAACAGCAGACCTTCCTTGGCCAGCTTGTCGAAGTACGGGGTGATGTTGGTGGTACTGCCCAGCGCGCCCACCGAGTGGCCGGCGAAGCTCTCCATCAGGATTACCACGACGTTCTTGATCGGCAGGCTGTTGGCCGCAGGCGGGGTGAAGTCACGGCGGATCGCCGTGCTGTCGGCATCCACCAGCTGGTCGTGCTCGGTCAGGATCATGTCGCGCACGGTCTGCTGGGCCTGGCTCTGGTCGAGGGTGGCCTTCCAGATGTTGCCGCGGTCTTCGCCAAAACGGCTGTGGGCGGCGTCGATCAGGGTCAGGGTGCCGTTAAGGCCCAGCTGGTTGACGAAATTGGAGTCGGTAGTGAACGCGTCACCCCAACGCATCGGCGGGCCCTGGCGCAAGGTGCCACGGGCGGCGATCACGGCCACCAGCAGGATCACCACGAATACCGCGCCACGCAGGTACCAGGGCGCCACGCTGCGCAGGCCGGCGACGTTGCTGGAGTACTCGCCGCGCGGGCGGGTAAGACGATCGATGCCCTTGAACAGCAGGCTCAGCACCCAGGTGCCAAAGGCCCAGGCCAGCAGGTAGCGCACCACCGGAAAGCCATACCAGAGCATGCTCAGAACGGTCTTGGGGTCTTCCTTCACATACTGGAACACCAGGCCGTTGAGGCGCTGGTGAAACTCGCGGTAGAAGTCCATCTCCATCAGGCCGAGGAACATCACCACGCTGGAAGCCAGGGTCAGCCATACGCGAAACAGGCCACGGGCGGCCATGGCGCGAGCGCTGAGGATCGCCAGCAGCAGCGGAATGCTCAGGTATACCACCACGCGCAGGTCGAAGCGCAGGCCGTTGAGAAAGCCTTCAGCGACGGTCGAGAGTGGGGTGTCGCCGATCATGTCGCTGTTGTAGAGCAGCAGCGCCAGGCGCACGAGGCTCAGCATCAGCATGATCACCAGGCCGCACAGCAGGGTATAGGCGAGGTGTGATTTGAGCGTTGGTTGCAGCAACGGGCGCGAAGCGGCTCGCTGATGACTCAAGGCATCCGTGTTAGCCATGGACAGGAAGATCCCTAGGGTTCAGATTTTTATGAGGGCCGGGACATTGCGTGGCCCTTGGACGAACGGAAATTCGCGCGCGGATTGTCAGCAATCGAATGTGAAAATTATGTTGAAAACCGCGCCTCGAACAATAGCTCAGTGTTCGGGTATCGTGTGGGCCAGACATGCCCGGAGCCACTCACCATGTACTTTCGCTACCACCCCAGCCCTATCGGCCAGTTGCTGCTGGCCGGTGATGAACAAGGTCTGCACCTGCTGCACATGGACAGCGCCCACCCCTGGCAACTGGCCGAAAGCTGGCAGCCGGCGGGCGCGCAGCTGGATACGGTAGCGCGACAGCTCGATGAGTATTTCGAAGGCCGGCGCCAGCGTTTCGAACTGCCCCTGGCGCCACGGGGTACCGAATTCCAACGTGCGGTGTGGTGGGCGCTGCAGCAGATTCCGTATGGCACCACCACCAGCTATGCACAACTGGCGCAGCGCGTCGGGCGGCCGAAGGCGATACGCGCGGTAGGCACGGCCAACGGCGCCAACCCGGTGGCGGTGATCGTGCCGTGCCACCGGGTGATTGGCAGCGACGGCAGCCTGACCGGGTTTTCAGGTGGCCTGGAGCGCAAGCAGCAGTTGTTGCAGCTTGAGGGCGCCTGGTTGATCTGAGCCGCCGCATCGCCGGGCAGGCCCACGCCCACAAGAGCCTGGACTGGCGCTACAGCCTTACGTTGCCCCGTGGCCCGGCAATCGCCCAGATGATAAGGCCCAGCACCGGCAGCAGCAGGATCAGCAGGATCCACAGCACCTTGGCCCCGCCACTGGCGCCGCTCTTGATCACGTTGATGATCGCCCAGATATCCAGCGCCAGAATGACCAGCCCCACCAACCCATTGAACGTCGACCCCATGGTGATACTCCCATGATTGAACCTGCCTTCAGCGTAGCTGGCTATCGGCCCCATATCGGCGAACCGCTCGTCGCACACGCCGCCCAGTGATTACACTCGATTGATCGACTCCGTACCACAGAGGCCTCCATGCCACCCGCCCAAAGCTCCGCCAACGCCAACCCGACCTCCCTGCGCAGCGCCTGGCTGCACCAGGTTCAGGCCACCCCATGGCTCAGTGCCGGCCTGGCCCTGAGCCTGCTCGCCGTGCTCGGCCTGCTGGTCGCCAGTGCCTGGAACGCGGTGCACGGCGACAACAAGGACAACCTGCACATGGCCCTGCTCGGCGGCCTGGCAGGGTTTGGCGCCACGGCGCTGGGCGCGGTGCTGGCGGTGGTGCTGCGCGACGTCAGCGCCCGCTCGCAGGATGTGATGCTCGGCTTCGCCGCCGGCATGATGCTCGCCGCCAGTTCGTTTTCGCTGATTCTGCCGGGCCTGGAGGCTGCGCGTGAAATCACCGGCAACGGACCTTTCGCGGCCTTGACCGTGGTGGTCGGCATGGGCCTGGGGGTGCTGCTGATGCTGGGCCTGGACCGCTTCACGCCCCATGAGCACGAAAGCACCGGCCCCTGCGGCCCACAGTCGGAACGCATCAACCGGGTGTGGCTGTTCGTGCTGGCGATCACCCTGCACAACCTGCCCGAGGGCATGGCCATCGGCGTGGGCTTTGCCAACGGCGACCTCAACGTGGGCCTGCCGCTGACCACCGCCATCGCCATCCAGGACATTCCCGAAGGCCTGGCCGTGGCACTGGCGTTGCGCGCCACCGGCCTGTCCAACCTCAAGGCTGCGCTGGTAGCGGTCGGCTCGGGGCTGATGGAGCCGATCGGGGCAGTGATCGGCCTGGGCATTTCCACCGGTTTCGCCATCGCCTACCCGGTGAGCATGGGCCTGGCGGCCGGAGCGATGATTTTCGTGGTATCCCACGAGGTGATCCCCGAAACCCACCGCAATGGCCACCAGACCTCGGCCACCCTGGGCCTGATGGGCGGCTTCGCGGTGATGATGTTCCTGGATACCGCGCTGGGCTAGACGTGTACCGCGACCCGCAGCGCCTCCAGGGCAGGCGCCGCGGCGATGCCGACCTCGGCGCACAGCTCCAGCACCCGCGGCACGTCGTTGCCGTACACCAGCACCATCTGCAATTCGTCGTCCAGCAACTGGCTGATGTTGACCAGGGTGTAGCCGCCGTTTTCCTTGTTCATGCTGCCCATCTGCACCTGGATGCGGTTGAGTGCCGTGAGCGGCTCGACCTTGACCAGTTGCTTGGGCTTGATGTTGAAGGCAACGTCCTTGCCGAACGAGTCGGTGATCTGCTGGAACAGGTCACTGTAGGTGTCGGCCTGGAACAGCACGGTATCGGGCAGGCTGCCGATCACCACCCACTCCCCCAGCGGGATCGGAAAGGTGTCGTCGTAGTTGATGTCGGGGTTGGCCGCCAGGAACGCCTGCGGGTCGGCATAGGCCTGCGCCGCTTCGTCGGCGATGCGCTCGATTTCGGCGTCCGGAAGGCAGCCGGAGCTGATTTTGCCGATGAGTTCGACCAGTTGGTTTTTCATGCGGGGGCCCTGCGAGGCGAAAAAAGTCGCCAAGGATAGCCGCAAAAGCCCCCTGGCAGTTAGCCGGCCAGCGCCTGCAACTGGGCGACGGTGTCGGGTGCGCCCATGGTTTGCGCGGCAACCAGTGCGGTGGCGCCCTGCGCGTCGCGGTGATTGGGGTTCGCGCCCTTGCCGAGCAAGTAGGTGACGATGGAGGTGCGGTTGAACATCGCGGCCAGCATCAGCGCGGTACGGCCATCGGCAGACGCTCCATCGATCAGCGCGCCCTTCTCCACCAGCAGCTCGATCATCGCCTGGTTGCCCTTGAAAGCGGCACCGGCAATCGGCAACTGGCCCTTGTCATTGGCAATCTGCGGGTCTGCGCCGTGCTCAAGCAGCACCCTCACCGCTTCAAGGTGGCCGTGGTAGCTGGCAAGCATCAGCAGCGTGTCGCCGTTGCCATTGCGAAGGTTGACCGGCAGGCCCTTCTCCAGCAGACGGCCAAGCATGTCGGCGTCCCCCTTGCGCGCCCGATCGAACACTTCTTCGGCAAAGGCTGCGGCTTCATCGTCGTTCATCGGGGTGGGGGTTGGGTGGTCGGTCATCGGGAACCTCCTGGCTGCGGTAGAGCCCAAGTCTTTGTCAGGGAAGGCTTTGGGTCAACCTCGCAAATCCCATGAGGACGACAGAGCGAATCTATTGGCCGCAAGGCACTGCAAAATGCACTGTGCAAATTGCACGACCATGCAGAATGCACGGCACCCATTGCGCACGACAACTTTAAGTCATTGTTTTATAAGATTTTTTTAATCAAGGAAAACTGGCACGGTCGCTGCACCTATCACTTCATGTCTGCCACACAACAGTCAGGAGCTGATATGGACCTCATCCAGCAAAAATTCGCCTCGGTATTTTCCGCCTACGACGTCACCACCCAGGCTCGCCCTGATGGCGGTGTACTGCTGACGTTGCGCGCCGCCGACGGCAAACAGGTCAAGCGCTCGATTTCGTATGGCCAGCTGCACAGTGCCGAGCAACTGTCGTGGGCGATCAGCGCGATTCGCCGCGACCTGGCCGAGCAGGCCAGCGAGCTGCCGGTGATCTCGATGCTGCAAAGCCAACAGCGGTTCGCACTACCGACCTATCGCTGAATCGCGTAGCGGCCTTTGCTGGCAAGCCAGTGCCCACAGGATCATCTTGGTTCCTGTGAGCGCTGGCTTGCAAGCCAGTGGCCTCGGCGTTATCAATCGTCCAATCGCGCGTAACGCTCGGCCAGCTTCTCCCCCGTGAACTGCGCCACCACCCCTTCAGGCTGATTGAACAGTCGCACCGCCACGAAGTGCGGGTTGTCCCCGCCATCGATCCATACCCGCAACCCCGCCGGCACCACGATCAGATCCCCCTTCTCGCACACCACCGCATGCACGTACTCCCCTGCCCGCACGCTGACCAGGCTGCGCCCGGCTGCGAAGAAACGCACCAGGTCATCCGAATACACATGTTCGTCCAGCAGTTCACTCATCGGATCGCCACTGGCGCTGATCACGTCGACGGCGCGGTAACCGCCTTCATGTTGCAGCCGGTCGATATGCGCCTGGTAGGCGGCCAGCACACCGGCCTGGCCAGTATCGGCCTGCACAGGCGACTGCGCCGTCCAGCGCTCGAACCTTACTCCCTGCTCGGCCAGTGTCGCGGCGATGTCTTCAAGGTGGGTCAGCACCTTGTTGGGAATGTCCGGGGTGGACTGGTGAAACACGCTCAGGCTGCTCATGGGGCCTTTCCTCTTTCATTCGAAACGCGATGATAACGGCTGCGACCAGCGCCGCGACGCTGGCAATACTAAAGGTGATGGTGGCGCCCAGGGCGTTCCAGCTGTAGCCCGAATACAGGGCACCCAGCGCACCGCCAGTACCGGCCAGGGCCGCATACAGCGCCTGCCCCTGGCCCTGCTGGCGAGCGCCGAAGCTGCGCTGCACGAAGGCGATGGCGGCCGCGTGAAAACTGCCGAACGTGGCGGCGTGCAGCAACTGGGCGAACAGCAGCACGCCCGGATACTCGGCAAAGGTCCCCAGCAGCCACCAGCGCAAGGCCGCCAGTAAGAGGCTCGCCAACAGCACCCGACGCAACGAGAACCGCGCCAGGATCCAGCTCATGGCCAGGAACATCAGCACCTCGGCCACCACCCCCAGCGCCCACAACATGCCGATGGTGCCGCGGGCATAGCCCAGGCGCTCCAGGTGCAGGGTGAGAAAGGTGTAATACGGGCCGTGACTCAACTGCATCAATGCCACGCACACGTAGAACGCGGCCACGCCAGGGCTGGCCAGTTGCCTGAGAAAGCCGCCACCATCGCTGCGCTCGTGCTGGCCTGGCGGCTGGGCATTGGGCACCCACAGGCTGGCCAGCACGATGCCGGCCATGATCGCCACCAGCGCCACCGGGTAGATGTCCAGGCTCAACCATTCGAACAATCGCCCCAGGGCCACCACGGTGAGGATGAAACCGATCGACCCCCACAGCCGCACCTGGCTGTAGCGCGCAGTCTGACCTTGCAGGTGGGCCAGGGTGATGACCTCGAACTGCGGCAGTACCGCATGCCAGAAGAACGCGTGCAGGGCCATTACCAGCGCCAACCAGGCGTAGCTCTTGGCCACGAAGATCAACGAGAAGCTGGCCAGGGTGCACAAGGCCCCCAGACGCACGATCAGCAGGCGCTGGCCGCTGCGATCGCCCAACCAGCCCCACAGGTTCGGTGCCACGCAGCGCATCAGCATGGGGATGGCCACCAACTCGCCGATGCGCGCGCTGGAAAACCCCAGGTGATCGAAATACAGCGCCAGAAACGGCGCTGTCGAACCCAGCAAGGCGAAATAGAACAGGTAGAAGCTGGACAGCCGCCAGTAGGGAATCGGCGCCACGGCTCAGCGGGCCGTGGCGTCGACGTCGGGCAGGTGCACTACAGCTGGCCCAGCACCGGGGTGGCTACCCGCACATCGGCGTTCTGGCCGCGGTGGCGCAGCAGGTGATCCATCAGCACGATGGCCATCATCGCCTCGGCGATAGGGGTGGCACGGATGCCGACGCAGGGGTCGTGACGGCCCTTGGTGATGACCTCCACCGGGTTGCCATCCACATCGATGGAACGGCCCGGGGTGGTGATGCTGGAGGTCGGCTTGAGTGCCAGGTGCGCAATGATCGGCTGCCCCGAGGAGATGCCCCCCAGGATGCCGCCGGCATTGTTGCTGAGGAACCCTTCGGGGGTGAGTTCGTCACGGTGTTCGGTGCCGCGCTGGGCCACGCTGTCGAAGCCGGCACCGATCTCCACGCCCTTGACCGCGTTGATGCTCATCAGCGCATGGGCCAGCTCGGCGTCGAGGCGGTCGAAGATCGGCTCGCCCAGGCCGGGCATCACGCCTTCGGCGACCACGGTGATCTTGGCACCCACCGAGTCCTGGTCACGGCGCAGCTGGTCCATGTAGGCCTCCAGCTCCGGCACCTTGTCCGGGTCGGGGCTGAAGAAGGCGTTGTGCTCCACCGACTCCCAGGTCTTGAACGGGATTTCGATAGGGCCCAGCTGGCTCATGTAGCCGCGGATGCGGATGCCCTGGGTGGCCAGGTACTTCTTCGCGATGGCACCGGCAGCCACGCGCATCGCGGTTTCACGGGCCGAGCTGCGGCCGCCGCCACGGTAGTCGCGCTCGCCGTACTTGTGGTGATAGGTGTAGTCGGCGTGGGCCGGGCGGAACAGGTCCTTGATCGCCGAGTAGTCCTTGGACTTCTGGTCGGTGTTGCGAATCAGCAGTCCGATGGCGCAGCCGGTGGTACGGCCCTCGAACACGCCAGAGAGAATCTCGACCTCGTCGGGCTCCTGGCGCTGGGTGGTGTGCCGGCTGGTACCGGGCTTGCGCCGGTCCAGGTCGTGCTGAAGATCGGCCAGCGAAAGCTCCAGGCCCGGAGGGCAGCCATCGACAATGGCGACCAGCGCCGGACCATGGCTTTCGCCAGCGGTGGTGACAGTGAACAGCTTGCCGTAGGTATTGCCGGACATGCAGGGCGCTCCGCGTTCAGCCTGATTTTTAACTGGATGGTAACAAGGCCAACCAGTATACGCAGGGTATACCCTTAGATCACCTCCAGGCGCGAACCTAATGCCGCCGGACGAGTCAAAACGCCACCTCCTCCCTAATGGCCTGATGATGCTGCGCACGTTCGCCCTGTTGTTCCTCCTGTTTACCGGCCTGGCCCAGGCCGCGGCCCCCACGGTACTGCAACGACCGATCAGCCTGGTGACCGACGACGGCACCCTGCAGGGCAGCCTGCTGTTGCCGCGCAGCGACACGCCGCCACCGGTGGTGCTGATCATCGCCGGCTCCGGCCCCACCGACCGTGACGGCAACAATCCCGCCGGCGGACGTATCGACAACCTCAAGCGCCTGGCCCTGCTGCTGGCCAACAACCGCATTGCCAGCGTGCGCTACGACAAGCGCGGGGTGGCCGCCAGCCACGCGGCAACCCCCGACGAGCGCAACCTCAGCGTCGAGCGCTATGTGGCCGATGCCGTTGCCTGGGGCCATCTGCTCAAGGCCGACCCGCGCTTCGGCCCGCTGATCGTGCTGGGTCACAGCGAGGGCGCACTGATCGCCAGCCTCGCGGCCGAACAGGCCGGCGCCAGCGCGGTAATTTCAGTGGCAGGCAGCGGGCGCCCGGTCGATCAGGTGCTGCGCGAGCAACTGGGTGAGCGCCTGCCGGCGACCGAGCGGGCCCAGGCCGTACGCCTGATCGAGCAGCTCAAGGCCGGCCAGCCCAGCACCCAGGTACCGCTGCACCTGCGCGACGTGTTTCGCCCCAGTGTGCAGCCGTACCTGATCTCGCTGTTTCGCCAGGACCCGGCCGCCGCCTTCGCCCGCCTCCACTTGCCGGCGTTGATCGTGCAGGGGCGCAACGACGTCCAGGTCGAGGTCGAGGATGCCGAGCGCCTGCACGCTGCCAAGCCGGACGCCGAACTGGCACTGATCGACGGCATGAACCACATGCTGCGCATCAGCCCGCGTGCCATGAGCCAGCAGCGCGACAGCTACAACAACCCCGAGCTGCCCCTGGCCAGTGCCCTGGGCGAGCGGATCGTCGAGTTCATTCGTCGATTGCCGGCGGCATGAAGCGAATTGGCGCAAATTGTGTCTCCAGTCTTGCGCAAAGCGGCCGATAAGCCGGTGCAGGCGTCGCCCTTGCGACCCGCCTGCTGTGCACAAAAGGACCGCCGTGATGACTGAAGCCACCCCCCAGGACGCCCCAGACGCGACCGACGAATCGCCAGCCCCGGAAGCGGCCCCGCTGCCCTGGGCGGACGTTGTGCCCGAGCATTTCCAGATGCTGCGCCTGTCCCCGCAGCCCACCGACCGCAACACCGGCGCGCGGCCGCTGCGCTTCGTGCAGTACGGTTATGCCGAACGGCACAACAAGACCCACAGCCTGCTGCGCATGGAAGTGCGCCTGCCTGGGCAGAAGGTGCGCAAGGAGCAGAATCGCCTGGATATCTGGGTGGACCATGAGTTGCACCAGATCAAGATCGGCCCCGACAGTGGCTTGCAGATCGAGCCGGTCAGCCGTGGCCTGGGGCGCTTCCTGTTGTCGCAGGCGGTGCACTGGGTACAGCGCAAGTGGTCGCACTACCGGGTCGAGGGCATGGCCCTGGCCAACAAGGACGCACTCAACGAAGACACACGCCTGCGCCGCGACCAGGTGCTGCGCAGCCATGGCCTGGAGGTCGAGTACGCCGATGCGCAGCACCTGAAGGGGCGCTGCGTGGAAGTCCAGGCAGGTCAGCTCAAGGGTGGCTGGAATACCGACAAGGTACAGAAGGTAGACATCCTGGATGCTGCGGGCATGCTGCAGCAGGCCGAGCAGAACCTGCAGGAGAAGGAAGCACAACTGCGCGAGCGCGATGAGCGGGTCAACAAGTACCGCCGCGAAGACAGCGGGTTGCGCTTCACCATCACCTGCCTGGTGGCCTTTGCGGTGTTCCAGGCCGGGCTGCTGATCTGGATTGCCACCAACCGCTGAAAGCGATGCGGGTCAAGCCCGCCCCAACACGGCAATGCGGCCCTGTTGGGGCGGGCTTGACCCGCGACAGGCTTGAAACCTGTATCCCTTACACCCGCGAAGCAAACAGCGCCTGATGCTGCCGGCATTGTTCGGCCGTGAGCATGAACACCCCGTGCCCGCCACGTTCGAACTCCAGCCAGGCGAAATCCACCTCCGGGTACAACTGCTCGACATGCACCTGGCTGTTGCCGACCTCGACGATCAGCAGGCCCTTCTCGGTCAGGTGATCCGCCGCCTCGGCCAGCATGCGCCGTACCAGGTCCAGACCGTCATTGCCGCAGGCCAGGCCCAACTCCGGCTCGTGGTGGTACTCCTGGGGCATGTCGGCGAAATCCTCGGCATCGACATACGGCGGGTTCGACAGGATCAGGTCGAAACGCTGCCCCGGCAACCCCTCGAACCCATCGCCCTGCACGGTGAACACACGTTCTTCAAGACCATGGCGCTCGATGTTCTGGTTGGCCACTTCCAACGCCTCGAACGACAGGTCGGCCAGCACCACCTCGGCCTCGGGGAACACGTCGGCGCTGACGATGCCGATGCAGCCGGAGCCGGTACACAGGTCGAGAATGCGCGCGGGTTCGGCAGCCAGCCATGGCTCGAAGCGTTTTTCGATCAGTTCGCCGATGGGGGAGCGCGGGATCAGCACGCGCTCGTCGACGATGAACGACATGCCACAGAACCACGCCTCGCCAAGCAGATACGCGGTCGGCACGCGTTCTTCGATACGTCGCTTGAGCAGGCGCTGCAGCTTGACCAGCTCGTCATCTTCAAGACGGCAATCGAGATAGGCGTCGGCCACTTCCCATGGCAGATGCACCGAACCCAGCACCAGCAGGCGTGCCTCGTCCCAGGCATTGTCGGCGCCATGCCCGAAAAACAGCCCCTGCTCATGAAAACGGCTGACAGCCCAACGGATGTGGTCGCGCAGGGTGCGCAGGCGGGAAGTGATCACGGGCAGACTCCTTTAAAGACGACCGGCAATTCTAACAGCCTGGAACACAAATGGGCCCGCCAATACGCCTCTGGCCGCAATTGTGCTCATGCCTGCAGGCCGCTATCCACGCCGCATGCACGCTAAGCCATTCACATAAGTCGCCAAGCAGGGGACAATAGGTGAAAAGCCCTATCCAAAGGAGCCCCTGATGTCCGTTCCAACGACGATGTTCCACCTCAGCGGTCGCGGTTATCCGCCGGCCAAGCTTAGCAACGCCAGCCTGGTGATTATCGATGCGCAAAAGGAGTACCTGAGCGGGCCCCTGGCGCTGTCGGGCATGGACGAAGCGGTGGCCAACATCGGCAAACTGCTCGAGGCTGCACGCAAGGCCGGCCGGCCCGTGGTGCATGTGCGCCACCTGGGCACCGTGGGTGGCCTGTTCGACCCACAGGGCTCGCGCGGCGAGTGGATTCCGGGCCTGGAGCCGCAGGGCGATGAAGTCGTCATCGAAAAACGCATGCCCAACGCCTTCAAGAACACCACCCTGCACGAGACGCTGCAGAAGTACGGCCACCTGGACCTGATCGTGTGCGGCTTCATGAGCCACTCCAGCGTCAGCACCACCGTGCGCCGCGCCAAGGACTACGGCTATCGCTGCACCCTGGTCGAAGACGGCTGCGCCACCCGCGACCTGCCGTTCAAGGACGGCGTGATTCCGGCCGCACAGATCCAGCAGAGCGAAATGGCGATCATGGCCGACAACTTTGCCTGTGTCGCACCCGTCAACAGCCTGATCTGACCACCCGACAGGCAAGTGGAACCACTCTGGGGCGTTCGGGTCCAACCCCGGATACCCTTTGAGGAAAGTCGGAATGAAGTTATCCAGTTTCGACGCCAGGCGCCTGCGTCCCCGGGAACAACGCAATTGGGGCGCACGCCTGGCCACGGCGTTCTCGGCACTGCTGGCGATACTCGGCGTGCTCCTGACCATGGCCGGCGTCGCTGGCCTGCTGGGCCATGCCGAGGCGCTGGGCGAGCTCAACAACAACCGCCCCGGCGCTGCCGTGGTGCTGGGCCTGGGCTTGCTGTCGCTGTACCTGGGCGTCTGGTCCTGGCGCCGCAGCCGGTTGCGCCTGCGCCGTGCCAGGGGGCTGAACCTGTCGCCGCACCTGATGAAGAAACACGATTGACTGCAACCCTGTGGGGAGTCGCGTAAACTGCGCCGCCCAGGCGGAGGCTTACATGCAAGACGACGATTTTTCCCTGTTCAAGAGCCAGATGCACGGCGTCAAGCCGATCCGGCATGATCGCGCCGACACCGGCAAACCCAAGGCCGACCGCAAGCAGCTGGCCAGCCTGCGCCAGGCCGCGACCGTGCGCAGCGACCAGACGGTGATCGACGGCCTATCCGATCAGTTCGTCATCGACGTGGGCCCGGAAGACGACCTGCACTGGAGCCGCGATGGCGTGCAGGAAAGCCAGATGCGCAAGCTCAAGCTTGGCCAGATCGGTTTCGAAGGCAGCCTGGACCTGCACGGCATGACCGTGGAGAAAGCCCGCGAGACCCTCTGGGCATTCCTGGCAGAGGCCACGCGCTTCGAGGTGCGCTGCGTGCGAGTCACCCACGGCAAGGCGGTGCGGCTCGATGGCAAGCGTCCGATGATCAAGAGCCACGTCAACACCTGGCTGCGCCAGCATGCCCAGGTACTGGGTTTTACCTCGTGCCAGGCGCGTCACGGCGGCACCGGCGCGGTGTATGTCATGCTCAAGCGGACCATGCTCGAAGGGCGTGACGAGTAACGCCGCGCTTGCAGCGCCGTCACAGCCGCCGTACCCTTCGCTTTTGCGATAAATCCCACAGGTAGATCCATGTCCCTGGAACAGCACTACACCGCGATTCTCGGCCAACTCGGCGAGGATGTTTCCCGCGAGGGCCTGCTCGATACGCCCAAGCGGGCTGCGAAGGCCATGAAGTACCTTTGCCGCGGCTACGACCAAACCCTGGAAGAGGTGACCAACGGCGCCTTGTTCAGCTCCGACAACAGTGAAATGGTCCTGGTCAAGGACATCGAGCTGTACTCGCTGTGCGAACACCACATGCTGCCGTTCATTGGCAAGGCGCACGTCGCCTATATCCCGAGCGGCAAGGTGCTGGGCCTGTCCAAGGTGGCGCGCATCGTCGACATGTACGCTCGCCGCCTGCAGATCCAGGAAAACCTCAGCCGCGAGATCGCCGAGGCGGTTCAGCAGGTGACCGGCGCGCTGGGCGTGGCCGTGGTGATCGAAGCCAAGCACATGTGCATGATGATGCGCGGTGTGGAAAAACAGAATTCGTCGATGATCACCTCGGTGATGCTCGGCGCCTTCCGCGACAATGCTGCCACCCGCAGCGAGTTCCTCAGCCTGATCAAGTAATCGGCCGAGGTTCTGCGAGCCGACCTGCCCAGGTCGGCTTTTTTCATTGTGAGGAGTTGCCATGATCGTCAAAGCACTGCGGGTTGGCCTTGGCCAGCTGATCGTCTTCCTCGACTGGGTCAGCCGCCCGAGCAAGCTCAAGCGTGATGCGGCCGCCCAGGCGAATGTCGAGCAGCAGGCCAAGGGGCTGAGCCTGTATCAGTTTCACGCTTGCCCCTTCTGCGTGAAGACCCGCCGTACACTGCACCGCCTGAACGTGCCGGTGGCACTGCGTGACGCGAAGAACAACGAACAGGATCGCCAGGCCCTGCTGGAGCAAGGCGGCAAGATCAAGGTGCCGTGCCTGCGCATCGAGGAAGACGGCAAGACCACCTGGATGTACGAGTCCAAGGTGATCATCGACTACCTGAACCAGCGGTTCTCGGCGGTCTGACAGCGCTTGGCCGGCAGGGCTGCTCCCTGCCGGCAAAACACCATCAATCGATCATGGGCACATGCCGCGGATGCGAGGCCACGCGTTCCAGCCAGGCGCGAATCTTCGGGTAATCATTCAGCAGGAAGCCGGCTTCGTGGGCCACATGGGTGTAGGCATACAACGCCACATCGGCAATCGAGTACTGGTCACCGACCAGGTAGGGCGTTTCCTGCAACTGTTTCTCCATCACCTTCAGCGCCTTGTGCCCGCCCTTCTGCAACGACTTGTATTCATCGACACGATCTTCGGGCATGCCCAGATAGAACTGGATGAAACGTGCCACGGCAATGTAGGGCTCATGGCTGTACTGCTCGAAGAACTGCCACTGCAGCACTTGCGTACGTAAACGCGGTTCACTCGGCAGGAACAGGCTACCTTCGGCGAGGTAGTTAAGAATGGCGTTGGACTCCCACAGATAACTGCCGTCCTCCAACTCCAGCACCGGCACTTTGCCGTTAGGGTTCTTGACCAGAAACTCAGGGCGCTCGGTCTCGCCATTGAGGATGTTCACGGGACACCATATGTACGGAATATCAAGCAAGTGCAACATCAGCTTGACCTTGTAGCAGTTGCCCGACTGGTAATCCCCGTAGACCTTGTACATTGTTCCCCCCTCTCCAAAGCTGAAACGAAACCGCCGTCCATAGTTGGCGACTGTACGGTTAAATGCAATGGTTGCTGTATGGCAAAACTCGCCCTATCGCAGCGTAGTCTGAAAAACCCGCTTACACCCGCACAAGGATTACTGCATGCCTGACGCCACCTCTGCGCCAATGCGTCCGCTGGCCGACACCTCCCCCTCGGCGGTGGTCGCCGGTTTCATTGCCATGCTCACGGGCTATACCAGCTCGCTGGTGCTGATGTTCCAGGCGGGCCAGGCGGCCGGCCTGACCACCACGCAGATTTCCTCGTGGATCTGGGCGCTGTCGATCGGCATGGCGGTATGCAGCATTGGCCTTTCACTGCGATATCGCACGCCCATCACGGTCGCCTGGTCGACCCCCGGCGCAGCCTTGCTGATCACCAGCCTGGGCGGCGTGAGCTATGGCGAGGCAATCGGCGCCTACATCACCTGCGCCGTACTGGTGGTGATCTGCGGGCTCACAGGCAGTTTCGAACGCCTGGTACGGCGCATTCCGGCATCGCTGGCCGCGGCCCTGCTGGCCGGCATTCTGTTCAAGATCGGCAGCGAGATCTTTGTTGCGGCCCAGCATCGGACCGCCCTGGTGCTGGGGATGTTCTTCAGCTACCTGCTGATCAAGCGGTTGTCGCCGCGCTATGCGGTACTGACCGCGCTGGTGGTGGGCACCGCGATCGCCGCAGTGATGGGGTTGCTGGACTTCAGCGGCTTCCACCTGGAGGTGGCGACACCGGTATGGACCACGCCGTCGTTCTCGCTGGCCGCGACCATCAGCATCGGCATCCCCCTGTTCGTGGTGGCGATGACTTCACAGAACATGCCGGGTGTGGCGGTGCTGCGTGCGGACGGGTACCAGGTACCTGCCTCGCCGCTGATTTCAGTGACGGGCCTGGCCTCGCTGCTGCTGGCCCCGTTCGGCTCGCACGGCATCAACCTGGCGGCCATCAGCGCCGCGATCTGTACCGGGCCGCATGCCCATGAAGATCCGAGCAAGCGGTACACCGCGGCGGTCTGGTGCGGGATTTTCTATGGTATTGCCGGCGTGTTCGGCGCCACCCTGGCGGCACTGTTCGCCGCGTTGCCCAAGGAGCTGGTGCTGTCGATTGCCGCACTGGCGCTGTTCGGCTCGATCATGAACGGCCTGACGGTCGCGATGAGCGAGGCCAGGGAGCGCGAGGCGGCCTTGATCACATTCATGGTCACGGCCTCGGGCTTTACCCTGTTCTCGATCGGCTCGGCGTTCTGGGGGATTGTGGCGGGGGTACTGACGCTGATGATCCTGAACTGGCGCAAGCCTGCCTGATCGACACGGGAGGGCCTGGCCCTCCCCTGCCCCACCCGCTAGATAGCGGTGGCACCACCATCGATTGCCAGAGCCTGGCCAGTGGTGAATGCCGCACCGTCGCTGCACAGGTACAGGACCGCTGCAGCGACTTCCTCGACCTTGCCCACGCGGCCGACCGGGTGCATGGCGGCGGCGTATTCAGCCTTGCGTGGATCGGCCTCGTAGGCACGGCGGAACATGTCGGTGTCGATCACCGCCGGGCACACCGCATTCACCCGGATCAGTTTCTTGGCGTACTCGATGGCGGCCGACTTGGTGAGCCCGATCACGGCATGCTTGGATGCGCTGTAGATGCTCATCTTGGGCGCAGCCCCCAGGCCGGCGACCGATGCGGTGTTGACGATCGCACCGCCGCCCTGGGCGAGCATCAGCGGCAACTGGTGCTTCATGCACAGCCACACGCCCTTGACGTTGACGCCCATGATCGCATCGAATTCGGCTTCGCTGCCGTCGGCCAGGCGCCCCTGCTCGATTTCTATACCGGCATTGTTGAAGGCGTAGTCCAGACGACCGTATGCCTCGACAGTGCGCGCCATCAACTGCTGCACGTCCTGCTCGCGGGTAACGTTGCAAGGTACGAACAGTGCCTGGCCGCCGGCGGCCTGAATCAACCCGACCGTGTGTTCGCCACCGGCGACGTCCAGGTCTGCCACCACGACCTTCAGGCCTTGTGCGGCGAATGCCAGCGCCGTGGCCCGGCCGATGCCGGCGCCGGCCCCGGTGACCAGGGCAACCTGGCCGGAAAAAGTCATGCTCATCGATAACTCCCGCAACGTAGTGAGGACAATGGCGGGAGTCTAGTCATCGGCGGTGGCTCCTGGGCAGCATCATCAGGCACGCAGTGAACACACCATCGAACCGGGTGATTTTAGCTGCTAGGCTCAATCATCCAGATGGATCAATCACCATTCGCCACAAGGCTGGACCTTGCCGATTTGCCGATGCAGGCCTATCAACAGGGTTTGCCTTCCAGAGAGAACCTTGCCATGACTGACAGGACCAACCGCCGATTCCTGCTTGCCAAGCGCCCCACCGGGGCAGTGACACGTGATGACTTTACCTTTGAAACCGTGCCTGTGAGCGAGCCTGTCGAGGGACAGGTAGTGGTGAAGAACCTGTACCTGTCGCTGGACCCGGCCATGCGCGGGTGGATGAACGAGGGCAAGTCCTACATTGCGCCTGTAGGTATCGGCGAGGTCATGCGCGCACTGGGTGTCGGTGAAGTGGTGGCGTCCAGGCACCCTGACTATGCCGTGGGTGATACGGTGAGCGGAGCCCTTGGTGTACAGGATTACTTCATTGGCGAGCCCAAGGGCCTGCATAAGGTCGACCCTAGGCTGGTACCGTTGCCACGCTATCTCTCCGCCCTGGGCATGACCGGAATGACGGCCTACTTTGCCCTGCTGGAAGTGGGTGAGCCCAAGACGGGCGAAACCGTGGTGATCTCGGGTGCAGCGGGAGCGGTCGGCAGCATTGCCGGGCAGATCGCCAAGCTCAAGGGCTGTCGTGTGGTCGGGATTGCCGGCGGCGAGCAGAAATGCCGCTACCTGGTCGATGAACTGGGCTTTGACGGGGTTATCGACTACAAGGCCGAAGACGTACTGGAGGGACTCAAGCGCGAGTGCCCAAAAGGGGTGGATGTGTACTTCGACAACGTCGGCGGGGACATCCTCGATGCAGTGCTCAGTCGCCTGAATTTCAAGGCGCGGGTGGTGATCTGTGGTGCCATCAGCCAGTACAACAACAAGCAGGCGGTCAAGGGCCCGGCCAACTACCTGTCGCTGCTGGTAAACCGCGCGCGCATGGAAGGTTTCGTAGTGATGGACCATGTGGCCAAGTACGGCACCGCAGGCAACGAAATTGCCGGCTGGCTGGCCAGCGGCAGGCTCAAGAGCAAGGAGGATGTTGTCGAGGGGCTGGAGACCTTTCCCGAAGCGCTGCTGAAGCTGTTCAGCGGGGAAAACTTTGGCAAGCTGGTGTTGAAGGTATAAGGGGAACGCCTTCGCCAGCAAGGCCGGCTCCTCCTTGTAGGAGCCAGCCTTGCTGGCGAAAAACCGGGTCGCTTAGCCGCGAATTTCGGCTACCACTGCAGCCAGCGCTTGAGCAGGGTCAGCCGCCTGACTGATCGGGCGACCGATTACCAGGTAGTCGGAGCCGGCGTCCAGCGCCTGGCGCGGGGTAAGGATACGACGCTGATCGTCCAGGGCGCTGCCGGCAGGACGAATGCCCGGAGTCACCAGCTGCAACGACGGGTGCGCGGCCTTCAGGGCCGGGGCTTCCAGGGCGGAGCACACCAGGCCGTCCATGCCGGCCTTCTCGGCCAGGGCGGCCAGTCGCAGCACCTGCTCCTGCGGCTCGATGTCCAGGCCAATACCGGCGAGGTCTTCACGCTCCATGCTGGTCAGCACGGTCACACCGATCAACAGCGGCTGTGGCCCGCTGCGCTGGTCCAGCACGTCGCGACAGGCCGCCATCATGCGCAGGCCGCCAGAGCAGTGCACGTTGACCATCCACACGCCCATTTCGGCTGCGGCCTTCACGGCCATGGCGGTGGTGTTGGGGATATCGTGGAACTTGAGGTCCAGGAACACTTCGAAGCCCTTTTCACACAGGGTTTCAACGATGCCCGACGCACTGCTGGTGAACAGCTCCTTGCCGACCTTGACCCGACACAGCGCGGGGTCCAGCTGATCGGCCAGTTTCAGGGCGGCGTCACGGGTAGGGAAATCCAGGGCGACGATGATAGGCGTCTGACAGGCGGACATGGGCAGGCTCTCTGGGCAAGTCGAAATCGGCGCGCATTGTAGCCGATGCGCAGTGCCAATGGGGGCCGGTGATCGCGAATTCGCCCCCAGGTGGTGGGCCTCTTATACTTGAACCATCGACGCTCGTGTCGAGTCCAACATCACAGAGGCGGCGCCATTCGCCGTCGATAAGGAGAAGCTCATGCCCTGGTATGCCTGGTTGATCTTGCTGGTTGCCATCGGCTCGATTGTCGGTGGCTTGATGATGCTGCGTGATACGGCGAAGAAGCTGCCCTTGACCGAAGAGCAACTCAAGCGCGTGCATGAGCGCAATGCCGAAGCCGATGCCAAGGACGCGCAAGACCGATAAGCGTGGCGCTTCCCCGCCTTCTGCAGGCGCCGGCATTGCCGGCGATGGGCCCATGCCATTTGATGATAAAAACGGATCGAGCATTGCCCGACCCGCCCCTCCTCAGGTCACTTGACCGCCAGTTTTTCCCGGTTGCGCTCGATCAGCGCCTGGCCGATCCCCTTCACCTCCAGCAACTCATCCACTGACTCGAACGCGCCGTTGGCTTCGCGGTAGGCCACGATCGCTTCAGCCTTGGCCTTGCCGATACCTGCGAGCGACGACTGCAGTGTCGCCGCATCGGCAGTGTTCAGGTTGACGGTGGTTGAGGCGAGCGCTGCGCTGACTGTAGTGACTGGCAAGTCGCCCGCGGCCTTGGTGGCCGCCGCAAACGACGGCAGCGAGAACGCGCTGAGCAGCGCGAGCAGCAGAGAAACAAGAAAGGTATTGCGCATAACGGTGGCACTCCTTGGTGTGTGAGCTTGCTAAGGCAGCGATTCCTTGGCTGCCTGTAAAACCTAGCGGCTCAAGAACAACTGATCCACAGTCAAGGTCAAAAGGATTCAAACAAGATGTGAAAGAAATGTAAAAATGTGTAGGAAATGTTACCGTTTTGGCCGTCGAAAAACTCTTACACGGGATGTGCAGCGGTGCGCGAAGGGAAGAACAAGCTGGTTGATGGATTTCCGTTTACATTCAAGCATCATCGCTCGACAGTTCATCTGAACGCGCCTGTGAGCACTGCGCTGGCGGCAACGCTTACGCTGTTGCTTGGCCAGGAACGCCCGTCAAACCGGACAAGCGCGCCACTATCTACAGGCGATAGCCCATTGTTTGCCAAGCGCCAAGCGATTGAGACCCTCCCAAAGAGGATCCGCTTTACGCGCGGTACCCGCAAAAGCTGTGGCATGTTCGACTGGCCAATCGAAGAGCTGATAAACACTGCGGAAGCGCACCGCCGCGGCGCGAGTGTGCCCGGCGTGGTTGGCTATGGGTATACCAGGTCACGCATGGGGTTGATGAATGACTTCGTCATCATCACAGAACTGTTGCAGAACTACACAGACGGCTATCAGTGGATACTCGCCAAGCCTGAAGAAGTGGAGCGGGTGATCGGTGCGGCGTTCGAGTTGTTGCTTTCGCTGAACAGCAGCGGGATCTATCACATGGATCTATGGGCGGCGAATGTGATGATGTGTAACGACGGGGTGGGGGCAACGCATGCGATCGATTTAGAGAATTGCTTTGCCGCCGCACCACGGTTTTTGAGTGAAACCCTGGGCTTTCAACTGGGGTTCTTCTATCGCAGAGAGGTAGGGGGGCTGGTTGGGGAGTCGGCGTACGACGCTTTAGTAGCGCGAGCCCTGGAAACCTGCGAGGGGATTAATCGGGAACGATTTCATGCTGTGTACCAAATGGCCAAGCACCATCATATTGGTCGCAAGGAACGACGGGATATTTTTTTGAGTGGGCGAGTGGTATTGGGGTGACGACGGGGCGCAGCCCCGCGTGACCATTCTTTTTGCGCGATCAAATCTTTATAGAGCCGGAGAGCGGAGATGGCATAATTCAGGAATACGGTAATAGTCGGTGAGTGGGTGACTTATGAGCAATCTGACGGAATTTAGGCCACTACCCGTCTCGGAGCTATAGCGGTAGCTCGAATATTAATTGAATCAATAAATTCTACCTCCTTACATCACTAATACCCCCAATGGGGATACCCTATACAAACGCCCGTCAAAAGACGGGCATTTGTTTGAGCCATTTGTTACACCATCCTTCTCTACAATTAGGGGTTGTGATTGTGCATCGTCGAGCGCCACGAGACCGCTAACAAAATTGCAATCGGAAGCCAGAATACGGTCCAGTAATCTCCTGGGCGAGTAAAGACTCGTTCGACATCTGTCATCATGGAAATCAGCGCGAAAATCAACGCAGGTGTCGCTAGACGCACCCACTTATCTTTGCGTAACTTCAACGCTTTGTAGGCGACTCCTAACAGTCCGGCAGCCATCAAAGCAAGCGAAATCAGACCACTATCATATACCTGTTGAAAATAAAGACTGTGTGCATGGGGAGAAATCAAATCCCGGTCAGGCCAAACATAATTAAATGGTGTTCCCAAACCATGCCCCACCAACCAATGTCCCGGCATGGTTGAAAAAAAGTAATCCCATATCGGGCCACGGCCAGACAACTGACGTTTAGTGACCTCAAATATTAAATTATCCCACCACATAAACGTCGCTATCGCCGCAAGAATTGCACTTCCCACAAAGAACAACCAGCCACGGCGAGAGTTTTGCAATATTACAACAGCTAGGCAGCTCGCGGCCACGCCGAACCATGCCCCGCGGGTATAGGTCAACAACACATAAATCACAAGTATGCAAAAAGCTAACAGCCAAAAAGCACAGGAAAGTATATTCCTTCTTCTATCTAATGCAAAACCCAATGCCCACGTTGCTGCCGCACCATGAAAAATACCTGCTGCTACGGGCCAGCCATAATTTGCAAAGTCCCGTATCCCCGACCGGTCGATTCGGAATGCCCGATAGGCAAGCGGTTGCTCCAATACCAAAAACTGATAAATTAAACTAACCAATGCTCCAAGCGTGATCATGGCGACACCTGCCATCAATACACGCAGTAACGTCGACTCATCACGGCGCATGAACAGTAGAATCGATACCAAATAAAGGGCAATGAATAAGCCACGCTTCATCAAGGAAAATGCTGGGTCTTCTGAACCCGTTGACCAGAGAACGCTAATCGCTCCCCAGAGCAAAAAGCACGTCCAAGGAAGATACTCCCAACTGAAAGCAGAAAACGCCCTTCGAAAAGCAATGTCCAAGAAAAAAATGGCGGCAGGCAACAGCAGCCAGATGTAAACCTGAGTATTTTGAGCACTGTTTGACTCTAGCCAAACCTTTCCGCTCAGCTGAACAAACAAACCAATTGCTAATATCCAAACAACACTTCGCGACCAAAACGAACTGCCTCTATTCTGTTTCAAATCCATGCTGCCGCCTTCCCAAAGTTCCCGATAAACCGCTATCAAAAAGCATTCTTATTGATAAAACCCTTGAGCGCCGTGAGAAATATTATTCTTACATCCAACGAAAGCGACCAATTGTCAATATACCAGAGGTCAAACTCCACGCGCTTCTGCATTTTCTCCAGCGTATCAGTCTCCCCTCTATATCCGCTTACCTGTGCCCACCCGGTAATGCCTGGCTTGACTTTGTGTCTCTGCATGTAAGACTCAACCAGATCTTTATAATATTCATTGTGCGCCAGCGCATGTGGGCGCGGACCGACAATCGACATGCGCCCCTGCAGGACGTTGAAGAATTGAGGCAGTTCATCAAGGCTGGTACGACGCAAGAACGCACCCACACGGGTCACTCGCGCGTCATTACGCTTAGCTTGGGTCAATGTTCCGCTATTTTCGTCGTGCACAACCATGGAACGAAACTTGTAAACCTTGAATCGTTTACCGTTGATCCCCATCCGCATCTGTTTGAACAGAACGGGACCTGGAGAGGTAACCTTTATTACCAGTCCAATGATCATACATAGCGGCAGAATCATCAGACTGATCAGGCCACCAATCAGGACGTCTTCCAATCTTTTAATAACTCGTGCAGGGCCATCCATCGGGCTGCAACTTAAGTCTAAAGAGTAAACACCTGCAATGCGGCTGACCTTGTGATTCAGCAAGGGTATATCACCCCACTCGGGTATAAATCGCACAGCAACGGTGTAGTGGCGCAGTGCATAGAGAATAGAGCGCACAGCACCGCCTTCGCTCAGCGGCAAGCACAACCAAACTTCATGAACGCCATGCTCATTAACTTTTTCGACTAATGTCTCCAGCCATTGACCGCCAGCATTGTACGTCAAGTTTTTCTCAACTTTGAATCCGTACTCCCCCAGAGCTTGACCTGCATTCAGTTGCCCTGCAGACTCGCCCCCCGAGTCCACCAGCAATACTGACTTGAGATTCATTCCGGATGAACGCAACTGCCTAAGAAGGAAAAAAACAAAGACTCTTAACAAGAGACACAGCGAACCACCAATAACCAATATCGCAGTGAACCAGATACGAGAATAGTTTTCAGACAACTTCAAAAAAAAGGTAAGGGATAAAATAATTCCAGTAGCGGCTAGCCAGCACATTAATAAGACACTAAACTGCCGGGCGAAGGAATACCCCCTTTGCGATCCATACACACCACCAAACGACATACATAACACCACGACAACACTGGTAACCAGGGTCGCCGTACTGTATCGACCGCTCATTTCAAATGAGTTATAACGATACCAATAGGCCAGCACGCCAGCTATTACAACCACACCCAAGTCAAGCAGAGCGACAAATAAGGGTACAGGATAGCGCTCTGCAAATGTTGGATGGTAACGCTGAATGACTTGCATGTTATCTTATAACCCTAAGATATAGATTTTTTATAAAAAAATAAAAAATACAAATTCTATAAATTACAAACGCTCGCTGACTACCTAGCTGTCCAAATGCCCTAAGGATTCAGGCACACCCAGCCTTGTACGGAAACGTCGCGAGTAGATCATGTTCACCATGAATCTAACGACGGTATCCGTTAGGGTTATTTTTTTGCCACCTCCATGCATCTTTCATCATTTCCTCTAAGCCTCGTTCCGCTCGCCAGCCTAGCTCATTTTCCGCCTTCGAGACATCTGCCCAACATTCTGCGATGTCACCGGGGCGGCGAGCCGTCACACTATAGGGTATTACCAGACCACTGGCAGCCTGAAATGCATCGAGCAGCTCAAGGACGCTGTAGCCTTTGCCCGAGCCAAAATTCCAAATATGAAAACCTGCACGCAACTCAATGGCTTGAAGTGCCTTGAGGTGGCCATTCGCAAGGTCTACAACATGCACATAGTCACGCACCCCAGTGCCGTCGCGGGTCGGGTAATCGTTGCCAAATACTTTCAGCTCAGCAAGCTTGCCAATAGCCACTTGGCCAAGGTAGGGCACGAGATTATTGGGAATACCCAAAGGGTCCTCACCAATCAACCCGCTAGTGTGTGCACCGACAGGATTAAAGTAACGAACAGTGGCGATACTCCATCGACTGTCGGCCTTGGCCATATCCGACAATATCTCCTCGACCATCAGTTTTGATCGACCATATGGATTGGTAGGGGTAGCAATGGGAGTAAGCTCACTCAGTGGCATGCGCCCTGAATCCCCATAAACCGTGGCAGATGAACTGAAGACCAGACGAAAAACGCCCGCTTTATACATGGAGTTGAATAAACTCACACTCCCAGAGACATTATTAGAAAAGTACTTAATCGGTGATTTTACGCTTTCACCTACCGATTTTACTCCGGCACAGTGAATCACTGATTCAATCTGATACGTTGCGAAGAGACGATCCAAAACCTTGGCATCACAGATGTCACCTTTTACAAAAAAAGGTGCTGCACCCGTATAGCTCCCCACACGCTCTATTGACTCGACAGAAGCGTTTGAAAGATCATCCAACACCACAACATTCAAACCACTTTCCAGCAGCGACAGGACAATATGAGAGCCTATGTAACCAGCTCCGCCGGTTACTAGAATATATTTCCCCACGCCTGTCTCCCTACCTTTTTTCATAGTTTTATCTTGATGGCTCTCTACGCAGCATGATACGTATATCACTATACGCGACCATACTTGTCTTCAAATCGCACGATGTCATTTTCACCCAAATAAGAGCCCGATTGAACCTCAATCAACTCCAGCGGAATGACGCCTGGATTCTCCAAGGCATGGACCTGGCCAATGGGTATGAAAGTCGATTGATTTTCGGTCACAAGGTACACTTTTTCGCCATTCGTGACTTTAGCTGTGCCACTGACAACAATCCAATGTTCCGCACGGTGATGATGCATCTGAACCGAAAGCTTGGCGCCCGGCTTGACGGTAATCCGCTTGACCTGATACCTGTGGCCTGCGTCAACGGAGTCATACACGCCCCAAGGGCGGTACACCTCACGATGATTGACGTGTTCATTGCGGCCCGACGACTTTAATCTGGAAATCAGGGTTTTAACATCTTGCGCACAAGACTTATCAGCGATCAGTACCGCATCCTTGGTCTCAACGATAACTAAATCCTTGACACCAAGCGTCGCGACTAGCCGATGGTCAGAGTGAATATAGCTGTCGGACGTCGCCTCGCAAATAACGTCACCCTTGCTCACATTCCCCCATTCATCTTTGCTCCCCAACTCCCAAAGTGCGGACCACGACCCGACATCACACCAGCCTGCGTCCAATGTAACCATCACGGCTTGATCAGTATGTTCCATAACAGCGTAGTCAATGGACTCATCAGGGCATTCCAGGAACGCTTCTTTGTCTACCCGTGTAAAATATAGATCCTGCGCACCTTTCGACAGCGATAAACGACAGGCTTCAAGAATATCTGGTCTGAATATTTCGAGCTCTTCCAGGTAACGTTTTGCTCGGAACATGAACATTCCACTGTTCCAATAATGCAAGCCTCCCGCCACATAGGTCTCTGCTGTTGAGATATCTGGTTTCTCTACAAACGCGTCGACAAGGAACCCACTTTCCCCAATGGACTTCCCCTTCTTGATATAACCATATCCCGTTTCCGGCTTGATCGGGACAATTCCAAACGTCACCAACTTTCCCGCCACCGCATGAGCAACAGCAGTGTTCAAAGCACCTTGGAAAGCGTTTATATCTTGAATAAAGTGATCTGCTGCCAACACCAGCAGTATGGGATCTTCTTCCTGATTGCATAAGTTCAAGGCGGCAAGCGCTATAGCGGGAGCTGTATTACGACCTTCTGGCTCAAGAATTATATTTGATTGTTCCAAGCCAATTTGGCGTAACTGTTCTGCCGCCAGAAACCGATGCTGTTCATTGCATATAATTAACGGCGGTGCCATCTCCACGCCTTTCAATCGCTGACACGTATCCTGCAGCATTGAAATGTTCTCTTTCACCAACGGTATAAACTGTTTTGGGTGAAGCTCACGTGACAATGGCCACAACCTGGACCCGTAACCACCCGCTATAACGACAGCATGTAACATAATAGATTCCTACGCTATGAAATCAAACTAGAAGCATAAACCTCTGTCATCCTACATAGTCATCAGAAACTCATAAAATAGCCCGCGCCTTCCAGCGCGGGGACATCGAAAATCCCCTCAACCCCTCACGGAGTCAATATTTTCCACGTACCATCTGTAAGCATCACGCAATCCATCTTCCAACGTGATTCGAGCTTTCCACCCCAACGATTGTATTCGTTGAACATCGAGCAACTTTCTGGGCGCACCATCTGGCTTAGAGGTATCAAACACAAGCCTGCCAGAGAAGCCCGTCACTTTGGCAAGTGTCTGCGCAAGCTCACGTATTGTGCAATCGACGCCTGTTCCAACGTTGATATGAGACAGCATATCCTGTGTTGCACCTTGATACTGCTGCCTGTCTAACTCCATCACATGCACACATGCTGCTGCCATGTCATCAACGTGTAAAAATTCCCGCATCGGACTACCACTTCCCCAGATGGAGATTTCGTCGTCCTGTCGCACTACAGCCTCGTGATAACGTCGAAGCAAGGCGGGAATCACGTGGCTATTCAGCGGGTGATAGTTATCATTAGGACCATATAGATTTGTCGGCATGACGCTGCGATAGTTTCTACCGTGTTGACGATTGTAACTTTCGCATAACTTTATTCCCGCAATCTTTGAAATAGCATAAGGCTCATTCGTCGACTCTAACGCACCGGCTAACAATGCCTCTTCGTTCATCGGCTGCGGCGCATGCTTTGGATAGATGCATGAGGAGCCTAAAAACAACAGGTTCTGCACATTATTATTATGCGCCGCACTTATAACATTCGCCTCGATCATTAAATTATCGTATATAAAATCAGCAGGGTATGTGTTGTTAGCGTGAATACCGCCAACTTTAGCTGCTGCAAGATAAACCTGATCAATTTGGTTTTCCGCGAAAAACTGTTGAACTGCGCGCTGGTCAACCAAATTCAGTTCATCTTTCGTTGCAGTCAGTATGTTGACGTAGCCTCGTTCAACCAACTGTCTTACGATCGCTGCGCCCACCATACCCCGATGACCAGCAACAAATATTTTCTGATCGAAATTCTGCATTATTTCTAGTTCTCCACTGCCACAGAAACGTCATATCCGTGCTGTTTCAGCAGCGCGTGCCGTTGGGCAATCTTCAAATCTTCCGAAACCATCTCCGCGCACATCTCTTGCACCGTTATTTCTGGAACCCATCCCAGCTTCTCTTTGGCCTTGGTAGGGTCCCCGAGAAGCGTTTCAACTTCGGTCGGCCGGAAATAACGAGGGTCCACACGCACAATGATATCCCCCACCTTGAGAGCCGGGGAGTGAGTACCATCAATTTTTTCGACAATCGCACGCTCCTCAATGCCTTCCCCTTCAAACCTGAGGGTCACACCGAGCTCTTCTGCCGACCATCGAATGAAATCTCGCACCGAATACTGAACACCGGTAGCAATTACAAAATCATCAGCTACATCCTGTTGCAACATCATCCATTGCATACGCACGTAATCCTTGGCATGCCCCCAATCGCGCAAGGCGTTGAGATTACCGAGGAACAAACATTGCTCCAATCCCAATGCGATATTCGCCAAGGCTCTGGTAATCTTGCGTGTCACGAAAGTTTCACCACGCCGGGGAGACTCATGATTGAACAGGATACCGTTACATGCGTACATACCATAGGCTTCACGATAGTTTACCGTTGCCCAGTAGGCGTACAGTTTGGCCACTGCGTAGGGGGAGCGTGGGTAAAAAGGCGTTGTTTCCTTCTGCGGTGTTTCTTGCACCAGCCCGTACAGCTCAGACGTCGACGCCTGGTAGAAACGTGTCTTCTTTTCGAGCCCCAAAAGTCGGATGGCTTCAAGAATACGCAATGTTCCTATAGCATCGACGTCAGCTGTATACTCTGGAGACTCAAAGCTAACCGCCACATGTGATTGCGCACCGAGGTTGTATACTTCGTCAGGCTGAATATCTTGAATGATACGGGTTAGGTTAGACGAATCCGTCAAGTCGCCATAGTGCAGTACAAAGTTTCGGTTATCGACATGCGGATCTTGATAGATATGATCAATACGTTGCGTGTTAAAAGAAGAGGCACGACGCTTCAGGCCATGAACTTCATAGCCTTTTTCGAGCAAGAACTCAGCGAGGTACGATCCATCTTGCCCCGTTACACCGGTAATAAGCGCCTTCTTTTTGTTCATTTTTCCATCCTGATCAATCATCAAAAATTCTATTAAGAGTGTGCTTTACTTCTTCAATAGCTGACGGACTGCGTAATAGATAAACCAGCTATTTGTCGACAGATAACGCTTAAATAAACGTTTTGGCTCACTACTAAGACGGTGTAGCCACTCCAACCCCGAATGCTGCATCCACAGCGGCGCGCGCTTTATGACCCCTGCGTGGTAATCAAATGCCGCCCCTACTCCAATCATCACGGCATTGACTCTGTCGCGATGCTCGGCCATCCACAGCTCCTGTTTGGGGCAGCCCAAGCTAACCCAAACAGTTTTCGCACCAGATGTGTTGATAGCCTCGACGATCTGTTCATCCTCCTGCGCTGTCAGCTGACGGAACGGCGGCGAATAAGCGCCCGCGATCACCAAGCCAGGCATGCGCTCAGGCAGCACCTTGGTAAGAATGTCCAACGTTGACTGTGCACCGCCGTACAAATAGACCGGTTCACCACACGTAGCCGCTTCAGACAGGTACTTCCACATTAAATCCGGACCATTGATGCGCGCCTGCCCCTCAACGCCTAACCGACGCATCAGCCAAGCCACCGGAGCGCCGTCGGGAGTGGCCAAGTCAGCGTTGCGCACGACGTCGCCAAACTCTCGATCTTGCGTGGCCGTTACCACGGAATGCACGTTGCAAATACAGACGTAATAGCCTTTCCCCGTCTGTGCCATTTCGGCAACACTATCGAGGACGCTGGGCCAGCTCAGTACATCAATAGGCACGCCAATGACAGAGCTTGTAGTACGTTGCCTGCATCCCAATTGTTCACTCATTGCGCGAAACCCTAATTGCCTGCGTATAGATGTCCATCAACATTGAATAGTTGGCGTCTTCAGTATAATTGCTTTCAAATGCCCGCCTGGCGCCTTTACCCAAACGCTCCAATAATGTCGGCGTCGACCAGGCCTCACGTACAACCTGCAGCAGTGACTGGGGGGTCGCGGGGCGGAATACCACGCCATTGTCGCCGTCTTGTACGATAGAAGCCAGCGGTCCTATATCCGATACGGCTGCTGGTGTACCAAACGCAAAGGCCTCTCGGATCACCATCGGGAAACCTTCGAACCACTCCGACGGTAAAATTTGTAGGCACGCATGGGCAATCTGATATTCGGCTTCCTGTGACGATACTTGCCCAAGAAATCGAATGGGCAGGCCACGTGCCATCAGCTCAAGCTCGGGTCTTAGCGCTCCGTCCCCCACAATACGAAGCTCAGGTGCCGAAGCCCCCCATTCCTGCCATGCCCGCAGCAGAGAAACGACCCCTTTTTCAGCCGTCAAGCGACCGACGAATACGACATAAGGCTGGCGCTGCTCCCACGATACAACCTTAGGATTACCCGGGTAAAAGTTGGGTTTCACGTGCACTTTTTCACGTGGCAACCCTGCCGTTATCATCAGCTCTTTTTGAAACTCCGACAGCGCAATGAATGCATCTACCTGATGTGTCCAGGTACCTAAAGCACGATGCAGTTCGACGTTTATTGCCATGGGAATCGTCGCGACACGGCTATTTCGATAGCATCCGTGAAGCAGAGACGGTAACGCCGAGTGCCTATCAATGCACTCTGTACATACACGCCCCTCGCGCATCGGTATCGCAGCCGGACAAAACAATCGATAGTTGTGCAAAGTAAGGACACGAGCAGCGCGTTTGCCTATCGCATGGAAGACAGCCGGGGACAGCAAAGGAAAGGTATTGTGAACGTGCACAATATCAGGCTTGAAGGAATTAACAGCACTGCAAATGTCACGCTTTATACCAAGGCTCCAAGGTGTACCCAGTGCGGCCTTGACTACGCCAATCTTACCCTGTGCTGTAATTGCATCACTGTGCTTAGTAAAAAGTCGCACATCATCACCCCGACTAGCTAACAACATTTTCTCAGCCTCGAAAACCTGGTTTTCGCCCGAGGGAGTTGCTGAACTGTAGAAGTTATGCGTTAGAAGAACTCGCAACGTGCTGGCCCCTTATTAATTTTTCGCAAATAAAAATGGTGATAGCGATGCCTGACTGCGTAAAAAACACTCAGCAGGCATCGTATACCACCACCTACAGCACAACCTTAACTAAACCTCACCCAGCCATCCGCGAATTGTGGGTTCATCCAACTCGCTCACATTGCTCACGTTGGTGCTGCCAAGGCTGTCAAATAGACCAGCCACCTTTCCGCGTCCACCTACCTGATAGTCAATCCCATAAACATCCAAACCACTCGACAAACCAAATATGCAGGCATGAAACCTCATCGCGAGTAAATGAGTACATTGACCCAGCATATCAAGCATGATCGGAACACCGGGCTCATACTCGACGACATAATAATCGCGACTTGGCAGGACACCCTTGACCACTTGGTAAAAGGAACTAAAGTCAGAAAAACCGTAAGTGTCTGGGTTGAACGGAATGAACACCACCGCCCACTCGGCGCCCAGTTGGTTGATCACAGAAGTCACGTTCCGGGTCATACTGTCCACTATGCGACCCACACTGCCTTCGCTACCTTTTGTAGCGTAAGCACTCCAAATAGGCCGTAAATTGACGAACAATACTTTCTCACGCCCGGCGATATAATCTTTCAGCGAAGAAAGCTCTGTTCTTTCACGAGCACTGTAATTGATCTGGGGAAGCATAAACCTGTAGTAGTGAAGGTAATCAAACGCAGGATCCTGATCAACCTTTAAAACTTCAATTTTATTGTAAAATGGCAAACTTTCAAAATTGCTCTTGCTACGCAATGTAATTTGCTTGGCAAGCAGCAACATCAAAGAAGCAAAATATTTGCTTACTGTTCTTTTGTACGGCCCTAGACCGACCCCCTCGACAACAAAAGGAATCTTTTTCCACGTAGCCAGAAGAGAGGCATAAAGATAGAAACTCAAATTAACAGGTATATCCATGATTGGCCCGCCTGCGTACACCAGACCATCGCTTTGACCCAATGCAGTTCGTAAACTGCTACGCGAAAGCTTTACCACGGAAAAATCCACGCCATCAATTTTCAACGACTGAACCCACTTTTGAGTTCGGTCGGGCCTGAAGCTGAGAATGAAAAACTTTTGAGTCTGAAATTGTTTTTTCAGCCTCAATATCACACCACCAAGAATAGCGGCATCACCAACGTGCTCCCCACCGTAGGCACCCATAATGGTGACTACCGGCATCGCGTCCAGCGCTAAACCTTTAGGTGCTTTGATTTTTCTCAGCAGTGCAAAGGGGGCAATGGCCACAGCATTAAGAAGATTATCCGCCAACCGCAAAACCTTCCTAACAACAACGGTACCTTTCCACTGATTAATTTTATAGGCGAGGATAGAAAAGGGGCTCCAGGCACCGCTTTGATCATGGATACAGCTATCACAGTATTTATTTTTTGTAACTTCTCTAGCGACTTCAATCCCCTTCTCCGAAATACTGAAGTCGGATGCTCGCAGATCCTCAACTACTGCCGTTTTAGCAACCGAACAGGGGTAGAGCGCCAATTTCGATGTTAGCAACATGCCTTGATCTTTAAAGTAGCAGGGCATGGCTCTTGCGCCACCACCGGATGAAAGCCATCGCTGCATCCGACTATAGTAAAGCTTCCTCGACAGCGACCTGGTTTGAGCTAGCAATTCGCCAGAAGAAAAGAAGTCCGCGACAAAGGAGCGCTCTTCATTATCAATGAATACTTCAGAGCGATCAGCATTGTAGAGACGCTCAATATTTGTTGCTAATCTAAAGATTATTTCTATATTTTTATCACGCGCATAATCCAATGCAAGTTGCATCGAATAAACGTTCATTGTTGAGATCGTGTACTGAAGCTGAAGCTTCACATTCAACGCTTGTGCTATCTCGATAGTTTTAGTGGCCTTTGAAAATGCACCACTGATGCCTCTAATCAGGTCATGACGCTCACCGTACCCATCAATGGATATGTTCAAACTAAACGAAATACCTCTGCGCTGAACAATCTCCTTAATCAAGGGAAGAAATCGTCTCCATCGCGAGTTACTGTAGCCGTGCGAAGTAATAGAAAGTGTTTCGAGTAATGGGAGAGCATCTACGATAGCACCGACACACCTGACGAGGTCTTTGCGTAACGTCGGCTCACCGCCTGATATCCCTAGATGCTTAACTTTCGAAAACCTTGAATGAGACAACACTTTTGTTATCTCTTCCGGGCTTATTTCGTCCACAATATTGTTCTTCCAGATGTTACACATCGTGCATCTGGAATTACAGTTGTCCGTGATAGGAAAATTAACGACCCTTACATCCCGATTCAAACCAGCATAATCCTTCAGGTATTCTAAAACCTTCAAAACTTTCAACGGGTCCACCTCGAAATTCTTTTATCGTTAACAAAAAATATATATAGGAAGAGCGCACTCAGCGCATAGGCAGCAGCCATTGAGACCAAACTATCGGTCACACCAACGCCACCCTCACCAAAGCTATAGAAGCCAAACAGAAATGATAATTTCACTGCGACCGCGACCGCCAAAGATGCGATAACACTGGCTTGCTTTCCCAGCACACGTAAATTTGACTGCAGTAAAGAAATCACAATCATTGCGAATACGATTAGCGCGAAAGCAGCCCACATGAAAATCCCCTCAGATGTACCATGCAACAATGTACCATAAAGGATAGCAGCCACCGGGGTGACAATCAGGGTAATGGTCAAAGGCGCAACCCATACTTCGAGATAAGTCACTTTATAGCCCCCCCCCTTTGAAAATACGAAATTAATCATCGCACCAGATATCTGCTGTATTGGCGACAATAGCATTAGCAGTTTTCGTACCTCCACAATCGCAGCAGGGCTTCCCAGGCTTGCAAGAAACAGGTAGATGCCGTTTGATGGAAACCATAGCAACGGCACAAGCATGACTGATTTGGCCAACGCTGGTGGGTCAGCAAATATACTGAAAACATTATCCTTGAACGATTCATTTTTTTTCTTGATCGTGAGTAGTGACAAGTAAATGAGCGCCATGCAGTTAACCAGACAAACCAGCATCAACACGTCAACATAGACATTACACACGTATGCACTTAACGATGCGAGCGTCCCGACCACCAACGTTGCAGCGACGGAATATTTAACGCGCTTACTATCAAGGACACAAACACGCCTAATGACCCATAGCACACTGCTCGTAAACATGACCATGGCAAGCCAAAATCCACCTGCATAGGTGAACCACAATAAAAAATACAGAACCACACTGGCTATAAACAGCAACATACAAAGCACAAAAAAATCATTCGCGCTAAATAAGCGATCACTGGAAAACAGCAAGCGCTCCACCTTAATAGCGAAACCGAAATTCAATAAAAACGCTGCCGCTGAGATCATGATCGCGTACTGAGCAACATCATCTACATCAAATCTATAATCAAGAACGATAAATACAATAAAATTGACCGCCGAAAATAAAAATTGATCAACTATATACAGAATCTTTTCTTTCATTTTTTGACCACGAGAACAAAGCAAGAGAAAAGAACCAAAATGTCAGCACCGTATAAACGCCTCCAAATATAGTCATTGTTACACAACCAAGAATCAACGGTAAAGACAGAGCGGCAAGGTAGATATCTGGACTATTCTGCCTGCAGGCGAGATTCCTTAGAATAAGCTTCACTGCCTTGTAGAAAACAACAGACATCAGCAGAAGTGAAAGCACACCACCGGAAAGAAAGCTTTCGATTAGCGCATTGTGAGTATGCGGGGGCAGCCAGTAACTCTGAGTGAAATTGAGTCTGTAATACTCTTTGACACCCTCAACAAAACCGACACCTAGATACCAATGATCTAACGCGCCTTGCAGACCGACCTCCGCGACAACGCTTCGATTATTAAGCGTCAGAAGGTCATACAGCGGCCGCTCACCCTTCCCAATCAATGGCAATAAACGCTCAACAAAAAACTCATAGAAAAGTAATAATAAAGGGATGACAAATATCATACAAACCGCGCAAAGCAACGCTCTATCCATGACATTAAAGTTTAATAAAACCCATAGACAAATGGCAATTGCAACGGAAAACTGGGCCGTTCTGCTTCCTGTAAAATACAATGCCACGCCAAAAAACAAGCAACACATTAGAATCAAAAACTTTTTCAGCGTGGTGCGAGCCCTGCCCATCAAGTAGAGACTGGACAACATTCCAGAGGCGAATACCATCCCGATAAAATTTGGGCTGTATGCGTTTCCTCCAAGGCGAAAACGACCTTGCGTTTCCAAGGCATAAAAGTGATTCGGGGAAATGACTAGTCCGATGGCTATCATTATCACGATAGCAACGGCTGCCATTTGCACCCAACCAGCGAAAACTCTAACCGCCGCGTCCCGACCTTCAAGCCTGATTGTTTTATCAACTATATCTAATGCAAACAAAAGCAAAATATATTCGCACAACCGATAGAAACCTGTGACTCCAACGCCGTTCACTACGAGGCTCAACGTCAGAATAATCATGTAACAGAACAAAAGCTTCATGAGAGGAGACGGATGAGCAAACACTCGGCGAAACAATCTAGGCTTCAACAAACATACCGTAAGAATGCAAAATAAAAACCAAGCGACTCTGACCACCTTGTCAAGCGTGTTGTCAATCCCGGTGTCCAGGCCTGTCTTATCAACAACTGATAAATTGAAAGGCGTCAGCGAAATGAGAAGCACTATTAGTGTATCGACTTTCAGCTTCCATCCAGCAGTGCTGCTTTCCAGTTTTTTATCTAGATTCTCATCCACCGCACTGTCACTCACCTAGTAAATCAATCCACTGTCGTTCAACACCACGAAACGGAACAAGCAATCCAGTTTCCTAATGATTAATCGATGAAAAGTACGCCACACTGCAGGGCGTTCAAATTTTCTCCCCTGCTCCGCACCTTGGCTACTTGAGCACGCCTCTGACACTGCTCCAGAAAGCCAGTGAGCGTCACCCAGCGGCTCATCCGTCCGTTCTCCACTCGCCCATAACAAGAGGAGTGTTAACAACGGCCCAATTCCCTCCCGAGGTATACATGGCAGAACGTACCCTGGTTACTTGATCATTTGGTCGTCAAACCTAGCCAGTATGCTAACGAACGAAGCGGAAGGTGATGACTTGCTGGATACGCGGAGGACCACTGCAAAAATTCTACACCAGCTACTCGTGATGCCCTAGCCAAACAGTGTTGCCCAACGCTATCGCCATCATTATGGCATCACCTATAGAGACGGCAGTGCTAGTCTCAGCCATTGAAGCATTACAGGCTTGCGCCCTCGTCGCCTCAATGACGTTAATCTCTACAGTGCGGGTAAAGAGGAGCGAGCATCGGCAGCTACACTATGTGGCTTAGCGGCCGACTGCGTCTGACTGCCGCGGCGAGTATGGACGGCATTGCGTAGAATCGCGAGGAATAGACCTATACCCGCCCCCAGTATCAGCCCTAATGCTATCCATAAAAGTTTTTGGGGGGCGACCGGATTAACCGGTTCGACGGCAAATCGATCAATGCTCACCAAGCGTAACTGGCTCAGGTCCGTGGAAATATTTTCCAGTCGAATACGTTCAGCACGCAGGGGCTCTACCCCTTTCAGAAATATTTCTTCATTTTCACGCTTGCGCAACACTTCAACCTGCCGATTGCTGATCAACAGCGAAAGCTCTCTACGGATTTGCGCAATTCGTGGATCAGCAAAGTCATCTGACCGGCGCTTACGTAATACCTGACGCTCCGCTTCAAGCGCATCGGTACCCATGAAGTAAAGTGGTATTTGCTGGTTGTTGACCTCAGTGCGAATTACATTGCCTGATGCTTCACTATCAGCCATAGATGATGGGGTCGACGGCTTCTTCAGTCCGAGCGAGCGCGCAATATTGATGGCTTCGTCAAGCACAGAAATTCGGTCTTCCCGGCGCTGCTTAAGTTGTACACGCAGCGCCTTAAGTTCATCTTGCAACAAGGCACGACTGAGGCTGTCGCTCTCTAGCAGCTCTGCGATATTGCTTTCTTTGGTAGCATCATAATCTGCGCGCGCTGCTACCAACTTGGCATCCACTTCCTTAAGCCGATTACCGATGATAATTTTCAAGTCATCTGACACTTGACGACGCTCGTTTTCGATTGCGTAGTTGACGAGTTCGTTCAATACGTCATGCCCGCGCACCCCTTCTGGATATCGCATTTGGAAACCGATATATGCACTGAGCAAGTCTGCTTTCTTTGGATCCGGCTGTACCAACTTTAATGCATTGCGATTAAAGTCTTCAAATGCCTGCTCTGCGGTATATCCTGGTCGGGTGAACGCAGCCTGCAAATCGGGGTTAGATCGAAAATAACCAAGACGTGTTTCGTACGAGTCGAGCGCCGCTCCGACACGAATCAATGCGGTGCTTGGAGGCAAAGAGTAAATTTCAGAACGGTTCAGTGCGTCCAACTCATTCAGCGCAGCAGGACGCAATATAGTACTGACTTCATACTCAGGCGTGACGGTATAAGCGAACAGCGCTCCAATCACGCCAAAGAATAGTGAACAGATCACAATGAGCTTTCTTTGGCGCCATACCGCTTGCAACAGGGTCAGAATATCAAATTCGTCGCTAGTCACTACTGAGGGGATACGAGAAATACTTGCCAAACGAAGGTCCGCCTGAATAAAAAGAGACATTCGCCCAGAAACAGGCACGCAACTCTTCGCTATCGACACCTTCGCCGAACTAAGCACTCGAAATCATCCCTGTCGCTAAGCGACGAGAGTATTGTGCCAGCTAACTGCGCACGTTGCCACCTGACAGTCGGCAATCAGGAATGATTTACATTAGCGGTTGCTTGTCATTTTTTTGGGGTGCTCGACCAGACGCGACGGAAAAGCGCCAATGTGATTCCTAGCCCAGCACCTGCCAACACGCCTAAAAACACGACAATAAATCTTTTGGGTTTGATGGGGCTATCAGGTAAATCGAGTGCGCCGTCCTGGCGGTACACCCCCACTACGCTAGGGTCGACTTCCAGAGAGCGATAGAACGATTCCTGAGATTGCTGCTCACGGAGGTTGCTGATAAAAGGGTCATCCGAGCCACGCTTCTGCAGATTCTCAATTTCAGCCTGTAGTGCTTTACTGCCTCGCATGTAGGTCAGGGCCCCATCCATCCCGGCGGAGACCTCAGTTGAGAGGTTCCCAGAAATGATGGGCGGTCGTTCCAGGTTAATCGATTTGGCAATCGTCAACGCTTCCTCCAGTTGCGCAATCTGGTCGTCGCGTAGTCTCTTCGCATTTTCCCTCGCCGTTGTTATCTGACGCTCAAGGTTGTTCGCTTTGACTGAAGCATCTGCCTTGAGATCCTTTAGGATTTCGAGCTTTGCTCGATACCCTGCCATTTCCCCATATTGCACCGCCCAGCTAACAGCTAGATTTGGGTCTGGCATATTGACAGTAATAGCGAAACGCGTCGGAATTTCCTTGTTCGCAATAGTCACTTTCAGCACTTTGCTCAGATCCTCATACAGCTCATCTTGGGAGCCTAGGCGCTCTTGAGCGCTCAGTGCCGGCAGGTAGACGTCCTGAAAAAACCTACGACGCAACGACTCCGACTGCAAATTACGTACATACACATCATAGACGTCCTTCACCGTCAGCATTCCCAGCTCGGAATCTCCCCCACGTCCGTAATTCAGATGCGCAATGTCATTCTGCGATGGCGGCTGCACGAACACCTTGGCCTCGTACACCGGCGTCGCCAGCAGCGCATAAGCTACAGCCGCCCCACCGACAACCAATGTCGTCAGAATGATGAGCAGCTTTTGTTGCCAGAGCCCACGGATCAGCTCAATCAAGTCGATCTCGTCATCTCTTACGACACGTTCACGGTGGTTGGACATTTATTATGTAATTCCTTAAACCCAAATTTTCGTTTGAGACCGGTGCAAGCTAAAAAGCAAGTCGTGAAAGCCTGATATCAATTGCACATCAACTTGGTTTATTTCGTTACCAAACCATAGCTTAGTGCCGTTTATCAAACCTGCACGCCCATCTGACGTATTTTCGTACGCAGCCAGCCCGATGCGGCACATCGAAATACGAGCGCGCAATCAGCCAAGAAGTTCCCTTCAACTCCTCGTCAAGTTCTCACCTACTACAACCTCGACCACCCCGCACTCATGCTATCAAAGTCTTGCAAAAAGCCTGCTCTGCGCGTGTACCCCCACGCACCAACCGAACCTGCTCAGGCCACACCTACATGCCCGTAACAAACTCGACCAACCCTGCATGCACGGAATATCCACTCAGGGTCGCCACCTTCGCCCTTTGTTTCATGCATTTCGCAATCCAGATTTACCGTTACGACACCTTGCGCATCTTCGCTGGCTTGAATCAACGCCTCTGGTTCACCCTTGCCCTGATACCCCAAAAAAACTCCTAGTGCCGCGAATCGCCAAGCATAGCTTTGAGGTAATTCACGATGTGCTCACCCTTACATATGCTATTGCCCAAGGCAGGCCCGTGATGGCCAGGTGGCTCGCACCCTGACATGCTTCGATCGTGATCAACTGACGAGAATGCAAGGGCCGCCTGCCCTACTCCAGTTGCTGGCCACGCATCGTCACCCCAGAATTCATTGAGCTCGCGATAATCCTAGGTAAAGAAGCTGGCTAGTGGCGACTCGAGATTGATCGGTAACTGCGGCCAATCTACCGCCTGCCGGTTACAGCGCAGTCGCTCATCTGCACTCAATGACCTAGATGCAGGACGACCTCGATCTCGTACAGCTGCTTCTGGGTGCGCTCTGCACTGAGAGCTGGTATGAGCAAAGTGCCGTGCCCACCATAGCCCGTTCGATCATGCGTTCAATGCGCTGACTGCGCGCTCCACATCGCGCTTGACCGAGGCAGCACCAAAGACCAACGCATCCTCTGGGACCAACGGCAGCAACTTTGCGGTAGGGTGGTTGAAATTAATCGGGCAACTGAAACCCGCAGACAGCAAATCCGGAGTACGGCCTACATTATCGAGGTGATTGCGAGTAAGCAGCGGCGCCTTAATGCCACCTATAGGAAGGTCAATGCATGCAGCTTCCGCCTGGAACAGGCTGCAGTCGATCAATATGCTGCAGTTGGCGTTTAGGTGCAGTTGATGGCAAGAGCCTGTGGCACCTTGAGTGGCGCCGTGTTCGGTGGCTGTAGGATGTATCATTAGGGCACGTTGTCCGGTGTGTTTTATGGAGGGCCATTACTCCATAAAACACGGGCACTGCCCCGTGGGCAATTCAGTCAGTAGCTGTAGGAAGGCTCTACTTTGGATAATAGATGGATGCACGCGGGCCCGATTTACTGATCACTGCGTCGCATGCGACCTCTGGCACGCACTGCAACATATGCCCCCATCACCGGCCCAACCAGCAACCCACCCACCAAGGCAACCAGCACCACAACCGACAACGGCAACGCCGGCGCAGCCCACCCAAACAGCACCAATGCCACCGACTGCTGGTTCTCCAGCACAAACAGCAGCACCACCGCCGCAACGGCCAGCACCACCAGCGCCAGCACTACACGCTTGAGGTTACGCATGACTTGCTCCTTGCTCAGCGGCCATCATGCGCCCTCCTCCTCATCGTTGACCCGATCACGCAACTCTTTACCGGGCTTGAAATGCGGCACGAACTTGCCGTCCAGACTCACCGACTGCCCCGTCTTCGGGTTACGACCCAGGCGCGGCGCCCGGTAATGCAGCGAGAAGCTGCCAAAGCCGCGGATCTCGATTCGATCCCCTGTAGCCAGGCACTGGGACATCTGCTCAAGCATGGTCTTGATGGCCAGCTCCACATCCTTCGATGAAAGCAGCCCTTGATGGGTGACAATACGTTCGATCAGCTCCGACTTCGTCATATTTTTCCCTTCTTTATCAAGCAGCTAGATCATTGCTTACTCTGTTTGTAGCACGCCCTAGCTGATTTGAACAGGGTGGTTCTTGACTTAATAAAATTTTCAAGATTTGCACACAAGGGTGACAAGTGAGTGCCGCTGCCCGCAGGTGAGGCGGGGCAAGGGATTGGCGCATTTGCTTCGCCCTGACGTGGACGAATCCGCCCTGGCGGAACACAGGAAGGCATGGGACCCCCTGCAGACTCATCCGCAAACAGACATGAATCGCAGGCACAAAAAAGGGCGACCGAAGTCGCCCTTTTTAATGATCAAGCAGAACTCAGTTCTGTTTGGCCATTGCTTCGCGCAGCAGTGCAGCCATGGTGGTATCGGCAGCAGCTTCCGGAGCGGCTTTCAGGCTCTGGATTGCTTCTTTCTCTTCAGCATCGTCTTTCGACTTGATGGAGAGGTTGATTACGCGGCTCTTGCGGTCAACGCTGATGATCTTGGCTTCAACTTCTTCGCCTTCCTTCAGGACGTTACGCGCGTCTTCAACGCGGTCACGGCTGATTTCGGAAGCTTTCAGAGTGGCTTCGATATCGTCGGCCAGGGTGATGATAGCGCCCTTGGCGTCAACTTCTTTAACGATACCTTTTACGATAGCGCCTTTGTCGTTGACAGCAACGTAGTTGGAGAACGGATCGTCTTCCAGCTGCTTGATACCCAGGGAGATACGCTCGCGCTCTGGGTCAACCGACAGGATGACGGTGTCCAGCTCGTCGCCCTTCTTGAAGCGACGCACGGCTTCTTCGCCCACTTCGTTCCAGGAGATGTCGGACAGGTGAACCAGACCGTCGATGCCGCCGTCCAGACCAATGAAGATACCGAAATCGGTGATCGACTTGATGGTGCCGGAGATCTTGTCGCCCTTGTTGAACTGGCCAGAGAAGTCTTCCCATGGGTTCGACTTGCACTGCTTGATGCCCAGGGAGATACGACGACGCTCTTCGTCGATGTCCAGAACCATGACTTCCACTTCGTCGCCGACTTGTACGACTTTCGAAGGGTGGATGTTCTTGTTGGTCCAGTCCATTTCGGAAACGTGTACCAGGCCTTCCACGCCTTCTTCCAGCTCTGCGAAGCAGCCGTAGTCGGTCAGGTTGGTGACGCGCGCCATGACGCGGGTGCTTTCTGGGTAACGTGCCTTGATAGCAACCCATGGGTCTTCGCCCAGTTGCTTCAGGCCCAGCGAAACGCGGTTACGCTCACGATCATACTTCAGTACCTTGACGTCGATCTCGTCGCCAACGTTGACGATTTCCGACGGGTGCTTGATACGCTTCCAGGCCATGTCGGTGATGTGCAGCAGGCCATCAACGCCGCCCAGGTCAACGAATGCGCCGTAGTCGGTGAGGTTCTTGACGATACCTTTGACTTGCTGGCCTTCCTGCAGCGATTCCAGCAGAGCTTCGCGCTCGGCGCTGTTTTCGGCTTCCAGGACACTGCGACGGGAAACGACAACGTTGTTGCGCTTCTGGTCCAGCTTGATGACCTTGAATTCCAGCTCTTTGCCTTCGAGGTGGGTGGTGTCGCGCACTGGGCGGACATCAACCAGGGAGCCCGGCAGGAACGCACGGATACCGTTAACGTCGACAGTGAAGCCGCCTTTAACCTTACCGTTGATAACGCCCTTGACCACTTCTTCGGCGGCGAAAGCTGCTTCCAGAACAATCCAGCACTCGGCGCGCTTGGCTTTTTCACGGGACAGCTTGGTTTCGCCAAAGCCGTCTTCGACCGCGTCCAGCGCAACGTGAACTTCGTCACCGACCTTGATGGTCAGCTCGCCAGCTTCGTTGTAGAACTGCTCGAGCGGGATGACGCCCTCGGACTTCAGACCGGCGTGGACAGTAACCCAGTCACCGTCGATATCGACAACGATACCGGTGATGATCGCACCTGGTTGAAGGTTGAGGGTTTTCAGGCTTTCTTCAAAGAGTTCTGCAAAGCTTTCGCTCATTTTAATTCCTGTAGATTAGGGCGAGACATACGCCCATCAGCCACATTCCAGACAATGTGGGTTTCGTTCATATAAAGGGAAAGCCTGCAGGACGTTGACTGGTGCCCCTGCATGCCGCCCTGTATCAGGCGATATCGCGAAGTGCGATCTCGCTTCTGATGCGTTGCAACACCTGTTCGATGGACAATTCCGTGGAATCCAGCTGGATTGCATCGGCCGCCGGCTTGAGCGGGGCCACTGCGCGCTGGGTGTCGCGCTCATCACGCGCACGTATCTCATCTAGCAGACTCGACAGACTAACATCATCGCCCTTGCCCTTCAACTGCAAGTAACGACGACGCGCCCGCTCCTCGGCGCTGGCCGTGAGGAAAATCTTCAAGGGCGCGTCTGGGAACACCACCGTCCCCATGTCGCGCCCATCGGCGATCAGGCCGGGAGACTCCTGAAACGCCCGCTGGCGCTGCAGCAGCGCATCACGCACCGCCGGCAGCGAAGCCACCATCGATGCGCCAGCGCCCACGGTTTCGGTACGGATCACATTGCTCACATCATCCCCCTCGAGGATGATCTGCTGCAACTTGCCCGGCTCGGCGGCGATGAACTGCACGTCCAGATGGGCGGCCAGCTTGACCAGCAGCTCTTCATTGGTCAGGTCGACACCGTGGTTGCCGGCGGCGAATGCCAGTAGGCGGTACAGAGCCCCGGAATCCAGCAGCTTCCAGCCCAGCTCGCGGGCCAGCATGCCGGCAACGGTACCCTTGCCAGAACCGCTAGGCCCGTCGATGGTGATGACCGGTGCCAGCGCGTTCACGACTTGCCCTCTTCAGCTACGCGGATGCCGACTTCGGCACACAGCGCGAGGAAGTTGGGGAACGAGGTGGCGACGTTGGCACAGTCATGGATGCGAATCGGCGCGCAAGCGCGCAGCGAGGCGACGCTGAAGGCCATGGAGATACGGTGGTCGCCATGCCCATGCACTTCGCCGCCACCGATGCTGCCGCCGTCGATGATGATGCCGTCCGGGGTAGGTTCGCACTTCACGCCCAGCGCCAGCAGGCCGTCGGCCATGACCTGGATGCGATCCGACTCCTTCACCCGCAGCTCTTCGGCGCCGCGCAGCACGGTACGCCCTTCGGCACAGGCCGCAGCCACGAACAGCACCGGGAACTCGTCGATCGCCAGGGGCACCAGGTGCTCCGGAATCTCGATACCCTTGAGCCTGGCGCCGCGCACTCGCAGGTCGGCTACCGGCTCGCCGCCGACTTCACGCTGGTTTTCCAGGGTGATGTCGCCGCCCATCAGCTGCAGAATGTCGATGACACCAGTGCGGGTCGGGTTGATGCCGACGTGCTCCAGTACCAGCTCCGAACCCTCGGCAATCGAGGCCGCGACCAGGAAGAAGGCCGCCGAGGAGATATCGGCCGGCACCTCGATGTGGGTGGCGGTCAGCTTGCCACCGGACTCCAGCGAGGCGGTAGGGCCATCGACGCTCACGCTGTAGCCAAAACCGCGCAGCATGCGCTCGGTATGGTCACGGGTAGGCGCAGGCTCGGTGACGGTAGTCTTGCCCTGGGCATACAGGCCGGCCAGCAACAGGCAGGATTTGACCTGGGCACTGGCCATCGGCAGTTTGTAATCCAGCGCCTTGAGCGTATGGCCACCGCGGATGGTCATCGGCGGGCGGCCCTCGGCGGCGGTCTCGATGACCGCACCCATTTCGCGCAGCGGGTTGGCCACACGGTTCATCGGGCGCTTGGACAGCGAAGCATCGCCGGTCAGCACGGTGTCGAACGGCTGCGCGGCCAGCAGGCCGGACAGCAGGCGCATCGAGGTACCCGAGTTGCCCAGGTAGATCGGGCCAGGCGGCGGCTTGAGGCCATTGAGCCCCACCCCGTGAATGGTCACGCGACCATGGTGCGGGCCTTCGATGACCACGCCCATGTCGCGGAACGCCTGCAGGGTCGCCAGCGCATCCTCACCCTCGAGGAAGCCTTCCACCTCGGTGGTGCCTTCGGCCAGGGAGCCGAGCATGATCGAGCGGTGGGAAATCGATTTGTCGCCTGGTACGCGAATACGGCCGGACAGGCGGCCACCAGGTTGTGCCAGGAAAATCAGGTCGTTGGAGTTCATAGCGTCCACATAGGCCCGACGGGCCAGGATTTTACTGAAATGCTCGCGGGCAACCCGAGCGCGGGTGAAAACGCCCAGCAGCTGGTGCCCATCCCCTGCATCGACCGCGTCGCGCAAGGCGTCGAGGTCGCTGCGAAATGTATCCAGTGTGCGCAGGACAGCCTCGCGGTTGGCGAGGAAGATGTCATGCCACATGACCGGGTCGCTTCCGGCGATTCTTGTGAAATCGCGGAACCCACCGGCAGCGTAACGGAAGATATCGAGGTTTTCATTGCGCTTGGCCAGCGAATCGACCAGGCCGAAAGCCAGCAGATGCGGCAGATGACTGGTTGCCGCCAGCACTTCGTCGTGGCGCTCCACCTGCATGTGCTCGACATCGGCATCCAGTGCACGCCACAGGCGATCGACCAGCGCCAGGGCGGCCGGGTCGGTTTCTGCCAGCGGCGTGAGAATCACCTTGTGGCGACGGAACAGGGCGGCATTGGAGGCCTCCACCCCACTCTGCTCGGAGCCCGCGATCGGATGGCCAGGTACGAAACGCGGCAGTTTCTCGGCAAAGGCTTCGCGCGCAGCACGCACCACGTTGCCCTTGGCGCTGCCCACATCAGTCAGCACCGCCGCACCCAGGTCAAGCTGCGCCAGGCGCGCCAGGAGCTTTTCCATGGCCAGGATCGGCACCGCCAGCTGGATCACGTCAGCCCCGACACAGGCCGCAGCCAGGTCCTCTTCACAACGGTCGACCACACCCAGCTCGACCGCCAGCTTGCGCGACTGCGGGTCCAGGTCGACACCGACCACCTCGCGGCACAGGCCACTTTCGCGCAGGCCCTTGGCGAACGAGCCGCCAATCAGGCCCAGGCCCACCACCACCAGCCGGCCAATGACGGGCCCGCCTTGCTTTACGACTTCAACCACGGAGCAGGACCCTGTTCAGAACATCACGCATTGGCATACCTCAGAGCACCGCCTTCGGATACGAGCCCAGTACCTTCAGGGCCACCGCCTCCTGGCTGATCTGCTCCAGCACCGCCTTGATCAACGGGTCACGATGGTGGCCGACGAAGTCGATGAAGAACACGTAGGTCCACTTGCCGCTGCGCGAGGGACGGGTCTCGATGCGGGTCAGGTCGATGCCGTTCTCGTGGAACGGTACCAGCAGTTCGTGCAACGCACCCGGCTTGTTGCTCATCGAAACGATGATCGAGGTCTTGTCATCACCGGTCGGTGGCACTTCCTGGTTGCCGATCATCAGGAAGCGCGTGGCATTGTCCGGACGGTCTTCGATTTTCTCCGCCAGGCGTGTCAGACCGTACAGCCCGGCCGCCATGTCACCGGCGATCGCCGCCGAATTCCACTCGCCCTTGACCCGCTTGGCAGCTTCGGCATTGCTCGATACCGCCACCCGCTCGACGTTCGGATAATGAGCATCCAGCCACTTGCGGCACTGGGCCAGCGACTGGGCGTGGGAGTAGATACGGCTGATGCTGTCGGTCTTGGTATTCTCGCCAACCAGCAGGTGGTGGTGAATGCGCAGCTCGACTTCGCCGCAGATCACCATGTCGTGCTCGAGGAAGCTGTCCAGGGTGTGGTTGACCGCACCTTCGGTGGAGTTTTCCACAGGCACCACGCCGAAATTGACCGCGCCGGCGACCACTTCGCGGAATACCTCGTCGATGGCCGCCATCGGCTTGCTGATCACGGCATGGCCAAAGTGCTTCATGGCTGCGGCCTGGGTAAAGGTGCCCTCAGGCCCCAGGTAGGCGACCTTGAGCGGTTGCTCCAGGGCCAGGCACGACGACATGATTTCACGGAACAGCCGGGCCATTTCCTCGTTGCCCAGCGGGCCCTTGTTGCGCTCCATCACGCGCTTGAGCACCTGCGCCTCGCGCTCGGGCCGGTAGAACACCGGCACCTCGCCTTCTGCCAGGGTCGCAGTCTTGACCCGGGCGACTTCCTGGGCGCAGCGCGCACGGTCGCTGATCAACTCGAGGATCTTCTCGTCGAGGCTGTCGATGCGCACGCGCAGGGCCTTGAGTTCCTGTTCGGACATCAGGCGTGTTCCTTCTCGAATTCACCCATGTAGGCCACCAGTGCCTCCACGGCATCCAGGCCCAGGGCGTTGTAGATCGAGGCACGCATGCCGCCCACCGAACGGTGACCCTTGAGGTTGAGCAGGCCACGCTCGTCGGCGCCCGCCAGGAACGCCTTGTCCAGGCGCTCGTCGGCCAGGCGGAACGGCACGTTCATCCAGGAACGGGCATTGCTGCTGATCGGGTTGGTATAGAAGTCGCTCTTGTCGATGAAGCCGTACAGGCGGTCCTTCTTGGCGCGGTTGCGCTGCTCCATGGCAGCGACACCGCCCTGCTCCTTGAGCCACTCGAACACCAGGCCCGAGAGGTACCAGGAATAGGTTGCCGGGGTGTTGTACATCGAGCCGTTGTCGGCCGCGACCTTGTAGTCGAGCATGGTCGGGCAGCTGCTGCGGGCACGGCCCAGCAGGTCTTCACGCACGATCACCACCACCAGGCCGCTGGGGCCGATGTTCTTCTGCGCACCGGCGTAGATCAGACCGAACTGCGACACGTCGACCGGACGCGAGAGGATGTCCGAGGACATGTCCACCACCAGCGGCACGTCACCGGTCTGCGGCACCCAGTCGAACTCCAGACCACCGATGGTCTCGTTCGAGGCGTAATGCAGGTAGGCAGCGTCCTTGGTCAGGTTCCACTCGTTCTGACCCGGGATGGCCAGGTAATCGTAAGGCTTGGCGCTGGCGGCGACATTGATGTTGCCATAGCGACGCGCTTCCTCGATCGCCTTTTTCGACCAGATGCCGGTCTCGATGTAGTCGGCCGTACCGCCCTCGGGCAGCAGGTTCAACGGGATCTCGGCAAACTGCTGGCTGGCGCCGCCCTGCAGGAACAGCACCTTGTAGTTGGAGGGGATGGACATCAGGTCGCGCAGATCCTGCTCGGCCTTCTCGGCAATGGCCACGTAGTCGTCGCTACGGTGGCTCATCTCCATGACCGACAGGCCTTTGCCGCGCCAGTTCAGCATTTCTGCCTGGGCACGCTGCAGCACAGCTTCAGGAAGCGCAGCAGGGCCTGCGCAGAAGTTAAAGGCTCGTTTGCTCACATCCACTCTCGCTCTGCTCTTGATGTCTGTGGGAGCAGACACCGCAGTGGCGGGCCTGCCCGCCCCCACAGCCGCTCCCATAGGTTGCGCTACTACAATTTATTCCTGCGGCGTCTCTTCGTCAGCTGCAGCGTCCAGTGGCGACCCTTCGCCGGCGTCCACGTCAGCCTCGGCATCCGCCACGAAGTCTTCGTCGTCTTCCTCGTCGGACGGCTCCTGCACTCGCTCCAGACCCACCAGGGTCTCGTCGCTGGCCAGCTTGATGAGCGTCACGCCCTGGGTATTGCGGCCCAGGCTGGAGACTTCGCCGACACGGGTACGCACCAGGGTGCCCTGGTCGGAAATCAGCATGATCTCCTCGCCTTCCTGCACCTGTACCGCACCGACCAGACGGCCGTTGCGATCGTTGCTGACCATGGCAATGACGCCCTGGCCACCACGCTTGTACTCGGGGAACTCGGCGATGGCGGTACGCTTGCCGAAACCACGCTCGGAAGCGGTGAGGATCTGGCTGCCTTCTTCGGGGATGATCATCGAAATCAGCTTCTGCCCCTCGGCCAGGCGCATGCCGCGCACACCGCGGGCAGTACGCCCCATGGCACGCACGTCGGACTCCTTGAAGCGGGTGACCTTGCCGGCATCGGAGAACAGCATGACCTCGCGCTCACCATCGGTGATGGAGGCGGAAATCAGGATGTCGCCTTCGTCCAGCTCCAGCGCGATCAGGCCGACACTGCGCTGACGACTGAACTGCTCCAGCGGGGTCTTCTTCACGGTGCCGTTGGCGGTGGCCATGAAGATGAAGTGGCCTTCGGTGTACTCCTCCACCGGCAGCATGGTGGTGATGACCTCGCCCTCGCCCAGCGGCAGCAGGTTCACCAGCGGACGGCCACGTGCGGCACGCGACGCCTCGGGGATCTCGTAGGTCTTGAGCCAGTACACCTTGCCCTTGCTGGAGAACAGCAGCAGCGTGGTGTGGCTGTTGGCGACCAGCAGGTGCGAGATGTAGTCCTCGTCCTTGACGCCGGTGGCCGACTTGCCCTTGCCGCCACGGCGCTGGGCCTGGTAGGCCGCCAGCGGCTGGGTCTTGGCGTAGCCGCCGTGGGAGATGGTCACCACGCGGTCTTCTTCCGGGATCATGTCACCCAGGGTCAGGTCCAGGCGTGCATCGAGAATCTCGGTGCGGCGCACGTCGCCATATTCGGCGCGGATCAGCTCCAGCTCTTCGCGGATCACTTCCATCAAGCGCTCGGCGTTGTTCAGGATGCGAATCAGCTCGCCGATCTGCTTGAGAATCTCCTGGTACTCGGCCAGCAGCTTCTCGTGCTCCAGGCCGGTCAGGCGGTGCAGGCGCAGGTCCAGGATGGCCTGGGCCTGTTCGGGCGAAAGGTAGTACTTGCCATCACGCAGGCCGTACTGCTCGTCGAGGGTTTCCGGGCGGCAGGAATCGGCGCCGGCGCGCTCGACCATCACCTGCACGGCGCTGGACTCCCACGGCGTGCCGATCAGCGCTTCCTTGGCCTCGGACGGCGTCGGCGAAGCCTTGATCAGGGCGATGACCGGGTCGATGTTGGACAGTGCGACCGCCTGGCCCTCGAGGATATGACCGCGTTCACGGGCCTTGCGCAGCTCGAACACGGTACGGCGGGTGACCACCTCGCGGCGGTGACGCACGAACGCCTCGAGCAGGTCCTTGAGGTTCAGCACCCGCGGACGGCCGTCGATCAGCGCCACGATGTTGATGCCGAACACGGCCTGCAGCTGGGTCTGGGCATAGAGGTTGTTGAGGATCACCTCCGGCACTTCGCCACGGCGCAGCTCGATGACGATGCGCATGCCGTCCTTGTCGGACTCGTCGCGCAGCTCGGTGATGCCCTCGAGTTTCTTTTCCTTGACCAGCTCGGCGATCTTCTCGATCAGCCGCGCCTTGTTCAGCTGGTACGGCAGCTCGGTGATCACGATCTGCTGGCGGCCACCGACCTTGTCGATGTCCTCGACCGTCGAGCGGGCACGCATGTAGATGCGCCCGCGACCGGTGCGGTAGGCCTCGATGATGCCCTGGCGACCGTTGATGATCGCGGCAGTCGGGAAGTCCGGCCCCGGGATGAACTGCATCAGCTCATCGACCGTGATGTCGGCGTTGTCGATCAGCGCCAGGCAACCGTCGATGACTTCACCGAGGTTGTGCGGCGGAATGTTGGTCGCCATGCCCACGGCAATACCGCTGGAACCGTTGACCAGCAGGTTCGGGATCTTGGTCGGCATGACCGCCGGAATCTGCTCGGTGCCGTCGTAGTTGGGCACCCAGTCGACGGTTTCCTTGTGCAGGTCTGCCAGCAGCTCGTGCGCCAGCTTGGTCATGCGCACTTCGGTGTATCGCATGGCCGCGGCATTGTCGCCGTCCACCGAACCGAAGTTGCCCTGGCCGTCCACTAGCAGGTAGCGCAGCGAGAACGGCTGGGCCATACGGACGATGGTGTCGTAGACCGCGGTATCACCGTGGGGGTGATACTTACCGATCACGTCACCGACCACACGGGCGGATTTCTTGTACGGTTTGTTCCAGTCGTTACCCAGTTCACTCATCGCAAACAGAACGCGGCGATGCACGGGCTTCAAGCCATCACGCGCATCGGGCAGTGCACGCCCGACAATGACGCTCATCGCGTAGTCGAGGTAGGACTGTCTCAGTTCGTCTTCGATATTGACCGGTAGGATTTCTTTGGCCAGTTCGCCCATGAGAAGCCTGATTCCTTTTTCTGGTGAAACCTCGTCACATCCATATGGGACGAACGAAGCTCGCCGCTGCAAGCAGATGACCGGCAGCGACTTACGACAAATCAACGAGTTATGCCATGGATCTGCGCAGTAAAGACCGCCTCGGGAGGCGGTCTTGGAAACCGTCGGATGTTACCACAGTCCCGATAGGCTTGGGAGTATGGCAAACCGCCGCCCGATCTGAGGCCGGCTTGCCGGCAAAGGGCGCGGCGCGGACCTCAATGCAACCGCTTGCGGCACATCAACTGCGCCATTTTGGCCGTGTCCGGACGCTCGACGATGCCCTTTTCGGTCACGATCACGTCGATCAGGTCTGCCGGCGTCACATCGAACACCGGGTTGAAGGCCTCTACCCCGGCCCCGACCCGTTCGCCGCCCACCTCCAGCAGCTCGCTGGCATCCCGCTCCTCGAGCATCACCTCCTCGCCACTGGCCAGATTGAGGTCGATGCTCGAACTGGGCGCCACCACCATGAAGCGAACCCCATGGTGCATGGCATTGACCGCCAGCTGGTAGGTGCCGATCTTGCTGACCACGTCGCCATTGGCAGTGATGCGGTCGGCGCCGACGATCACCCAGGTGATGCCCTTGGTCTTCATCAGGTGCGCGGCGGCGGAATCGACGCCGATGGTCACCGGCACCCCTTCGCCGGCAAGCTCCCAGGCGGTCAGCCGCGACCCTTGCAGCCAGGGCCGGGTCTCGGCCACATACACCCGCTCCACCATGCCTTCCAGGTACGCGGCGCGAATCACCCCCAGCGCAGTGCCGAACCCGCCCGTGGCCAGCGCGCCGGCATTGCAGTGGGTGAGGATGGCCTGCTCGCTGCCCTGGTGCCTGCGAATCAGCTCGGCGCCCAGCTGGGCCATGGTCAGGTTGGCTTCACGGTCGCTTTCGTGGATGGCCTCGGCTTCGGCCAGCATGATCGCCAGCACGTCATCCCCGGCCTTGATCCGCAACAGCCGCTCGCGCATGCGGTTCAGTGCCCAGAACAGGTTGACGGCTGTGGGACGGGCTTCGCCCAGCAGCTCGAAGTCCTCTTCCAGAGCCATTTCCCAGTCATCGCCATCCGCCAGGCGCTGGCGCAGCGCCAGCACCAGGCCATAGGCCGCACTGATGCCGATGGCCGGGGCGCCGCGCACCACCATGGTGCGGATGGCCTCGGCCACCCCGACGGCGTCGTTATACGCCAGCCAGCGCTGCTCGAACGGCAGCGCACGCTGGTCGAGCAGATACAGGGCACCATCCCGCCAATCGATGGCCGTCACCTTCTCCGCAGCCAACAGTCGATCGCGCATGCCTCACCCCGTCATTCGGACATCAAAAGCGCACGATTATAACGAGCCCCAGCCGCGGACGCTCGGGTATACTTCGCCCCCACCTTCCGCGATACCGGGATTTTCGCACATGCCCAAGCCTGCCCCTCCCCTCGACCTGTTGCTCCTGCCCTCGTGGCTGGTGCCCGTCGAACCGGCCGGGGTGGTACTCAAGGGCCACGGCATCGGTATCCGCGACGGCCTGATCGCCTTCATCGGCCCGCGCGAAGACGCCTTGCGCCTGCAGGCCACCGAGGTGCGCGAGCTGCCCGGCTGCCTGCTCGCCCCCGGCCTGATCAACACCCACGGCCACGCCGCGATGACGCTGTTTCGCGGCCTGGCCGACGACCTGCCGCTGATGACCTGGCTGCAGGAGCACATCTGGCCCGCCGAAGCCCGCTGGGTCGATGAAGCCTTCGTGCGCGACGGCACCAACCTGGCCATTGCCGAACAGCTCAAGGGTGGCATCACCTGCTTCTCGGACATGTACTTCTTCCCCAAGATCGCCAGCGAATGCGTGCACGACAGCGGCATGCGCGCGCAGATCGCAGTGCCGTTGCTGGACTTCCCGATTCCCGGCGCCCGCACCTTCGACGAAGGCCTGCACCTGGGCGTGGAGCTGTTCGGCGACCTGCGCCACCATCCGCGCATCACCGTGGCCCTGGGCCCGCACGCACCGTACACGGTCAGCGACGCCAACCTTGAAAAGGTTCGGGTGATCGCCGAAGAGCTGGACGCGCCGGTGCACATGCACCTGCACGAGACCGCCTTCGAGGTGCAGCAGTCCATCGATCAGTGCGGCGAGCGGCCATTGGCGCGCCTGGCACGCATCGGCCTGTTGGGCCCGCGCCTGCAGGCCGTGCACATGACCCAGGTCAGCGACGACGACCTGGCCCTGCTGGTAGAAAGCAACACCAGCGTGGTGCACTGCCCTGAATCCAACCTCAAGCTGGCCAGCGGCTTCTGCCCGGTGGAACGCCTGTGGCAGGCTGGCGTCAACGTAGCCATCGGCACCGATGGCGCCGCCAGCAACAACGACCTCGACCTGCTGGGCGAAACCCGTACAGCGGCCCTGCTGGCCAAGGCCGTGTCAGGTTCGGCCAGCGCCCTGGATGCCCATCGCGCCTTGCGCATGGCAACCCTCAACGGCGCCCGCACCCTGGGCCTGGAGGCCGTAACCGGCTCGCTGGAGCTGGGCAAGGCTGCCGACCTGGTGGCATTCGATCTGTCGGGCCTGGCCCAGCAGCCGATCTACGACCCGGTCTCGCAACTGGTGTATGCCAGCGGGCGGGACTGCGCAAGACATGTCTGGGTGGCCGGCCGGCAACTGCTCGATGAGCGCCGCCTCACCCGGCTCGACGAACAGGCCCTGCATGCCAGCGCCTGTGACTGGGGCCAGCGTATCGGCGGCCAGCACGAATAACCCGTCGGCAGCCACGGCTGCCGACCTGTAGCGAATTATCAAAGTTTCTGAGGACCGTTCCATGAGCAACGTCGACCACGCCGAAATCGCCAAATTCGAAGCCCTGGCCCACCGCTGGTGGGACCGCGAGAGCGAATTCAAGCCACTGCACGACATCAATCCACTGCGGGTCAACTGGGTCGACGAGCGTGTCAAGCTGGCCGGCAAGAAAGTGCTCGACGTCGGTTGCGGCGGCGGCATTCTCAGCGAGGCCATGGCCCTGCGGGGTGCCACCGTCACCGGCATCGACATGGGTGAAGCGCCGCTGGCCGTCGCCCGCCTGCACCAGCTGGAGTCCGGCGTCGAGGTGGAATACCGGCAGATCACCGCCGAAGCCCTGGCCGAGGAAATGCCCGAGCAGTTCGACGTGGTCACCTGCCTGGAGATGCTCGAGCACGTACCCGACCCCTCCTCGGTGATCCGCGCCTGCTACCGCATGGTCAAGCCCGGTGGCCAGGTATTCTTCTCCACCATCAACCGCAACCCCAAGGCCTACCTGTTCGCCATCATCGGTGCGGAATACATCATGAAGCTGCTGCCGCGCGGCACCCATGACTTCAAGAAATTCATCCGACCGTCCGAACTGGGCGCCTGGAGCCGCGAAGCGGGCCTGAGCGTCAAGGACATCATCGGCCTGACCTACAACCCGCTGACCAAGCACTACAAACTGGCCAGCGACGTCGACGTCAACTACATGATCCAGACCCTGCGCGAGGAATGAGCATGCGTTTGCGAGCAGTACTTTTCGACATGGACGGCACCCTGCTCGACACGGCGCCGGATTTCATCGCCATCTGCCAGGCCATGCTGGCCGACCGCAGCCTTCCGGCAATCGACGACGAACGGATTCGCGAGGTGATTTCCGGTGGCGCCCGAGCCATGGTCGCCGCCGCGTTCGCGATGAGCCCCGAAGCCCCCGAGTTCGAGGCGCTGCGCCTGGAATTCCTCGAGCGCTACCAGAAGGATTGCGCGGTGCACAGCAAGCTGTTCGACGGCATGGCCGAGCTGCTGGCCGACATCGAAAAAGGCAACCTGCTGTGGGGCGTGGTCACCAACAAGCCGGTACGCTTCGCCGAGCCGATCATGCAGCAGCTGGGCCTGGCCGAGCGATCTTCGTTGCTGATCTGTCCGGATCACGTGAAGAACAGCAAGCCCGACCCCGAGCCGCTGATCCTGGCCTGCAAGACCCTGAACCTGGACCCGGCCAGCGTGCTGTTCGTGGGTGACGACCTGCGCGACATCGAGTCGGGCCGCGACGCCGGCACCCGCACCGCAGCGGTGCGCTACGGCTATATTCATCCAGAGGACAACCCCAACAACTGGGGCGCGGACGTGGTGGTCGATCATCCGCTGGACCTGCGCAAGGTGCTCGACAGCGCCCTGTGCGGCTGCTGATCGCCGACACCCGCCAAAAGCTTCGCCGGCACGGCCGGCTCCTGCAACACCGCATCGATTTGTAGGAGCCGGCCGTGCCGGCGAATGCCTCACCACGATCTCGAGGGAATCCCATGTTCGACTACACCGCCCGCCCCGGCCTGCTCAACGGCCGGGTCATCCTGGTCACCGGCGCCGGTCGCGGCATCGGCGCCGCTGCTGCCAAGGCCTACGCTGCCCATGGCGCCACGGTACTGCTGCTGGGCAAGACCGAAGCCAACCTCAACGAGGTGCACGACCAGATCACCGCAGCCGGCCATCCGGCACCGGTGGTCGTGCCCTTCAACCTCGAAACCGCCCTGCCCCATCAGTACGATGAGCTGGCAGTGATGGTGGAAAACGAATTCGGTCGTCTCGACGGGCTGCTGCACAACGCCTCCATCATCGGCCCGCGTACCCCGCTGGAGCAGTTGTCGGGCGAGAACTTCATGCGCGTCATGCACATCAACGTCAACGCCATGTTCATGCTCACCAGCACCCTGCTGCCGCTGCTCAAGCTGTCGGAGGATGCCTCGGTGGTGTTCACCTCCAGCAGCGTCGGGCGCAAGGGCCGGGCCTACTGGGGTGCCTATGGCGTATCGAAATTCGCCACCGAAGGCCTGATGCAGACCCTCGCCGACGAGCTGGAGAACGTTGCCCCCGTGCGCGCCAACAGCGTCAACCCGGGCGCCACACGCACCAGCATGCGCGCCCAGGCCTACCCTGCCGAGGCACCGGAGAACAACCCGCTGCCCGAGCAGATCATGCCGGTCTACCTCTACCTGATGGGCCCGGACAGCAAGGGCATCAACGGCCAGGCGCTCAACGCACAGTAGCCCTCAGGCACCGACCAGGGCCGAGCGCGACCGGGCAGTGGAGCCCGGCTCGGCCTGTGGGGACTGCTCCAGCTGCAGACAGCGCTCCAGAAACAGGTACATGTAGTCGTAGCTCTTGCAGATCGCACGACGCAGCTGGGTCTGCAGCGCCTGTGGTGGGTTGTTGCCCGCCAGCGTGCAGATGATCTCCAACGCCTCCCAAGGGTGCTCGTCGTCATACTGCGCGTGCATCCTCAGCCATTTCATGGCGCGTTTGCGCCCGCTTTCGGGAAAGCCGTTGGCGTAGGTATCCGTCGAACACACCAGCGCCGACCATTCCCCCACCGCGCCTTCGATCGCATAGTTGGTCGCGGCCATGGCCACGATCAGCGAATCGGCCGCACAGGTATGCCAGCACCAGTCACTCAGCGCCTGCAACTCGGTCGGCACGTTCTGCTCGTTCAGATCGTCCAGGCTGACCCCGTGCGCCTGGGCCCAGTGCACCCAGTAGTCGGCATGGTTGAGCTCGACACGGATATTGCGCATCAGCCAGCGACGCGCCATGTCTTCCCCCGGGTGGCGGGCAAAACTGGTCTTGGCCAGGTTCTGCGCCATGTACACCGAAAACTGTTCGACTACCGGCCAGCCGCCGATCAGATACTGGCGCAGGGTGCGCTGGCTCAGCTTGCCGTCGCGCAGGCGGTGATAGATTTCATGCTCTACCACCCGCTGCTTGCTCGCACTGCAATCCTCGATCAGTTTCTGAGCCCAGAGTGGGTAACTTTGCGCGTCCATCAATGGACCCACTCGCTCAAATGCATCAATCACTGTCATATCCCTACATCCTTGTGATTTGAAGTGAACGCTCAGCGAAACGTCCCCGGCGTCCTGAACAGCAAGGGTCGCGAACGGATACGCCGGCGTTGCAAGCTTTCACAGGTGAACACCTGCGGCCGCTCGATCAGGTAGCCCTGGGCGTAATCGACACCAATTTCATGCAGCGCCTGCTCGATCAGGGGCGTCTCGACAAACTCGGCAATGGTGCGCTTGCCCATGACGTGGCCAATATGGTTGATCACTTCGACCATAGCCCGGTTAATCGGATCGTCAAGCATGTCCTTGACGAAACTCCCGTCGATTTTCAGGAAGTCCACGGGCAGGTGTTTGAGGTAGGCAAACGACGACATCCCGGCGCAGAAGTCGTCCAGCGAAAAGTGGCAACCCAGCCCTTTCAATTCGTTGATGAAACGAATGGCGCTGCCCAGGTTGGCAATCGCACTGGTTTCGGTGATCTCGAAACAGATCATTTCAGGCGGTATGGCGTACTCGACGAACTGGCGCTGCAGATAATCCAGAAACTTGTCATCGCCGATGCTGCTGCCCGACAGGTTGATGGCGCACATTGCCAATGGCCCCTTTCGCCCCTCATCCAGAGCCTGGCGAATCACCTTGAACACTCTGTTCACCACCCAGCGATCCAGGGCCGTCATGAGCCCATAGCGTTCGGCGGCCGGGATGAAGCTGTCGGGCAGGATGATGCGCCCGCTCTCATCATGCAGGCGCAGCAGTATTTCCAGATGACCGGCATCCGACTCACCGGCCGCCAGTGGCGCGATTTCCTGGGCATACAGGCAGAAGCGGTCTTCCTCCAGGGCGATGTGCAGGCGCTGGATCCAGGCCATCTCGCCAAAGCGCAGGGACAGCTCGGTGTCGTCGGGGTGGTACACCTGCACCCGGTTGCGCCCCTTCTCCTTGGCCATGTAGCACGCCATGTCGGCCGCACGCAGCGAGGCCTCCAGCGTATGGGGTGCCAGTTGCAGGTGGACCAGGCCCACGCTCACGGTGGTCATGAACGGGCGCCCCTTCCACACGAAGTGCAGGCTCTGCACGGTCTGGCGCAGATTCTCGGCAATGCGCTCGGCCTGCTCGGGCAGGCAGTTCTCCAGCAGGATACCGAACTCGTCGCCGCCCAGGCGCGCCAGGGTATCGCCCTCGCGAACGCCCGCCTGCAGCACCGCGCAAATGTGACGCAGCAATTCGTCGCCCGCCGCATGGCCACAGGTGTCGTTGACCAGCTTGAACTGATCCAGGTCCAGAAACAGCAGGGTGTGGCGCGCCGCCTGGCGGCCCAGGTCGCCCAGCGCCAGCTCCAGCCGGTATTCGAATTCGCGCCGGTTGGCCAGCCCGGTGAGGGCATCATGGGTGGCCTGCCACGACAGGTTGGCGATGTACTGGCGCTCCTGGGTCATGTCGTGCAGCACCAGCACGATGCCACTGACCTGACCGTCACTGATGATCGGCGAGCCCACCAGGGCCACCGACACGGTGCTGCCGTCCAGCCGCTGGATCAGCTTGGCGTGCTCGCTGCCGCCCTTGAGGGTACCGCTCAGAATGCGCTCGGTAAGGGACAGGCTGTCTTTTTCGGCGTTGTCGTCCAGCAGGCTGAACAGCGCCGCCAGCGGCAGGCCCTGGGCCTGTCCGGCGCTCCAGTGGGTCAACTGCTCGGCGGCAGGGTTCATGTAGGCGATACAGCCCTCGACATCGGTGGTGATCACCCCATCGCCAATCGACTGCAAGGTGATCTGCGCCCGATCCTTCTCCACCTGCAGGGCACTGGCAAAGGCCTGGCGCTGCGCCAGCAGCTTGTGCGTACGCAGGCAGGCCAGCGCAATCAGAAACAGTGCCGTGGCCAGGTTGACCACCAGCAGCAGGCGCAACAGCATACGCGATCCTTCGCCCAGGGCATCGCTGAACGCCATGGCGGCGGGGGTTACCGCCTCGTTGATCGCGGCTATCTCACCCTTCCAGGCTGCAACCCGCTGCGCAGTGACATTCCCGGTGACGATACCCTGGTGGATCCGGTTGGCCAGCGCATCCAGCTGCTGCAGGTAGTCGTCCCCCACCGACCAGCGTTCGATGGCGCGTTCCATGTAGCTGACATGACGGAAATTCAGGTAGAGCCAGATGACGCTGTCGATGTCATCCGGGTGGTTGCCGCCCCTGAGGATGCCCTGGCGCGCAGCGGCCAGGTCCAGGGGCTTGGCATCCAGCGCGGTGCGCAGCTGGTGACCACCCTGGGGGATGGCGATGGCCTGCCGGTACTTCTGGTAGGCCGCCTCGTCGCGGCTGTCGGTATACAGGCTCAGGAAGTAGATGGCGTCCTTCTGCCCCTTGGACCACAGGCTCTCGCCCGCCACATAACCGCGCACGGCCGACAAGGCATAGAGGCTGATGCCCCCCAGCAAGGCCTGGAACAGTACGACCGCCACAAAAGGCCAGATGATGCCCAACAACCTGGGCGCTTCGAGAGTCCGTTTCTGCTTCATGAGGTCCCTTGCAGCAATGCGCAGCCCGATGAGTCTCATCCTGCACAGACACAGCCTAGGCCATTTGCCACCTGCCATCAGGCCCTTTTTCACCTGTACAACAGTTGTACAGTAGAAGGCCCTCAGCTCTGTTGCAAATGCCCATAGAGCTTGGCGTACAACCCGCCCTCGGCGATCAGCTGCTGGTGACCGCCATCCTCGGCGACATGCCCGCCGTCGAACACCAGCACGCGGTCGGCCTGCTTCACTGCCGACAGGCGGTGAGCGATGATCAGGGTGGTACGGGCGCTGAGGAAGCGGCTCAGCGCCTGGTGCAGGTTGTACTCGGTGGCCGCGTCCAGCGCCGAGGTGGCCTCATCGAGAATGACGACCTTGGGCTCGGCCAGCACCATGCGCGCAATCGCCAGACGCTGGCGCTGCCCGCCGGACAGACGCACGCCCGAACGTCCCACCACACTGTCCAGGCCCTGCGGCAGCGCGGCGATGGTGGCGTCGAGCTGGGCAATGCGCAGCGCCTGCCAGCAGGCCTCATCGGTACTCTCGCGGCCCATGGTCAGGTTGGCGCGCACGGTGTCGTTGAACAGCGACGGGTGCTGCAACACCACCGCCACATGCTCGCGCAGGGTTTCCAGGCCGATCTCCTGCAAGGTCGAACCGCCGAAGCGGATGCTGCCGGCCTGGGCGCTGTACAGGCCCAGCAACAGCTGCACCAGGGTGCTCTTGCCGCCGCCGCTGGCGCCGACGATGGCCACCTTCTCGCCGGGTGCGATGGACAGGTTCAACTGGTCCAGCACCGGCTCCTCGCCATAGCCGAAACGCAGCCCGCGCACCTCGATGCCCACGGTGGTCTGCCCCGCGAAAGGGTCGATGCCGCCGGGATACTGCGGCTCGTCGCTGCGCGCCAGCAGCTCGTTGATCCGGCTCAGCGCACCACCTGCCGCGTAGTAGGCGTACTGCAGGTTGAGCAACTGCTCCACCGGGCCGATCATGAACCACAGGTAGCTGAACACCGCCAGCATCTGGCCGATGCTGAGGTCGGAAAACAGCACCGTGAGCATGGCCGCTGCGCGAAAGATGTCGATGCCGAACTGGAACAGCAAGCCACTGGCGCGGCTGCTGGCATCGCTCTTCCATTGCGAGGACACCGCATAGTTACGCACCTCCTGGGCACGCATGCCCAGGCGCCCGAGAAAGTAGCCCTGGCGGTTGCCGGCACGGATTTCCTGGATCGCATCCAGGGTTTCGGTCAGTGCCTGGGTGAAGCGCGAGGTGCTGTCGTTCTCGAGTTTCTTCAGGTGCTTGACCCGCTTGCCCAACTGCACCGTGGCAAAGATCACCAGCGGGTTGAACAGCAGGATCAGCAGCGCCAGCTGCCAGTGCATCCACAACAGGATCGCCGAGGTGCCGGCCAGCGTGAGCATGGCCACCAGAAAGCGGCTGAGGGTTTCACCGACGAACTTGTCCACGGTGTCCAGATCGGTGACCAGGTGCGTGGTCACCGTACCGCTGCCCAGGCTCTCGTACTCGCTCAGCGAGATGCGCTTGAGCCGCTCGATCAGGCGGATGCGCAGCCGGTAGACGATGTCCTTGGCCAGCCCGGCGAACAGCTTGGCCTGCACCACGTTGAAGGCCAGTGCCGCACAGCGCAGCGTCAGGGTGAAAACCAGCATCAGGCCGATGTAGCCGGCCGCCACCTGCCAGCTGACGGGCAGCAGGTTGTTCATCCACTTGAGCGCCGCATCGCCGTGCCCCAGCAGCACTTCGTCGACCAGCAACGGCAGCAGCAGCGGAATCGGCACACTGCACAGGGCCGCCAGCACGGCCACGCCGTTGGCAGTCCACAGGGCTTTCTTGTGGTGTTGCGCCAGGCGCCGGATCTCGGCCCAGCTCAAGCGATCGACAGGTGCCGGCGTCGGCCCGGGCACCGGGTCGGGGGAGCCAGGCAGGTCAAGCATTGACCGCATGCTCCAGCCAGCGCCCCAGCAGCGGCTGCAGCGCCCCCAGGGCCTGGTAGCCGTTGGTCAGCAGGGCCAGTTGGCCATTGCGCTCGGCGAGCAGGGTCGGGAAGCCCGCGATGCCCAGGTCCTGCACCCAGGTGAAGTCGGCGGCGGTGGCGCTGCGGGTGTCGCCGCTGCTGAAGGCCTCGGCGAAGGCGGCGCGGTCGAAACCGGCCTGCTCGGCCAGTTCCACCAGCTTGACCGGCAGGGTCACGTCTTCGCTGCGCTGGTAGAACGCCTGCTGGATCATCCCCAGCAGCGTCCAGGCCCGCTGCGGGTCGAGGCTGCGTGCAGCCACCAGCGCGCGGCAGGCAGGTTCGGTGTCGTAGACAAAGCCTTCGGGCATCGCGCCCTCGAGCTGGAACGGCTGGCCGGTGGCCTGATTGACCGCCTGCCAGTGTTCAAGAATGTAGCGCCGGGTGGAGGCATCCAGCGCACTGCTGCCCGAGCGCAGGCCGCCGGGCACCAGGTGGGTGTCCACGCCGGCCTCGCGCGCCTGCCGTATCAGGGCCTCGGCCACGGGTGCGAAACCCCAGCACCAGGAGCACATCGGGTCCATTACATACAGCAGGCGAGCGGTCATCCATCACACCTCGGCTTTGCGATAGTTGTGGCCGATCGGGTGCGGCATGTTGCGGGCCTTGGCCAACTCGATCTGCTTCTGCCGATCGATGGCGCTGCGCCGGGTCTTCTCGCTCAGGCTGTCCCAGCAATGCGGGCAGCTGATGCCTGGCGAATAATGCTCGGAGGCCCGTTCTTCCACGCTGATCGGGGTACGACAGGCGTGGCACTGGTCGTAGTCGCCTTCGCTGAGGTCGTGACGCACGGTCACGCGGTTGTCGAAGACAAAGCAGTCGCCCTGCCAGCGCGTTTCTTCCTGGGGGACCTCCTCGAGGTACTTCAGGATGCCACCCTTAAGATGATAGACCGCTTCGAAACCCTCGCCGAGCATATAGCTGGAGGCTTTTTCGCAGCGGATGCCACCGGTGCAGAACATCGCCACCTTCTTGTGCCGGGCAGGGTCGAAGTTGGCCTTGATGTACTCGGGAAACTCGCGAAAGGTGGTGGTCTTGGGGTCGATGGCGCCCTCGAAGGTACCAATCGCCACTTCATAGTCGTTGCGGGTGTCGATCAGCAGCACTTCGGGGTCGCTGATCAGCGCGTTCCAGTCCTTGGGCTCGACATAGGTACCGACCGTCCGGTTCGGGTCCACGCCCGGCACGCCGAGGGTCACGATCTCTTTCTTGAGCTTGACCTTGGTGCGGTAGAACGGCTGTTCGTCGCAGTACGATTCCTTGTGATCGATGTCCACCAGGCGCGCATCGCTGCGCAGCCAGGCCAGCAGGCCATCAATACCTTCGCGGGTACCCGACACGGTGCCGTTGATACCCTCTTCGGCCAGCAGCAGGGTGCCCTTGACCCCGTTGCGCTCCATGGTCTCGAGCAGCGGCTCGCGCAGCTCGACGTAATCTTTCAGGGTGACGAACTTGTACAGCGCCGCCACGACGATAGCTTGGGTCATGCCTTGATTCTCCAGGTGGTCACCCTCGCAAAGGGCGGACCGGGTCGACAATAAAAAACGCGCCGACAGGCGGCGCGTTGCGGATTCTAGCAAAAACCTGAAAGGGATTTCAGTGTTTGCTGCCTCCGGCGCAGGTGGGCGAAGCCGGCGCGCTGCCGACTTTCTGCCATTCCTGCGGGGTGTAGGTATGCAACGCCAGGGCATGGAACTGCCCCATCAGGTCACCCAGGGTGGCGTAGACCTTCTGGTGGCGCTTGACGCTGTTCAAGCCATCGAACTGTTCGCTGACCAGCACGGCCTTGTAGTGGGTCTGCTGGCCCCGGCTGTGCATGTGGCTCTCGTCCAGCACCTCGAGGTGCTGCGGGGCGAGCGCCGCCAGGCTCTGTTCGATCTTCTGCTGCATCGACATGCTGGGCTCCGCTTAAGGTTTCTTGGCCGGTGCGGCCGCCTTGCCGGCGGACGGGTCCAGCTCGTTGGTCATGTCGGCCAGCAGCTTGTTGACCACCGGCACGGCGCTTTCAAGCTTCTGCTGGGTCAGCTGGGCCGACTGCTGGGTAACGGCAGGCATCTTTTCCAGGACTTTCTTGCCCAGTGGCGACTGGTAGAAGGCGACCAGGTCCTTGAGCTCGGATTCGCTGAAGGTGCTGGTGTACAGCTTGATCATGTCCGGCTTGAGCTTGTTCCAGCCGATGGCCTGGTCCAGGGCGGCGTTGGCCTTGGCCTGGTAGGTTTCAAGCACGGCCTTTTTGGACGCCGGCGCCTTGGTCTGCTCGAAGCGCTGGGCAAACATCTGCTGCACCTGCATGTAGACCGGGGTACCCAGTTTGTCGGCGTGCGCCATCACCAGGAATTTTTCAGCGCTGGCGTTGTGGCTGGCGGTATCGGCGAGTGCCTGGCCGCTGGCGCAGACCAGCGCGACAGCCGTGCAGAGGGCGCGAAGACGGGTCATCGAAATTCCTTAAAATAAAAAGAGGGCGTACCCAGAGTAGAGCATTCTGCGCCGACTGGGGCAGCCTGCTCAAGAGGGACGACAGGCAATGGAACCGCCATGCCGAATCAGGGCCTAAACTGCGCAAACAAGCCATTGAAGGAGTGCGTACCGCATGAGCCGTATCGAAACTGACAGCCTGGGCCCGGTTGAAGTTCCTGACGAGGCCTACTGGGGTGCCCAGACCCAGCGCTCGCTGATCAACTTTGCCATCGGCAAGGAACGCATGCCGCTGGCGGTACTGCACGCGCTGGTGCTGATCAAGAAAGCCGCAGCGCGGGTCAATGACCGCAACGGCGACCTGCCGGCCGACATCGCCCGCCTGATCGAACAGGCCGCCGACGAGGTGCTGGCCGGCGAGCATGACGACCAGTTCCCGCTGGTGGTGTGGCAGACCGGCAGCGGTACCCAGAGCAACATGAACGCCAACGAAGTGCTGGCCGGGCGCGCCAACGAGCTGGCCGGCAAGGGCCGCGGCGGCAAGGTGCCGGTGCACCCCAACGACCACGTCAACCGCTCACAGAGCTCCAACGACTGTTTCCCGACCGCCATGCACATTGCCGCTGCACAGGCGGTCAACCAGCAACTGCTGCCGGCCATCGCCGAGCTGTCGGGCGGGTTGGCCGAACTGGCTGCACGCCACATGCAACTGGTCAAGACCGGGCGAACCCACATGATGGACGCCACCCCGATCACCTTCGGCCAGGAGGTCTCGGCCTACGTGGCCCAGCTGGACTACGCCCAGCGCGCCATCCGCGCGGCGCTGCCGGCGGTGTGCGAACTGGCCCAGGGCGGTACCGCCGTGGGTACCGGGCTGAACGCGCCGCACGGGTTTGCCGAGGCGATCGCCGCCGAGCTTGCCGCCTTGTCGGGGCTGCCGTTCGTCACCGCGCCCAACAAGTTTGCCGCGCTGGCCGGGCACGAGCCGCTGATCACCCTGGCCGGTGCGCTGAAAACCCTGGCCGTGGCCCTGATGAAGCTGGCCAACGACCTGCGCCTGCTCGGCTCCGGGCCGCGCGCGGGGCTGGCCGAGGTGCGCCTGCCGGCCAACGAGCCGGGCAGCTCGATCATGCCCGGCAAGGTCAACCCGACCCAGTGCGAGGCACTGTCGATGCTGGCCTGCCAGGTGCTGGGCAACGACACCACCATCGGCTTTGCCGCCAGCCAGGGCCACCTGCAGCTCAACGTGTTCAAGCCGGTGGTCATCCACAACCTGCTGCAGTCGATCGAACTGCTGGCCGATGGCTGCCGCAACTTCCAGCAGCACTGCGTGGCGGGCATCGAGCCAGACCCGCAGCAGATGGCCGAGCACCTGGAGCGCGGGCTGATGCTGGTGACGGCGCTCAACCCGCATATCGGTTACGACAAGTCGGCGCAGATCGCCAAGAAGGCCTACGCCGAAGGCACCACCTTGCGCGAGGCGGCGCTGGAACTGGGGTATCTGACCGATGCGCAGTTCGATGAATGGGTAAGGCCGGAGCAGATGCTCGAGGCCGGCGGCAAAGGCTGAAAAAAGCTCTGCTACGCAGCCCGTCGCGGGTCAAGCCGCTCCCACAAGGCTGATGGAGTGCCTGTGGGAGCGGGCTTGCCCCGCGATGCGGCCAATGATCACTTCTTGTCTTTCTTGAACGCCGCCTCCAGCGCCTCGTTGATGGTGCGCAGCACCTTCACTCGCGCCCAACGCTTGTCATTGGCCTCCACCAGCGTCCAGGGCGCCACTTCGGTGCTGGTGCGGTCGACCATGTCGCCCACCGCCTCGGAATACGCGTCCCACTTGTCGCGGTTGCGCCAGTCTTCCTCGGTGATCTTGAAGCGTTTGAACGGTATCTGCTCGCGCTCCTGAAAACGCTCAAGCTGGGTCTGCTCGTCGATCGACAGCCAGAACTTGACCACCACCACGCCAGCGTCGTGCAGTTGCTCCTCGAAATCGTTGATCTCGCCATAGGCGCGCATCCAGTCGGCCTGGCTGCAAAAACCCTCGATACGCTCCACCAGCACCCGCCCGTACCACGAGCGGTCGAACACCGTGAACTTGCCGCGCGCCGGAATGTGCCGCCAGAACCGCCACAGGTAGGGCTGCGCCCGCTCCTCCTCGGTAGGGGCGGCAATCGGCACGATGCGGTACTGACGCGGGTCCAGCGCGGCGGCCACGCGCCGAATGGCACCGCCCTTGCCCGCCGCGTCGTTGCCCTCGAACACCGCCACCAGCGCGTGGCGACGCATGCGCTTGTCACGCAGCAGGCCCGCCAGACGGGCCTGCTCGACAATCAGCTGCTCCTGGTAGTCGTTCTTGTCCAGGCGCAGGGTCATGTCCAGGCTGCCCAGCAGGCTGCGTCCGTCGATGGATTCGCCCAGCGGCGCGATGTTGGTCTGGCGCCCCAGGGTCTTGGCCTTCAAGGCGTTCTGCAGGCCCTCGAGCAGGATCTTGCCCACTGCCAGGCTGCGGTAGTTCGGGTCCACGCCCTCGATGATGTGCCAGGGTGCATAGTCACGGCTGGTGCGGCGCAGCACCCGTTCGCCGAAGCGCACGAACCGGTCATAGGTCTGCGATTGCTGCCAATCCAGCGGGCTGATCTTCCAGCTGTGCAGCGGGTCATCCTTGAGCGACTTGAGCCGCGCCTTCATCTGCTTCTTGGACAGGTGAAACCAGAACTTGAAGATCAGCGCGCCTTCGTCGCACAGCATCTTTTCCAGCCGTTCGGCACCGTTGATGGCCTGGTCGAGCACCGCGTCCTTGAACTGGCCATGCACCCGCCCCTGCAGCATCTGGCTGTACCAGTTGCCGAAGAAGACGCCCATGCGCCCCTTGCTCGGCAAGGCCCGCCAGTAGCGCCAGGCCGGCGGCCGGGCCAGCTCCTCGTCGGTCTGCTGGTCGAAGGTGCGCACCTCGATCAGGCGCGGGTCCATCCACTCGTTGAGCAGCTTGACGGTTTCGCCCTTGCCGGCCCCCTCGATGCCATTGATCAGCACGATGACCGGAAAGCGAGACTGCTGCTTGAGCTCGAACTGGGCTTCGAGCAAGGCTTCGCGCAACGCCGGCACTTCGGCGTCATAGGTTTCTTTGTCGATGGCGTGACCAATTTCGGCGGATTCGAACATACCAGGCTCCCTTCTTGGATAAGCAAGACTAGCGGATCACGCAGCCCTTTGTCGCAAGGCGATCGGCTAGAATGCACGCTTCGCTGTTGCCGAGCCGAACATGAACGACACCCCCGCCACCCCGACCCAGTACGCCCAGATCGAGTGGGATGAACAGGGCCGCCCGTATTCACGCCAGTACGACGACATCTATTTCTCCAAGGAGCAGAGCCTGGAGGAAACCCGTCATGTGTTCATCGAGCAGAACGACCTGCGCCAGCGCTTCGCCGCGATGGCCGACGGCAGTTGCCTGGTGATCGGGGAAACCGGCTTCGGCACCGGCCTGAACTTCTTCTGCGCCTGGCAGGTGTTCGCCGACTATGCACCGGCCGGGGCACGCCTGCATTTCGTCAGCGTCGAAAAATACCCCCTCAGCCATGCCGACCTGGCCAAGGCCCTGGCCCTGTGGCCCGAGCTGACGCCGTTCAGCCAGCCACTGCTGGCGCAGTACGTGGCGGTGCACGAAGGTTTCCAGCAGTTCGTCTTCGACCAGGGTCGGGTGACCCTGACCCTGATGATCGGCGATGCGCGGGAACAGCTGCCGCAGTTGGACGCCTCCATCGACGCCTGGTTTCTCGATGGCTTTGCCCCGGCCAAGAACCCCGACATGTGGACCCCCGAGCTGTTCGCCCAGCTCGGCCGCCTGTCGGCGCCGGGTGCCACCCTTGGCACCTTCACCAGCACCGGCTGGGTGCGTCGCGGGCTGATTGCGGTGGGCTTCAAGATGAAGCGCATTCCGGGTATCGGCAAAAAATGGGAAGTGCTGCGCGGCGCATTCACCGGCTGGCCTGCCGAGCAACCGCCGCTCGCGCCGGTTGCCCCATGGTTCGCGCGCCCCGCGCCGCTGGCCGGCCCCCGCGAGGCGCTGGTGATCGGCGCCGGCCTGGCCGGTTGCGCCACCGCCGCCAGCCTGGCGGCGCGCGGCTGGCAGGTACGCCTGCTGGAGCGCCACGCCGCCCCTGCTGGTGAAGCCTCGGGCAACCCCCAGGGCGTGCTGTACCTGAAGCTGTCGGCCCACGGCACCGCACTGTCGCGGCTGATCGTCGCCGGCTTCGGCTACACCCGCCGCCTGCTCGAACAGTTGCAGCGCGGCACCGACTGGGACGCCTGCGGGGTGCTGCAACTGGCCTTCGACGACAAGGAAGACCAGCGCCAGATCAAGCTCGACCAGGCGTTCAGCGACACCCTGCTGCGGCGCCTCGACCAGCCGCAGGCCGAAGCCGTGGCCGGGGTCGGCCTGCCCAGTGGCGGTCTGTACTACCCCGAGGGCGGCTGGGTGCATCCGCCCGCGCTGTGCCAATGGCAGGCCGGGCAACCGAACATCACCCTGCTGCCCCACCATGACGTGGTACAGCTGCGCAAGGTCGACGGCTTGTGGCAGGCATGGGACGGCGAGCGCCTGCTGGCCAGCGCGCCGCTGGTGGTGCTGGCCAGCGCAGCGGACATCCATCGTTTCGAGCCGTGCGCCGAGCTGCCGCTCAAGCGCATCCGCGGGCAGATCACCCGCCTGCCGGCCACCAACGCCAGCCGCGCGCTGGGCACCGTGGTGTGCGCCGACGGTTACGTCGCGCCGCCGCGCCTGGGCGAACACACCCTGGGGGCGAGCTTCGACTTCCACAGCACCGACCTCGCCCCCACCGCTGCCGAACATGCGAGCAACCTGGAGCTGCTGCGGGAAATCTCCGGCGACCTGGCAGAACGCCTTGGCGCTGCCGAGCTGGAACCGGCCAGCCTGCAGGGCCGCGCGGCGTTTCGCTGCACCAGCCCCGACTACCTGCCGATCGTCGGCCCGCTGGCCGGCAAGGCGGCGTTCAACCAGGCGTATGCCGTGCTCGGCAAGGACGCGCGACAGCTGCCGGACACTCCGTGCCCCTGGCTGGAGGGCCTGTATGTGAACAGCGGCCATGGTTCGCGCGGCCTGATCACCGCGCCTCTGGCGGGTGAACTGATCGCCGCCTGGGTCGACAACGCACCCTTGCCGGTGCCGCGCGACGTGGCCGAGGCCTGCCACCCGAATCGTTTCATGTTGCGCGAACTGATACGCGGCAAGGGCAAGCAAGGCTGAAGGCTTATAACAGATTGATCTAAAACTCACAGGATCCGCACCGGTCAGTTCCTATGTGCCCGAATTCAGGGCACCTTCCCCAACGGAAAAACCGGTAAGGACTTATGTGCGGATTAGCTGGAGAGTTTCGTTTCACCCCTGTAGCCAACACACCACGCCCGGCGGACCTGGCCGCGGTCGAACGGATGACCCATCACCTGGCGCCCCGCGGCCCGGATGCCTGGGGCTTCCATAGCCAGGGGCCCATCGCCCTGGGCCATCGGCGCCTGAAGATCATGGACCTGTCCGACGGCTCGGCCCAGCCCATGATCGACAGCCAGCTGGGCCTGTCGCTGGCATTCAACGGCGCCATCTACAACTTCCCCGAACTGCGCGCCGAACTCGAAAGCCTGGGCTATGCCTTCTACTCGGACGGCGACACCGAAGTGCTGCTCAAGGGCTACCACGCCTGGGGCGCCGATCTGCTGCCGCGCCTGAACGGCATGTTCGCCCTGGCGATCTGGGAACGTGACAGCCAGCAGCTGTTCCTCGCCCGCGACCGCCTGGGGGTCAAGCCGCTGTACCTGTCGCGCACCGGCGAACGCCTGCGCTTCGCATCGAGCCTGCCGGCCCTGCTCAAGGGCGGCGACATCAACCCGGTGCTCGACCCGGTGGCACTCAACCACTACCTGAACTTCCACGCCGTGGTACCCGCCCCGCGGACCCTGCTGGCGAACATCGAAAAGCTGCCACCGGCCACCTGGATGCGCATCGACGCCCAGGGCCGCGCCGAGCAGCACGTGTGGTGGAACCTGCACTACGGCCCACGCACCGATGAACAGCACCTGACCCTGGAAGACTGGCGCGACCGCGTGCTCGACAGCACCCGCGAAGCCGTTGCAATCCGTCAGCGCGCGGCCGTGGATGTCGGCGTGCTGCTCTCGGGCGGCGTCGACTCCAGCCTGCTGGTCGGCCTGCTGCGCGAAGTCGGGGTCGAGGACCTGTCGACCTTTTCCATAGGCTTTGAAGATGCCGGCGGCGAACGTGGCGACGAGTTCCAGTATTCGGACCTGATCGCCAAGCACTACGGCACACGCCACCACCAGTTGCGCATCGACGAGCGCGAAATCATCGAGCAACTGCCGGCCGCGTTCCGCGCCATGAGCGAGCCGATGGTCAGCCACGACTGCATCGCCTTCTACCTGCTCTCGCGGGAAGTGGCCAAGCACTGCAAGGTGGTGCAGAGCGGCCAGGGTGCCGACGAGCTGTTCGCCGGCTACCACTGGTACCCGCAGGTGGACGGCGCCAAGGACCCGTACGCGGCCTACCGCGAGGCCTTCTTCGACCGCAGCTACGACGAGTACCGCGACACCGTGCAGCCGGCCTGGCTGCTGAGCAATGACGCCGCCGGCGACTTCGTGCGCCAACACTTCGCCCAGCCCGGCGCCAGCGCGGCAGTCGACAAGGCCCTGCGCCTGGACAGCACGGTGATGCTGGTCGACGACCCGGTCAAACGGGTCGATAACATGACCATGGCCTGGGGCCTGGAGGCTCGCACGCCGTTCCTCGACTACCGGCTGGTGGAGCTGTCGGCGCGGGTGCCGGCCCAGTTCAAGCTGCCCGATGGCGGCAAGCAGGTGCTCAAGGAAGCCGCGCGACTGGTCATCCCCAGTGAAGTCATCGACCGCAAGAAGGGCTACTTCCCGGTACCGGGCCTCAAGCACCTGCAAGGCGCCACCCTGGACTGGGTACGCGAGCTGCTGCTGGACCCGAGCCAGGACCGCGGCCTGTTCAACCCGGCCATGCTCGACCGCCTGCTCAGCGACCCGCATGGGCAACTGACGCCGCTGCGCGGCTCCAAGCTGTGGCAACTGGCCGCGCTGAACCTGTGGCTCAGCGAACAAGGAATCTGATCGATGAAAGCCCATGCCTCACCCTATGGCCAGCGCCTGCTGCGCGGCCAGGTGCCGTCCTATGAACGCCTGCAGGCGCAACTGGCCGGCGACGGCAGCGACCCGCACGACCAGCCGCGCTGGTTGCATTGCGGTTGGGGCCGGCTGCTGATCGGCCACACCTACCCCGACCCGGCCAGCCTGGCGGCGGCCCTGGCCAAGGAGCAGCCCGGCGAGCGCGATATCGCGCTGTACGTGGCCGCCCCCCAGCAGGTACTGGCCCAGGCGCCGCAACAGCTGTTTCTCGACCCCTCCGACACCCTGCGCCTGTGGTTCAGCGACTACCGCCAGGCGCAGCGGGTGTTTCGCGGCTTTCGTATCCGCCGCGCACAGAGCGACAGCGACTGGGCAGCCATCAACGAGCTGTACGTGGCCCGTGGCATGCTGCCGGTCGACCCGGCGCTGATCACTCCGCGCCACCAGGGCGGCCCGGTGTACTGGCTGGCCGAAGACGAGGACAACGGTGCGGTGATCGGCAGCGTGATGGGCCTGAATCATCAAAAGGCCTTCGACGACCCGGAGCACGGCAGCAGCCTGTGGTGCCTGGCCGTGGACCCCAACTGCACTCGGCCCGGGGTCGGCGAAGTACTGGTACGCCACCTGATCGAACACTTCATGAGCCGCGGGCTGAGCCACCTCGACCTGTCGGTGCTGCACGACAATCGCCAGGCCAAGCGGCTGTACGCCAAGCTGGGCTTTCGCACCCTGCCCACCTTCGCGGTCAAGCGCAAGAACGGCATCAACCAGCCGCTGTTCCTGGGGCCGGGGCCGGAGGCCGGGCTCAACCCCTATGCGCGAATCATCGTCGAGGAAGCCTACAAGCGCGGCATCGATGTGCAGGTGGACGATGCCACCGCCGGGCTGTTCACCCTCAACCACGGCGGACGCCGGGTGCGCTGCCGCGAGTCGCTCAGCGACCTGACCACCGCCGTGAGCATGACCCTGTGCCAGGACAAGAGCCTGACCCACAAGGTGCTCGAAACCGCCGGCCTGAGCCTGCCGGCGCAACAGCTGGCGGGCAACGCCGCCGACAACCTGGCCTTTCTGGAAGACCACGGCGCGGTGGTGGTCAAGCCGCTGGATGGCGAACAGGGCAACGGCGTGGCGGTCAACCTGACCTGCCTGCAAGACCTGGACGCCGCCATCGAGCACGCGCGCCAATACGACAGCCGCGTGCTGCTGGAAAGCTTTCATGAAGGGCTGGACCTGCGCATCGTGGTCATCGGCTACGAGGTGGTGGCCGCCGCGATTCGTCACCCGGCCTCGATCGTCGGCGACGGCCAGCACGCCATCGGTGCGCTGATCGAAGCCCAGAGCCGCAGGCGCCAGGCCGCCACCGGTGGCGAAAGCAAGATCCCGCTCGACGCCGAGACCCAGCGCACCCTGCACGCCGCCGGGGTCGACTACGACACCATTCTGCCCGCCGGCCAGCGCCTGGCCGTACGGCGTACCGCCAACCTGCACACCGGCGGCTGCCTGGAAGACGTCACCGCACGCCTGCACCCGACCCTGGTGGATGCCGCCGTGCGGGCCGCCCGCGCCCTGGACATTCCGGTGGTCGGCCTGGACCTGATGGTCAAGGCCGCCGACCAGCCCGACTACGTGTTCATCGAAGCCAATGAACGGGTGGGCCTGGCCAACCACGAACCCCAACCCACTGCCGAACGCTTCGTCGACCTGCTGTTCCCGCACAGCCGGCCGGTGCCGTGACAACGCCCCACGAGGAGTCCGCATGCCTGATCAATTGCCCGAACCGGACCTGACCTATCTGCAGAAGGTCCTGCTGGAAATGCTCGCCATCCCCAGCCCCACCGGCTTCACCGACACCATCGTGCGCTACGTGGCCGAGCGCCTGGAAGAACTGGGTATCCCCTTCGAGCTGACCCGGCGCGGCACCATCCGCGCCACCCTCAAGGGCCGCAAGAGCTCGCCCGACCGCGCCGTTTCGGCGCACCTGGACACCATCGGCGCCAGCGTGCGCACCTTGCAGGACAACGGCCGTCTGGGCCTGGCCCCGGTCGGCTGCTGGTCGAGCCGTTTCGCCGAGGGCAGCCGGGTCAGCGTGTTCACCGACACCGGCGTGTTTCGCGGCAGCGTGCTGCCGCTGATGGCCAGCGGGCACGCCTTCAATACCGCGGTCGACCAGATGCCGGTCAGCTGGGAGCACGTCGAGCTGCGCCTGGATGCCTACTGCACCACCCGCGCCGACTGTGAAACCCTGGGCATCGGCATCGGTGACTTCGTGGCCTTCGACCCGTTGCCCGAGTTCACCGAAAGCGGCCATATCAGCGCCCGTCACCTGGACGACAAGGCCGGCGTCGCGGCGCTGCTGGCCTCGCTCAAGGCCATCGTCGAAAGCGGCATCCAGCCACAGATCGACTGCCATCCGCTGTTCACCATCACCGAAGAAACCGGCTCGGGGGCCGCCGCCGCATTGCCGTGGGACGTCAGCGAATTCGTCGGCATCGACATCGCCCCGGTCGCCCCCGGCCAGCACTCCAGCGAACACGCGGTCAGCGTGGCCATGCAGGACTCTGCCGGCCCCTACGACTACCACCTGTCGCGCCACCTGCTGAGCCTGGGCCGCGAGCACAACCTGCCGGTGCGCCGCGACCTGTTCCGCTACTACTTCAGCGACGCGCATTCGGCGATCACCGCCGGGCATGACATCCGTACCGCGCTGCTGGCGTTCGGCTGCGACGCCACCCACGGCTACGAGCGCACCCATATCGACAGCCTGGCTGCCCTCAGCCGCCTGCTCAGCGCCTACCTGCTCAGCCCGCCGGTGTTCGCCAGCGATTCCAAGCCCACCGGCAGTTCGCTGGAAAGCTTCAGCCACCAGCTGGAACACGACGCACAAATGGAAAGTGATACCCGCGTACCGGCGGTGGACAGCCTGGTTGGCCAAAAAGGCTAGCCACATGCAGGCCACATGCAGGAAAGGTTTCGCGTAGCATGTGCGAAACCTTTCCTGATTCTGTAGCTTTTTTATGTTGATACCCTACGACCAGCTCGAAGCCGACACCCTCACCCGCCTGATCGAAGACTTCGTCACCCGCGACGGTACCGACAATGGCGACGACACCCCGCTGGAAACCCGTGTACTGCGCGTGCGCCAGGCGCTGGCCAAGGGGCAGGCGGTGATCCTGTTCGACCTGGACAGCCAGCAGTGCCAACTGCTCGCCAGGCATGAAGTGCCCCGCGAGCTGCTCGACGATCAGTGATCAGGCGCCCAGGCCGCCCTTGCCCAGTTGCTCGGCGATACGCCGATAGATTTCTGCACGGTGCACCTCCACATCGCGTGGTGCGCAGATGCCGAAACGCACCGTGTTGCCGTCTACCGACAGCACCTTGATCTTGATGTCGTCATCGATGGTGATGACCTCGCCGACTTCGCGCCCTATGACCAGCATTCTCCAATCCTCCACATCAGGGGAGAGTGAAGACTGAACCGGGTGCTGAAACGGTTCAACGCTCTGACAGGCAAATAGACAATTCCCACAACTTTGCGGGAATTTGCCTACAAGATCCTACCCGCTCAGCTGTTTTGCAGACGTGGTCCGATCACGATGATGGTGGCGCCGATCACGCACAGCAACGCACCGAGCCAGTCGCTGCCCATCGGCCGGGCACGCTCCACCACCGCCAGCCACAGCAGCGAAGTGACGATATAGATGCCGCCATAGGCGGCGTAGGCGCGCCCGGCGTAGGCCGCCTCGACGCGGGTCAGCAGCAGGCCGAACAGGGTCAGGCTGAGCAGCGCGGGGGCGATCCACCAGCCGCTCTTGCCCAGCCGCAGCCACATGTAGAAGGCATAACAGCCGGCGATCTCGAACACCGCCGCCAGAAAGAACCACACATAATTCATCACGTCCGCTGCTACCCGCGCAAAAGCGCCTAGCATACCGTAGCGAACAGCCTACGCCTGCGTCTGACGCCCCTTGGCACGCATTCGCACGGCCATCTCGGCCATTTCGTCATACAGCGCCTGCGGGTCGCGCTGCTTGAGCTGCCAGGCCAGGCGCCCCTGCTCGTGGGGCAGAATCATGAAGTCACCGCGCGCCACCCCCTCGTAGATGTAGCCGGCAATGTCGCTGGCACTGATCGGCGAGCTTTCCAGCAGTTTGCCCACCTGGGCCTTCATTGCCGGGGTGGGGCCGCGGAACGAATCCAGCAGGTTGGTCTGGAAGAACGACGGGCACACCACATGCACCGCCACCTGTTGCTGGCGCAGCTCCACCAGCAGGCTTTCGGACAGCGCCACCACCCCGGCCTTGGCCACGTTGTAGTTGCTCATGGCCGGCCCCTGCATCAGCGCCGCCATGGACGCGATGTTGATGATGCGGCCCTTGCTGCGTTCGAGCAGCGGCAGGAACGCCTTGCAGCCCTTGACCACGCCCATCAGGTTGATCGCGATCTGCCAGTCCCAGTCTTCCAGCGACAGCTCGGCAAAAAAACCGCCCGACGCCACCCCGGCGTTGTTGACGATCACATCGATGCCGCCGAGCTTTTCTTCGCAGGCCTGGGCCAGGGCGGTGAGCTGGCTGTAGTCGCGCACGTCGCAACGCTGGACGAAGCCCTCGCCGCCCGCCTCGCGCACCAGCGTGAGGGTCTGCTGCAGGCCGGCCTCGCCGATGTCGCTCAGGGCCAGTTGCCAACCCTCGCGGGCCCAGCGCAGGGCAATCTCGCGGCCAAGGCCGGACCCGGCGCCAGTGATCATCATGCGGTTTTGCATAGCCGGATGCCTTGTTCCTGAAGTTGAAGGCCAGTGTAGCGAAGGGTGCAGCGACGCCCACGCTGTATCAGGATGCTGAATGGCGCGGGCAAACACATATCGAACTAAACTTTTAGTTGCCTGTGGGAGTCCGAATTAACAGGCGGACATGAAGGTCATGACCGAAGAGATGGATCGCAACTGCACACGCTGATTACCGTACTCAACAAAAGGACTCTGCCATGGGCACCATACTTATCATCATCCTGATTTTGCTGTTGATCGGTGGCTTACCCGTTTTCCCGCACTCCAGAAGTTGGGGCTACGGCCCGTCCGGCATCATTGGTACCGTGCTGATCATCCTGTTGATCCTGTTGTTGCTCGGCAAGATATAGAAACCCGGGGGTGCAATGGCCCCCACATAAAAAAACGGCCCGAAGGCCGTTTTTTTATTGCTCAGGACTCAGTGCGAAACAGCACCGCTTGCCCCCAGGCCGGTTTGCGACCGGACAAACTGCGGGAAGAACAGCGCACGCTCGTCATCCGCTGCCTTGGACTTGTCGGTAACCGAGAAGAACCAGATACCGGCAAAGGCAATCAGCATCGAGAACAGCGCCGGGTACTCATACGGGTAGATGGCTTTCTCGTGACCCAGGATCTGCACCCAGATGGTCGGACCGAGCACCATCAGGCCCACCGCACTTACCAGCCCCATCCAGCCGCCGATCATGGCGCCACGGGTGGTCAGCTTCTTCCAGTACATCGAAAGCAGCAATACCGGGAAGTTGCAGCTGGCCGCGATCGAGAACGCCAGGCCGACCATGAACGCGATGTTCTGGCTTTCGAACAGGATACCCAGGCCGATGGCCAGCACACCCAGTGCGACGGTGGTGATCTTCGACACGCGGATCTCGTCCTTGTCGTTGACCTTGCCCTTGCGCCATACGCTGGCATACAGGTCATGGGACACCGCCGAGGCACCGGCCAGGGTCAGGCCGGCAACCACTGCCAGGATGGTGGCGAAGGCCACTGCCGAGATGAAGCCCAGGAAGATGCTGCCGCCCACGGCGTCGGCCAGGTGCACCGCAGCCATGTTGTTGCCGCCCAGCAAGGCGCCTGCTGCGTCCTTGAAGTCCGGGTTGGTGCTGACCAGCAGGATCGCGCCGAAGCCGATGATGAAGGTCAGGATGTAGAAGTAGCCGATGAAGCCGGTTGCATACAGCACGCTCTTGCGCGCTTCCTTGGCGTCGCTCACGGTGAAGAAGCGCATCAGGATGTGCGGCAGGCCAGCGGTACCGAACATCAGCGCCAGGCCCAGCGAGAACGCGGAGATCGGGTCTTTGACCAGGCCGCCCGGGCTCATGATCGCCTCACCCTTGGGGTGAACCTTGATCGCCTCGGAGAACAGCGCATTGAAGTCGAAGTTGACGTGCTTCATCACCATCAGCGCCATGAAGCTGGCACCGGACAGCAGCAGCACCGCCTTGATGATCTGTACCCAGGTGGTTGCGAGCATGCCGCCGAACAGCACGTACATGCACATCAGGATACCCACCAGGATGACCGCCACGTGGTAGTCCAGGCCGAACAGCAGCTGGATCAGCTTGCCGGCGCCGACCATCTGCGCGATCAGGTAGAACGCCACCACCACCAGCGAGCCGGAGGCTGACAGGGTGCGGATCTGCTTTTGCCCGAGGCGATACGAGGCCACGTCGGCAAAGGTGTACTTGCCCAGGTTGCGCAGGCGTTCGGCGATCAGGAACAGAATGATCGGCCAGCCCACCAGGAAGCCGATCGAGTAGATCAGGCCGTCGTAGCCGGAGGTGTATACCAGTGCGGAAATACCCAGGAAGGAGGCTGCCGACATGTAGTCGCCGGCAATCGCCAGGCCGTTCTGGAAGCCCGTGATTCGCCCGCCTGCGGCGTAGTAGTCAGAGGCCGACTTGTTACGCTTTGAAGCCCAGTAGGTGATGCACAGGGTGGCACCGACGAAGGCGACGAACATCAGGATCGCCGAGACGTTCAGGGGTTGTTTGTGCACCTCGCCGGTCAGGGCGTCGGCGGCCCAGACGGCAGGCGCGAAAGCGCCAAAGGCCAGTGTTGCCAGTAGACGCCGGATCATTGCTGAGCCTCCTTCAGGATCGCGTTGTTCAGCTCGTCGAACTCACCATTGGCACGACGTACGTAGATGCCGGTCAGCACGAAAGCCGAAACGATCAGACCCACACCCAGCGGGATACCCCAGGTAATCGAGGAGCCGGGGCTGAGCTTGGCACCCAGAATCTGCGGGCCGTAGGCAATCAACAGGATAAAGGCGGCGTAGAGGCCGAGCATGATCGCCGAGAGAATCCAGGCGAAGCGTTCACGTTTTGAAACCAGCTCCTTGAACCGCGGGCTGTTTTGTATCGAGAGATAAATGCTGTCGTTCATTGTTTTTGTCCTCGCAGCACAGATTGGGTAGTACCACGCCACTTTATGCTGCCTTGGGACGCACTCCAGACGACCTTAGTCTTAGATGTAAAACTCTTTTACCGGCTACGTAACAGCCGCCCATGCAAAGGGCCGCGCGGTGGCAAAACACCGCGCGGCCCTGGAAGGTGCCAGATAGAGGCCTTAGGCCATTATTTTGCGGTCCACTCGGCGACCCGCTCGGGGTGCTTGGCGACCCACTCCTTCGCCGCAGCGTCCGGCTTTGCGCCTTCCTGAATGGCCAGCATGACTTCGCCGATCTCGTCCTTGGATTGCCACGAGAACTTCTTCAGGAACGCTGCGACTTCCGGCGCCTTCGTATCGAGTTCCTTGCTGCCGATGCTGTTGACCGTCTCGGCGGCGCCGTACACGCCTTTGGGGTCTTCGAGAAAGCGCAGCTTCCACTTGGCGAACATCCAGTGCGGCACCCAGCCGGTGACCACGATGGGCTGCTGCTTGGCGTAGGCGCGCCCCAGTTCAGAGGTCATGGCAGCGCCGGAGCTGGCCTGCAGCTTGTAGCCGGCAAGGTCGTAGTCCTTGATCGCCTGGTCGGTCTTGAGCATCACCCCGGACCCGGCGTCGATGCCGACGATCTTCTTCTTGAAGCCGGCATCGCTTCCGAGGTCGGCGATCGACTGCGCCTTGACGTATTCGGGCACGATCAGGCCAATCCTGGCGTCCTTGAAGTTGGGGCCGTAGTCGACCACGTTGTCCTTGTTCTTGGCCCAGTATTCGCCATGGGTCACCGGCAGCCAGGCCGACAGCATCGCATCGAGCTTTCCGGTGGCCACCCCCTGCCACATGATGCCGGTGGCCACCGGCATCAGCTTGACGTCATAACCGAGCTTCTGCTTGATCACCTCGGCCGCCACATGGGTGGTCGCCACGCTGTCGGACCACCCATCGACGTAGCCGATGCTTACTTCCTTGGCCATGGCCAGGCTGGTGCCCATGGCCAGTATCAGGGCAGTGCCCGCCCCCAGGAGTCGTCGCATTTTCATCAAAGCATCCCCTCGTCACGTCACGGAACCTGCATCATCAACCGCCACTGGCGGCCAACCTGCTCTGTCAGCGACGTCGAAACATCGAGAAACGACATCACAACGCCAGCCAGGCCCGCTACCGGCCGGCATTTGCAGGTAGTATTGGCGGCTTTGTTTCCTGACCGGTCCGCGCCATGCCCTCGACTGCCCGCTTCCCGCTGCTGCCCTACCTGTTTGCCTGCCTGCTTGGCCTGTTCGCGTTGGGCGGGCTCTGGTACGGGCTCGGCAAGCCGGTATCGCTGCCGGACGCCGCCAGCCCCACGCACAAGTTGCAATGCGTCTCCTACACGCCCTTCGACAAGGACCAGTCGCCGTTCGACCAGCCCTTCACCCTGCGTCCGGAGCGCGTGGAGGCTGACCTCGCCCTGCTTGCACAGCGCTTCGAATGCATCCGCACCTACTCGATGACGGGCCTGGAAGCGATCCCGCAGCTGGCGCGCAAGTACGGCCTGAAGGTGATGTTCGGGGCCTGGGTGAGTGCCGACCCGCTGGTCACGGCCAAGGAGATCAAGGCCCTGATCGCCACCGCCAATGCCAACCCGGACATCACCCGCGCCGTGATCGTGGGCAACGAGGTGCTGTTGCGCAAGGAAGTGACGGGCGATCACCTGGCCGATCTGATCCACCAGGTGAAAAGCCAGGTGCAGGTACCGGTGACCTACGCCGACGTGTGGGAGTTCTGGCTGCAGCATCCACAGATCGCGCCGCAGGTGGACTTCGTGACCATTCACCTGCTGCCCTACTGGGAAGATGATCCCAAGGGCATCGACGATGCGCTGGCCCACGTAGGCGAGATCCGCCAGGTGTTCGGCAACCGCTTCGCGCCCAAGGACGTGATGATCGGCGAAACCGGCTGGCCCAGCGAAGGGCGCCAGCGCGAGACCGCCCTGCCCAGCCGGGTCAACGAAGCGCGCTTCATTCGCGGGTTCGTCGCCATGGCCGAGCAGAATGGCTGGAATTACAACCTGATCGAAGCCTTCGACCAGCCGTGGAAGCGCGCCAGCGAAGGCGCGGTGGGCGGTTACTGGGGGCTGTACGATGCCGACCGGCAGGACAAGGGCATACTCGAAGGCCCGGTGAGCAACCTGCCGTTCTGGCCGCAGTGGCTGGGCATCGGCGTGCTGCTGTTCGCCGCCACCCTGGCCCTGGCCGGGCCGGTGCGCGGCGTGCGTGGCGCCCTGGCGCTGCCCTTGCTGGCCGCACTGGGGGCCGCCAGCCTGGGGTTGTGGGGCGAGCTGGTACGGGTCAACAGCCGCTTCGTTGGCGAGTGGTTGTGGGCCGTGCTGCTGGCGGGGCTCAACCTGGTGGTACTGGCCCATGGCGCGCTGGCGCTGGCACAGCGCAGTGGCTGGCGTGAGCGCCTGTTCGCCTGGCTGCAGGCGCGTGCCGGCTGGTGGGTGATGGCGGCCGGCTTCGCGGCGGCGGTGAGCATGCTGGCGCTGGTGTTCGACCCGCGCTACCGCAGCTTCCCGAGCCCGGCGCTGGTGCTGCCGGCGGTGGTGTACCTGCTGCAACCGGTGCGGGTAGCGCGCGCCGAGGTGGCCTTGCTGACCTTCATCGTCGGCGCCGGGATTGCGCCGCAGCTGTTCATCGAGGGCTTGAGCAGCCAGCAGGCGCTGGTGTGGGCCCTGGTGAGCGCGCTGATGACCGCGGCGCTGTGGCGCTGCCTGCGGATCAGGCAGGGCTGAGCGTCGGCTCTTCGCCGGCAAGGCCGGCTCTGCAGGGAGGCGTTGAACCCGATAGGCGCCGGCCTTGCCGGCGAACGATACAGCGTAAGCCTCAGGCCGTGCGCCGCACCAGCCGCAACCCCGCCAGCACCAGCGCGAACGCCGCCAGGCTCACGGTGTACAGCGCCAGTGCCGGCAGCCCGAACACCAGGGACAGCACCGCCAGCCACCAGCCGGCCCGACGCGGCACCAGCGTCGCCACCACGGCCAACCCCAGGGCGACCCAGCCCAGCACCCGCAAGTGGATCATCAGGCCCAGCGTGGCGCGCAACTGGCACTCCCAGCTCACCTGGGGCGAGCTGCACACACCGACCCACCTGACATCCTCCATGAAGCCGTAACGCACCCCATAGCAGGCCGCAGCCCACAGCGACAGGCACACAAGCAAGGCAATCAGCGGCAAACGGCGGGACATGACAACTCCGGAAACAGGAAAACGGCGCCCAGCATAATCCCCCACCGGGCCTGTGCAAGGCAAAAGCGGCGGCCTGAGCTACTTTTATCAGCAAAGAAACAAAACCCGCTGTTGCCCTGGCACTGGCCCGCACGGCAACATCGGGGACGGTAAATGCCGGGGCACAAGGCAACTTTGCCGATAGCACGAGTGTCCTAGCCTGCAGTACACACTTTGCCTTGCCTTTCCTGGGGATCCGTCATGCTTCGATCACTGCGCCTTGCTGCCCTGCTGGGTGGCCTCTTGATGAGTGCGGCCGCGTCTGCGGTGGATGTCGATGCGGCCACCTATGGCTACCCGCTGACCAATCCCTTCGAGGCGACGATCGCCTCCACACCGCCCGACCTGCGCCCCGAACTGCCGACCGACGATGACATCGATCAGTCCGACTACAGCCTCAACCTGCGCCCCGAACGCGAGTTCACCCTTCCGGACAACTTCTGGGCGGTCAAGAAGCTGCGCTATCGCCTGGCCCGACAGGACCACGAGGCGCCGCTGATCTTCCTGATCGCCGGTACCGGCGCGCCCTACACCAGCAGCCTCAACGAGTACCTCAAGCGCCTCTACTACAAGGCCGGCTACCACGTGGTGCAGCTGTCCTCGCCCACCAGCTTCGACTTCATCAGCGCCGCCTCGCGCTTCGCCACCCCGGGCGTGAGCGCCGAAGACGCCGAAGACCTGTACCGGGTGATGCAGGGCGTGCGCGCCCAGCACCCGCGCCTGCCTGTCAGCGAGTACTACCTCACCGGCTACAGCCTCGGTGCCCTCGACGCAGCCTTCGTCAGCCACCTGGACGAAACCCGGCGCAGCTTCAACTTCAAGCGCGTGCTGCTGCTCAACCCGCCGGTCAACCTCTACACCTCGATCAGCAACCTCGACAAGCTGGTGCAGACCGAGGTCAAGGGCGTGAACAACAGCACCACCTTCTATGAACTGGTGCTGACCAAGCTCACCCGCTACTTCCAGCAAAAAGGCTACATCGACCTCAACGACGCACTGCTCTACGACTTCCAGCAGTCGCGCCAGCACCTGAGCAACGAGCAGATGGCGATGCTGATAGGCACCTCGTTCCGCTTCTCGTCCGCCGATATCGCCTTTACCTCCGACCTGATCAACCGCCGCGGCCTGATCACCCCGCCCAAGTACCCGATCACCGAAGGCAGCAGCCTCACGCCGTTCTTCAAGCGTGCGCTGCAATGCGACTTCGACTGCTACCTGACCGAGCAGGTCATCCCCATGTGGCGCGCGCGCACCGATGGCGGCAGCCTGCTGCAACTGATCGACCAGGTGAGCCTGTATGCCCTCAAGGACTACCTGCAAAACAGCCCGAAAATCGCCGTGATGCACAACGCCGACGATGTGATCCTGGGCCCCGGCGACATCGGCTTTCTGCGCAGCACCTTTGGCGACCGCCTGACCCTGTACCCGCATGGCGGGCACTGCGGCAATATCAATTACCGCGTCAACAGCGACGCGATGCTGGAGTTTTTCCGTGGTTAAAAAACTTCTGATCGTGACGGCGTTGCTCGCCGCAGGCCTGGTACAGGCCGATGAGATCCCGGCGCGAGCCAGCGTGATCGAAGCCGACGGCTTCACCGATCCGCTCAAGGAACTCAAGTTCAACCCCGGCCTGGACCAGCGCGAGTTCGAGCGTTCGACCCTGACCGCGCTGAACGTCTACGACCCGTTCGAGTCGGTGAACCGCCGGCTGTACCACTTCAACTACCGCTTCGACCAGTGGGTGTTCCTGCCGGTGGTCAATGGCTACCGCTACATCACCCCAAGCTTCGTGCGCACCGGGGTCAGCAACTTCTTCAGTAACCTGGGCGATGTGCCCAACCTGCTCAACAGCCTGCTGCAGTTCAAGGGCAAGCGCTCGATGGAGATCACCGCGCGCCTGCTGTTCAACACCACCCTGGGCGTCGCCGGCCTGTGGGACCCGGCGACCAAGATGGGGCTGCCGCACCAGAGCGAAGACTTCGGCCAGACCCTCGGCTTCTATGGCGTGCCGGACGGCCCGTACCTGATGCTGCCGATCCTGGGCCCGTCGAACCTGCGCGACACCGGCGGGCTGGTGGTGGACTACAGCGCCGAGAACTGGATCAACTTCCTCAACATGGCCGAGGTCAGCAGCGACAACCCGGAGGTCTGGGTACTGCGCGCCATCGACAAGCGCTATACCACCAGCTTTCGCTACGGCCAGCTGAACTCGCCGTTCGAGTATGAAAAGGTGCGATACGTGTACACCGAGGCACGCCGCCTGCAGATCGCCGAGTAGCGCTCAGGGCCGGGGCAGCGGCAGGCCGAGAAAGCGGCACAGCTCGCCCTGCTTGGTCAGCGCGTCGCGCCGGCCCAGTTCGATCAGCTCGCTGCAATAGCCGGCTTCGAACAACAGGTAGCTGAGCACCCCGGCGCCGCTGGTCTTGGTCGCCCCCGGGCCGCGCAGGAACATGCGCAGCGCGGCGGGCAGTTCGCGCCGATGGCGGGCGGCGATCTCGTCCAGCGGCTGGCTGGGCGCAACCACCAGCACCTCCACCGGGGCCAGGCCCAGGCGCCGGGGCTGCACATCGCTGGGCAGCAGGTGGCTCAGGTGGTTGAGCCGCTGCAACAGCTCCAGGTCGTCTTCCAGGCTGTCGATGAACGTGCTGTTGAGCAGGTGCCCGCCGATCTGCGCCAGGCTCGGCTGCTTGCCGCTGAACACCCGCTCGCGTGGATCACCCGGCGTCGGCCCCTGGGGGTTGCCGCTGACCCCCACCACCAGCACGCGGTTGGCGCCCAGGTGCAGCGCCGGGCTGATCGGCGCCGACTGGCGCACCGCACCGTCACCATAGAATTCGTGGCCCAGCCTGATCGGCGCAAACAGCAACGGGATGGCCGAACTGGCCAGCAGGTGCTCGACGCTCAGGCGGGTCGGCATGCCGATGCGTCGATGGCGCAGCCACGGGTCGATGGCGCCCTTGCCCTGGTAGAAGGTCACCGCCTGGCCCGACTCGTAGCCGAACGCGGTCACCGCCACCGCGCGCAGGTGCTGCTGGTCGATGGCATGGCCGATGCCGTCCAGGTCCAGGTGCTGGTTGAGCAGTTTGCGCAGCGGCGAGCTGTCGAGCAGCGCCACCGGTACCTGGGCCCCCAGGCCCAGCAGGCTGTGGCCGACGAAGCGGCTGGCCTGGCGGATCACCCCGGGCCAGTCGCTGCGCAGTACCTGGTGGCTGCGAAAGCCCTGCCAGAAGCCGGTGAGGCGGCGGATGGCGTCGGCAAAATGCATCGCACCGCTGGCCAGGGTCACCGCATTGATGGCCCCGGCCGAGGTGCCGACGATCACCGGGAACGGGTTGCCGGCGCCGGCGGGCAGCAGGTCGGCGATGCCGGCGAGCACGCCGACCTGGTAGGCGGCACGGGCGCCACCGCCCGAGAGAATCAGGCCGGTGACCGGTTGGGGTGCTGGCATGGGGTACTCCCTGAGATCCCTATCGACTGCATCGCGGGCCAAGCCCGCTCCCACAGGTTTGTGGCTACCCTTGTGGGAGCGGGCTTGACCCGCGATAGCCACCCCACGATTGTCCTAGTACAGCTTGGGCGCCCCCGGCGGGCGCGACTTGAAGCGTCGGTGTGCCCACAGGTACTGCTCGGGGCATTCACGCAGCACCGACTCGATCCACTGGTTGATGCGCAGACAGTCGGCCTCTTCGCTCTCCCCCGGAAAATCCTGCAGCGGCGCATGGATCACCAGCCGGTAGCCACTGCCGTCCGCCAGGCGCTGCTGGGTGAACGGGATCACCCGCGCCCGCCCCAGGCGGGCGAACTTGGTGGTGGCGGTCACGGTAGCCGCCTCGATCCCGAACAGCGGCACGAACACGCTCTGCTTGGCGCCGTAGTCCTGGTCGGGCGCATACCAGATGGCGCGCCCCGAGCGCAGCAGCTTGAGCATGCCGCGCACGTCCTCGCGCTCCACGGCCAGCGAGTCGAGGTTGTGCCGCTCGCGCCCACGGCGCTGCACGAAGTCGAACAACGGGTTCTTGTGCTCGCGGTACATGCCATCGATGGTGTGTTCCTGGCCCAGCAGCGCCGCACCGATCTCCAGCGTGGTGAAGTGCAGGGCCATCAGGATGGCCCCCTGCCCGTCACGCTGCGCCGCCTGCAGGTGCTCCAGCCCCTCGATGTGCGCCAGGCGCGCCAACCGGGCCTTTGGCCACCACCAACTCATGGCCATTTCGAAGAAGGCGATGCCGGTGGAGGCGAAGTTTTCCTTGAGCAGACGGGTTCGTTCGACAGACGGTAATTCGGGGAAACACAGTTCCAGGTTGCGCGCAGCAATGCGTCGACGGTCACCGGCAACACGGTACATCAGCGCGCCCAGCAGGCGGCCCAGCACCAGCAAAGCCCGGTAGGGCAGCTGCACGATCAGCCACAGCAGGGCCAGGCCCAGCCACAGCGGCCAGAAGCGTGGATGAAGAAAATAAAGGCGAAAACGCGGGCGATCCATTAAACATTCCGCAAAGACGATGGCCGGGCATTCTACAACGGTTCGCTGCGGGTTGCGGCTAACCGGCGTTCTCGTTATAAGTCTGAGCACTTTTTCGTAACAAGCTGCCTTATGCCAACCATGAGCCAAACCCAGACGCCAGACCAAGCCCCCGTGTTCCAGCTCAAGGGCAGCATGCTCGCCATCACGGTGCTCGAGCTTGCGCAGAACGACCTCGAAGGCCTCGATCGGCAACTGGCGGCCAAAGTCGCCCAGGCCCCCAACTTCTTCAGCAACACCCCGCTGGTGCTGGCGCTGGACAAGCTGCCGGCCGGCGAAGGCGCGGTCGACCTGCCCGGGCTGATGCGCGTATGCCGCCACCATGGCCTGCGTACCCTGGCCATTCGCGCCAGCCGTATCGAGGACATCGCCGCCGCCATTGCCATCGACCTGCCGGTGCTGCCGCCGTCCGGTGCCCGCGAACGTGCGCTGGAGCCTGCGGTGGAGGTGCCACCGGCGCCCAAGCCCGAGCCGGCCCCGGCCCCGCCGCCGGAGCCTGCGGTAAAACCGACAAAAATCATCACCTCGCCGGTGCGTGGCGGCCAACAGATCTATGCTCAGGGCGGCGACCTGGTGGTACTGGCTTCGGTCAGCCCCGGTGCGGAACTTCTGGCCGATGGCAACATCCATGTTTACGGCGCGATGCGCGGTCGCGCCCTCGCCGGTATTAAGGGCAATACCAGGGCACGTATTTTCTGTCAGCAGCTGACCGCCGAAATGGTCTCGATCGCCGGGCAGTACAAGGTGGCCGAAGACCTGCGTCGCGACCCGTTGTGGGGGGCCAACGTGCAGGTCAGCCTGTCCGGTGACGTGTTGAACATCACCCGTCTTTAACGGATACTTGCCGCCATTTTCAGCGCAACTTTTCCATATGTTGCCGGTTTGGATATTTCTGGGACCTCAACGTCCTTTTTCTTTAGGGGTGATACACCTTGGCCAAGATTCTAGTGGTTACATCCGGCAAGGGTGGTGTGGGTAAGACCACCACCAGCGCCGCTATCGGTACCGGCCTTGCACTGCGCGGCCACAAGACGGTCATCGTCGACTTCGACGTCGGCCTGCGTAACCTCGATCTGATCATGGGCTGCGAACGCCGCGTGGTGTACGACTTCGTCAACGTGGTCAACGGCGAAGCCAACCTGCAGCAGGCCCTGATCAAGGACAAGCGCCTCGAGAACCTGTACGTGCTGGCCGCCAGCCAGACCCGTGACAAGGATGCGCTCACGCTCGAAGGCGTGGAGCGGGTCCTGATGGAGCTCAAGGAGCAATTCGAATACGTGGTCTGCGACTCGCCGGCCGGTATCGAGAAAGGCGCCCACCTGGCCATGTACTTCGCCGACGAAGCCATCGTGGTGACCAACCCGGAAGTCTCCTCGGTACGTGACTCGGACCGCATGCTGGGCCTGCTGGCCAGCAAGTCGCGACGCGCCGAGAAGGGCGAAGACGCGATCAAGGAACACCTGCTGATCACCCGCTACCATCCAGAGCGCGTGAGCAAGGGCGAAATGCTCGGTGTCGAGGACGTCAAGGAAATCCTCGCCGTCGCGCTGCTGGGCGTGATCCCCGAATCCCAGGCGGTGCTCAAGGCATCCAACCAGGGCGTGCCGGTGATCCTCGACGACCAGAGCGATGCCGGCCAGGCCTACAGCGACACCGTCGACCGCCTGCTGGGCAAAACCGTGGAACACCGGTTCCTCGATGTACAGAAGAAGGGATTCTTCGAGCGCCTGTTTGGAGGCAACTGACCAATGAACCTTTTTGACTTCTTTCGTGCCAACAAAAAAGTAAGCACCGCGTCGGTCGCGAAAGAGCGTCTACAGATCATCGTGGCGCACGAGCGCGGCCAGCGCAGTACTCCGGACTACCTGCCAGCCTTGCAGAAGGAACTGGTCGAGGTGATCCGCAAGTACGTCAACATCGGCTCGGATGATGTGCACGTCGCTCTGGAGAACCAGGGCAGCTGCTCCATCCTGGAACTCAATATCACCCTGCCCGATCGTTGATCGGCGCACAGGGGTAACCTGCCACGGCGGCGGCCGGGCCCGGGCTCATACAGCCCGGGCCCGGCCGCCGCCGTTGGCGTTTGCAGAGAACACGCAATGCCGCTGTCCAACGTTCACATCCTTCACCAGGATGCCGCCATCCTGGTGGTCAACAAGCCGACCCTGCTGCTGTCCGTGCCGGGGCGCGCCGACGACAACAAGGATTGCCTGATCACCCGCCTGCAGGAAAACGGCTACCCCGACGCCCTGATCGTGCACCGTCTGGATTGGGAAACCTCGGGGATCATCCTGCTGGCGCGCGACGCCGACAGCCACCGCGAGCTGTCGCGCCAGTTCCATGACCGTGAAACCGAGAAGGCCTACACCGCACTGTGCTGGGGCCAGCCTGCGCTGGACAGCGGCAGCATCGACCTGCCGTTGCGCTACGACCCGCCCACCAAGCCACGGCACGTGGTGGACCACGAGCAGGGCAAGCATGCGCTGACCTTCTGGCGCATCGTCGAGCGCTGTGGCGATCATTGCCGGGTGGAGCTCACGCCGATTACCGGGCGTTCACACCAGTTGCGCGTGCACATGCTGTCGATCGGGCATCCGCTGCTGGGGGATCGACTGTACGCCTACCCCGAGGCCCTGGCGGCGCATGAGCGGTTGTGCCTGCATGCCAGCATGCTGAGCTTCACCCACCCGGTGAGCGGCGAACGACTGCGCTTCGAGTGCCCGGCGCCGTTCTGATACACCGCGGCGCGGCCATCGCGGGTCAGCCCGCTCCCACAACGATCACCCTGAACGCTGTGGGAGCGGGCTTGCCCCGCGATAGGGCCCACGCAAATCCGTGATCAATACGTTAAACTCGCGCCACTGCTGTCTGGAGTGACCTATGCGCGATGCACTGAACCAAGGCCTGATCGACTTTCTCAAGGCCTCCCCCACGCCGTTCCACGCCACCGCCAGCCTGTCGCAGCGCCTCGAGGCCGCCGGCTACCAGCGCCTGGACGAACGTGACAGCTGGGCCACCACGCCCGGCGGACGCTACTACCTGACCCGCAACGACTCCTCGATCATCGCCATCAAGCTCGGCCGCCATTCGCCGCTGCTCGACGGCATTCGCCTGGTCGGCGCCCACACCGACAGCCCCTGCCTGCGCGTCAAGCCACAGCCCGAACTGCAACGCCAGGGCTTCTGGCAGCTGGGCGTGGAAGTCTACGGAGGCGCCCTGCTGGCCCCCTGGTTCGACCGCGACCTGTCGCTGGCCGGGCGCGTGACCTTCCGCCGCGACGGCAAGGTCGAAAGCCAGCTGATCGACTTCAAGCAGCCCATCGCGGTGATCCCCAACCTGGCGATCCACCTCAACCGCAGCGCCAACGAAGGCTGGGCGATCAACCCGCAGACCGAGCTGCCACCGATCCTGGCCCAGGTGGCCGGTGACGAGCGCGTCGACTTTCGCGCCCTGCTCACCGAGCAACTGGCCCGCGAACATGGCCTGAACGCCGACGTGGTGCTGGACTACGAGCTGAGCTTCTACGACACCCAGGACGCCGCCGTGGTCGGCCTGCATGGCGACTTCATCGCCGGCGCGCGGCTGGACAACCTGCTGTCGTGCTACGCCGGCCTGCAGGCCCTGCTGGCCGCCGACAGCGACGAGACCTGTGTACTGGTGTGCAACGACCACGAAGAGGTCGGCTCCAGCTCCGCCTGCGGCGCCGACGGCCCGATGCTGGAACAGACCCTGCGCCGCCTGCTGCCCGACGGTGACGATTTCGTCCGGGCCATCCAGCGCTCGCTGCTGGTGTCGGCCGACAATGCCCACGGCGTGCACCCCAACTACGCCGACCGGCACGACGGCAACCACGGGCCCAAGCTCAACGCCGGCCCGGTGATCAAGGTCAACAACAACCAGCGCTACGCCACCAACAGCGAAACCGCCGGTTTCTTCCGCCACCTGTGCATGGCCGAGGAAGTGCCGGTGCAGAGCTTCGTGGTGCGCAGCGACATGGGCTGCGGCTCGACCATCGGCCCGATCACCGCCAGCCACCTGGGTGTGCGCACGGTGGACATCGGCCTGCCGACGTTTGCCATGCACTCGATCCGCGAGCTGTGCGGCAGCCAGGACCTGGCGCACCTGGTCAAGGTGCTGACCGCGTTCTACCTGAGCCGCGATCTGCCCTGACCTGACAGGCCTGCGCCCACAGCACTGCGGTGATCGCCAAACAGGCGCCGTACCTGTGGGCGCTGGCTTGCCAGCGAAGAGGCCACGACTGACCCCCATCAACCCGCGCGCAAACATTTGGCGCTATGCTTGCCCATCATTACACCTCCTACAGCATAAGGACCTTGCGCATGTCCGAGTTTCAAACGATGTTCCTCCCGGTGATCGCCGGGTTGATCCTGCTCACCGTCGGCTTCAGCATGCGCGAGCGCAACAGCGGGGTGCTGATGATGTGGATCGGCATGCTGGGCATCCTGGGCATCATGGTGTGGAAGATCCTCGAGAAACTCACCTGACAAATGCTCTACACTCGGGCGATTGAGTGTTCGAGGTTGATCGTCCGGTGCCTGCCTTCCTGCGTTTCCTGTCCCTGCTGCTGATTCTGTTCCTGCCCCTGGGCCACGCACACGCGGCCGGCCTTCCGGGCCTGCTTGGCGGTTCGAGCAAACCCCAGCCCGAGGCGACTGAACCCCTCGCGCAATCGCTCGACGATGTCATCAAGAACCTCGAGAACGACCAGCAACGCAGCAAGCTGCTGGCCGACCTGAAGAAGCTGCGCGACGCCACCAGGCAAGCCCAGCCCAGTGCCGAGCAAGGTGTGCTGGGCCTGATCGGCACCACCTTCAACGAACTGGAAAAGCAGTTCAGCGGCGAGGCCAGCCCGTTCAACCGCTGGAGCCGCGAACTGGAACTGGCCCAGATCGAGCTCAGTGCGCGGGTGGTGCCGGTGCATGAATGGCCGACGATCCTGTTCGGTTTCGCCGCCATCATCGCGCTCTGGAGCCTGCTGGCCTACGCGCTGAACTGGGTCAGCCACCAGGTGCGCCTGCGCTTCGGCCTCACCGAAGAGCTGCCGCAACACCCGCGCACCTGGGACCTGGTGCGCTTCGCCCTGCGCAAGCTCGGGCCTTGGCTGGTGGCGCTGATCATCACCGTGTACCTGAGCTTTGCCCTGCCCTCGTCGCTGGGCAAGTCGATGGCCATGGTACTGGCCTACGCCCTGGTGGTCGGCACCTGCTTCTCGGCCATCTGCGTGATCGCCTTCTCGCTGCTCGATGGCCCGCACCGCCACCGCGCCCTGTACATCCTGCGCCACCGCGCGTTCCGTCCGCTGTGGCTGATCGGCAGCTTTGCCGCCTTCGGCGAGGCGATGAACGACCCACGCATGGCCGCCGCCCTGGGCGACCACCTGGCGCACACCCTGGCGACCCTGGCCAACATTCTGGCGGCGCTGTCCACCGGGCTGTTCATCCTGCGCTTTCGCCGCCCCATCGCGCACCTCATTCGCAACCAGCCGCTGTCTCGGCGCCTGACGCGCCGCGCCCTGAGCGACACCATCGAGATCCTCGGCACCTTCTGGTACCTGCCGGCCCTGGTGCTGGTGGGCATTTCGCTGTTCGCCACGTTCGTGTCCGCCGGCGACACCAGCACGGCCCTGCGCCAGTCGCTGATGTGCACGGTGCTGGTGGTGATGTGCATGGTGGTCAATGGCCTGGTGCGCCGCCATGCGCTCAAGCCGCAGCGGGCCAACCGGCGCCAGGCGGTCTACGCCGAACGCCTCAAGAGCTTTGGCTACACCCTGGTGCACCTGCTCATCTGGCTGGTGTTCATCGAGCTGGGCCTGCGGGTATGGGGCTTCTCGCTGATCGGTTTCACCGAGGGCGAAGGCCACGAGGTGGCGGTGCGCGTGTTCGGCCTGGCCGGTACGCTGATCGCCGCCTGGCTGGTGTGGATCCTCAGCGACACCGCCGTGCACCACGCACTGACCCGCTCGCGCAAGGGCCTGGCCAATGCCCGTGCGCAAACCATGATGCCGCTGATCCGCAACGTGCTGTTCGTGGCCATCTTCATCATCGCGGTGATCGTGGCCCTGGCCAACATGGGCATGAACGTCACGCCGCTGCTGGCCGGTGCCGGTGTGATCGGCCTGGCCATCGGCTTTGGTGCGCAATCGCTGGTGGCCGACCTGATCACCGGCCTGTTCATCATCATCGAGGACTCCCTGGCCATCGATGATTATGTGGATGTAGGCGGCCACCTGGGGACCGTCGAAGGCCTGACCATCCGTACCGTGCGCCTGCGCGACATCGACGGCATCGTGCACACCATCCCGTTCAGCGAGATCAAGAGCATCAAGAACTACTCGCGCGAATTCGGCTACGCGATCTTCCGCATCGCCATCCCCTACAACATGAGCATCGACAAGGCCATCGGCCTGGTTCGCGACGTGGGCCAGAAGATGCGCAGCGATCCGCTGCAACGGCGCAATATCTGGTCGCCGCTGGAGTTCCAGGGGGTAGAGAGCTTCGAGTCCGGCTCGGCGGTGCTGCGCGCGCGCTTCAAGACCGCGCCGATCAAGCAATGGGAGGTGTCGCGGGCATTCAACCTGGCGCTCAAGCGCCAGCTCGACGAAGCCGGGCTGGACCTGGCTACCCCGCGTCTTTCGGTGCAGGTGGTGACCGCCGGCGGTGGCCCCGCGCAGGACACCGCCCCCGCCGACAGCAACGCCTAGCCCGCCTCGGCCACGATGCGAATCGCATCGTGGCGCCAGTACTCCAGGTCGCAGTCGATCAGCCGCCCGTGCTGGTCGCTGTTGACCCGGGTGATATGCAGGCCGGCACTGCCGGCCGACACCTTCAGTGCCATCGCCGCCGCTACCGGCAACGCGGTGGGCAGCGTCTCGAAACGCACCCGGCCATAGGCGATGCCGTAGTGCAGCGCGTACAGCTCGGTCAGCGACTGGCTCAGGTCGAAATCCAGAATCCCGGCAAAGTACTCGGGGTTGAGGTAGTGCTCGGCATAGAGCACCGCGCGCCCATCGATACGCCGCAGGCGGCAGATCTGGATCACGCTGGACAGCGCCGGCAATTGCAGGCGCGCACAGATCGCCGCCGGCGCCGGCTGCAGCCGGGCCGACAACAGTTCGGTAGCCGGCTGTCGGCCCTGGTCGCGCACCATGGCATGGAAGTGGCTGCGCTCGATCAGGTCATAGCTCAGGCGCTGGGGCGCCACGAACCAGCCACGGCGTTCCTCGCGGTAGATCAGCCCGCAGGCCTCCAGTTGCACCAGCGCCTCGCGCAGGGTGATACGCGTGGTATCGAACACCTCGCTGAGCTTGCGTTCGGCCGGCAACTTGCAGCCGGGCGCCAGCAGGCCATGCTCGATCTGCTCTTGCAGGGCATTGCATATGGCTGTTACTGCACGCGTGGGCAGTCGATGCATCAAGGGTTACCTATCTGGACTAGTCCAGCCTGGTGCGTGTGCCAGAACGGCGCAGCAACGATGGCCGGGCGGAGTAACCAAAGCCTAGGCAATCCACATGAACGGCACATGACAGCGCGCCGGACGGTCACGCACAGGCCCGGTCGAGTGCGGTCAAGGCGTTGCGGATCAAGCACTTGAAACTGGTCTACGCTCTATTTTCAGGGCCGCTGCACACACCTGGCGCGGCGCCTTCGACATCAAACTGTCATGCAACCGGCCTACCTTGGCTCGGGTATTGCTGACCTAGACCAACCGAATCGAAACCCTCTCAGCGTTTTGCACGGCACCCATCAAGGAGCTTCGGATGAAACAGCTTTTTCTGGCCTCACTGTTAGGCACCAGTATTGCCCTGTGCACCTCGGCCATGGCCGCGGACACCGACCTCAAGGCCCTCGAGGACGCCGCCCGCAAGGAAGGCGTCGTCAACAGCGTCGGCATGCCCGATGCCTGGGCCAACTGGAAGGGCACCTGGGCGGACCTGGCGAGCAAGTACGGCCTCAAGCACATGGACACCGACATGAGCTCGGCCCAGGAAGTGGCCAAGTTCGATGCCGAGAAAGACAACGCCAGCGCCGATATCGGCGACGTCGGCGCCGCCTTCGGCCCCATTGCGCTGGCCAAGGGCGTGACCCAGCCGTACAAGCCCAGCACCTGGGAGCAGATACCGACCTGGGCCAAGGACCAGGACGGACACTGGGCACTGGCCTATACCGGCACCATCGCCTTCATCATCAACAAGCAGCTGGTCAAGGAAGAAGACATTCCCAAGACCTGGCACGACCTGGAAAAGGGCAAGTACAAGGTCGCCATCGGTGACGTCGGCACCGCTGCCCAGGCGGCCAACGGCGTACTGGCTGCAGCCATTGCCTACAAGGGCGACGAGTCCAACATCGAGCCGGGCCTGCAACTGTTCACCAAGCTGGCCCAGCAGAAGCGCCTGTCGCTGGCCAACCCGACCATCCAGACCCTTGAGAAGGGCGAGATCGAGGTCGGCGTGGTGTGGGACTTCAACGGCCTGAGCTACCGCGAGCAGATCGACCCGAAACGCTTCGAGGTGCTGATCCCGTCCGACGGCTCGGTGATGTCCGGCTACACCACCATCATCAACAAGTACGCCAAGCATCCGAACGCCGCCAAGCTGACCCGTGAATACATCTTCAGCGATGCCGGGCAGACCAACCTGGCCATCGGCCATGCGCGGCCGATTCGTGCCGAGCACCTGAAGCTGCCGGCGGACGTGCAGGCCAAGCTGCTGCCCAACGAGCAGTACGCGCCGGCGCAGCCGATCAAGGATGCAGCGGCATGGGAAGCCACCTCCAAGGCCCTGCCGCAGAAGTGGCAGGAGCAGGTCATCATCGAGATGGAGTGAAACCATCGCGGGTCAGGCCCGCTCCCACAAGGAGCGGGCTTGACCCGCGATGTGGTCATCGCTGTCACCGGAGCCACCCATGAACCACAACGTCATCCTCGTCATCCTCGACGGCCTCAACCACCAGGTGGCCCACCACGCCATGGGCCACCTGCATGCCTATGTAGAAGCAGACCGCGCTGCCCTGTACCGCCTGGAATGCGAGCTGCCGGCACTGTCGCGACCACTCTACGAATGCATCCTCACCGGTGTGCCGCCGATCGACAGCGGCATCGTGCACAACAACGTCACGCGCCTGTCCACCCAACGCAGCATTTTCCACTACGCCCGCGACGCCGGGCTGAGCACCGCCGCCGCGGCCTACCACTGGGTCAGCGAGCTGTACAACCGCTCCCCTTTCGAACCGCTGCGTGACCGCCACACCCATGCGCCGAAACTGCCGATCCAGCATGGCCTGTTCTACTACGCCGACCACTACCCCGACTCGCACCTGTTCGCCGACGCCGAGTACCTGCGGCGCAAGCACGCACCGAACTTCCTGCTGGTGCATCCGATGAACATCGACGATGCCGGGCACAAGCATGGCCTGGACAGCAGCCAGTACCGCAACAGCGCACGCAGCGCCGATATCCTGCTGGCCGACTACCTCAGCACCTGGCTGCAGGACGGCTACCAGGTGCTGATCACCGCCGACCACGGCATGAACAACGACCGCTCGCACAACGGCGTGTTGCCCGAGGAGCGCGAAGTGCCGCTGTTCGTGTTCGGCGACCGGTTCAGCCTCGACCCGGCCGCCAAGCCCCTGCAGACCGAACTGTGCGGCACCGTATGCGAACTGCTCGGCATCCCCCACGACAAGCCGGTATGCCGGGAGCTGCTCTCGTGAACTCGATCACCCGTGGCAAATGGCTGGCGCTGTTGTGCCTGCTGCCCTTCGCGGTATTTTTCATCATCTTCCAGATCGCCCCGCTGACCTGGGTGGCCGTGCACAGCCTGCAGGCCGAAAGTGGTTGGGGCCTGGACAATTTCAGCAAGGTGCTGGGCTCGAAGTTCTACCGCCAGGCCATCCAGCACAGCCTGGAGATCAGCTTCTGGTCGAGTCTGTTCGGCATCCTGATCGCCATCCTGGGCAGCTATTCGCTGCGCAAGGTGGACTCGCGCCTGCGCGACTTCGTCAACGCCTTCGCCAACATGACCAGCAACTTCTCCGGCGTGCCGCTGGCCTTCGCCTTCATCATCCTGCTTGGCTTCAACGGCGCGCTGACCCTGCTGCTCAAGCAGGCCGGGATCATCGAGGACTTCAACCTCTACTCCAAGACCGGGCTGATCATCCTCTACACCTACTTCCAGATCCCGCTGGGCGTACTGCTGCTGTACCCGGCGTTCGACGCCCTGCGCGAAGACTGGCGCGAATCGGCCGCCCTGCTGGGCGCCAGCGCCTGGGACTACTGGCGCCTGATCGGCCTGCCGGTGCTGACCCCGGCGCTGCTGGGCACCTTCGTGATCCTGCTGGCCAACGCACTGGGCGCCTACGCCACGGTGTACGCACTGACCACCGGCAACTTCAACGTGCTGCCGATCCGCATCGCCGCGCTGGTGTCCGGCGACATCTCGTTGGACCCGAACCTGGCCAGCGCGCTGGCGATGATCCTGGTGGGGCTGATGACCCTGGTCACGCTGGTGCACCAGTGGCTGTTGAAGAGGAGCTACCATGTCTCGCGCTGAATCGGGCCCGGCCGGGCTCTACCACCGCGTGGTGGTGTACGTACTGTTCGTGATCCTGCTGCTGCCGCTGGCCGGCACCCTGCTCTATTCGTTGTCCACCAGCTGGTCGGCCAGCCTGCTGCCCAGCGGGCTGACCTTCAAGTGGTACCTTGCGCTGTGGAGCGAGCCGCGTTTTCTGGCCGCCTTCGGCCAGTCGCTGCTGGTGTGCGTGGGCGCGCTGGTACTGTCGGTGCTGCTGATCCTGCCGCTGCTGTTCGTGGTGCACTACCACTTCCCCAGGCTCGACGCACTGATGAACATCCTCATCCTGCTGCCCTTCGCGGTGCCGCCGGTAGTGTCGTCGGTGGGGCTGCTGCAGCTGTATGGCTCGGGGCCGATGGCGATGGTCGGCACGCCGTGGATTTTGATCGGCTGCTATTTCACCGTGGCCCTGCCCTTCATGTACCGCGCCATCACCAACAACCTGCAGGCGATCAACCTGCGCGACCTGATGGATGCCGCCCAGTTGCTGGGGGCCAACACCTGGCAGGCCGCGTTTCTGGTGGTGCTGCCCAACCTGCGCAAGGGCCTGATGGTGGCGCTGCTGCTGTCGTTCTCGTTCCTGTTCGGCGAGTTCGTGTTTGCCAACCTGCTGGTGGGCACCCGCTACGAGACGCTGCAGGTGTACCTGAACAACATGCGCAACAGCAGCGGGCACTTCAACAGCGCGCTGGTGATTTCCTACTTCCTCTTCGTGCTGGTGCTGACCTGGGCAGCCAACCGCCTGAACAAGGACAAGACCTGAAATGAGCTTCGTCAGCATCCAGAACCTGCAAAAAAGCTACGGCGCCAGCGCGGTGTTCAACGACATCAACTGCGAGATCGGCCGCGGTGAGTTCGTCACCCTGCTCGGCCCCTCCGGCTGCGGCAAGTCCACCCTGCTGCGCTGCATCGCCGGCCTGACCGCTGTAGACAGCGGCAGGATCCTGCTCGACGGGCAGGACCTGGTACCGCAGAGCCCGCAAAAGCGCGGCATCGGCATGGTGTTCCAGAGCTACGCGCTGTTCCCCAACATGAGCGTGGAACAGAACGTCGCCTTCGGCCTGCGCATGCAGAAGATCAAGGGCCAAGACAGCCGCCCACGGGTACTCGAGGCGCTGCGCATGGTCGAGTTGCAGGACTTTGCCAGCCGCTACCCGCACCAGCTCTCCGGCGGCCAGTGCCAGCGCGTGGCCCTGGCCCGCTCGCTGGTGACCCGCCCGCGCGTGTTGCTGCTGGACGAGCCGCTGTCGGCGCTGGATGCACGCATCCGCAAGCACCTGCGCGAACAGATCCGCCAGATCCAGCGCGAGCTGGGCCTGACCACCATCTTCGTCACCCATGACCAGGAAGAGGCGCTGACCATGTCCGACCGCATCTTCCTGATGAACCAGGGCCGCATCGTGCAGAGCGGCGATGCCGAATCGCTGTACACCGCGCCCGTGGATGCCTTCGCGGCCGGCTTCATCGGCAACTACAACCTGCTCGATGCCCAGAGTGCCAGCCGCCTGCTGCAACGTACGGTGAACAGCCGCCTGGCAATCCGCCCCGAAGCCATCGCGCTGAGCCTGGAAGGCGAACGCGAAGGCCTGGTGCGCAGTCACAGCCTGCTGGGCAACGTGATCCGCTACCGCATCGAAGCGCGTGGTGTGGAACTGGTGGTGGATGTGCTCAATCGTTCAGCCGCCGATCTGCATGCGGACGGCGAGCGGGTATCCTTGTCCATCGATCCCACCGCCCTCTGCGAAGTTGCCTGAGGGCCGAACAGGAGTTTTGTTGTTATGGCTTTAGCGATTTTCGATCTGGATGAAACCCTGATCCACGGCGACTGCGCCTCGCTGTGGAGCGAGCAGATGGTGCGCCTGGGCTGGGTGGACGGTGAGTCGTTCCTGCGCAGGGACCGTGAGCTGATGGAGGCCTACGGCAAGGGGCACCTGGCGATGGAAGACTACATGGCGTTCAGCCTGGAGCCGCTGATCGGGCGCACACCAGAGGAAGTCGATCATCTGGTCGAGCCGTGGGTGGAAGACTTCATCGAGCCGATCATCTTCAGTGAGGCCACCCGCACCATTGCCGAGCACCGCAAGGCGGGGGATCGAATTCTGGTGATCTCGGCCTCGGGTGTGCATCTGGTGGGACCGATTGCCTCGCGCCTGGGGATCGACGAGTACCTGGGCATCGAGCTGGAAGTGGAAAAAGGGTTCTACACCGGCAAGACCGTGGGCACCCTGACCTACCGCGAAGGCAAGATCACCCGCTTGCTGGAGTGGCTGGACCAGCAGGAAGAGAACCTGGAAGGCGCAAGCTTCTATTCCGATTCGCGCAATGACCTGCCGTTGCTGCTGAAGGTTGACCACCCGTATGTGGTCAACCCGGACCCGGTGCTGCGCGAGCATGCCGAGAAGAATGGCTGGCCGATTCTGGCCTGGGCCTGAAAAAAGTTCGCCGGCAAGGTCGGCTCCTGCAGGAGTCGGCCTTGCCGGCGAACAGGGCCCTATACCAGGCTGTCGTCGATCACCAGCACCAACTTGCCCGATACCTGGTTGCCCGCCAGTTCGGCATACGCCGCCTCGGCATCCTTCACCGCATAGCTGCCTACCAGTTGCGGCTTCAAGCGCCCTTCGGCGAACAGCGGCCACACCTGTTGGCCCAGGTCACTGAGCAGGTCGGCCTTGAACTGGTCATCGCGATTGCGCAGGGTCGAGCCGGTCACCTGCACCCGCTTGGCCAGTACCTGGGCCAGGTCCAGCTCGGCCTTGCGCCCACCCATCAGGCCGATGATCACCCAGCGCCCGTCACGGGCCAGCAGCTTGAGGTTGAGCGCCGCATAGTTGGCCCCCACCGGGTCCAGGATCACATCGAACGGGGCGAAGTCGTTCAGCGCCTCTATATCGTCACCGCGCACCACGCCACCGCTGGCGCCCAGCGCCTGACAATAGGCCAGCCGCTCGGCCGAGCCCACGCTGACCCAGCTGGGGCTGCCGAACGCCTTGCACAGCTGGATGGCCGCCGACCCCACGCCGCTGGCGCCGGCATGCAACAACACCTTCTCGCCCGGCTTGAGGCCGCCCAGCTGGAACAGGTTGAGCCAGGCCGTGGCGTATACCTCCGGGATCGCAGCCGCCTGCTGCAGGCTCAGGCCCTCGGGCACCGGCAGCACGTGGCGCGCGTCGACCACCACCTCTTCGGCCATGCCGCCACCGGCCAGCAGTGCGCATACCCGGTCGCCCACCTGCCAGGACACCCCGGCTCCCACTTCGCTGATCACCCCGGCACATTCCAGGCCCAGGAACTCACTGGCGCCCGGTGGCGGCGGGTACAATCCGGCACGCTGCAACAGGTCGGCGCGATTGAGCCCGGCCGCTGCCACGCGGATGCGTACTTGACCTACATCGCAAGTTGGACTTGTCGTCTCAACCCACTCCACATGTCCGTCAACGCCTTGCAATGCCTTCACAGTGCCTCCATAGTTGAGTCATGACTGAGCCTGGCTGCCTTGGCACCAGGCTTTTTGCATTATGCGTCCGGCTCCATGGAACCGGCGAATTCAAAGACGGCCTAATATGCGTGATCAATTGCCCCTACGTCGAATCAGCATGAAGCATCTCCTGCCCAGCACTGCCCTCGCCCTGATGATCGGCCTTGGCAGCTTGCCGCTGGCCGGCGCCGCTTCGGCCGCCAACAGTTGGGACAAGTTGCAACCAGACCGCGATGAAGTGGTCGCCAGCCTGAACGTGGTCGAGTTGCTCAAGCGCCACCACTACAGCAAGCCGCCACTCAATGATGCGCGCTCGGTCATCATCTACGACAGTTACATCAAACTGCTCGATCCCTCGCGCAGTTACTTCATGGCCAGCGATATTGCCGAGTTCGACAAGTGGAAGACGCAGTTCGACGACTTCCTCAAGAGCGGCAACCTGGACCCGGGCTTCACCATCTACAAACGTTATCTGGATCGCGTGAAATCGCGCCTGGACTTCGCCCTGGCCGAGCTGAACAAGGGCGTCGACAAGATCGACTTCACCACCCAGGAAACCCTGCTGGTCGACCGCAAGGACGCTCCGTGGCTGCAGAACCAGGCCGAGCTCGACGACCTGTGGCGCAAACGCGTCAAGGACGAGGTGCTGCGCCTGAAGATCGCCGGCAAGGAACCCAAGGCCATCCAGGAACTGCTGACCAAGCGCTACAAGAACCAGCTAGCGCGCCTGGACCAGACCCGCGCCGAAGATATCTTCCAGGCCTACATCAACACCTTCGCCCAGTCGTACGACCCGCACACCAACTACCTGTCGCCCGACAACGCCGAGAACTTCGACATCAACATGAGCCTGTCGCTCGAAGGTATCGGCGCGGTGCTGCAAAGCGACAACGACCAGGTCAAGATCGTGCGCCTGGTGCCGGCTGGCCCTGCCGCCAAGACCAAGCAGGTGGCCCCGGCCGACAAGATCATCGGCGTTGCCCAGGGCGACAAGGAAATGGTCGACGTGATCGGCTGGCGCCTGGACGAAGTGGTCAAGCTGATCCGCGGCCCGAAGGGCTCCGTGGTGCGCCTGGAGGTCATCCCGGCCAGCAACGCGCCTAACGACCAGACCAGCAAGATCGTCTCGATCACCCGCGAAGCGGTCAAGCTCGAAGAACAGGCAGCCAAGAAGTCGGTGCTCAAGCTCAAGCAGGACGGACGCGACTACAAGCTGGGCATCATCGAGATCCCGGCCTTCTACCTCGACTTCAAGGCGTTCCGCGCCGGGGATCCGGAGTACAAGTCCACCACCCGTGACGTGAAGAAACTGCTCACCGAACTGCAGAAGGAAAAGGTCGACGGCGTGGTCATCGACCTGCGCAACAACGGCGGCGGCTCCCTGCAGGAAGCCACCGAGCTGACCAGCCTGTTCATCGACAAGGGCCCCACCGTGCTGGTACGCAACGCCGACGGCCGTGTCGACGTGCTCGAAGACGAAAACACCGGCGCCTTCTACAAGGGCCCGCTGGCGCTGCTGGTCAATCGCCTGTCGGCCTCGGCCTCGGAGATTTTCGCCGGCGCCATGCAGGACTACCACCGTGCCCTGATCATCGGTGGCCAGACCTTCGGCAAAGGCACCGTGCAGACCATCCAGCCGCTCAACCACGGCGAGCTCAAGCTGACCCTGGCCAAGTTCTACCGGGTTTCCGGGCAGAGCACCCAGCACCAGGGCGTGTTGCCGGACATCGACTACCCGTCGATCATCGACACCAAGGAGATCGGCGAGAGCGCCCTGCCCGAAGCCATGCCGTGGGACACCATCCGCCCGGCCATCAAGCCGGCCGTCGACCCGTTCAAGCCGTTCCTTGCGCAACTCAAGGCACGCCACGAAAACCGCAGCGCCAAGGACCCGGAGTTCGTCTACATTCGCGATCGCCTGGCCCTGACCCAGCAGTTGATGAACGAGAAGACCGTCAGCCTCAACGAGGTGGAACGCCGCGCTCGCCATGCCGACATCGAAGGCAAGCAGCTGGCGCTGGAAAACATCCGGCGCAAGGCCAAGGGCGAAGAGCCGCTCAAGGAACTGAAGAAGGAAGACGAAGACGCCCTGCCGGTCGAGCCGGATGACACCAAGCCGGAAGATGACGCGTACCTCGCCGAAACCGGGCGCATCCTGCTGGACTACCTGGGGCTGAATTCCTCGGTGGCCAAGCACTGAAACGATAATGGCAAAATAATGTGACGGTGCCCTTTTCGGGTCATCAAACAGTCATCATTCTGTCGTGAAATAAGGGACTGGGCGCCGATGGCCCCAGTCCCTTTTTTTCAAGGTAGCCCTGCCATGACCGTGACCGAACAGCTCAGCGCGTTGAGCTCCATCCTGGCTCAAAGCGGCTTGCACAGCCTGTTCCAACCCATCGTCTGCCTGTCCGAGCGACGCATCCTCGGTTATGAAGCCCTCAGCCGCGGCCCGTCCAACAGCCCGCTGCACTCCCCCATCAACCTGTTCGCCGTGGCCCGCCATGCCGGCCGCCTGACCGAACTGGAGGTGGCCTGCCGCGAAAGCGCGTGCCGGCGTTTCAGCCAGCAGCAACTGGAAGGCAAGCTGTTCCTCAACGTGTCGCCCGAGTCGTTGCTCGAGCCGCAATACCAGTCCGGGCGCACGCTCAAGCTGCTGCAGAGCCTGGGCATCCCACCCAGCCGGGTGGTCATCGAGTTGACCGAACAAACCCCCACCGACGACTTCCAGCTGCTGTTCAACGCCCTGCACCACTACCGCGACATGGGCTTTTCGATTGCCCTGGACGACCTGGGCGCCGGCTATTCCAGCCTGCGCCTGTGGTCGGAACTGCGCCCGGACTACGTCAAGATCGACCGGCATTTCATCGACGGCATTCACCAGGATGCGGTCAAGCGCGAGTTCGTCGGCTCGATCCTGCAGATCGCCAAGGCGTCGCGGGCCAAGGTGATTGCCGAGGGCATCGAGCTGGCCGAGGAGCTGGCGGTGCTCACCGAGATGGGGGTCGACCTGGTACAGGGCTACCTGCTGTGCCGGCCGCAGGAGCAACCGCCCCGCGACGCTACCGCCATGCTGCCGTCAGCGACGCACAGTGGCGCGGTGGTGCTGGGTGAGGACGGCCGCGATCTGAGTGCGCTGCTCAACGAGCAACCGGCCGTGAGCGGTGATACGGCGACCCTGGAGGTACTGGCGCTGTTTCGCCGCCAGGCCAACCTCAACTCGCTGGCTGTGCTCGACCATGCCCAGCGCCCCTGCGGCATCGTGCACCGCCATTCGCTGTCCGACGCGCTGCTCAAGCCGTTCGCCACCGACCTGTATGCGCGCAAGCCGATCAGCCGGCTGATGAACGAGGACTTTCTGGCGGTGGAGCTCAACCAGTCGCTGCAGAAGGTCAGCCGCCTGCTGACCAGCCGCGCGCGCCAGCGCATCGAGGAAGACTTCATCATTACCCAGAACGGTCGCTACCTGGGCCTGGGGCGGGTGATCGACGTGCTCAAGCTGATCACCGAACAGAAGCTGCAGCAGGCCCGCTATGCCAACCCGCTGACTCTGTTGCCGGGCAACGTGCCGATCCAGCAATGCCTGACCCGCTTGCTGCAGCAACAGCGCGAGGCGGCGATCTGTTATGTGGACATCGACAGCTTCAAGCCCTTCAACGACATCTATGGCTATGCCAAGGGCGACGAAGTGCTGTTGAGCCTGGCCCAGTGCCTGAGCGAACGGGTCGACCCCAGCCGGGACTTCGTCGGCCATATCGGTGGCGACGACTTCATGCTGGTACTGGGTTCGAAGGATTGGGAGCAGCGCCTGAACGTGCTGCTGGACGACTTTCAGAATGCCTGTCGGCGCTTCTACCGCACCGAGCACCTGGAGGCCGGGTGCTTCATCGCGCACAACCGCCTGGGCCAGCGCCAGGAATTCCCGTTGCTGTCACTCTCGATCGGTGTGGTGCAACTGCATGCGCATACCTGCGCGCAACTGGATGCCGGCCAACTGGCCGACCTCGCCTCCCAGGCCAAGCACCATGCCAAGGATGTGCCCGGGCACAGCCTGTACCTGATCGATACGGCGCTGGCGCCTCAGGCCTGTTCGGGATAGCTGTACTCGAACACCCGTACCACTTCCGAGGCATGCCAGGATGCTGCGGCCATGCCGTCCGATGGCCCGGAAAACCGCCCCAGGCGCTCGACGCATTCGAAAAAGCCGGTACGTGGCAATCGGCTGGCCCCCTGGCTGATCACCAGCGAGCTGCGCAGTGGCTGCTCGGCGCGTGCATCGATCACCGCCAGGTACTCAAGCGCGGCGGTCAGGGTCTGCATCGCCGGGCTTGGCAGCTCCAGGCGTTCGAGCAAGGCGCGGTAGGTCAGCAGGTGGCGTTGCCGGCGTGCCACGTCCAGCTCGCCCAGCAGCCCCTCCCATTGCTGACGGCTGATCCGCACGCCGCTCACGACGGCTCGCTCCAGCCTGCCACGCCCAGCTCCCAGGCCAGGCTGCGGCGGATCGCGGCATCCGGCTCGCGCTCACCGCTTTCAATCAGCGCCAGGTACACCGGACTGATGCCCACCTTGCGCGCCAGCTGCTCGGCAGCCAGGCCCTTGGCCTCACGCAACGCGGCCAGCTCGCCCAACGCGGGCAGGCTGGCCGGCGTGGGTGCAGCGGCGCTGGCGTTGACGCCTGCCGGCTGCGCCGTGGCGGCCGGTTGACCTGCCGCCTTCAACAACGCTTGATAGTGCTCCCAGGGCACGACCGCGTACTCGGGTTGACCGTCTCGGCTGATAACCTGAATACCCATTACAACCCCCTTGTAAGAACCTGCGCATGTAATCGCTCGGTATAGCGCTTATGCCAAATATAGTACCAGCCGGCGCAGTATTGCAGGGTGTAACCGGATTTAGCGCTTTCCCTGCTCCAGCCGCAACGCTTCGGGGGTGTCGGGGAGGCGCTCGACCACGCGCAGTTTCTCGGGAGACTGACGATTGCGCCAGGCGCGAAAAGCCGCCAGCTCGCTGTCAAACGTCTTCAGCACCCAGGCCAGTACGGCGAGATCGTCGAGCAGGCCGATGCCGGGCAGCCAGTCCGGGATCGCGTCCAGCGGGCTGACAAAGTACAGCAGGCCGGCGACGATGGTCAGTAGCGCCCTTGAGCTGATGGCACGATACTCGCCACGCCACCACGCCACGCACAGCGCCTGCAGCAGGCGTACGTCATCCTTGAGCTTGCCCAGGCTCGGGCCCTTGCGCGCCACGGCGAAGATCAGCGCTGGCAGGCGCCCCCGGCTCAACAGGCGCTCGGCCAGCGGCAGAAAACGGGCAAAATTCCAGGGTGCTTTCATACCACCTCCAACGGCAGGGCCGGGAAGGTTATCCACAGTATTTGTGGATAACCTTGTGAACAGAGGCCATTTTCAGGCTCGACGTGCCCGTCAGGCAAGGGCCTGGGTCAAATCGGGCGTTTTTTACACACCTGTTTCATTACGCGGTCACTTTGCGAAAGCCGTCACAGTTGCGCACGCCACCAAGGTGTGACGTCAGATCGCTCCCACGGTTCAGCCCGATCCATAAACGACAACGCCCCGTCGAGACGGGGCGTTGTGCACACAGCGGGACGCTTACTTCTCAGCAGCGTCTTCTGCTGCCTTGGCCGGGTCCTTGATGGCGATCAGTTCCAGATCGAACACCAGTACCGAGTTGGCCGGGATCATCGGGCTAGGGCTCTGTGCGCCATAGGCAAGGTCAGCCGGAATGAACAGCTTGACCTTCTCGCCCACGTGCATCAGTTGCAGGCCTTCGACCCAACCCGGAATCACGCCGCTGACCGGCAGGTCGATCGGGCTGCCGCGCTCGACGGAGCTGTCGAACACCTTGCCGTCGATCAGCTTGCCTTCGTAGTGAACAGTGACCACGTCGGTAGGCTTGGGCTGGGCGCCTTCGGCCTTCTTCACGATCTGGTACTGCAGGCCCGACGCGGTGGTGACCACGCCGTCCTTCTTGCCGTTTTCTTCAAGGAACTTCTTGCCGGCGGCGGCCGACTCTTCGCTCATCTTGACCAGGCGTTCTTCAGCACGCTTCTGCAGCGCGGCGAAGGCTTCGACCAGGTCTTCGTCCTTGATCTTCTGTTCCTTCTTGCCGACAGCGTCCTCGATGCCCTGGGCCACGGCCTTGGAGTCGAGATCGTCCATGCCTTCCTGTGCCAGGCTCTTGCCCATGTTCAGGCCGATACCGTAGGAAGCTTTCTGTGCCGGGGTCTTCAGCTCGACGCTGGTCTGCGAATCGCAACCCGCCAGTACCAGGCTAACCAGGGCAACCGCAGCCGCCAACCGATGCTGTTTCATGCTATTTCCTTGTTCATGCGCCAAAAGGGCAATCGAGTAAAGCCGCGAGCTTATCAGGCGGCCACGACCAATGGCTACCGGCATGAGAGCGACAAAAGGTCGAGAAGTTCAGCCAGGTGAAGGCTTCTTCATGCAGCCGATAAGCCAGTGGCCAGTATTGCAGCCAACGCCCCGGATCTGGATGAAATCTACGGGTAGTGTCCTTCGCGGTACTGCCCCGCCACTTCGCGCAGCACCTGGCACAACCACTGGGCCGGCAGGGCCTGTGGCAGCGCGGCATTGCTGCAGATACCCACCGAGCCACCGGGTTCGCGCACGCCCAGGTCGAGCTCGCACAGCTCGCCCCGCTGCAGGTCGACCCGCACCGCATCACGCGGGGCCACCCACACCGCATCGCTGCCCAGCACATAGCGCCGGCTCAGTGCCGGGGAAAGCGTTTCCAGACGTTGCTGCGGTTGTTCGATGGCGCATTGCACGAACAGGCTGTCGGCATGCTTGCGAATGGTGGTGCCGGCCAGGGGCAGTACCAGCGGGTACTGGCCCACCTGGTTGCGCTCGATCGGGCTGCGTGCCAGCAGCGGGTGGCCGGGGCGCACCACCAGCGACATCGACTCGCTGTACAGATGCTCGAACAGCAGGCCCTGGATCTGCGGGCTGTCGGTCATGCGCCCGATCACCAGGTCCAGCTCCCCCACGTGCAACTGCGCCAGCAGGTGCGCACTGGGGCCGGTGGCAACGCTGACCACCAGGGCCGGGTGGCGCTGGTGCAGGCGGCAGATCACTTCGGGGATGAGCAGGCTTTCGACGGTCGAGAGCACGCCGATCTTCACCTGCGGCGGCGCGTGTTCCTCGCCGCGCAGGGTACTCACCCCTTCGCGCAGGGCCTGTACGCACGGGCCGGCGTAGCGCATGAAGCGCACCCCGGCCGCAGTCAGCTCGACACCCTGCTTGCCGCGCTCGAACAATCGCGTCTGCAGCAGTTCTTCGAGCTCCTTGAGGGTCTTGGAAATCGCCGGCTGGCTGATGGCCACGGCGTCGGCGGCCTTGGCGAAACTGCCTTGACGGGCGATTTCGAGAAAGCACAGCAGGTGGCGGAACTTGATGCGGGTATCGAGGTTCATGGCCGGAGTTTATCGCAACCGCAGCCCCTTTGCGGCGCCGGCCTCGAACAACACACCGGCTATATGCTATATATACGTTTCGTATACAGAGTGAGTATTAAAATGGGTATCGTCAAGATCGATGACGCGCTGCATGAAGACCTGCGCATTGCCAGCGGCGCGGTGTCGCGCTCGATCAACGCGCAGGCCGAGTACTGGATTCGCATCGGCATGCTGGCCGAGCTCAACCCGCACATGACCTACCAGGAACTGTTGCGCCAGTTGCTGCGCCAGGAGCAGGCCAGCCTCAGGGAGCTGATCGCATGAGCGAGGTGATCCTGAAGAACCCGCAGCAGCTGGCCTTGATGCGTACCGCCGGGCAATTGCTGACGCGGGTGTTCGAGCACCTGGACGGCTTTGTCGCGCCAGGGGTCAGCACCTTGCAGATCAACGACCGTGCCGAGGCGTACATCGTCGATGTGCTCAAGGCGCGTCCGGCCAGCAAGGGGCAGTACGGGTTCAAGTATTCGCTCAACACCTCCGTCGACCATGTGGTGTGCCACGGCGTGCCAAGTGCCGACGAGGTGCTGAAGGCGGGGTCGATCATCAATGTGGACATCACCCTGGAACAGGGTGGTTACATTGCCGACTCGTCGAAGATGTATGCGGTGGGCGCCATTGCCGACGAGGCGCGGCAATTGGTCGATACCACCTATGCCGCATTGTGGGCGGGCATTCGCCAGGTGCGGCCCGGGGCCACGCTGGGTGATGTGGGGCATGCGATACAGCGGCTTGCCGAGGGCGCGGGTTACAACGTGGTGCGTGAGTACTGCGGGCACGGCATCGGCAGGCAGATGCACGAGGCGCCGCAGGTGCTGCACTACGGACACCGCAACAGCGGGCTGGTGCTCAAGCCGGGCATGGTGTTCACCATCGAGCCGATGATCAACCAAGGTGGGCGTGGGGTGCGTACGCTCAAGGACGGGTGGACGGTGATCACCCGGGACCGCAGCCTGTCGGCACAGTGGGAGCATACGGTGGCAGTGACGGCGCAGGGGGTCGAGGTGTTGACCTTGCGTGAGGAAGAGCGGGGCATGGTCGGGTGACTGGCTCACCATCGCACTGCTGATCGTGCTTTTGATGTTCCGGTTCTTCAGGGGGGCTTGTGGGGCGCTTGGATCACCGCCCGTGCCGGATAATCTCTCGGCCCCCTTCCCGGGGAGCGACGGTTGTAAGGTTAGCGAGCTTATCCAGCATGGACAGAGACGCCGAAGGCCCCTTCCGCTCTTACAGCGGCTTACTTTTTTCTTGGAAAAAGTAAGCAAAACCGCTCCGTCCAGCATCCGGCCCTACGCTTCGCTACGGGTCCCCTCATTCCACCCACGCTCCGTGGGGCCGCACCGTACGGGCATCCCTGCCCGTCGGCACTTTCCGGGCCATCCATGGCCCTACACCCCACTACACGCAGGCTCCATTCGGCCTCCTGAAGGACGGAAAGATCAAAAGCAAAGCAACAGCAACCGCAAGAGCAAGAGCAAGAGCAAGAAAACCAGCACCGGTAGACACCACTGCCGAAAAAATCTGGATCCAATTGCCCCACCCGCCCCGCCTCTCTAC
>NZ_JAFKEC010000110.1 GCF_017848315.1 Pseudomonas palmensis
GCGGTGAAAAAGGTGGTTGACAGCAGGTTGTAACGCTGTAGAATTCGCCTCCCGCTACGAGAGATCGAAGCGAGTCAAGTGTTTGAAGTGAAACGAAAAACTTCAAAATAAACGCTTGACAGACTCTGAGGAAAGCGTAGAATGCGCGCCTCGGTTGAGACGAAAAGTTCTTGACCAACCGCTCTTTAACAATTGAATCAAGCAATTCGTGTGGGTGCTTGTGAGCTCAGACTGATAGTCAGAAAGATTATCAGCATCACAAGTGACTGCACGAAAATCGAAAGATTTGAAAGTAAGTCATTTGAGAATGCTGAGCCAAGTTTAGGGTTTTCTCAAAACCCAAGCAGTATTGAACTGAAGAGTTTGATCATGGCTCAGATTGAACGCTGGCGGCAGGCCTAACACATGCAAGTCGAGCGGATGAGAAGAGCTTGCTCTTCGATTCAGCGGCGGACGGGTGAGTAATACCTAGGAATCTGCCTGGTAGTGGGGGACAACGTTTCGAAAGGAACGCTAATACCGCATACGTCCTACGGGAGAAAGCAGGGGACCTTCGGGCCTTGCGCTATCAGATGAGCCTAGGTCGGATTAGCTAGTTGGTGAGGTAATGGCTCACCAAGGCTACGATCCGTAACTGGTCTGAGAGGATGATCAGTCACACTGGAACTGAGACACGGTCCAGACTCCTACGGGAGGCAGCAGTGGGGAATATTGGACAATGGGCGAAAGCCTGATCCAGCCATGCCGCGTGTGTGAAGAAGGTCTTCGGATTGTAAAGCACTTTAAGTTGGGAGGAAGGGCAGTAAGCGAATACCTTGCTGTTTTGACGTTACCGACAGAATAAGCACCGGCTAACTCTGTGCCAGCAGCCGCGGTAATACAGAGGGTGCAAGCGTTAATCGGAATTACTGGGCGTAAAGCGCGCGTAGGTGGTTCGTTAAGTTGGATGTGAAATCCCCGGGCTCAACCTGGGAACTGCATCCAAAACTGGCGAGCTAGAGTAGGGCAGAGGGTGGTGGAATTTCCTGTGTAGCGGTGAAATGCGTAGATATAGGAAGGAACACCAGTGGCGAAGGCGACCACCTGGGCTCATACTGACACTGAGGTGCGAAAGCGTGGGGAGCAAACAGGATTAGATACCCTGGTAGTCCACGCCGTAAACGATGTCAACTAGCCGTTGGAATCCTTGAGATTTTAGTGGCGCAGCTAACGCATTAAGTTGACCGCCTGGGGAGTACGGCCGCAAGGTTAAAACTCAAATGAATTGACGGGGGCCCGCACAAGCGGTGGAGCATGTGGTTTAATTCGAAGCAACGCGAAGAACCTTACCAGGCCTTGACATCCAATGAACTTTCCAGAGATGGATTGGTGCCTTCGGGAACATTGAGACAGGTGCTGCATGGCTGTCGTCAGCTCGTGTCGTGAGATGTTGGGTTAAGTCCCGTAACGAGCGCAACCCTTGTCCTTAGTTACCAGCACGTTATGGTGGGCACTCTAAGGAGACTGCCGGTGACAAACCGGAGGAAGGTGGGGATGACGTCAAGTCATCATGGCCCTTACGGCCTGGGCTACACACGTGCTACAATGGTCGGTACAGAGGGTCGCCAAGCCGCGAGGTGGAGCTAATCTCACAAAACCGATCGTAGTCCGGATCGCAGTCTGCAACTCGACTGCGTGAAGTCGGAATCGCTAGTAATCGCGAATCAGAATGTCGCGGTGAATACGTTCCCGGGCCTTGTACACACCGCCCGTCACACCATGGGAGTGGGTTGCACCAGAAGTAGCTAGTCTAACCTTCGGGAGGACGGTTACCACGGTGTGATTCATGACTGGGGTGAAGTCGTAACAAGGTAGCCGTAGGGGAACCTGCGGCTGGATCACCTCCTTAATCGACGACATCAGCTGTCTCATAAGCTCCCACACGAATTGCTTGATTCATTGAAGAAGACGATTAGGTTAGCAACCTTCGATTGGGTCTGTAGCTCAGTTGGTTAGAGCGCACCCCTGATAAGGGTGAGGTCGGCAGTTCGAATCTGCCCAGACCCACCAATTTGCTGGGGCCATAGCTCAGCTGGGAGAGCGCCTGCCTTGCACGCAGGAGGTCAGCGGTTCGATCCCGCTTGGCTCCACCACCCCGCTTGCTAGTTTGTCAAAGCTTAGAAATGAATATTCGCGTCGAATATTGATTTCTGAACTTTATCAGAATCGTTCTTTAAAAATTTGGGTATGTGATAGAAAGATAGACTGGACAGCACTTTCACTGGTGTGTGTTCAGGCTAAGGTAAAATTTGTGAGTAATTACAAGTTTTCGGCGAATGTTGTCTTCACAGTATAACCAGATTGCTTGGGGTTATATGGTCAAGTGAAGAAGCGCATACGGTGGATGCCTTGGCAGTCAGAGGCGATGAAAGACGTGGTAGCCTGCGATAAGCTTCGGGGAGTCGGCAAACAGACTTTGATCCGGAGATCTCTGAATGGGGGAACCCACCTGGCATAAGTCAGGTATCTTGTACTGAATACATAGGTGCAAGAGGCGAACCAGGGGAACTGAAACATCTAAGTACCCTGAGGAAAAGAAATCAACCGAGATTCCCTTAGTAGTGGCGAGCGAACGGGGACTAGCCCTTAAGTGGCTTTGAGATTAGCGGAACGCTCTGGAAAGTGCGGCCATAGTGGGTGATAGCCCTGTACGCGAAAATCTCTTAGTCATGAAATCGAGTAGGACGGAGCACGAGAAACTTTGTCTGAATATGGGGGGACCATCCTCCAAGGCTAAATACTACTGACTGACCGATAGTGAACCAGTACCGTGAGGGAAAGGCGAAAAGAACCCCGGAGAGGGGAGTGAAATAGATCCTGAAACCGTATGCGTACAAGCAGTGGGAGCCTACTTTGTTAGGTGACTGCGTACCTTTTGTATAATGGGTCAGCGACTTATATTCAGTGGCGAGCTTAACCGAATAGGGGAGGCGTAGCGAAAGCGAGTCTTAATAGGGCGTTTAGTCGCTGGGTATAGACCCGAAACCGGGCGATCTATCCATGGGCAGGTTGAAGGTTAGGTAACACTGACTGGAGGACCGAACCGACTACCGTTGAAAAGTTAGCGGATGACCTGTGGATCGGAGTGAAAGGCTAATCAAGCTCGGAGATAGCTGGTTCTCCTCGAAAGCTATTTAGGTAGCGCCTCATGTATCACTGTAGGGGGTAGAGCACTGTTTCGGCTAGGGGGTCATCCCGACTTACCAAACCGATGCAAACTCCGAATACCTACAAGTGCCGAGCATGGGAGACACACGGCGGGTGCTAACGTCCGTCGTGAAAAGGGAAACAACCCAGACCGTCAGCTAAGGTCCCAAAGTTATGGTTAAGTGGGAAACGATGTGGGAAGGCTTAGACAGCTAGGAGGTTGGCTTAGAAGCAGCCACCCTTTAAAGAAAGCGTAATAGCTCACTAGTCGAGTCGGCCTGCGCGGAAGATGTAACGGGGCTCAAACCATACACCGAAGCTACGGGTATCACTTAGGTGATGCGGTAGAGGAGCGTTCTGTAAGCCTGTGAAGGTGAGTTGAGAAGCTTGCTGGAGGTATCAGAAGTGCGAATGCTGACATGAGTAACGACAATGGGAGTGAAAAACTCCCACGCCGAAAGACCAAGGTTTCCTGCGCAACGTTAATCGACGCAGGGTTAGTCGGTCCCTAAGGCGAGGCTGAAAAGCGTAGTCGATGGAAAACAGGTTAATATTCCTGTACTTCTGGTTATTGCGATGGAGGGACGGAGAAGGCTAGGCCAGCTTGGCGTTGGTTGTCCAAGTTTAAGGTGGTAGGCTGAGATCTTAGGTAAATCCGGGATCTTAAGGCCGAGAGCTGATGACGAGTTGCCATTAGGCGACGAAGTGGTTGATGCCATGCTTCCAAGAAAAGCTTCTAAGCTTCAGGTAACCAGGAACCGTACCCCAAACCGACACAGGTGGTTGGGTAGAGAATACCAAGGCGCTTGAGAGAACTCGGGTGAAGGAACTAGGCAAAATGGCACCGTAACTTCGGGAGAAGGTGCGCCGGTGAGGGTGAAGGACTTGCTCCGTAAGCTCATGCCGGTCGAAGATACCAGGCCGCTGCGACTGTTTATTAAAAACACAGCACTCTGCAAACACGAAAGTGGACGTATAGGGTGTGACGCCTGCCCGGTGCCGGAAGGTTAATTGATGGGGTTAGCTAACGCGAAGCTCTTGATCGAAGCCCCGGTAAACGGCGGCCGTAACTATAACGGTCCTAAGGTAGCGAAATTCCTTGTCGGGTAAGTTCCGACCTGCACGAATGGCGTAACGATGGCGGCGCTGTCTCCACCCGAGACTCAGTGAAATTGAAATCGCTGTGAAGATGCAGTGTATCCGCGGCTAGACGGAAAGACCCCGTGAACCTTTACTATAGCTTTGCACTGGACTTTGAATTTGCTTGTGTAGGATAGGTGGGAGGCTTTGAAGCGTGGACGCCAGTCTGCGTGGAGCCATCCTTGAAATACCACCCTGGCAACTTTGAGGTTCTAACTCAGGTCCGTTATCCGGATCGAGGACAGTGTATGGTGGGTAGTTTGACTGGGGCGGTCTCCTCCTAAAGAGTAACGGAGGAGTACGAAGGTGCGCTCAGACCGGTCGGAAATCGGTCGTAGAGTATAAAGGCAAAAGCGCGCTTGACTGCGAGACAGACACGTCGAGCAGGTACGAAAGTAGGTCTTAGTGATCCGGTGGTTCTGTATGGAAGGGCCATCGCTCAACGGATAAAAGGTACTCCGGGGATAACAGGCTGATACCGCCCAAGAGTTCATATCGACGGCGGTGTTTGGCACCTCGATGTCGGCTCATCACATCCTGGGGCTGAAGCCGGTCCCAAGGGTATGGCTGTTCGCCATTTAAAGTGGTACGCGAGCTGGGTTTAGAACGTCGTGAGACAGTTCGGTCCCTATCTGCCGTGGACGTTTGAGATTTGAGAGGGGCTGCTCCTAGTACGAGAGGACCGGAGTGGACGAACCTCTGGTGTTCCGGTTGTCACGCCAGTGGCATTGCCGGGTAGCTATGTTCGGAAGAGATAACCGCTGAAAGCATCTAAGCGGGAAACTTGCCTCAAGATGAGATCTCACTGGAGCCTTGAGCTCCCTGAAGGGCCGTCGAAGACTACGACGTTGATAGGTTGGGTGTGTAAGCGCTGTGAGGCGTTGAGCTAACCAATACTAATTGCCCGTGAGGCTTGACCATATAACACCCAAGCAATTTGCGTCGAACGACCAGATTGCGGTGTTGTGAAGACACAGTAAGCCGAAGATTTGTA
>NZ_JAFKEC010000111.1 GCF_017848315.1 Pseudomonas palmensis
GCGCACGACCCTGAGGGCGCTGGATAGCCCAGGCCCTGCATCTCTCTTCATGAAGCTTTGGTGACAAAAGTTCGGTAGCAAAGCGCCACCCCCGTCATGGGTATGTGCAGTCACTGCGCAGCCGCACAGGGACGAAGGGAGTGGAGCGATGGGAACCATGGAACGCTACGCAAAAGTCGGAATGCAGGAACTCGATCAACGCCTGGCGAAGATCGTCGAAGCCGCGCGCAAGCAACCGGTGTCGGTGTACCGCTACGGCGCACCCTGGGTGTGGATCGTGTCCCAGGACGACTGGCAAAGCGCGCTCAAGGAAGTCTCCAGCTGCATCCCGCCAGGCCATTCGCTGGTGATGCTCAAGCCCAGGGTCGAGGAACTGCTGGCCGCCCACGCGCAGGAGCTGGCCGACCTGGCCCGGCGCAACGCGATGAGCATCGCCCCGCACACCCTGATGCACCTGCTGCTGTTGCAGCTGCTGTATTCGGTCCCCAGCGAAAAACAACTCTACGAACAGCTCAACTACAACCTGCTGTTCCGCTGGTTCGTGGGCCTGGAACTCAAGTCGCGGGTGTGGAGCTTCAACCTGTTCAGCCACGACCTCAACGCACTGCTGGCCTGCCAGCAGGCCACGCGCCTGCTGCAGTCGATCGTCAACGAGGTATGCAACGCGGGCCTGGCGCAGATGCCCGAGTTCAGCCTCAACCTGGCCCAGCTGCACAGCTGGCTGGCCCGCCACGCCGGTCACGGCGGCGCAGACAACCATTCATAAGACACGGCCCTGGGCCAGACGGATTTCCTTGAACGAGGGGGCGGTGTGGAGCATTTGTTTTTCAACGGGTGGCGAGCCGGCGCAGTGATGCTGCTGGCCCTGGGAACCCACCACGCAAGCGCCGAACAGGCCGAGCGTCGCGTCGACATCAACGAGTACGTGGTGCGCGGCAACACGGTGCTCGATGCCCGCGCCATCGAGGAGGCGGTGTACCCCTACCTCGGCCCGCAGAAGACCCTGGTGGATCTGGAAGGCGCCCGTGAGGCCCTGCAGAAACGCTATCAGGCGCTGGGCTATCAGTCGGTGTTCGTCGAGCTGCCCGAGCAGCAGGTCGAAGGCGGCGTGGTGTACCTGCAGGTCAGCGAAACCAGGGTCGGCCGGGTACGAGTGGTCGGCGCCAGGCATTACTCGCCCGTGGAGATCCGCGAGCAGGTGCCGGCCCTGAGCGAGGGCCAGGTGCCGGACTTTGCCAAGGTCCAGGGCGAACTGGCCGCACTCAACCGCGGCCCCGGGCGCCAGGTGATGCCACTGGTGCGCGAAGGCCAGCGCCCCGGCACCCTGGACGTCGACCTGCAGGTCGAAGACAAGCAGCCCTGGCACGCCAGCATCGGCCTGAACAACGACTACAGCGCCGACACCAGAAAGCTGCGCAGCGTGGCCACCGTGGGCTACAACAACCTCTGGCAACTGGGTCACAGCGTGTCGCTGACCTGGTTCACCGCCCCCCAGGACACCGACAACGCGCAGGTGTGGTCCGGTTCATACAGCGCGCCCCTGAACCCGCGCTGGACCCTGCAGGCCAGCGGCTACAAGTCCGACAGCAGTGTGGCCACCGTGGGCGGCAGCAACGTGCTGGGCAAGGGCCATTCCTACGGGCTGTCGGCGATCTACTCACTGGTGCCGGACGGCAACTGGGCCAACTCGTTTTCCGTGGGCATCGACTTCAAGGACTTCGACGAGCAGGTCGAACTGGGCGGCGAGCGCGATACCGTGCCGCTCAAGTACGCACCGATCACCCTGGCCTACAACGGCTTTCGCTATACCGAAGCCTCGCAGCTGGGGCTGGGCCTGAGCCTGGTGGCCGGCACACGCCGGCTGTTCGGCTACGGCAGCGACGACGAGGCCTTCGACTACAAGCGCTACCGCGCCGACTCCAGTTTCGCCGCGCTCAAGGGCGATGCGAACTACACCTTCACGTTTGCCGGCGACTGGCAGAGCGCAACCAAGCTGGGCTTTCAACTGGCCTCCGGGGCCCTGGTGTCCAACGAACAGTTCGCTGCCGGCGGCGCCACCTCGGTGCGCGGCTACCTGGCCGCCGAACGCACCGGCGACGACGGCCTGCTGTTCTCCCAGGAACTGCGCACGCCCTCGCTGGGCCGCTACGTGGGCAGCTACATCAGCGACTGGCGCTTCTATGTGTTCGCCGAAGGCGCGCAGCTGTCGCTGCAGGACCCGCTGCCCGAGCAGGACGACCACTTCAGCCTGGCCAGCGTCGGCCTGGGCACCCGCGCCACCCTCAACGACTGGCTGTCCGGCAGCCTGGACTGGGGCCTGCCGCTCAAGGACGGCGCGAACACCGAGAAAAACCACTCGCGTCTGCACTTCAGCGTACAGGCAACCTTCTGACCCCATCGGCATCGACCCTGGAGACATTCCATGCAACGCCTCATCTTGACCCTGCTCATTTGCCTGGGCTTTGCCCTGCCGGGCAGCGCCAGTGCCTGGTGGCAGGACGACTGGCAGTTCCGCAAGCAGATTTCCGTCGACACCACGCCCCAGGGCGCGGCGCTGACCCAGTCGCTGGGCCGCACGGCACTGCTGGTACGCCTGCACACCGGCAATTTCAGCTTTGACGGGGTCAATGAAAACGGCGCGGACATCCGCTTCGTGGCCAGCGACGACAAGACCGTGCTCAACCACCAGATCGAAAGCTTCGACCCGCTGATGGGCATGGCGCTGATCTGGGTCGACGTGCCGGACGTGCAGGGCGGCCAGCGCCAGGACCTGTGGATGTACTACGGCAACCCCAAGGCGCAGCCGGCCAATGCGCAACCGGCCTTCGATGCCGACTACACCCTGCTGATGCACTTCGACGGCGCCGCACCGCGTGACGCCAGCCCCTACGGCAACCAGGCCCAGGGCAGTGCGGCGAGCATCGAGGGCATCATCGGTCGCGCCATCCAGTTCAACGGCCAGCCGCTGCTGCTGGCACCCAGCCCGTCGCTGCAACTGCCGGCTGGCGCTGCCTTCACCTTCAGCGCCTGGGTACGCCAGGACCAACTGCTGGGCGATCAGTTGCTGCTGGCCCGCCATGAAGGCGAAAACCGCCTGCTGCTGGGTGTGAGCCAGGGCCTGCCGTTCGTCGAGGTCAACGGCCTGCGCAGCGCTGCCGGCCAGGTGCTCGATGCCGGTCAGTGGCAACACCTGGCGCTGGTGGGCGAGGGCGGTACGCTCAGCCTGCTGGTGGACGGGCGCCAGGTCGCCAGCCTGACCGCGGCGGTGCCGGCGTTCAATTCGACCCTGGCCATCGGCGCCGACCTGCCGCCGGCCGAGGGTCAGCCGGCCGGCGCCTATGTGCCGTTCGTGGGGGCGATGGACGAGCTGCGCCTGTCGCGCATCGCCCGCGCCGTGCCGGTGCTGCAGGCCGACGCGCTGGCCCAGGGCGCCGAGTCGCGCCTGGTGGTGTACGGAGTGGATGAAGAGCAGTCCGGTTTCGGTTTCGGCAGCCTGGGCTTTCTGCTCAAGGCGGTGCCGCTGGACGCCTGGATCATCATCGCGGTGCTGGTGCTGATGATGGTGCAGTCGTGGGTGATCATGCTGCGCAAGAATCGCACCCTCAACCACGTCAGCCAGGCCAACCGGCTGTTTCGCGAGCAGTTCGCCAACATCGGCACGCGCCTTGAGATGTTCGCCGACGACACCGCCCTGGGCGAGCGCCTGACGCACTCGTCGCTGTGGCGCCTGTACCTGGTGGCGGTCAAGGAGATCCGTACCCGCCGCGCCCAGGGCTTCGACACCTCGGCGGTGTCGGCGGCCACCATCGAGGCCATTCGCTGCTCCATGGACGGGGTGCGCACCCGCGAGAACCAGGCGCTGGGCTCGAAGCTGTCGAGCCTGTCCAACGCGATTGCCGGCGGCCCTTACATCGGCCTGCTGGGCACCGTGCTGGGGATCATGGTGGTGTTCCTGGGCACCGCGATGGCCGGTGACGTGAACATCAACGCCATCGCCCCCGGCATGGCCGCGGCGTTGCTGGCCACCGCCATGGGGCTGTTCGTCGCGATCCCCGCGCTGTTTGGCTACAACCGCCTGATCACCCGCAACAAGGAGGTCAGCGCCGACATGCGCGTGTTCGTCGACGAGTTCATCACGCGCCTGGCCGAGCTGCATGGCGAAGGCCAGGCCGGCGAGGCCAGCCACCGGCGTGCTGCCCACGCTGCCCACCCGTCCGTACCGGCCTGAGGAGAGCGCCATGGCAGCCATGAATGCTTCCCACGACGATGACGACGACGCGGCCGTCGACAGCATCAACGTCACCCCGCTGGTGGATGTGCTGATGGTGGTGCTGGTGATGTTCATCCTCACCGCCACCGCGCAGGTGTCGGGCATCCAGATCCAGCTGCCCAAGGCCAGTGCCTCGGTGTCGCTGTCCCAGCCCAAGACCAAGGCGATCTCGGTCAACGATTCCGGGCAGGTGTTTCTCGACGCCTACCCGGTGACCCTGGCCGAACTGGAAGAGCGCCTGCGCAGCGAGAAGGCGCGCAGCCCGGACTTCCCGATCATCGTGCGCGGCGACGCGGCGGTGCAGTACCAGAAGGTGGTCGAGGTGCTCGACCTGTTGCGTCGGCTGGAGCTGGCCCAGGTCGGGCTGGTGACCGGCAAGCCGAACCAGGGTTGAGGATGCCCATGAACCAGAAGTTCGATAGCCGGCGCCTGCTCAAGTGGGGCGTCGTGGCACTGGTGGGCGCGGGCCTGGCCTGGTTGCTGTGGCAGTGGG
>NZ_JAFKEC010000112.1 GCF_017848315.1 Pseudomonas palmensis
CCGCTGGCCCTGGCGCTGGAGCCCCATGCCCGGCTGATCGCCGACCAGCTGACGCAGCTTCAGGTGCACGCCATCGAGCTTTCCCAGGGCCTGGAAAGCACACTGGCCATCGGCGTGGTGCCCGACATCGATCACCAGCCGCTGCTCCAGGCCATCGGCCAGATCAGCCAGCGCCACCCGCTGCTGCAGGTGGAGGTACTCAGCGCCCCGCAGGAAGATGCGCTGCACCTGCTGCACGAGGGTCGCGTGCAGCTGTGCCTGGCGTTTGCCGGGCTGACGGTCGACCCGCGCCAGCGCTTCGAACAGGTCGGCATGGAGTCGCTGACCGCCACCCTCTCGCCCCATCACCCCGCGCTGGGCGAGCAGGTGCGCTACCTCGAAGACCTGGTCAACGTGCGCCAGATCGTGGTGGCCAGCCGCGATTTGCCGATGCTCGACCCCCGCGTGCTGATCGGCGCCTCGCACTGGCGCACCGACAGCCTGAGCATGGCCATCGAGATGGTCGAGGCCGGGCTTGGCTGGGGCGACTTCCCGCTGTCGCGCATTGCCCCGCTGCTCAAGGCCGGGCGACTGGTGCAACTGGATTTTCGCAACACCCGCAATGAACTGCGCCTGCCGGTGCATGCCTTCTGGCTCAAGCAGCAGCCGCTGCAACGCGCTGCCCAGGAGCTGGTGAGGTTGCTGAGACAGACCGCAGCCCTGGCCGACTGACCCCGCGTCAAAATGGTACGTAAATATTTCGTGGTTTCAGCCGATACCTGAAAGGTCAGTCGCGTGCAATTCACGATGGCGGTGCTCACAAGGCTCCGACCCGTGACGCCGTCACTTCCCCTATCTGGCTAAAGGTCTCGAAACATGAACCTGAAATTTCGCCACAAGATCCTGCTCAGCGCCGGCGCAGTCGTCGTGCTGGCCTTTGCACTGTTCACCCTCTACAACGATTACCTGCAACGCAACACCATCCGCCAGAACATCGAATCGTCGGTCAACCAGGCCGGCGCGCTGACAGCCAGCAGTGTGCAGAACTGGATGAGCGGGCGCATCCTGGTGCTGGAAAACCTGGCCCAGAACATCGCCCATCAGGGCGCCAATGCCGACTTCCCCGGGCTGGTCGACCAGCCCGCCTTCACATCGAACTTCCAGTTCACCTATGTGGGCCAGACCAACGGCGTGTTCACCCAGCGCCCGGACGCGAAAATGCCCGACGGCTACGACCCGCGCCAGCGTCCCTGGTACACCGCTGCTGTCGCCGCCGGCAAACCCATGCTAACCCCACCCTACCTGGCGGCTGTCGGCGGACTGGTGGTGACCATTGCGATGCCGGTCAAGAGCAACGGCGAACTGGTCGGCGTGGTGGGCGGCGACCTGAGCCTGGCCACCCTGGTGGACATCATCAATGCCGTGGACTTCGGCGGTATCGGCCACGCCTTCCTGGTCGACCGCGACGGGCAGATGATCGTCAGCCCGGACAGCGACCAGGCCATGAAGAACCTCAAGGACATCTACCCCGGCAGCAACCTGCAGGTCGCCGCCGGCCTGCACGACGTGACCCTCAACGGCGAACAGCGGATCATCTCGTTCGCCCCGGTCAGCGGCCTGCCGTCGGCCGACTGGTACATCGGCCTGTCCATCGACAAGGCAAAGGCCTACGCCCCGCTGAGCCAGTTCCGCACCTCGGCCATCATCGCCATGCTGATCGCCGTGGCCGCCATCGCCGGCCTGCTGAGCCTGCTGATTCCGGTGCTGATGCGCCCCCTCACCACCATGGGCCGCGCCATGCAGGACATCGCCCAGGGCGAAGGCGACCTGACCCGGCGCCTGACCGTGGAAAACAAGGATGAATTCGGCGAACTGGCCGGTGCCTTCAACCAGTTCGTGGAGCGCATCCATGCATCGATTTCCGAAGTGGCCTCGGCCACCCGCCAGGTGCACGACCTGTCGGAACGCGTGATGAGCGCCTCCAACGCCTCGATCATCGGCTCCGAGGAACAGAGCCTGCGCACCAATAGCGTGGCCGCTGCAATCAACGAACTGGGCGCCGCCACCCAGGAGATCGCGCGCAACGCCGCCGATGCCTCGCAACATGCCAGCGGTGCCAGCGACCAGGCCAACGATGGTCGCCAGGTGATGCAGGAGACCATCAGCGCGATGACGGCGTTGTCGCAGAAGATCAGCGAGTCGTGCGAGCAGATCGAAACCCTCAACGCCAGCACCGATGACATCGGCCAGATCCTCGACGTGATCAAGGGCATCTCGCAGCAGACCAACCTGCTGGCACTCAACGCCGCCATCGAGGCAGCACGGGCCGGTGAAGCCGGTCGCGGCTTTGCCGTGGTGGCCGACGAAGTGCGCAACCTGGCGCACCGTACCCAGGAATCGGCCGAAGAGATCCACAAGATGATCACCACCCTGCAGGTGGGGTCGCGCGAGGCAGTGCACAACATGAACGCCAGCCAGGTGTCCAGCGAGCAGAGCGTGCAGGTCGCCAACCAGGCCGGCGAACGCCTGACCAGCGTGACCCTGCGCATTGGCGAGATCGACGGCATGAACCAGTCGGTAGCAGCCGCCACCGAGGAACAGACCGCCGTGGTCGAGAGCCTGAACCTGGACATCACCCAGATCAACGTGCTCAACCAGCAGGGTGTGGCCAACCTCAACGACACCCTCAAGCACTGCGATGACCTGGCGCGTCAGGCCGGGCGCCTCAAGCAACTGGTAGACAGCTTCAAGATCTGACCCCCGCCCTCGCCCATCGGCCGCCCAGGCGGTCGATGGCACCCTCGCCTGCTGCGTTACGGTTATAAACTAATAACGAACAAGTCTATTTGGCTATAAAAAAACCTTTATGCTGGCGCCATCCGATCACGGGCTCGCTGGGTGTTTAGGTATTTATGGATGTAGGTTCTTTTGGTTTCACCATCGCAGGCCTGGTTGTTGGGTTCATTGTCGGCATGACCGGCGTTGGCGGTGGTTCGTTGATGACCCCGATCCTGCTCTGGTTCGGCATCAACCCGGCCACTGCAGTGGGCACCGACCTGTTGTATGCGGCCATCACCAAGGCCAGTGGCGTCTGGGTGCACAGCAAGCAAAAGAACATCGACTGGAAGATCACCGGGCTGCTGGCCATGGGCAGCGTGCCAGCGGCGGCCTTGACCCTGTGGTTTCTGAGCACCCTGCATACCGACACCCAGACGCTCAACGGCGTGATCAAGCAGGGCCTGGCGGTGGTGCTGATCCTCACGGCGCTGGCCATCCTGTTCAAGTCGCGGTTGCAGGCGTTTGCCAGCAAGCACGCCGGTGACCGCTACCACCTCAGCGAACGCAGCCTCAACGCCCTGACCGTGGTCACTGGCGTGGTGCTGGGCGTGATGGTGTCACTGACCTCGATTGGCGCGGGCGCCCTGGGCACTGTCGCGCTGTTTCTGCTGTACCCGTACCTGGTCACCCGGCGCCTGGTGGGCACCGAGATCGCCCACGCCGTACCTCTGACCCTGGTCGCCGGCCTGGGCCATGCCAGCATGGGCAACATGGACTGGTCGTTGCTGGGCTACCTGCTGCTGGGCTCGTTGCCGGGGATCTACCTGGGCAGCCACCTGACAGGGCGCATTTCCGACAACGTACTGCGCCCTTGCCTGGCGGGGATGCTGTTGCTGATCGGGTACAAGCTCGCGTTCTGAGCGCATCTTTCCGACAACGCGTCGACGCCATTCGCCGGCAAGGCCGGCTCCTACCGTGATCATGTAGGAGCCGGCCTTGCCGGCGAAGCTTTTTATGACGCAACGTATAGTAGTATTACCATACACCGCAGGTAGTACTTCCATAACAACCCGACATTGTTATATAAGATGCCCGGAGCCATCTGCGCTGCCGCCACCGACAAGGGGGCAGCTGACATCAAGAGCTAACAATCAGCCAACGGGTGCCACACATGTCGAATTCTCACCAGGGCCTCGCCCCTGCCTGTACGAGCCTGCTCAACCTCGGCTCACCCCCGCGCACGTTACCCCGCCCCGCGACCTGATCGCGGCGCGCCGGCGCCTGCCCCACAGCATTTACC
>NZ_JAFKEC010000113.1 GCF_017848315.1 Pseudomonas palmensis
GGGCGTCTTGAACGCGGACGATGCCACGCTCGATACGACCGGTAACAACGGTACCACGACCCGAGATCGAGAATACGTCTTCGATTGGCATCAGGAACGGCTTGTCGATAGCGCGCTCAGGCTCTGGGATGTAGGTATCCAGAGTCTCAACCAGCTTCTTGACAGCGGTGGTGCCCATTTCGTTGTCGTCTTTGCCTTCCAGCGCCATACGAGCCGAACCGATGATGATCGGGGTATCGTCGCCTGGGAAGTCGTAGGTGGACAGCAGGTCGCGAACTTCCATCTCGACCAGTTCCAGCAGCTCAGCGTCGTCTACCAGGTCAGCCTTGTTCAGGAAGACCACGATGTACGGAACGCCAACCTGACGGGACAGCAGGATGTGCTCACGGGTTTGTGGCATCGGACCATCGGCAGCCGAGCAAACCAGGATCGCGCCGTCCATCTGGGCAGCACCGGTGATCATGTTCTTCACGTAGTCAGCGTGACCTGGGCAGTCGACGTGAGCGTAGTGACGAATGGTCGAGTTGTACTCAACGTGAGCGGTGTTGATGGTGATACCGCGAGCTTTCTCTTCTGGAGCGCTGTCGATCTTGTCGAATTCAACGACTGCGGAACCGAAAACTTCGGAGCAGACGCGAGTCAGAGCTGCGGTCAGAGTGGTTTTACCGTGGTCAACGTGACCGATGGTGCCAACGTTGACGTGCGGAAGGGAACGATCAAATTTTTCTTTAGCCACGACAATTAACTCCTAGCCTAAAGGACTGAATCAGCCTTGTTTTTTAACGAGCGCTTCGACGATGTTCGACGGAGCCTCAGCGTATTTGGAGAATTCCATGGAGTAGCTCGCGCGACCCTGGGACATGGAACGAACGTCGGTCGCATAACCGAACATCTCTCCGAGCGGAACTTCAGCACGGACAACCTTGCCGGACACCGAATCTTCCATACCCTGGATCAGACCACGACGACGGTTCAGGTCACCCATCACGTCACCCATGTAGTCCTCAGGGGTCACAACTTCTACCTTCATGATCGGCTCAAGCACCTTACCGCCGCCTTTGGCTGCGAGTTGCTTGGTCGCCATGGAGGCCGCCACCTTGAACGCCATCTCGTTAGAGTCGACGTCGTGGTAGGAACCATCAAACACGGTTGCCTTCAGGCCGATCAGCGGATAGCCGGCAACGATGCCGTTCTTCATCTGCTCTTCGATACCCTTCTGGATCGCCGGGATGTATTCCTTCGGAACCACACCACCCACAACCTCGTTGGTGAAAACCAGGCCTTCGGTGATGTTGCCGTGTGCGTCCACGTCTGGCTGCGAGAAGCGGATCCAGCAGTGACCGAACTGACCGCGACCACCGGACTGACGAACGAACTTGCCTTCGATTTCGACGTTGTCTTTGGTGATCTGCTCGCGATAGGAAACCTGCGGCTTACCGATGTTGGCTTCGACGTTGAATTCGCGCTTCATGCGGTCAACGAGGATGTCCAGGTGAAGCTCGCCCATACCCGAGATGATGGTCTGGCCGGTTTCTTCGTCGGTCTTGACGCGGAACGACGGGTCTTCCTGAGCCAGCTTGCCCAGTGCGATACCCATCTTTTCCTGGTCCTGCTTGGTTTTCGGCTCGACAGCTACCGAAATCACAGGCTCAGGGAAGTCCATACGCTCGAGGATGATCGGCTTGTCGGCGTTGCACAGGGTGTCACCAGTGGTGACGTCCTTCATGCCGATCAGAGCAGCGATGTCGCCGGCCAGTACTTCCTTGATTTCTTCACGCTGGTTGGCGTGCATCTGCACCATACGACCAACGCGCTCTTTCTTGCCCTTGACCGAGTTGATCACGGAGTCGCCGGACTGCAGCATACCCGAGTAAACACGGACAAAAGTCAGAGTACCAACGAACGGGTCGGTGGCAATCTTGAACGCCAGAGCCGAGAACGGCTCGTTGTCGTCGGCATGACGCTCGTCGTAGTCGGCGTCGACCAGCTCTTCCTTTGGCTTCTCGATCAGGTCAGGGTGGATACCCTTGATCGCAGGAATCTCGGTAGGAGCAGGCAGGAAGTCGATAACGGCGTCGAGAACCAGGGGAACGCCCTTGTTCTTGAACGACGAACCACAGACAGCCGGAACGATCTCGCTGGCCAGGGTACGCGCGCGCAGACCGGCCTTGATTTCTTCGACGGTCAGCTCTTCGCCTTCCAGGTACTTGTTCATCAGCTCTTCGCTGGACTCGGCAGCCGCTTCAACCATGTTGGAGCGCCACTCTTGAGCCAGCTCCAGCATATCGGCAGGAATTTCTTCCTCGCGATAGGTGGTGCCTTTGTCGTCTTCGTTCCAGTAGATAGCCTTCATCTTGATCAGATCGACCTGACCCTGGAAGTTCTCTTCCGAACCGATGGCCAGCTGAACAGGAACCGGGGTGTGACCCAGACGGTTCTTGATCTGACCTACGACGCGCAGGAAGTTGGCACCGGCACGGTCCATCTTGTTCACGTATACAACACGTGGAACGCCGTACTTGTTGGCTTGACGCCATACGGTTTCGGACTGTGGCTCAACGCCGGAGGTACCGCAGAACACAACGACAGCGCCGTCGAGTACACGCAGCGAACGCTCAACTTCAATGGTGAAGTCAACGTGGCCGGGGGTATCGATGACGTTTACGCGGTAGTTGTCATACTGACCCTTGGAGCCTTTCCAGAAGGTAGTGACAGCAGCGGAGGTAATGGTGATACCCCGCTCCTGCTCCTGCACCATCCAGTCGGTGGTCGCGGCGCCATCATGCACCTCGCCCAGTTTGTGGCTCAGGCCTGTGTAGAACAGGATCCGCTCGGTAGTAGTGGTCTTGCCCGCGTCAACGTGCGCGCAAATACCAATGTTACGGTAGCGGTTGATTGGTGTAGTACGAGCCATAGAGCCCTCGCAAAAATAGTGATGCCTGAATTAGAAGCGGTAGTGCGAGAACGCTTTGTTGGCTTCGGCCATACGGTGTACGTCTTCACGCTTCTTGACTGCAGCACCTTTGCCTTCAGCAGCATCCAGCAATTCGCCGGCCAGGCGCAGGGCCATAGACTTCTCGCCGCGCTTGCGCGCGTAGTCTACCAACCAGCGCATTGCCAGGGCGTTACGACGGGACGGACGAACTTCGACCGGAACCTGGTAAGTAGCACCGCCAACACGGCGCGACTTCACTTCGACCAGCGGAGCGATGGCGTCGAGAGCTTTCTCGAAGATTTCCAGGGGATCGCTGTTCTTGCGTTCTTTGACCTTGTCCAGCGCACCGTAAACGATACGCTCGGCAACGGCCTTCTTGCCGCTTTCCATCACGTGGTTCATGAACTTGGCGAGAATCTGCGATCCGTATTTTGGATCGTCCAGAATCTCACGCTTGGCTGCTACACGACGTCTTGGCATTGATAAGCCCTCAAACGGTCTTCAGGTTAGCTCGGGACAGGGAACCCAGAGGTTGCGTGCCCGACCTTACTCTTATCGACTCAATAAAATTGATAACTGCAAATTGCTGCAAACGGCCGATTACTTCGGACGCTTGGTACCGTACTTCGAACGACCTTGGTTACGACCTTTGACGCCGGAGGTATCCAGGGAGCCGCGAACGGTGTGGTAACGAACACCTGGCAAGTCTTTTACACGACCGCCGCGGATCAGTACCACGCTGTGCTCTTGCAGGTTGTGGCCTTCACCACCGATGTACGAGGAAACCTCGAAACCGTTGGTCAGACGCACACGGCATACTTTACGCAGTGCCGAGTTAGGTTTTTTCGGCGTGGTGGTGTACACACGGGTGCACACGCCACGACGTTGCGGGCAGTTCTGCAGCGCAGGAACGTCGGATTTCTCGACGATACGCTTACGCGGCTGACGTACCAGCTGGTTGATAGTTGCCATCTACTAGCTCCACTGTTGTCTTGCGACGCTATTGTCTTGCAAGAAAAGCAAAATGGCAGGACGAAGTCCCACCAAATTTAGGGGTACAAGAGTCTAAAGAGGATCTTGCCCCTCGTCAAGGCAAGGCCCCGACATCCCCC
>NZ_JAFKEC010000114.1 GCF_017848315.1 Pseudomonas palmensis
TGCCCGACCCGTTCGACCGCAGCGTGCAGGGGGGCGGGCGGCTGTACCGCACCGGCGACCTGGCGCGCTATCGCGGCGACGGGGTGATCGAGTACGTGGGGCGCATCGACCATCAGGTGAAGATCCGTGGCTTCCGTATCGAACTGGGCGAGATCGAGGCCAAGTTGCAGGGGCACCCGGCGGTACGTGAAGCGGTGGTGCTGGACATCGAAGGACCGAATGGCAAGCAGTTGGCGGCGTACCTGATTGCAAGCGACGAACAGGCTGCACCGGCCGACCGGCTCGCCAGCCTGCGCGAGCACCTCAAGGCCGTGCTGCCGGACTACATGGTGCCGGCACACCTGATGTTCGTGGAGGCCTGGCCGCTGACCGGCAATGGCAAGCTGGACCGCCGTGCGTTGCCCAGGCCCGATGCCAGCCAGTTGCAGCAGGCCTATGTGGCACCGCAGAGCGAGCTCGAGCAACGCATCGCGGCGATCTGGGCGCAGGTGCTCAAGCTTGAGCAGGTGGGCCTGACCGACAACTTCTTCGAGCTGGGCGGCGACTCGATCATCTCGATCCAGGTGGTCAGCCGCGCACGCCAGGCCGGTATCCACTTCACCCCCAAGGCGCTGTTCCAGCACCAGACGGTACAGGGCCTGGCCAGCGTGGCGACGCTCGGCCAGGCGCAGCGCCAGTCGGACCAGGGGCCGGTGACCGGCCAGGCGTTGCTGCTGCCGATTCACCAGTACTTCTTCGATCAGGCAATACCCCAGCGCCATCACTGGAACCAGGCACTGCTGCTCAAGCCGGGCCAGTTGCTGGAGGCCCACAGGCTGCAACAGGCCATGCAGGCGCTGATGGCCCATCATGACGCGCTGCGTCTGCGTTATGCCCGGCAGGCCGATGGCCGCTGGTGGGCGCAGTATGGCGCGGTACAGGCAACCCCCGAGGTGGTGTGGGCTGTGCAGCTTGAGACTGCCGATGCCTTGCCGGCGCTGTGCGACAAGGCCCAGCGCAGCCTGAGCCTGGAGCAGGGCGAGCTGCTGCGCGTGGTGCTTGCGACCCTGCCCGATGGCAGCCAGCGCCTGCTGCTGGCGATCCACCACCTGGTGGTGGACGGCGTGTCGTGGCGCATCCTGCTCGAAGACCTGCAGAGCGCCTATACCCAGCTGGCGGCCGGGCAGGTGGTGAGCCTGCCAGCCAAGACCAGTTCGACCCAGGCCTGGGCGCAGCGCCTGCAGGCGCACGCAGCCGACCTGCAAGGTGAACTGTCCTACTGGAGCAGCGAACTGGCGGGCGCCAGCGCCGAGCTGCCGTGCGACAACCCGCAGGGGTCTGTGCAGGCTGTCCACGCCGCCCAGGCACAGACGCGCCTCGATAAGGCCAGTACCCGGCAACTGCTGCAACAGGCCCCGGCGGCCTACCGCACCCAGGTCAACGACCTGCTGCTGACCGCCCTGGCGCGAGTGATCGCGCGCTGGACCGGGCGCGATGAGGTGCTGATCCAGCTTGAAGGCCACGGTCGCGAAGAACTGTTCGACGACATCGACCTGACCCGTACTGTGGGCTGGTTCACCAGCCTGTTCCCGGTCAAGCTGAGCCCCGCCGACAGCCTCGACGGCTCGATCAAGCGCATCAAGGAGCAACTGCGCTCGGTACCCGACAAGGGCATCGGTTTCGGCGCACTGCGCTACCTGGGCGACGCGAAGGCCCGTGATGCCCTGGCCGCGTTGCCGGTGCCGCGCATCACCTTCAACTACCTGGGCCAGTTCGACGCCAGCTTTGCCGACGAACAGGGTCAGGGCGGCTTCTTCAGCCCGGCGGGTGAGCCTGCCGGTGACAGCCAGAGCTCCGAAGCACCGCTGGGCAACTGGTTGTCGATCAACGGCCAGGTGTATGGCGGCGAGTTGACGCTGAACTGGAGCTTCAGCCGCGCTATGTTCGCGCCCGCGACCATCGAGGCGTTGGCCCGCGCCTATGCCGAGGAGCTCGAGGCGCTGGTTGCCCATTGCGTGCAGCCAGGCAGCGTTGGCGTGACGCCTTCGGACTTCCCGCTGGCCAGGCTGACCCAGGTGCAGCTGGACAGCCTGCCGATTGCCGCCAGCGAGATCGACGATATCTACCCGCTGTCGCCGATGCAGCAGGGCATGTTGTTCCACACCTTGTACGAACAGGGCGCAGGCAACTACATCAACCAACTGCGGATGAATGTGAAGGGGCTGGACGTGGAACGTTTCAGGAACGCCTGGCAGGCCGCACTGGACCGTCACGATGTGCTGCGCGCCAGTTTCGTGACCGGCTTCGAACAGCCCCTGCAGGTGATTCGCAAGCAGGTCGAAATGCCGTTCGCCGTGCTGGACTGGCGGGCGCAGCCGGCGTTGCACGCCAACCTGGACAGCTGGGCCGAGGCCGACCTGCAGCGCAGCTTCGACCTGCAGGATGCGCCGTTGCTGCGCCTGACGGTGATCCGTACCGATGTCGATCACCATCACCTGATCTACACCAGCCACCACATCCTGATGGACGGCTGGAGCAACTCGCAGCTGCTGGGCGAAGTGTTGCAACGCTATGCCGGCCAGACGCCAGGGCATTCGGCCGGGCGCTACCGCGACTACATCCAGTGGCTGTCCGAGCAGGACAGCTCGCGCACCGAGGCGTTCTGGCGGCAGCAGGTACGTGACCTCACCGAGCCGACGCGCCTGGTGCAGGCGCTGCGCAGCGACAAGGCGCAGTTGGGGCAGGGCCATGCCAACCATTTCCAGTTGCTGGATGTGCAGGCCACCCAGGCATTGGGCGAGTTCGCCCGCCAGCAGCGGGTGACGGTCAACACCCTGGTGCAGGCCGCCTGGCTGTTGCTGCTGCAACGCTACAGCGGACAGGCCTGCGTCAGCTTCGGCGCCACCGTGTCGGGGCGCCCGGCCGAGCTGGACGGGGTGGAGGAGCAACTGGGGCTGTTCATCAATACCCTGCCGGTGGTCGCCAGCCCTTCGCCCGAACAGGCCGTGGGTGCCTGGCTGGAGCAGTTGCAGGCACAGAACCTGTTGCTGCGCGAGCATGAACACAGCCCGCTGTACGAGATCCAGCGTCTGGCAGGCTCGGGCGGCGAGGGGTTGTTCGACACCTTGCTGGTGTTCGAGAACTATCCGGTGGCCGAGGCGCTGCAACAAGGGGCGCCGGCCGGCCTGGCGTTCCTGGGTACGCAGAATCACGAGCAGACCAACTTCCCGCTGACGCTGATCATCGGCCTGGGCCGCGAGCTGTCGGTGCAGTATGCCTACGATCAGGCGCGGTTCAGCAGGGCCAGCGTGGAGCAGATCGCCCGGCACTTTGCCAATCTGCTGCAAGGCATTGTGCGCTCGGCGCAGCAATGCATCGCCGAGCTGGCGGTGCTGGATGTCGAGCAGCAGCAACAGGTGGTCAAGGCCTGGAACCACAGCCCGGCGTGCTACCCGGGCGAGCGCTGCATCCACCAGCGGATCGCCGAGCAGGCGGCGTTGCGTCCCGAGGCGCCGGCCGTGGTGTGCGCCGGGCAGTCATTGAGCTACCGCCAGCTTGACCAGCGTGCCAACCAGCTGGCACACAAGTTGCGCGAACAGGGCGTGGGGCCGGATGTACTGGTCGGCCTGGCGGTGGAGCGCAGCCTGGAGATGGTGGTCGGCGTGCTGGGCATTCTCAAGGCCGGCGGCGCCTATGTGCCGCTGGACC
>NZ_JAFKEC010000115.1 GCF_017848315.1 Pseudomonas palmensis
CCCCCCCCCGTAAACGCAGGCGAGGCAGTAAATGTCAGCACCCCGCGACCAGTGAGCACAGAATGACCATGGGGCCGCGAAAGCCAGTCGAGAGCATTCTTCAGTACTCCCGACATGCCGTGATTGTATTCTGGAGAGCCGATCACCAGACCATCGCTACGGGCCACTGCCTCACGCAAGGCCAGCACCTCCAGCGGCGCGCTCACACCATCGGCGTCCTCGTTGTACGGGGGAAGCGAACCCAGCTCGAACAGTTCCAGGCAAACAGCCTCCGGCAAGCACTCCGCCAACGTGCGCAGCACTGCGGTATGGGTCGATTGTGCCCGTAAACTACCTGACAGCCCCACTAGTTTGACTTTCATACTCATGAGGCTCGAGCCTCTATTCCCTGCATAAATACTGCTGCCTTGGCGACCTTGTTGGAAATGTTGCGCCAGGCATGGCGGGGGCATCGTTCACCGACAGAGGTGATCATGCAGGCTGCTGGTGATGGTAGGATCTACGCCTGCGGCTCTTCCATCGGCGAGCCATGAAGCCAGGAGTGCTCGATGACTCACGTCTGGATGACATCCAAGCTTGCCAGCTTGGCCATATGCGTAGGAGGGTTGATGTCAAGTTCTGACCAAGTGGCTTCAACAGAAGCCACAGAAAAACGCATGTTCCGAACCGAAGATATTGCCAGAGTAAAAGACCTCGGCGAGTTGGCCGTTTCTCCCAACGGGACAACCCTAATTTTCCGAGTAACAGAACTGAACCGTGATGGCGATCAGCGGGAGAGCGCGCTCTGGGAGATGAATCTGAAAGAACGACGTACTTCCCAACTTTTCCCTGATCAGCATGATGACAGCATGCCTGCCTGGTCGCCTGATGGTTCGAAGTTGGCGTTCCTGCGAGCCGATGAGCGCGCAGCGCAGCTTCATGTTCTGGATTTGAAACGAGGCATGCTCTGTTCACTGACCGATCTGGAGAACGGCGTTGACGACTATCGATGGTCTCCTGATGGTAAAAGTATTGCCCTCACATCAGCGGTAGCCATCGCGCAGGCGCCTGTGTCACCCCCTGGCGTCAGGATAATCACACGAGCCGATTTTCGATCTGAAGAAATGCGGAGCGGCACCGCCGCTCTGTCACAGATTTGGGTGGTGGCAGTCGGCTCTCCGTGCGGCATACAAGCCCCTAGGCAGCTGACGCACGCGTCTGTAGCAGCCAAGTTAGCATTCTGGGCTGTCGATAGCCTCTCTATCCTGTTCACTACGAACGATACGATGGAAGCTTATTACGGTGCAGGCACGACTACTTTGCGCAGTGTTGCCCTAGTTGATGGCCAGCAGAGCGTGGTCAGGCCCTTGAGGATGCCGGGAACCAGCGCAGACATGGAAATGGCTCCACAGCTCTACCTCAGCCCCAACGGTTCAAAGATCGCCTTTACGATGGGCAATCCAGAAGCCCCGGCGGACTTCGCTCAGGACGACGTATTCGTAATGGATATGGTTACTGGCGAAACTACCAACATGACCACTGGCTATGACCGTGAGGTGGGTGGTGATGGATTGATGTGGCTGGACGAGCGTCGGCTGATCAGTATCAACAACGACGCGGGTAACGCCAATTTGATCGAGCTGGATATCCTGGCTCAGACGGTTATCCCACTATGGAGTGGACGCCACGTAGTACAGAGTTTTCATCTAGCTCAGGAAAGCAAACGACTGATTGCTGTTGCCTCAAGCTTCGTAAACCCGCCAGAGCTCTATGAAGTTGTTGATGGCACCGGCATGCAGATCTCCGAGGTCAATCGGCACATTCGAAATGAGTTACTGCTCACTGCACCTGAAGAAATCACATACGAAGGCCCAGGCGGCGAAACGATTCATGGCTACCTGCATCAGCCACCGATGCTCGCCGCCTCGCATAGTTATCCCTTGATCGTATGGGCGCACGGCGGGCCATATAGCTGGTGGAGCAGCGCTTTTGACGGAGATATCCAGGCCATGGCGGCGGCTGGCTACTTCGTCCTGTACGTGAACCCGCGGGGCAGCATGTCATACGGCCAAGCTTTTGCCGGCAGCCTCGCCGGAAAGTGGCCGGGACTTGAGTATGATGACACGATGGCGGGAGTGGATTACGTGCTAGCCCGCGATGAGATCGATGCCGAAAAGATTGGCATCGCAGGTGGTTCGGCAGGCGCGATCTTGACGGATTGGGCCATAACCCACACGAACAGATTCGGCGCTGCCGTTTCGATCAGTAGCGTAGCGGATAATTCGCTCTATTGGTTCCTGGGCGATCAGCCTGACATGGCAGACAGCGATAAATATCCCTGGCTGGATGAAAGGGATAAGGCTCTGTCGCCGATAACTCATGGGCTCGACGTCTCGACGCCCACGCTTTTCATGAGTGGAACCAGAGACTATCGAACGCCTTCATCCGTAGGCAGCGAGTTGATGTTCAAGCTACTCAAGCACCTGAGAGTGCCCACTGCTCTGATTCAATTCGAGGGTGCCGGGCACGTTATTAGAGGGAGTGACGACGCACGCCACCGTGGTCTCAGCATTCACTACCTGCTGCGCTGGATGGATCTGCACCTGAAAGGAAGAGCAGCCCCGGAGTTTCAGGTACTTCCCAAAGGTTAGTGCGTCATCAGGGGCGTTAAGAATTTGATCTGTACAACGCGAGAGCTCGATCGGTGTAATGAATGGGCTAGACCTCTCCAGCACAAATGGGCGCAATCGGCGGCCTACGCCACGGTGAAGCTGAGTGACCTGCAGGGCGGCCGCAGGTTCTGAAATCGCGGCCGCACCCGCTGAGCATGCGCCTGGAGAAACTGTCCAAGTCCATCGGCATCAGCTCTGGGCTGTTCGAGTACGTCGACAACCCGCGCTTTTCCGTGATGCGGGTCGTCAAAAGCCTGAACCGCCGTCTTTGGCCGTGTAGACAACGGTCGAGGTAATGAGTAACACCGCACACCGGCTGGCCTGCCCCCGTGCCACCGGCTGGTTGCCACCGAGCAGTTCGTTCGGGGCTCAAGGCGCCTGAATTAATGGATCAAGCCAACTAGCACCTGAGCCAGGTTACTGCGAGGCCGTTCCACGTTCTGGCAAAGCATTACATTGGGAGACTTCCTACCC
>NZ_JAFKEC010000116.1 GCF_017848315.1 Pseudomonas palmensis
CATCCCCTTTGTCCGTGGTCGCATAGTTCGCCCCGAGCGGCGCCAGCGCCTGCCCGAGGTGGGCGAGGGTGCTGTCGTCGAACTTCACGCCCGCAGCGCTGATCGTGGTCTGCCAGTCCTTGTCGGTGTAGTAGGCAAATGCCTCGGCCATGCTGATGTTATGCTTTTGCGCGAGCGCCTTGGCTTGCTCGGAGATGAGCTTGCGTTCTTCCAGGTGCAGTTTGAATCGCCCCTGGTTTCCTTGACACTCTCCAAGCTCAGAAAATAGCGTTTCTCATACTCTACCGGCGACAGCTGATTGTTGACTTCTCACTTACAAACTAATTGCCGAACTACATTTTGAGCTGTACCTAAAGACAAATTTTCTGCTATTTCCAGTTATCGCAGCGTTGTTGTTTGCCTATGCTCTGCTGAGCATATTTGGTCACGATCATTTCATTTGGCTACAGTACCTCAATAGCTTTTGGGCTTATGCCGCTATCGTCTGGGGATTCTTTCTGCTGGCCATGACAGAGCAACTGGTTGATCCGTTGGAAAAGGCTCGGGACAGGCGAAACAGCTAAGCAAGCGAAGCTATGGAGCGATGTATAACAAAAGCTATACACATGATCCTAGACAAATCAAATAGTTAGCTCTGTTTTGTATTACAAATGTATAGCCATCAATCAGCACGAAAAATGGCTAATCCGTTGATCTACAAGGAAACACTTACCCCGGACGGGGGTGCGTGTTGTGTATTGAGATTTTGCTCCTGTTAAGTAGCGAAAAATCATGCTCAAAAAGGGCGTATTGAGCAGCTAGACCGTAGGTCGTCAGGGTGGGTGCAAAAGGGATGCAACTTGACTGCAGAAAGGATGCAAATAGGATGCAAGAAGGCGGCAAAAAGGGTGCAGACAGGGTGCAAAAACACCGGCGCAAGGCCGGTGCCATATCAACTCAGACCCCTTAAAATTTATAATGGAACTCACCTGCCTGTTTCATCTATCAGCTTTTGTTAAATTAGAGTAACAACCAAACTCGGGAATTTTTTCATAATTTCGAGACGGTTCGAAACTTGATCTAGCCTCTTCAATCTCATGAGGATTAAATTTTTCTCGCCTAATAACAAGACCGCCTTCCTCATTGAAAATATAGGACTCCCCACCTATGACCTCGTCTCCATCCCCTTCAAACTCACGATGAGTCGCCATAGTCAAAAATAAGTTATCCGAATCTGTTACTTGAAATTGGTAGGTCAGGTACTCACGACATTTTTTATCTAAAAAACCGACACCAACCATTCCTTTATCTATGGAGAACTCAACAAAGCAAGATGGCGCAGAGTCCGAGCCAATGAGAGCCGTATATGACTCACCCGAGAGATGCCTAGAATGTGCCAGAGATTCATCCATAGGCTCTATCGCAAACTTCTTCATCCGAAACCAAGTCTTACAATAATAAATAGGTAGCTCCATCAATACACCTTCCCATTAGTATCTCTAATTAAAACCCCTGCTTTATTGGCAGAGTCCAAGATGGCTTTTGGAATTACTCCATTCTGTGGAGGAACCTCCAGAATAACAGTACCTTGCAATTTTTGACCACCCAAAGACCCACTAGATGGAACTTTCGCAATGGTCGCACCAGAAGGGTATTTCGTAATGGCCTCATTTATGTAGCTCTTTGCTGTCGCCTCTGAAACCTCAGAAAGCTGTGTCAATTTACGAGAGACGATTTCGCCTTTTATGGGATTATACGAATCAACACGATAATAGCCATTCCCGTCAGGTCGCTGAATATAAACTTCGTTATTCGGGTAGTTTTTAGACTGTACCTTATTAAACTCATTACCCGCATCAAGCCGTTGCAACCATTCAGGTTTAGACGATGGAGCTACAACATCATCTACCTTTCCAGCAGCGCCACCAGTAGCTTTTGCACCATTTTTTTCCCCGCTTTGCAACATCCCCGCCAGCTTCTCAAGCCACCCTGGCGTTTTCGAAGCCACAGCTTTAGCAGCACTTCCCAGCGAAATAATCGCCAGCGCCAGTTCCGCTTCTGCCTCCACCCCAAGACGATGACTCTCCGATTCGGTCGGCGTAAACAGCGTATCTTTGGTGCTCTCAAACTGGTTCAGAAACTGACTGACCAATTGCAGCGCAGCAG
>NZ_JAFKEC010000117.1 GCF_017848315.1 Pseudomonas palmensis
GATCCATACCGCCGTGCATTGACAATTATTCCAGCGATGAGAGCTGGCCCGACTGCTTTCGACCAAACTCGAAGAGCTGTTTGGTCAGCAGCAGGAAACCACTGTGCGTAAGCGTGGCCCAAGACCTGTTCCACTTGGAAGGTTTGACGCTGAGCTTAAGCCACTAGTAGCTAGATCATCTACCTTTCTGGCAGCGCCACCAGTTGCTTTTGCACCGTTAAATCACCTAGATTTCACGGCCTTCTCTTTTATGTAGTCCTCCAAATAACTTTCTAAGGGCTTTGCTGTTCCAAGAACATGAAGCGCACCAGACTGCCTATCAATTAAAAATGGGGAATTCCCTGCGAGCTGAGCTGACAGCTCACCAGTTTCCAAAAATTCCTTTGATTGATAGCAGAAATACCATCCTTCGGAAAACTCGCCCTCATGTGTAATTTGCAAAGGAATTTCGGAATCAATTAAATATTCCTTTGCCCGCTTCAAGGCAAGCGCATAAGTGATCATCAATTTGTTCTCAATAGTTGTAGTGTTTTGAAATTACTGAGATTTGCTGGCTTCCCGGTCTGCCCATCAAGGAATCTAACAACACCATTCTGATTAAACACATTGAAAACATGCCTTGGCTGACCCAGCCCATAAGAACCAAACACAATTCCCCGAGCGCCATTTCCGGAGCTTGCCATTTGCTGCGCAATATTGTCAGGCGCCGTTATAGGGCCAAATTTAGAGCCAAATTGTTTTTAAAACACACTCAACGGGACACCCTTCGAATGGTTGATTGGCAATGCCGATGCAGGATTTCCTGCCAGTGTTGCATTAGTAGCAATAGTGCAGTTGACACAGTTATGAGTTCGGCCCGCTTCTGGATAACCCGGATTAACATTATTTATTGAGCCCGCAGTTTGGTCGGCCACACCTGCGCTTTTGCATCATCAAATTAACGTTTTACAAGTTCATAAAGCTGTGCCCTCAATATGTCAAATTCATTATTCTCTACAACAAGCGCTTGACCATCGCTATAAAGAACAAGATCATTCAGAGAGCCCATCCCACCATACATAGACATCAACTTTGACGAGGCATACTTAGGATCGCTGTGAAAATCTTCCCGAATTCCCTCAAGAGCTGCCGTCCACCCCTCCACCTCCCCGCCCATGCGAAGAAGTTCAATCATTCGCTTAAGAGTCAAATCAATATTTTTGAGCTTCATTTCAGCGGACTCGAACTGATTATTTGGACCCCATCAATTAACCAGGGTTTTTGAACTACAATTTGCTGCGTCCCACCAACGTACAACCCACCTTGAGATCCAACCTCGCCAACATACACCTTGGTACCTGCCGGTATTTTTATCTCAAATGTAGTGTCGAGTGGCGACTTCGCGCCTCCTGGCCACTCCGGTAGAACAGCCTTGTCGATCCTTGTCTGCAAAATACCAGATGGCGGCTCAGCACTAAAAAACTGCCCAAGTGGCTTATCGACAGTACCAGCTCGGTAAAGAACGGTATCCTTTTCGAGTGTGACAACAGAGTAACGTCCGCCAGAAAAAGTTTCAGCAATGCTATCGGCCAATGGTCCAGGTTTGATTGCCGAGTAGGTACCTTCTACTGGCCCAAAACCTTTTGCACCACCCACCGAATGCGCATAAGGCATCCCTGCTTCCGCATCCTTTATACCACTTGTCGAATTTGGATTCTTTCCAGGTGCCCCATTTTTACCACCAGCGTTGTCAGCCAGGCTCGACGCCTTCCACGCCGTCTCCCGCTCCCCAAGCGATTTCGCAACCTGCCCCAGCTTCCCTGCTTTGTTGATCACCGCAAAGCTCAGGGCGAACTCGGTCTCCCACTGCATTTCCACCCGCAGGGCAGCCTGTTCCTGGCCTTGCAGGCGCAAAACAAATGCCTGGACTTTCGCGTCCTGCTTGGCGCTCT
>NZ_JAFKEC010000118.1 GCF_017848315.1 Pseudomonas palmensis
ACACCGGGCGCACGGTGCACTACCTGTACGAACCGGGCAGCTTTGTGCCGGTGGCGCAGGCTCTGCGCAAGGCCCCGATACGGTTGTACAAGGAGCCGGACTGGAGCAACCGCCCCTACGACATCGACCAGGACCCGCTCTGGCAGCAAGCGGCCTCGCCACAACCCTTTGATGCGATTACCTGGTACCAGTGTGACCACCTGGGTACGCCGATGGAACTGACCGACCACAACGGCGACGTGGCGTGGTCGGCGCAGTACAAGGCGTGGGGTGAGGTGAAACAAGAACGTTCGGCCTGGGCAAAACAGGTGGGGTTGAACAACCCGATCCGCTTCCAGGGCCAGTATCACGACCATGAGACTGGGCTGCATTACAACCGGTATCGGTACTATGATCCGGCGGTTGGGCGGTTTGTTGGGCAAGATCCGATCAAGTACCTGGGCGGGGCAAACCTGTTTGCTTATGCCCCCAATCCAATCTTCTGGATTGATCCGCTGGGGCTGGCCAAGAAGCAGCCTGTACGGATGGTCAATGGTTGTCCAATTATTGGTACGGGGCAAAAGACAGGGGGCGATGGCCATGCGCAAATGTCGGAAGATATTGCGGAACAGATGGCGATGAGTGGGGATTATGAGCGGGTGGGTGTGAACGTTGCGGTGAAGACAGTTACGGGGGTTCCTACAGATCCCAATACACGTCCTGATGTAACTGGGCTGCGTAAAGATGGGAAAGTGGATATTGTTGAGGTGCCTTCGCCTACTGATAAATTCCGTGAGTTGGATAGCAAGGCTGAGAATACGTTAAGTGGCCTTGGAGCGCGAGCTGGTGATTACTCTAGAACACCTAGGACGATGAGGGTGAAGTAATATGGATGGTAAATGCAGTTTCTTGGTCGGAGATGCAGTGTGCACTCCTTTAGATGTTCTGCAGGATAGTCAGTATTTGAAACTATGGTTTGAGAGTATTGGGTCAAGAATAGATAGATTTGGGGGGGCGCGTGGTAAAGTAATAAAATACACGAGTTCTAGTTTTGAGAGAAATATAAGATTGATGGATTCGGTAGAGTTATTTTCGGAGCGGCTTTGGGCAAAGGGTGAGCAAGATGAACCATTCAACTGCGCATTTTCTGCTGTCCTATCAAGTGCCACAGGATTGCTGTTGGCTGCTAATAGCGAACAGGTTGATGTGACTGATTTGCTGGAATTTGTGTTGTTGTATGAGTTTTTTTATGCGAAATTTGGGTACATTTATTTATACCGAGAGTCACAGGTTTACGGTGCGGCGTATGGGATGGGGTACTATTCTCCAGATGAATGTCATCCAATGTTCTGGTCTCGTAGGAGTGAAGCTGGTAAGTGGGCGAAGGCAAAGAGAATGTCTCTTGATTATTTATATTTGAGAGATGTTTTTGATTTGAATTGTCTTGGTCAAAGTAAAATAAAGGCATTTCCAGAGGTTCAGCGTAAAGTTTTGGAGGATGTTGTTGGGCGGTATGGGGAAGTAGAAGAGCGTAATGGCTTTGTATGCTGGGCCTTGAGTGGAGATGCACAAGAGGCCGCAAGGGATGAGTTGATTTATCATGGTCTGTTAGCTTCGCATGCGATTGATTAAAAATGTAAGTTCTGATAGCGAGTTGGAGAGATATTAATAGGTCTTGAAAGGTTCGCCAATATGATTTGCGGGTTGAAGGGGGAGTTTAAAATTATAAAAATATAATTATGATCATTCTTCGACCCCGTAGGCCGCCTGACTTCCCGCGTGGCCAGCCAGGGTGACCAGCGCGAGGAAGAAACCTTTGCCTACGACGGCAACGGCAGGCTGATCCAGGCCATCAACGCCGCGAGCAAACTGCAGTGGTTCCATGACGAGGCCGGCAAC
>NZ_JAFKEC010000119.1 GCF_017848315.1 Pseudomonas palmensis
CGGAGATGTAGGCCTCGCCGCCCGCCGTGGCCTTGCTGGCAACCATCAGCAGGTTGTCGCCGGCCTCGATGCTGAGCGAGCCGCCGGCAGTCAGTTCGGCCGCCTGCTGGCGCACGCTGTCGTGCTGCTTCTCGGTCTTTGTGTTGCTTTTTTTGCCTATTACAGAACTCGTCGGCGACAGCCATGAGCATCACCAGCGAAGAACGTGTATTTTTCATTGCCTAGGGCGAACGCATTGCCCGCCTGCGCAAAGAACACGGCATCACCCAAACCCAACTGGCTGAACGGCTGGGAGTGTCTCAGCAGACCATCCAAGCCTATGAATCCGGCAAGCGGCGTATCCAGGTAGCGGCGTTGCCGGAGCTGGCCCGGCTGCTTTCGACCACACTCGAAGAACTGTTTGGTCAGCAGCAGGAAACCACTGTGCGTAAGCGTGGCCCGGCTCCGAAATGGCAGCAGCAATTGGAGGCCATCGACCAACTACCCAAGAGCCAACAGAAATTCGTTGCGCAGATGCTTGATGCCCTGATCGCTCAGGCCACGACTAAAGCGAGCAGCGAAGGACGGGAGGTTTTGCAGTAAGCAGATAAAAAAACACCGGCACGAGGCCGGTGTCAGATCAACTCGAAACCTCTACACATTAGGTGCACCGACTAAAAGCCAAGCGTAAGGCCGCACCTACATCGGAAGGACTACTACCGCTGGGGATAATGACATAGTCACTCTCACTTAGTCCCTTACCACTCCAGGCTTCTAGCTTTTCGTGATGGCTAGGACGAATAGTTATCTGGTCCCCCTTACTTTCGATACTGCATTTTTTCATATCTTTAAATAATGCACGCTTATTCTTGTAGCTATAGCGCTCCAAAGTACTGCCAACCCATTGATCATATCGTTGACTGGTCAAGTCGTAGTCGTATAAATCCATATCAAACGTAGCTTCAGGATGAATCCAAACATCCTTACGCGGCTCGGGAAGCACAAATCGGCTATGGGCCAACGCATCCAATACCACAACACCTAACTCTTGATCACTGATTTCAGGGCTGGCGTGATGCTCGACACCCTGTGGATCAGCTCGACTACTCCGATAGCCAGAATAAGTTTTAACGTAAATAAATTCCTTATTGACTCCTGCATCCGCCCAGGCTGTTTTCACGACATCGTTCATCTTAATTCACCTTGGTAATTTTTACCGTAATGCCTTTGCTCTGACCATATTCAATGGCTCTATTGATTTGTTCCCATTGAGCGCTAGTCGTGGCTTCAGGAATGGCAACTTGTAATTCGCGAGCGGTAATTTGACTTGAAGTAACTGTCACACCCTTCAAGCCAGATTCAGAAAAATTAGCAGCGGCATCAATATTTCCTTTGAGCGATGAATATACTTGGCTCGGATTAGCAAGTTTGGCAGCAGTCGTCGTATCAAGTGTTTTGGCGCTGGTCGCTATACCAGTGGTTTCGTCAAAAAAGTCAAACGTCTTGAAGTTAGGCGGTAGTCGAGAGCCTGCTGGCAGTTGCGTCCCAAGGTAATCCTCCCAAGGCATTCCTTGACCTTGAATACCCTTGCCCCACTCAATCCCAGTAGTAGCACGGTCTACCGCCCCGCCAGTTGCTTTTGCACCATTTTTTTCCCCGCTTTGCAACATCCCCGCCAGCTTCTCAAGCCACCCTGGCGTTTTCGAAGCCACAGCTTTAGCAGCACTTCCCAGCGAAATAATCGCCAGCGCCAGTTCCGCTTCTGCCTCCACCCCAAGCCGATGACTCTCCGATTCGGTCGGCGTAAACAGCGTATCTTTGGTGCTCTCAAACTGGTTCAGAAACTGACTGACCAATTGCAGCGCAGCAG
>NZ_JAFKEC010000011.1 GCF_017848315.1 Pseudomonas palmensis
CAAGCTCGAGGACAGCGACTACGAGGCGGCGGCGCAGACCATCATCCGGCTGGTGCTCAAGGGCTGTGCGCCGGACGCCTGATCGCGTTGACTGCTTCGCCGGCAAGGCCGGCTCCTACAAGGCTCGCGCAGACATGTAGGAGCCGGCCTTGCCGGCGAAAGGGCCTTAAGCCGCTACCCCCGCATCCGCCGTCAACCCCGCCTCTTCGATCGCACTGATCGCGCACTGCTCGTCGATATCCGACGTATCACCGCTGATACCGATCGCGCCCAGCACTGCCCCGCTCTGATCCCGAATCAGCACCCCACCCGGCGCCGGCACCACCGGGCTCTGGCCCAACCCGTTGAGCGCGGCGAAGAACGCCGGACGCTGCTGCGCGTCCAGCGCCAGCAGGCGCGAGCCCTTGCCCAGCGCAATCGCGCCCCATGCCTTGCCCATCGCCACCTGCGGACGCAGCAGGCTGGCGCCGTCCTCGCGCTGCAGGGTCAGCAGGTGCCCACCGGCATCGAGCACCACCACGGTCAGCGGCGCTGCCGAAATCCTGCGGCCGGCCGCCAGCGCGCCATTCACCAGGCTCACCGCTACTTTCAAGCTCAGAACGTTCATCCAAAGGTCCTCTTGTTGTTAGAAGCCCACGTGGGCAAGTGAAAAACCAATACAACAAATAGAACACAATGAAGAATATTTTTGTATACAATAATTCACTCCATCCGACCAAAACCCGTCACAACCCCTTTTTTACGGGGTAACGACGAAAGCACCCGGTGGCGGATGAAAATGGATTGACCAGAGTCGCCTGCCGTGAATACACTCTGTCGAAAAGCAATTTGTATACAATTACAAAATCTAAGAGGCACAAAACCATGAGCAAAATGAGAGCAATCGATGCAGCCGTGCTGGTCATGCGCCGTGAAGGCGTCGACACCGCATTCGGCATCCCGGGCGCCGCGATCAACCCGCTGTATTCGGCCCTGAAGAAAGTCGGCGGCATCGATCACGTCCTTGCTCGTCACGTGGAAGGTGCCTCGCACATGGCCGAGGGCTACACCCGTACCAAGGCCGGCAACATCGGCGTGTGCATCGGCACCTCCGGCCCTGCCGGCACCGACATGGTCACCGGCCTGTACAGCGCCTCGGCCGACTCCATCCCGATCCTGTGCATCACCGGCCAGGCGCCCCGCTCGCGCCTGCACAAGGAAGACTTCCAGGCCGTCGACATCACCAGCATCGTCAAGCCGGTCACCAAGTGGGCCACCACCGTGCTCGAACCTGGCCAGGTGCCGTATGCGTTCCAGAAAGCCTTCTATGAAATGCGCACCGGCCGTCCTGGCCCGGTACTGATCGACCTGCCGTTCGACGTGCAGATGGCCGAGATCGAATTCGACATCGACGCCTACCAGCCGCTGCCGGTGAGCAAGCCGTCGGCCAACCGCGTGCAGGTCGAGAAGGCCTTGGCCATGCTCGACTCCGCCGAGCGTCCGCTGCTGGTGGCCGGTGGCGGCATCATCAACGCCGATGCCAGCGACAAGCTGGTGGAATTCGCCGAACTCACCGGTATCCCGGTCATCCCGACCCTGATGGGCTGGGGCACCATCCCTGACGACCACCCGCTGATGGTGGGCATGGTCGGCCTGCAGACCTCGCACCGCTACGGCAACGCGACCATGCTCAAGTCGGACGTGGTGCTGGGCATCGGCAACCGCTGGGCCAACCGCCATACCGGCTCGGTGGATGTGTACACCGAAGGCCGTCGCTTCATTCACGTCGACATCGAACCGACCCAGATTGGCCGCGTGTTCACCCCGGACCTGGGTATCGTGTCCGACGCCGGCGCGGCACTGGACGTGTTCCTGGAAGTGGCCCACGAGTGGAAAGTCGCCGGCAAGCTCAAGGACCGTGGCGAGTGGCTCAAGGACTGCCAGCAGCGCAAGGCCAGCCTGCACCGCAAGACCCACTTCGACAACGTGCCGGTCAAGCCGCAGCGCGTGTACCAGGAAATGAACCAGGTGTTCGGCAAGGACACCTGCTACGTCAGCACCATCGGCCTGTCGCAGATCGCCGGTGCGCAGTTCCTGCACGTGTACAAGCCGCGTCACTGGATCAACTGCGGCCAGGCCGGCCCGCTGGGCTGGACCATTCCTGCGGCACTGGGCGTGGTCAAGGCCGACCCGTCGCGCAAGGTCGTGGCACTGTCGGGCGACTATGACTTCCAGTTCATGATCGAAGAGCTGGCGGTGGGCGCGCAGTTCAACCTGCCGTACATCCATGTAGTGGTGAACAACTCCTACCTGGGGCTGATCCGCCAGGCCCAACGCGGCTTCGAGATGGATTACTGTGTACAGCTGGCGTTCGAGAACCTCAACGCCCCGGAACTGAACGGCTACGGCGTGGACCACGTCGCGGTTGTAGAAGGTCTGGGTTGCAAGGCACTGCGCGTGTTCAAGCCGGAAGAAATCCAGCCGGCCCTGCGCAAGGCCCAGCAGATGGCCGAAGAGTTCAAGGTGCCGGTCGTGGTCGAGGTGATCCTCGAGCGCGTGACCAATATTTCCATGGGTACCGAAATCAACGCGGTCAACGAATTCGAAGACCTGGCGCTGGTCGGCAACGACGCGCCAACCGCGATCTCGCTGCTCGACTGACTGTTGTAGCGGCCCTGCTGCCCCGCGCACAGGGCCCACTTTTGCAAGGAGACAACCATGCCTCGTTTCGCCGCCAACCTGTCCATGCTGTTCACCGAGCAGGACTTTCTCGCCCGTTTCAAGGCTGCTGCCGACGCTGGCTTCAGCGGGGTCGAGTACCTCTTCCCGTACGATTTCAGCTCGGCTGAAATCAAGCAGCACCTGGACAGCAACGGCCTGACCCAGGTGCTGTTCAACCTGCCGGCCGGCGACTGGGCCAAGGGTGATCGCGGCATCGCCTGCGACCCGTCCCGTGTCGAGGAATTCCGTGCCGGCGTGGACCTGGCCATTGCCTACGCCCAGGTACTGGGCAACACCCAGGTCAACTGCCTGGCCGGTATTCGCCCACAAGGCCCGGACTGCGCCACGGTGCGCAAGACCTTCGTCGACAACCTGAAGTTCGCCGCCGACAAGCTGCAGGCAGCAGGCATCAAGCTGGTGATGGAGATGATCAACACCCGCGACATCCCGGGCTTCTACCTGAACACCACCAAGCAGGCGCTGGAGATCCAGGCCGAAGTGGGCAGCACCAACCTGTTCCTGCAGTACGACATCTACCACATGCAGATCATGGAAGGTGACCTGGCCCGCACGATGGAAGGCAACCTGGCCAAGATCAACCACATCCAGCTGGCCGACAACCCGGGCCGCAACGAGCCGGGCACCGGCGAGATCAACTACCGCTTCCTGTTCGAGCACTTGGACCGTATCGGCTACCAGGGCTGGGTAGGCTGCGAATACAAGCCGCTGACCACCACCGAAGCGGGCCTTGGCTGGCTCAAGACCCACAACGCGATCTGAACCCCACATAACCCCTGTAGGAGCCAGCCTTGCTGGCGAAGGGGCCTGACCGAACACCTCATGGCCCCATTCGCCGGCAAGGCCGGCTCCTACATGTACAAAAACAAGAGGTAATTGTAATGGCTAAAATCGGATTCATCGGCACCGGCATCATGGGCCTTCCAATGGCTCAGAACCTGCAGAAGGCAGGTCACAGCCTGTTCCTTTCCTCGCACCACGGCGCCGCGCCGAGCGACCTGATCGCCGCCGGCGGCGTGGCCCTGGCCAACCCCAAGGAAGTGGCCCAGGAAGCCGAATTCATCATCGTCATGGTGCCGGACACCCCGCAGGTCGAAGCCGTGCTGTTCGGTGAAAACGGCGTGGCCCAGGGCGTTGGCCCGAACAAGGTGGTGATCGACATGAGCTCGATCTCCCCTACCGCCACCAAAGCCTTCGCCGAGAAGATCAAGGCCACCGGCGCCACCTACCTCGACGCCCCGGTGTCCGGTGGTGAAGTCGGCGCCAAGGCCGCGACCCTGAGCATCATGGTCGGCGGTTGTCCCAAAGCCTTCGAACGTGCCCAGCCGCTGTTCCAGGCCATGGGCAAGAACATCACCCACGTGGGTGGCAGTGGTGACGGCCAGACCGCCAAGGTCGCCAACCAGATCATCGTGGCCCTGAACATCCAGGCCGTTGCCGAAGCCCTGCTGTTCGCCGCCAAGAACGGCGCCGACCCGGCCAAGGTGCGCGAAGCACTGATGGGCGGCTTTGCCTCCTCGAAAATCCTCGAAGTGCACGGCGAGCGCATGATCAAGGGCACCTTCGACCCGGGCTTTCGCATCAGCCTGCACCAGAAGGACCTGAACCTGGCCCTGCAGGGTGCCAAGGAGCTGAACATCAACCTGCCCAACACCGCCAATGCCCAACAGGTGTTCAGCACCTGCGCGGCCATCGGTGGCGCCAACTGGGACCACTCGGCGCTGGTCAAGGGCCTTGAGCACATGGCCAACTTCTCGATCCGCGGCGACAAGTAAGCGTCAAGCGGCAGGTTTCACGCGGCAAGACCGGCAGACCGCGCATCGGTCCGCTGTCTCTTGCAGCTTGTAGCCTGAAGCTTGCCGCGCTAAAGAGCACCACCCGCCCTTGGGCCCGTCTGCACGGAGGCAGGCCCAGGGGCGTTTTCGATTCTGCAAAACAATAAGATTTGGGAGCCTGCCATGTCGGTCGATCCGCAACACTTTCTGCGCGAGCTGTTCGCCACGGCCATCGATGCCGCGCATCCACGCCAGGTGCTCGAAGCCCACCTGCCCAGCGACCGCAGCGGCCGCGTCATCGTCATCGGCGCCGGCAAGGCCGCCGCCGCCATGGCCGAAGTGGTCGAGCGCAGCTGGCAGGGCGAGGTCTCGGGCCTGGTCGTGACCCGCTACGGTCACGGCGCCAGCTGCAGCAAGATCGAAGTGGTCGAAGCCGCTCACCCGGTACCGGACGCCGCCGGCCTGGCCGTGGCCAAGCGTGTGCTGGCGATGGTCAGCGACCTCAGCGCCGACGACAGGGTGATCTTCCTGCTCTCCGGCGGAGGTTCCGCCCTGCTGGCCCTGCCCGCCGAAGGCCTGACCCTGGCCGACAAGCAGCAGGTCAACAAGGCCCTGCTCAAATCCGGCGCCACCATCGCCGAGATGAACTGCGTGCGCAAGCACCTCTCGGCGATCAAGGGCGGCCGCCTGGCCAAGGCCTGCTGGCCGGCCACGGTGTACACCTACGCGATTTCCGACGTACCCGGCGACCTCGCCACCGTGATCGCCTCCGGCCCCACCGTGGCCGACCCGAGCACCTCGGCCGAAGCGCTGGCGATCCTCAAGCGCTACAACATCCAGGCCCCGGCCGCCGTCACCGCGTGGCTGAACAACCCGGCCTCCGAAACCGTCAAGGCCGATGACCCGGCCCTGGCCCGCAGTCACTTCCAGCTGATCGCCCGCCCCCAGCAGTCGCTGGAGGCCGCTGCGGTAAAGGCGCGCCAGGCCGGCTTCAGCCCGCTGATCCTGGGTGACCTGGAAGGTGAGTCGCGTGAAGTGGCCAAGGTGCATGCCGGCATCGCACGCCAGATCGTGCAGCACGGCCAGCCACTGGCGGCGCCCTGCGTGATCCTGTCGGGCGGCGAAACCACCGTCACCGTGCGCGGCAATGGCCGCGGCGGGCGCAACGCCGAGTTCCTGCTCAGCCTCACCGAAAGCCTGAAGGGGTTGCCCGGCGTGTACGCACTGGCCGGTGACACCGACGGCATCGACGGCTCCGAAGACAACGCCGGGGCCTTCATGACCCCCGACAGCTATGCACGTGCCCAGGCCCTGGGCCTGTCGGCGGCAGACGAGCTGGACAACAACAATGGCTACGGTTATTTCGCCGCGCTCGACGCCTTGATCGTTACCGAGCCCACGCGCACCAACGTCAACGATTTTCGCGCCATCCTGATCCTCGAGACCGCACAACATGACGCCTGACAAGAAAGTCAAAATCCTCGCCACCCTCGGCCCCGCGACCAAAGGCATCGACGACATCCGTCAGCTGGTCGAAGCCGGGGTGAACATCTTTCGCCTGAACTTCAGCCACGGCGAGCACGCCGACCACGCCATGCGTTTCGAATGGATCCGCGAAGTGGAGCGCCAGCTCAACTACCCGCTGGGCATCCTCATGGACCTGCAGGGCCCCAAGCTGCGCGTCGGGCGTTTTGCCGAAGGCAAGGTGCAGCTGCAACGCGGCCAGGCCCTGCGCCTGGACCTGGATGCCACACCGGGCGATGCACAGCGGGTCAACCTGCCCCACCCGGAGATCATCGCCGCGCTGGAGCCGGGCATGGACCTGCTGCTCGATGACGGCAAACTGCGCCTGCGCGTGACCGCCAAGCACGCCGACGCCATCGACACCGAGGTGCTCAACGGCGGCGAACTGTCCGACCGCAAGGGCGTGAACGTGCCCCAGGCGCTGCTCGAGCTCAGCCCGCTGACCGAAAAGGACCGTCGCGACCTGACCTTCGGCCTGGAGCTGGGCGTGGACTGGGTGGCCCTGTCGTTCGTGCAGCGCCCTGAAGACATCATCGAGGCGCGCCAGCTGATCGGCGACCGGGCCTACCTGATGGCCAAGATCGAGAAGCCCTCGGCGGTCACGCAACTGCGCGAGATTGCCCAGTTGAGCGACGCGATCATGGTCGCCCGTGGCGACCTGGGCGTGGAAGTGCCGGCCGAAAGCGTGCCGCAGATCCAGCAGCGCATCATCACCACCTGCCGCCAGCTGGGCCGCCCGGTGGTGGTGGCCACGCAGATGCTCGAGTCGATGCGCTTCAGCCCGGCCCCGACCCGCGCCGAGGTCACCGACGTGGCCAACGCCGTGGCCGAGGGCGCCGATGCGGTGATGCTGTCGGCCGAGACCGCCTCGGGCGACTACCCGCTCGAAGCGGTGCAGATGATGAGCAAGATCATCCGCCAGGTCGAAAGCGGCCCGGACTACCAGGCCCAGCTGGACGTGGGCCGGCCACAGGCCGAGGCCACCGTGTCGGATGCGATCAGCTGCGCGATCCGTCGCATCAGCGGCATCCTGCCGGTGGCGGTGCTGGTGAACTACAGCGAGTCGGGCAACTCGACCCTGCGCGCAGCGCGTGAACGGCCGCGTGCACCGATCCTCAACCTGACCCCCAACCTCAACACCGCACGGCGCCTGAGTGTGGCCTGGGGCGTGCATTCGGTGGTCAACGATCGGTTGCGCCAGGTGGACGAAGTGGTGTCCACGGCACTGGAGATTGCCCAGGCCCAGGGCATGGCCAGCCGTGGCGACATCCTGTTGATCACTGCCGGTGTGCCTTTTGGCAAGCCGGGGTCGACCAATACGCTGCGGATCGAAACCCTGCTCTGACCGCTTCGCCGGCAACGCCGGCTCCTACACACGGCACAGACCCTGTAGGAGCCGGCCTTGCCGGCGAAGAGGCCCGCACTGACACACACCACACCGTGGGACAACAAAGCCCGAAGAGGCGCCCCACTCCACCCACCCTGACCCACTGCCATGTACACCAAGAACTTCGTCAACCCGTGCCCCGACTGGGCCACCGCCTTGCTCAACGGTTTCAGTCAGGTGCTGCTGCAGCGCAACCCGCTGTGCGGCCTGCTGTGCCTGCTGGCCATTCTGATTACCGCCCCCGAACTCATCGGCGGTGCGCTGCTGGGCGCCCTTGCCGGGCTGCTCACCGCGCAGCGCCGCGGCTACAACCGCGCCGACCGCCAGGCCGGCTTGTACAGCTACAACGGCGTGCTGCTGGGCCTGCTGCTCAGCCACGCACTGCCCTGGTCGGCCCTGCTGCCCCCGCTGATCATCGCCGCCGCGGGCCTGAGCAGCATGCTGGTGCACCAGTGGCTCAAGCGCAAAAGCCCTCGCCTGCTGCCCGCCTACACCGCGCCCTTCGTGCTGATCGGCTGGGCGGTACTGGCGCTGGCCGAGCCTTCCAGCGCCGGCTACGGCCCGGTCGCGGCCAACCCGCTGTTCGCCCTGGGCCGCGGCCTGGGCCAGATCTTCCTGCTCGACCAGCCGCTGGCTGGCCTGCTGATTGCCCTGGGCCTGCTGATCGCCAACCGCTACGCCGCCGCCTGGGCGCTACTGGGCGCCGCCCTGGGCGGCAGCGTGGCGCTGCTCGGTGGCGAGGCCGGTGCCGGCTACTACGGCCTGTACGGCTTCAATGCGGCGCTGGCCGCGCTGGCCTTCAGCCAGACCCGCGCACAACCCTGGCGGCCGTTGCTGGCCATCGTTCTGGCCATCGTGCTGCAACCGCTGCTGGGCCTGTTGCCGGTGCCGGGCCTGACCGCGCCGTTCATCCTCGCCTGCTGGCTGCTGCAACTGGGTACCGCTGCCCGACGTCGCCCGCTTGCACAGCTGCGGGCCAGCCCCTAGGCTCTGCTCCATCTTGTAATGGAAAGCGCCCATGAGCACCCCTTCGAGCTGGCGCGAGCGGCTCTACGTCATCGTCTTTCAAGCCGACACCGTGGCCGGCCGGCGCTTCGACAGCATTCTGCTGCTGATCATCCTGGCCAGCCTGATCACCGTCATCCTCGACAGCATCGACGAGGTCCACCAGGGCTACGCCGGGCTGCTGGCCTGGATCGAGTGGGGCTTTACCGCCATCTTCCTGGCCGAATACCTCACCCGCCTGTACTGCTCGCCCAAGCCGCTGCGCTATGCCTTCAGCTTCTACGGGCTGGTGGACCTGCTGGCAATCGTGCCGGGCATCATCGCCATCTACTACAGTGACGCGCAGTACCTGCTGATCATCCGCGTGATCCGCATGCTGCGCATCTTCCGCGTGCTCAAGCTCGGCCCGTACCTCAAGCAGGCCAACTACCTGATGTCGGCGCTGCGCGGCAGCAAGCAGAAGATCATCGTGTTCCTGGTCAGCGTGTCGACCCTGGTCACGGTGTTCGGCACCCTGATGTACGTGGTCGAAGGCCCGGAGCACGGCTTCACCAGCATCCCCAAGGGCATCTACTGGGCCATCGTGACCCTGACCACCGTGGGCTTTGGCGACATCGTGCCCAAGACCCCGCTGGGCCAGGTGATTTCCTCGCTGGTGATGATCACCGGCTATTCGATCATCGCCGTGCCCACCGGCATCTTCACTGCCGAGCTGGCCAACGCCATGCGCGGCGAGCAGCTGCAGCACGCCTGCCCCACCTGCCACAAGGGCAGCCACGAGCAGAGCGCCGCGTTCTGTTCACGCTGCGGCAATGCGCTGTTCAAGAAAATGGAATAACCACAGCACTTTTTAATCTTTAAGCGACTAAGGCCGAGCCGCTATAGTCGCTGGCATAATGCCTTTCTCCCAACTCGAACAAGGAATGCGCAGTGAAAAAACTCTTTGGTGCCTCGCTTCTGGCCGCAGGCCTGGCCCTGGGCAACCTCGCCCAGGCCGCCCCGACCACCCTGCTCAACGTCTCCTACGACGTGATGCGCGACTTCTACAAGGACTACAACGCCGCGTTCCAGAAGCACTGGGAAGCCGAGCACAAAGAGAAAATCAACGTGCAGATGTCCTTCGGCGGTTCGAGCAAGCAGGCGCGCTCGGTGATCGACGGCCTGCCGGCCGACGTCATCACCATGAACATGGCCACCGACATCAATGCCCTGGCCGACAACGGCAAGCTGGTGCCGGACAACTGGGTCACCCGCCTGCCCAACAACAGCGCGCCCTTCACCTCCGCCACCGTGTTCATCGTGCGCAAGGGCAACCCCAAGGCCCTGAAGGACTGGCCCGACCTGCTCAAGGACGGCGTACAGGTGATCGTGCCCAACCCCAAGACCTCGGGCAACGGCCGCTACACCTACCTGTCGGCATGGGGCTATGTGCTCAAGAACGGCGGTGACGAGAACAAGGCCAAGGACTTCGTCGGCAAGCTGTTCAAGCAGGCGCCGGTGCTCGATACCGGTGGCCGTGCCGCGACCACCACCTTCATGACCAACCAGATCGGCGACGTGCTGGTGACCTTCGAGAACGAAGCCGAGATGATCGCGCGCGAATTCGGTCGCGACCAGTTCGAGGTGATCTACCCGAGCGTGTCGGCCGAAGCCGAGCCGCCGGTGAGCGTGGTCGACAAGGTGGTGGACAAGAAGAAAAGCCGTGCCACCGCCGAGGAGTACCTCAAGTACCTGTGGTCGCCTGAAGCCCAGGAAATTGCCGCCAACAACTACCTGCGCCCACGCGACGCGACCGTGCTGGCCAAGTACACCGACCGCTTCCCCAAAGTCGACTTCCTGTCGGTGGAGAAGACCTTCGGTGACTGGCGCACCGTGCAGAAGACCCACTTCAACGACGGCGGGATCTTCGACCAGATCTACACCGGGCAGTAAGGCCGGGTGACGAATCCGGGGCCAGTGACGGGCCCCGGATTTTTTGTGGCCGGCGTTCGGGCCTGTCGCGGGTCAAGCCCGCTGCCACAAGGTGATGTGCCGATTTCAAGGGCGATGTCGCACCTGTGGGAGCGGGCTTGACCCGCGATGAATTCACCTCGGTTTCGAACTTGCCCGGCAAATACCGATCAGTTCCTTGGACTACCCTTTCCGTCATTCACGGCTCAAGGAGTGCCCAGTGACCCGATTGCTCACCCTGCTGCTCGGTTGCCTGCTCAGCACGCAACTGCTCGCCGCCAGCCTCATCCCCGGCACCGACAGCGCCGAAACCGCCGAAAAAGCCCCGGAACCCGTGGTTCAGGGCGGCCTGCTCGGCGCCCTGGCCAACAGCCTCGACAGCGTCACCCAGGAAATCGACGTCGACGGTCACCTGGTCGACGCCTGGCGCCTGCGCGCCAATCGCGCCAGCAAGGAGGCCAACCAGCTGGTCGACCGCCACGCCGAAGACTCCTTCGACCTGCTGGTGGACTTTGCCCTGCTCAGCCTCACCTGGCTGGTGGTGTTCGGCGTGCTCACCAGCTTGGGCCGCGTGCTGTCCCACCACATCAATCGCAGGCGCCCGCTGCGCGAACGTCCGCGGTTGCAGAAACTGCTCGGCTACCTGCTGCCCTACACCCTGCCGGCCCTGGCCAGCCTGCCCGCCACCCTCTACGCCAGCACGCGCCTGCTCGACCCCTCGATCGGCCGCGCGCTGGGCCTGAGCCTGGCCTACGCCACCAGCAGCGGCCTGTTCTCGACGTCGATCATCCTGTGCCTGATCACCGTGTTCGACACCGGCCACAAGCGCACCGCCGTGCGCATCATCCGCAAGATCGCGCCACACCCGTTGTTCATGATCGGCTTTCTCGCCGCCTGGGCCGACGCCCTGACCAGCCCGCAGATCACCCGCCAGATCGGTGGCAACCTCACCAGCAGCATCGCGGTGATCACCGGCCTGCTGGCCACCTTCGCCTTCGCCGCGCTGGTAATCCGCCTGCGCCGCCCGGTGGCCCACCTGATCCGCAACCGCGACCTGCACGACCGCCTGCAGCACCGCGCCCTGCAGGAAACCCTGCGGATCTTCTCGTGGCTGTGGTACCTGCCGATCCTGATGATGATCCTGGTATCGGCGATCAACCTGATCGGCGCCGGCGAAGAAAGCCAGAAGGCCCTGCAAAAGGCCCTGCTGACCACGGTGCTGCTGGTGGGCACGGTGTTCCTGAGCACGGTGCTGCAGCACCTGTTCAAGTCCCGCGAGGTCGACCCCGGCCAGCGCCTTCGCCCCTACAAGGAACTGGTGCGCAACCTCGCCCACGCGCTGCTGCGCATCGGCATGGCCATCGCCTTCATCGAGCTGCTGGGGCGCATCTGGGGTTTTTCGGTGCTCGAATTCGCCGTGCGCAACAGCCTGGGTCGGGCAATCAGCGATTCGCTGAGCAGCATCGGGTTGATCTTGCTGGTCACCTGGCTGCTGTGGGTGGTGATCGACACCGCCATCCAGGAAGCCCTCAAGCCCAGCGCCGGCCGGCGCGCTTCGCGCCAGCCCAGCACACGGGTGCGCACTATCCTGCCGATGCTGCGCAACGCGGTGAAGATCGTGCTGGTGGTGATCTGCACCATCACCACCATGGCCAACCTGGGCATCAACGTGGCGCCGCTGCTGGCCGGTGCCGGGGTGGTCGGCCTGGCCATCGGTTTCGGTTCGCAGCAGCTGGTACAGGACGTGATCACCGGCCTGTTCATCCTGATCGAGGACACCATCGCCATCGGCGACTGGGTGGTGCTCGACTCCGGCCACGCCGGCACCGTCGAGAGCCTGACCATCCGCACCCTGCGCCTGCGTGACGGCAAGGGCTTCGTGCACTCGGTACCGTTCGGCCAGATCAAGGCCGTCACCAACCAGTCGCGCCAGTTCGCCTATGCGTTCTTCTCGGTGCAGTTCAGCTACCAGACCGATGTCGACAGCGCCCTGCACCTGATCCGCGAGGTGGGCCAGTCGATCAGCGAGGACCCGGTGCTGCGCCACAGCCTGCAAGGGCCGCTGCAGGTGTTCGGGGTGGACGCCATGAACCTCAACGGCATCACCCTCACCGCCCAGTTCCGCACCACCTCGGGCGGGCAGTACGCAGTGAACCGGGCGTTCAACGAACGCCTGAAAAAGCGCGTGGACCAGACCGACGACGTGAGCTTCGCGCAGTATTACCCGCAACCGGCCCACGTACGCGACGAAACGGTGTAGACACTGCGGCGTTCAACCTTCCCGGCATGGGAAGGTGGTGCTAAAGTCGCCGCCATGAAATTTACCCGTGCCGACCGCTCGCTGATTGCCTGGACGCTGTACTTCAGCGTCCTGTTCAATCTGTTCGCCTGCGGTATCGGCCACGGCCAGATGATGGGCCTGCAGCTCAACGGCATCGGCGGAGCCTTCTGCTCGGCCATGGGCACCCCGGGCCCGACCCTCAAGACCGATTACAGCGATGCCTCCATCGCCGGCTGGGACAGCCTGCAAACCTGCCCGGTGTGTGCCGCGGCCGTGGTGTGCCTGGCCCTGAGCCTGGTGATCGGCTGGCTGCTGGCGTTCACCCGCACGCGCCGCTACCACCGCGAACTGCGCAGCAAGGCGCCACCTCGCTACTGCTGGCCCTCGGCCAACCCGCGCGCCTCCCCCCTGCTGGCCTGATCCAACCCGGCAGCCTTGCCGCTGCCCGTACCGGCACACGCCTGCGCCACTGCGCGGGGGTGCCGTTGGCTCACCTGCAGAGTTCGCTCAATGACCCCTTTCCCACGTTTGCAGGGCTGCACTGCCCTGCTCTGCGCCCTGTCGCTCAACGCCGTTGCCGACGAGGCACTCGTGCTGCCCGATGTACTGGTCAGCGACCGGCCGATCCCGGTGGACGGCGTGTTGCTCGACACCCCCTCGCAAACCGGTTCGCGCCTGGGCCTCACGCCCCGCGAAACCCCGGCCTCGATCAGCATCGTCAACCGCCAGCAGATCGAACAGCGCGGCGCCAGGACCACCCAGGACATGCTCGCCGGCGTACCCGGCCTGAACGCCGCCTCCCCGCCTGGCTCGGCCGGCTCGGTGTCGTACCGGGGCTTTTCCGGGGCGCAGATCACCCAGCTGTTCAATGGCATCAGCGTGCAGTACGACTCGATCGCCGCACGCCCGGTCGACAGCTGGATCTATGACCGCGTCGAAGCGGTCGGCGGCCCGTCCAGCTTCCTGTTCGGCGCCGGCGCCGTAGGCGGCTCGATCAACTACATCACCAAGCTGGCCAACCGCGACGAAGACTTCAATGAAGGCCGCGTCAGCTATGGCAGCTACGACAGCAGCGAGACCTCGTTCGGCTTCAACCACGCACTCAACGACACCAACCATGCGCGCCTGGATTTCAGCCATACCCGCAGCAATGGCTACGTCGACCGCGAGGAGCGCGATGCCTGGAGCGTGGCGTTCTCGCTGCTGACCGACATCAACGACCAGCTGTCCCACACCCTGGCACTCGAATACCAGAACGAGAGCGTCGACAGCCCCTACTGGGGCAGCCCGGTGCTCAACCCGCTGGGCGGCCAGATGAAGGTGGACAAGAGCCGGCGCTTCGAGAACTACAACGTCGAGGACGGGCGCTACGAGCAGCGCGTGCGCTGGCTGCGCTCGATCACCGAGTATCGTTTCGACGACGCCACCTCGCTGCGCAATACGCTTTACCACTACAACGCCGAGCGCAACTTCCGCAATCTCGAGACCTACACCTACAACGCCGACAACAGCCGCGTGCAACGCGCCGGCAGCCTGCTGCAACGGCACGACCAGGAGCTCAACGGCAACCGCGTGGAACTGCTGCATGACGGCCAGCTGTTCGGCCTGCGCAGCCAGTGGTCGACGGGCCTGGACTACAGCCACAACGTGCAGATGACCTACCCGCGCTCGGGCACCGCTGCCGGCAGCGTCGACCCCGACCACTTCGACCCGGGACACTTCTACGACCTGCCGGGCATGTTCCCCGGCTACGAGAAGAACCGTCAGAACACGGTCGACACCTGGGCCGGCTTTTTGGAGAACCGCCTGACCCTGACCGATCGCCTGACCCTGCTGACGGGCCTGCGCCACGACAGCATCGACCTGCAGGTACGCAACTACCGCGCCGTCAACGAGGCCAACCCGGCGCAGTTCAAACGCCGCTACCAGCCCACCACCGGGCGTGTGGGCCTGGTGTTCGAGCTGACCCCGTCGGCCAACGTGTATGTGCAGTACAGCACCGCCGCCGACCCGCCCGCCGGCATGCTCACCACCGCCAGCTTCGGCCAGGTGCGCGACTTCGACCTGAGCACCGGCAAGCAGCTGGAGGTGGGCAGCAAGTTCGACTTTCTGGACGGACGCGGTTCGGCCACCGTGGCCGCCTACCGCATCGAGCGCGACAACCTGGCCACCGCCGACCCGGCCAACCCCGGCTTCACCCAGCCGGTGGGCAAGCAGTCGTCACGCGGTATCGAGGTGGCGGCGGCGCTGCGTGTCACCCCGCAACTGCTGGCCGAAGGCAACTTCGCCTATGTCGATGCGCAGTACGACGCGTTCAACGAAAACGTCGGCGGCCAGTCGTTCTCGCGCAAGGGCAACACCCCCACCAATACCCCGGACCGGGTGGCCAACCTGTGGCTGACCTACGACCTGGACCCGCAGTGGCAGGTGGGCGGCGACAGCCGCTATGTGTCGTCGGTGTATGCCGATGCGGCCAACACCCGCTACGCGCCGTCGTACACCCTGTTCGGGGCCTTCGTCGGCTACAAGGTGGATGCCGACACGCGCATCACCGCGCGGGTGCGCAACCTGACCGACGAGGTGTACGCACGCTGGACCTCGTCGAGCATGCTCTACCTGGGTGCACCGCGCACCTTCGAACTGGCGGTGCAGACCCGCTTCTGACTGGGCCGGGCCGGGGCGTTCGCGCCCCGTCCCTGATGGAGCGTTGCAATGAAGCGTTATCTGTATCTGTGGCATCGCTGGCTGGGGATCGTGACCTGCGTGTTCATGGCGCTGTGGTTCGTCTCGGGCATGGTGATGCTGTACGTGGGCTACCCCAAGCTGACCCCGCGCGAGCACCTGGCGCACCTGCCGGCGCTGTCGGCGCAGGGCTGTTGCGTCTCGCTGGGCGAGGCGCTGGCGGTGGCCGATCCGCAACCTGCACGCATACGCCTGAGCAGCGTGGCCGGGCAGGCGCTTTACCTGTTCGACTATGCCAGCGGCAAGGCCGTGGCGGTGGACGCAACTAGCGGCCAGCGCATCGCACCCACCACCCGCGAACGGGCGCTGGCCAGTGCCGGGCAATACGACCCGCATGCGCCGCTGACCTATCGCGACGCGGTGCAGGAAGACCTGTGGAGCCATTCGCGCGCACTGGATGCGCACCGGCCGCTGCATCGCGTGCAGTTGAGCGATACGGACGGCACCTTGCTGTACATCAGCGGCCAGACCGGCGAAGTGGTGCGCGATGCCAGCGCCAGCGAGCGCGGCTGGAACCTGATCGGCGCCTGGCTGCACTGGCTGTATCCGTTGCGCGGCATCGGCGTGGACGGGCTGTGGAGCAACCTGGTGATCTACCTGTCGCTGGCGGCCAGCGTGATGGCGCTGCTGGGCGCGGTGGTGGGGGTGATGCGCTGGCGTTTCAGCCGGCCCTACCGCAGCGGTTCGCGTTCGCCGTACAAGGGCTGGGCACGCTGGCACCATGTGGGCGGGTTGCTGTTCGGTGCCCTGGCCATCACCTGGATTTTCAGTGGGCTGATGTCGATGAACCCGTGGCGGCTGTTCAGCAGTGCCCAGCCGCTGGATACCTCGGCGTATCAGGGCGGGCCGCTGAATGCGGCGGCGTTCCCGCTGTCGGTGCCCCAGGCACTGGCGCGCTTTGCCGACCAGGGCTTCACCGCCCGCGAGCTGGAGTGGCGGCTGATCGGGGGCGCGGGGTATGTGGTGGGCCAGGACGGCGCGGGACGCACGCGGGTACTGTCGATGCACGACGGCCAGGTGCTGCAGCGTCTGCCACGGGCGGTGCTGGAGCAGGCGGCGCGGGCGATCGGGCCGGCGATGCAGGTGCAGCAGTTGGAGGCCTACGACTTCTACTACTACGCGCGGGCCGAGCAGAGCATGCTCGGGCATCTTGAAAAGCGTCTGCCGGTGCTGCGGGTGCGCTTCGACGACCCGGCGCAGACCTGGCTGCATCTGGACCTGTACACCGGTGAAGTACTGGGGCAACTGGACCAGCCACGGCGCGCGTCACGCTGGCTGTTCGCGTTGCTGCACAGCTGGGACTGGCTACCGCTGCTGACGCGGCGGCCGTTGTGGGATGGGTGGATGATCGTGCTCAGCCTGGGTGGGCTGGTGCTGAGCGTAAGTGGTGTGGTGATGGGGTGGCGGCGTTTGCGCCGCTAGCCTCATTCGCCGGCAAGGCCGGCTCCTACAGACAACGCAAACCCTGTAGGAGCCGGCCTTGCCGGCGAACAATCCACCCCGGTCACCCCTGGCGAAACACCAGCGCCTTCAGCCCGCCCACCGGATCACTGTCCGCAAACTCCGGTGGGTTGGCCAGACGCTCCACGAACACCAGCCCCGGCGCCTCGGCTGCCATCCCCTCGATCAGAAAGTCAGGCCCGATGGCCGGGTCGTTCACGCACGCCAGCACCGTGCCGCCTTCACTCAACAGCTCCGGCAGGCGGCGCAGGATCTTGCTGTAGTCCTGGGTCAGCACAAAGCTGCCCTTCTGGAACGTCGGCGGGTCGATGATGACCAGGTCATACGGCCCGCTCTTGCGCACCTTTCCCCATGACTTGAACAGCTCATGCCCCAGAAACCCCACCCGGCCCAGGTCATGCCCGTTGAGCCGATGGTTGTCGCGCCCGCGGCTCAGGGCCGAGCGCGCCATATCGAGGTTGATCACCTGCTCGGCCCCCCCGGCAATCGCTGCCACCGAAAACCCGCAGGTGTAGGCGAACAGGTTGAGCACCCGCTTGCCCGCCGCCTGCTCCCGCACCCAGCGCCGGCCATAGCGCATGTCCAGGAACAGCCCGGTGTTCTGCTTCAGGCCCAGGTCCAGCTGATAGCGCAGGCCATCCTCGTCGATCACGCGGTGCTCGCTCGGCTCGCCCAGCAACCACTGGCCGGGGCTGTCGGGCAGGTAGCGGTGCTGAATCAGGATCGCCTGCCCGGGCCAGCCAGGGCTGGCGGCCAGGGTGCGCAGCATCTGCTCCAGCGTGGCCAGTTGCCCTTCGGGCGGTTCGCGAAACAGCGAGACCAGCAGCACGCCCTGCAGCCAGTCCACGGTGATCTGTTCAAGCCCCGGCCAGCAGCGCCCACGCCCATGGAACAGGCGCCGGGTTTCGGCAGGCGCAGGGTTCAGGGCACCGAGCAGGTGGGCGTGAAGGGTGGCAATCGGCATGGCAGGATTCACTGGGACAAAAAGGGCTATTTTAGCGGCAAGCTTCACGCAGCAAGCGACAAGTTTGCGCCGGGCGCCTGTTTACTTGTCGCTTGTGGCGTGCAGCTTGCCGCTCGCCCTCCACCACCAGCCCTGCTGCATGCCGGCAGCCGCCAGCAGAATCGCCGCCACCCCCAGCCATTGCAGCGCGCTCAAGCGATGGCCAAAGGCGAACCAGTCGACGAAGATCGCCGCAATCGGGTAGATGAACGACAGCGCCCCGGTCAACGCGGTCGGCAGTTTCTGGATGGCGCCATACAGCAGCACGTACATCAGGCCGGTGTGCACGATACCCAGCGTCACCAGGCTGGCCAGCGCCCCCGCAGTGCCCGGCAGGCCGCCGGTATTGGCAAAGGGCGCCAGCAACAGGATGCCGGTGCTCACCTGGATCAGCGCGATCAGGTGCGGCGGCGTGCCACTCAGGCGCTTGATGATCAGCGCGGCCACCGCGTACAGAAACGCCGCGCCCAGCGCCAGCGCGATGCCCAGCAGGTAATCCTCGCCACTGCCCTGCCCGCTGCCGTGGGCACTCACAATGGCCAGCATCCCGGCAAACGACACCCCCAGCCAGAACAGCTTGGGCACACTGAGCTTTTCACCCAGAAACACCGCCGCCAGCCCCACCAGCATGAACGGCTGCACGTTGTACACCGCCGTACCGATGGCAATCGAGGCCCGTGAATAGGAGCCGAACAGCAGCACCCAGTTGCCCACGATGGCCACCCCGCTGAGTACCGCCAGGGCAAAGCTGGCACGTGTGAGGATGCCCGGCCGCAGAAAGCCCAGCACGGCGCACACCAGCAACAGCGTGCCGGCGCCGAACACGCAGCGCCAGAACACCACGTCCAGCACCGGTTGCCCCGACACCAGCACGAACCAGCCGATGGTGCCGGATATCAGCATCGCGGCGACCATTTCCAACGACCCACGGCGTATTGAATTGTCCATCTCTCACCTCCCAGACGATGGACAGATTATGCGAGCGAGAAGCCAGGGCACTCCATAGCAAAAACAAGGCTAGACTCAAGCCTTGCCTTTTTTATCAAGGCAATTTCATTGATCTGCCTGACGAGGATTGCATGACTGACGATATCGACCAGCTGTTGATCAAGGCGCTGATGGAAGACTCGCGGCGTTCGCTCAAGGCGCTGGCGCACCTGAGCGGGCTGTCGGCGCCCAGCGTCAGCGAGCGCCTGCGTCGCCTGGAAGAACGCGGCGTGCTCAAGGGCTACACGGTCGACATCGACCCGCGCAGCTTCGGGTACCAGTTGCAGGCCATCGTGCGCATTCGTCCGTTGCCGGGGCAGTTGCAGGAGGTGGAGCGCCAGATCATCGCCATCCCCGAGTTCACCGAGTGCGACAAGGTCACGGGTGACGACTGCTTCATCGCGCGCCTGCATGTACGCTCGATGGAGCAGCTCGACACCTTGCTCGACAAGCTCAACAGCCACGCCGAAACCAACACCGCCATCGTCAAGAAAAGCCCGGTGAAGCGACGGCTGCCGCCGATGGCATAAGCGCCATACTGGCGGGCAGCGCTGGATCTGCGGAGCAACGGCACGTTCCACACATATGCTAGCCTTGCGCCCCTCTCCCGCAAGGACGCACCGTCACCATGTTCGCTTTCCCAAGGCCCCTCTGCATGCTGGGCCTGGCGCTGGCCTTCACCAGCGCCCACGCCACCGACCCGATCAACCTGTACCAGGGCACCCTCGGCGAGCGCAAGGTCGAGGTCGCCCTGCAATACACCTCGCAGTACGAGTACGTGCAAGGCTACCTGCTGGACACCGAGCACCACACCAGCCAGCCACTGGAAGTGACGCCCTACAGCAAGGACGTGCCACTGCTGATCAACATCATGGACAACCCGCGCATGCCCGCCGCAGCACTGCGGGTGCGCCCCTTCGTGTTCACGCACGATCGCGACTTCAGTGGCGAATGGATCGACCTGCGCACCCGGGAACGTGTGCCCTTCAGCCTCACGCGCCAGACCCGCTTCAGCGACGAGCAGCGCTCCAGCTGGCAAGGCGAGCTGCTGCAACAGCCGCAGAACCGCGGCAAGAGCTTCTATGTGCACGCCAGCAAGGCCGAGGGCGAATACACCGGCAAGGTCGATCGCATCACCATCATCGACCTCGCCAGCGGCAACACACTGCAGGTGCTGGACAACCTGGCGCTGGCGTTCAACGGCACCCGGACCCTGACCTTCGCCGACTACAACGGTGACGGCATCATCGACTTCAGGGCCTCGCCCATCGGCCAGCGCGCCACCGGCGGCGCCAACCAGGAGCCGGACCAGTTCTACCTGTACCAGCCCACCAGCAATACCTACCAACGCCACACCGAACTCGAAGCGCTGGGCGACAAGGGCGCGCTCAAGTTCCCCGCCCCCGGCTGGGTAGCCCAGCGCCAGGGCAGCAACTACGACACCGGGACCAGCGACTGGCAGTACTACCACTTCGTCGACCCCAAGCAACTGGTGTGGCAGCGCCACAGCGTGGAGCCTTTCTGATGCCGTTTCGTACCCTGTTCGCCTGCCTGCTGCTGTGCCTGAGCGCCAATGCCCTGGCCTACCATTCCGTGTACCAGGGCAAACTCGGCGGGTTGCCGGTGACGCTGGTGATCGAGCGCACCAACGACTACGTGACCGGTATCTACTACTACGAGCGCTACCACACGCCGATCCGGCTCAAGCCCACGCGCAACACCGATACCTACAACTTCGCCATGGACGAACTGGACAGCGGCGGCCTGCCCACCGCGCGCCTGCATTTCCAGAAAGCCGATTTCAGCAGCCGTGCCCAGCCGCTGCAAGGCACCTGGACCGCCTACGCCAGCGGCAAGCAGCTGCCCTTCACGCTCAAGCTGGTGGCCGACATCGGCCTGCAGACACCCTCGCCGGGCGCGGTACTGCCCCAGGCCGCGTCCACCGAACGCTTCTACTTCCAGTTGCCGATGGACATGGACTATGCCGCCCTCGAAACCATCCAGGTAATGGACAAGGCCACCGGCAAGCTGCAGCAGACGCTGGAGGTGAAGGTGCCGGGCTGTCGCAGCAAGGGTATCGACACCGTCCAGGTACGCCTGCAGGGTGGCGCCACCCAGGTGCTCATCCCCTCCAGCCCGTATTGCCTGGGCAAGACGTTCGAGTGGCGCGAGGCCAGCGCACGCTTCGAGGTGGTGAACTAGCCCTCAGCTCGGGCAGGCGAGGTCGCCGTTGTCCAGCCCCTGCTTGTAGTTGCGGCTGAGCAGGCTGGCCTTGCCGTCGTGCCAGGTCAGGGTCAGCACATACAGCGAGTCGAAATCCTCGCCGTCCCAGTCGTCGGTGATGGTGCGTTTTTCGCCCAGCGCCTTGCCGGCCACGGTGTTGATCAGCTCGGGCAGGTAGCCGTGTGACCACGCGGTGTAGACCGTGGCGTTGCGGTACTTGTCCTGCAGCAGCTCGTCGGCCAGGTCGCCGGTGTCGTTGGCGCCGAAGTCGATGTTCACCGGCAGGCCGAGCTTGATCGCGCTCGGGCTGATGGTCATCAGCGGACGGATATAGCTGTAGGCATTGTCGTTGCTGCCCTCCTCCACTTCGCGGTTGGGGTTGGCGGCAAACACGTAGTCGGCGGGGCCGAATTTTTCCGGGAGCAGAGTGGCCAGGTCCAGGGCGCGGTTGAGGCCCTGGCAGTTCAGTTGCCCGAGGCCTTCGCCGGGCTTTTCTGCGTGGCGCAGGAAGACCAGGGTCTGGGTGCCGTCCACCGGCTGGGCTCGGCTTTCGAGCGCTTCGAAGGTCAGCAGGGTGGCGCCGACGACCAGCGGAACGGAAAACAGCGCAGGGCGATAACGCCGAAAAAAGGAGGGCAACTTCATGGCACGGGCTCTTTGCGACAAATAGGGTTGAGGCTGACCCGCCTGTGCCACCCCGCAGCCGAGGCTGCGGGGTGATCCCTGTCTGTCGTTCCATCCGTGGAAACGGGCGTGCTTGAGAGTGTCGCAAACCCGTTTGGTTCATCCGTGCCGGCTCAGCCTTGAGCCCGCGCCAGTCTGGCGCAGGGATGTTTCGCGATGATGACGCTCAGATCAGCTTGCGCCGGATCGCTTCTTCAACCGAACTGCGGCTCAGGTGCTCGATGATGGCATCGCCCGAATCGTTGAACGGCACCGCGAAGATCAACAGCAATTGCATCCAGGTGGTGATGGTTTCGCTCTTGCTGACCTTGCCGATGAGTTTGCCTTCACGGTCCTTGTACAGCGTCTCCAGGGTCAGGGTGTTGTCGAAGGTGGACGGGATGATGAACAGCGTCGCACCGGTCAGCGTCGCCGCCAGCACGTTGCCCTGCTCGTTGTTCCTGAGCGTGACGTAGGCGTACACGTCGGAGTCGACCTTCTCGCTGGTCACCCGTGTGAAGCGCTCGCTCTGTTCATAGCTCTGCACCAGGGTCTTTTCGAAACGCATCAGGTTGGCGTTGCTGGCTCGCGGCTGGCCGTTGAACTCGTACAGAGTGTTGAAGCGCACATAGGCGGTCTTGTGCGCGGGCGCCGCATCGGCGGCAGGCAGCGGCGGCCAGGCTTCGACCACCGGCAACTGGTGCTGGGAGTAGCTGATGCAGCCGGTCAGGGCCGTGCTGAGGGCCAGCAACAGGGCCATTAGGCAATGACGCATGGTTGAATTCCTTTCAGTGAGTGGCCAATTGCGGGGCAGCCGTCGCGGTGTCGAGCAACCTGGTGATCAGCTGACGCAACTGCACGCCCCCCAGGCTGCCGTTGGCATAGTCGTTGTCGTACAGGCCGACATTGTTGTCGAGCTTGACCTGCTCGGTGACGCGGGTGAGGCGCTTGCCGTCGCGGTCTTCGATCACCAGCTCGCCGGCCAGGTCGTACTTGTCGACATAGATCGGGCCGTTGAACCAGATCCAGAACGTCAGCGTCACCAACGCGCCGGGAACGTAACCGGGGTGCGTGGTGCGCTTGCCCTTGAGCGAGGTGATGGTGAACTTGAGCACTACATCCTGCTCGCCCAGGGTGGCGGGAAATTCCACCAGTTTGGTGAAGTACTCGCCGCGGTCGACGTAGTGGCTGATCTGTGCGGTGAGCTGGCGGCTGATGTTCAGGCGCACGTCATCCTTGAGGTCGGGCGCGGTGATGGCCACGTCGGCGATCTGGGCGCCCCGCTGTGCAGTGTTGTCGGCCACGGTGACCGGTTCGCCGATCGGGCCCACCGGTGTGAAGGAGTAGCAACCGGTAAGGCCGAGGCAGGCCAGGAAAAGAAAACAGAAAGTACGCAGCACGCAAAATGTCCTTGCTTCGGGTGAGAGACAGGCTGTTATCGGCATCAGGGCCAAAGACTGTAATGAGAATGACTCAGCCCTCAATCGTCGCGGGTGAGGACCTCGAGCAACTCGATCTCGAAGGTGAGGGTCGAATTCGGCGGGATGCTGCCTACGCTGCGCGCGTCGTAACCCAGGTGCGCCGGCACGATCAGCTTGCGCTTGCCGCCCACCTGCATGCCCATCAGGCCCTGGTCCCAGCCCTTGATCACGCGGCCGGTGCCGATCACGCACTGGAACGGCTTGCCGCGTTGGTGGGAGGAATCGAATACGCTGCCATCGTCCAGCCAGCCGGTGTACTGGGTGGTGATCAGCGCCCCCTTGACGGCCGCCTTGCCGTCGCCCAACTGGAGGTCGATGATTTGAAGTTCGTTGCTCATGGGTGATCTCTGACGGCTATGGGACGTTTTCTGCCGATGCGTTTTCGCAGCAATGGCCGGGTTTTGCAAGGCTGTGGGGAGCGAACTCGGCTCATGAGGTGGCGCCGGCTGTCACCGGCTCGTGCTGGCGCATCGACCAGCACACCCCGCCCACCACCAGCACGATCGCCGCGCCCTCCAGCAGGTTCGGCCCGCTCTGGCGCCAGATGAACGCATACAGCAAGGCAAACAGGGTCTCGAACACGATCAACTGCCCACTCAGGGTCAGCGGCATGCGCTTGGCTGCCGCATTCCACAACACCCCCGCCAGCCACGAGCCAAACAGCGCGCAACCCAGGCTGAACGCCCAGAACAGCTGCCAGCGCTCAGCAGTGGCCTGCACCTGCAACTGCTGCGGCTGCCACACCCACAGCAGCGCCACCAGCACCAGGCTGAACACGCCGGTCACCACCCCGGTGAGCACCGACCACTGATGGCTGTCCAGGTGCCGGCACTGCTTGAGATAGCGGCTGTTGTAGGTGGCGTACCAGGTCCAGCAGGCCAGCGCGGCCAGCGCATAGAGCAGCCCGGCGAGCTTGTCCTGCACCGCCCCCGGCTCCACCGCAAAGGTCTGCAGGTTGATGCACAGCATGCCCGCCAGGATCAGCGCCAGCGGCCCGGCCAGGCGCGACAGGGCCACCGCGCCGCTGTCATTGCGCCCGTACAGGGTGATGGTCAGCGGCAGCACACCAACGATCAGCGATGCCGGCGCCACGCCCAGGCGCTGGATCGCCGCCACCAGGCACATGAAGTACAGCAGGTTGCCAATCAGCGCCAGACGCGCCAGCATCCACACGTCTGCCCGTTCGAGCTGACGCAGCGCCTTGCGCATTGGCAGCAGCAGCGCGAGCGATACCGCCCCCAGCAGGACGAACCGCGCACAGGCCAGCAGCACCGGGCTGAACTCCGGCAGCAGTTGCGGCACCATCAGCACCATGCCCCACATCGCACCGGCCACGCCGGCATACGCCACACCCCGTTTCACTTGCCTGCTCCTCATTTTTCAGAGCAGGCAGGCTAGCCAAATGCAGGCGTCCAGGCAAAAGATCATTCGGCATGCAGGCATTCCCATGGGGAATACCTTTAAAGCGCAAAGCACCGGGTTTACCACCCAGCCATTCCCTGAACCGAAGACACCGCAATGAGCCGCTTCAGCCGTCACCTGCCCCCGCTGGATACCCTGATCGCTTTCGAGGCGGTGGTACGCACCGGCAGCTTCACCCGCGCTGCCGCCGAGCTGTCGCTGACCCAGAGCGCGGTGAGCAAACAGATCAAGCTGCTTGAAGAACACCTGGGTGCGCCGCTGTTCGAACGCCGCGCCCGCGGCATCACCCTGACCGCCGCCGGCAGTGGCTTCAATGCCATCGTCGAGCCGATGCTCGACAGCCTGCTGGCCAACGTATTGCGCCTCAAGAGCGGGCACGGCAGCCGCAATGTCAGCGTGATCTGCACCCATGCGGTGGCACAGTACTGGTTGTTCCCGCGGCTGCTGCGCTTCAACGCACAGCACCCCGAGCTGACAGTGAACATCCATGCCAGCAACGAGATGGATGAACGCGTGGTGGGCAACTATGACTTCGGCGTGCTGTACGGCCATGGCCGCTGGAGTTCGCTGCAGGCCGACAAGCTGTTCGATGAATGCATCTACCCCATCGTCAGCACCCAGCGGGCCCTGCCGCCAGCCGATTCGCTGGCGGCGCTGCAGGCCCTGCCGCTGATCCAGCTGGATGCCTCGGCCTGGAACTGTCTGGATTGGCCCGACTGGTTCGCGCACCTGGGGGTGCGCTACAAGGCGCCGGCCGATGCGGTGACATTCAATCAGATCACCCTGGTGTTCGACGCGGTGATGCAGGGTATGGGGGTGGGGTTGGGCTGGGAGTTCATGGCCCGCGAGCGTATCGCCAGCGGGCAGGTGCGGCCGGTGTCGGAGTTCGTCGTGCACACCGGCCAGGCCGACTACCTGGTGCATGACAGGCAGCGCGTGTGCTCGCCGGCGGCCCAGGTGTTCAGGGACTGGTTGCTGGCGCTCAACTGAACTGCGCTTGCACCTCGGCGCCGGTGAGGGTCCGGGTCTGGTTGGCGAAGCAGTAGTAGCCCGGCTTCTGATCGATGTAGATCTGCAGTTCCAGCGCCCAGTCACTCTCGCCATCGAGCACGCCCACCGGCACGGCGTCGAAGCCGCCGGCCTTGAGGCGATAGAACAGGTGGGTGCCGCAGGTGCCGCAGAAGCCGCGCTGGGCCCACTCGGAGGAATCGTAGATGCGCGGGGTGTCGCCGCTGAGCCTGAGGGTCTGGGTGCTGTGCACCACCATCAACGGGCCACCGGACCATTTGCGGCACATGCTGCAATGGCAGGCGCTGACACTGGCGTTGTCGAGGCTGACGCTGAGATGGATGGCGCCGCACAGGCAGCTGCCGTGTTTTTCCTGGGGTTGGGACATGGTGCAGGGTCCTTGCGGTGAGCGGTAGGGCTGAAGTCTAGCAGCAGTCGGCCCCGGCCCTTTCGCCGGCAAGGCCGGCTCCTACAGCGGATTACGCCGTCACCGGGGTCAACACCGGTTCCCCGGCAAAGAACGCCTGCAGGTTGCGCAGCACCAGCGCCACCGTATCGCGCGCCGCTTCCGGCGACTGTCCGGCCACATGCGGGGTCAGCACCACGTTGTCCAGCGCCTTGAGTGCCTGCGGCACTTCAGGCTCGGCATCGAACACATCGAGCCCGGCCCCGGCAATACGCCCTTCGCGCAACGCCGCCACCATTGCATCGGTGTCCACCACGCTGGCCCGCGCAATGTTCACCAGAAAACCCTGCGGCCCCAGTGCGTCCAGCACCGCCGCGTCGACCAGGTGGCGCGTACCGGCCCCGCCCGGGGTGGCAACGATCAGAAAGTCCACCGCCCCCGCCAGCGCCAGCGGGCTTTCGCACCAGGTGTAGGGCACGTCGGTGCGTGGCCGGCGGTTGTGGTAGCTGACCTGCATGTCGAAGCCCAGCGCCGCACGCCGGGCAATCGCCAACCCCGTCGCGCCAAGGCCCAGTACCCCGAGGCGCTTGCCGCTCAGCGACGGGCTGATCACACGGTTCCACTGCCCCAGGCGGGTGGTGGCATCGGCACGGGGAATATCGCGCACGATGGCGAACAGCAGCGCCAGGGCATGGTCGGCCACCGCCGTGGCGTTGGCACCGGCGCCATTGGTCACGGTGATGCCACGCGCAGCAGCCGCTGCCAGGTCCACTTCCTCGTAGCCGGCGCCGATGACGCAGATGATTTTCAGATGGGGCAAGGCGGCGATTTCGTCGGCCCGCAAGCCCAGCGGCCCGCGGGTCAGTACCGCATCGATTGCGCCGCCGTGGCGGGCGATGGCCTCGGCACGCAGGGCCGGGGTCTGTGCACGGACCAGCTCGAAGCCGGCCTGTTCGAGCAAGGGCAGGTAGTCATCCACCGTTTCTACCAGCACCAGTACCTTGTGTGTCATGCCCTGCCCCCTGGCCATTCGCAAAAAAGGGGCATTATGCCGGCTTGGGCTTACTGGGCGAAAGCCCGTCCCAGGCCGCCCGGCACGCCGCTGCTGTCGGTGTCCTGCCAGGGGCCGTCAGGGCTGGTGGCCCAGCTCCAGCCATTGCTGAAGCGGTAGTAGGTGCGTTGGCGGTAGAAGGTGTTGGTCTTGCCTTCGAGCACGTACACCCCGAGTTTCGGGTCCCAGTGGCTGGCGCCACCCGGCGGCGGCGCGAAGCTTGCCGAGGTGCGTGGCATCGGCTTGGGCGTCGGCAGCGTGGCCGGGGTACCTGGCTTGGGCCCCGGCACCGGTTTGATCACCGGCCCGGTCGGCGGCAGGGTTTCGATCGGCGGCACGGTGGGCTCGCTGGGCCGATGCACCGTACACGCACTCAAGCCCACGGCCAGGGCGATCAGGGTGAGGCGTGCGATGCTGTTCATAGTGAGCTCTCTACGGGTCCGGGCTGTCGATGGTCAGGTGCTGCGGCGCCTCGGTGCTGCTGGCCAGCGGGCTGCCACGGCCGATCCACTCGCCCTTGGTCGGCTGGCCGGCACGGGAGACGCGCGCAACCAGTTGGACTTCGGGGAAGCTCGACAGTTTCATGTTCGGCATCATCGCATCGCTGTCGCTGAGCTGAACCTCGATCGGCAGGTCGGCCACGGTCACGCGCTTGGCCGCCAGCGGCATCGGCGGCCCGGAACTGGCGCGGGCAAAGATGAACACGCTGTCATCGGGACGCACCTTGTCCTTGAGCGCCGGCGCCAGCTCGACCCGCACCGTCAGGCGTGCGTTGGTGGCCGGCGCCTGGCCCGCGGCCTTGAGCCGTTCGCCAGCACGCTCGATGCCGCCCTGCAGCGCGGCACGCGAGGCATCGCCCTCGGGCAGCTGGGCAATCAGACGGTTCCAGTAGTCGATGGCCTGCTGGTAGCGCCCGTCCTCGAAAGCGGCGATACCCAGCAGCCCCAGGCTGGTGACTTCCGCCGGATCGGCCTTGAGCGCTTCGTCGGTCAACGCCTGCATCTGCGCTGTCCACTGCTTGCCGTTACCGAAGTACAGCGCCTGCGCCCATTGCCCAAGCAGCTCAGGCTGACGCCCGGCCAGGGCGGCAGCGCGTTCGAAGGCCTTGGCGGCATCGGCGGCGCGTTCCTGGGCCATGTAGGCACGGCCCAGCAGGTACAGGCCTTCGGCCGAGTCTGGCTGGGCCTGCACCGCACGCTCCAGGCGCGAGGTCATCTCCTGCACCGACTGCGGCGCCTGGGCGAACTCGCGGGTCAGCTCGACCTTGTCGCTGGCGCCAAAGTGCAGGTACAGCCCGAGGCCCATCACCGGCACCAGCACCGCGGCCAGCAGCGGCAAGGTCTTGCCCAGGCGCGCACTGCGGTCGGGTTCGGCGTTGTCGGTGTCGGCCAGCAATTCGCGGGCGGCCTCGTCGCGGCCACGCTCCAGTTGCTCGGCGGTGAGCACACCGGCCTCGCCCTGGGCCTGCAGTTCGGCCACGCGCTCCTGGTACAGGGCCACGTTCAACGCGGTACGGTCTTCTTCCTGTTGCGCACGACGCACGCGCAACACCGGGATCAGCAGAAAGCTCAGGGCTACCAGTAACAGCAGGCCTGCGGGAAGCCAGAATTCAGTCATGGGTGCGTTCTTTGTCCAGCAGTTTGGCGAGGCGCTCACGCTCCTCGGGGGAAAGGTCGACGGTGCCGCCCGCCGCCTGGGTACGGCGCTTGCGCACGATCAGCGCCAGCATGCCGAAGCCGCCCAGCAGCAGGATGCCCGGGCCGAACCACAGCAGCCAGGTACGCGCCGTCAGGGCCGGCTTGTAGCGCACGAAGTCGCCATAGCGGTCGACCATGAAGTCGATGATCTGCTGGTTGTCCTTGCCTTCGCCGAGCATGCGGAAGATCTCGCGGCGCAGGTCGGCGGCAATCGGTGCGTTGGAGTCGGCGATGTCCTGGTTCTGGCACTTGGGGCAGCGCAGTTCCTTGGTCAGCACGTGGTAACGCTCGCGCTCGGCGTCGTCGGCGAACTGATAGGTGTCGATGGCCGCGTGGGCCACGCCGGCGATGCTCAGGCCCAGCAGCGCGCCTGCCAGCCAGCGCCTCATTGGCCGGCCTCGTCGAGCAGGCCCTGGTACAGCGGCGCCAGTTGCTCGCGCCACACGGTCTGGTCGACCACACCGACGAACTTGTGCCGGATGATGCCCTTGGCGTCGATGATGAAGGTCTCCGGCGCGCCGTACACACCCAGGTCCAGGCCGAGGGTGCCGTGCTCGTCACGGATGCCGATCTGGTAGGGGTTGTGGAACTCGGTCAGCCACTTGATCGCAGCCGCGTTCTCGTCCTTGTAGTTGACCCCGTAGATCACCACGCCCTGCTCGGCCAGCTTGTTCAGCACCGGGTGCTCGACCTTGCACGAAGGGCACCAGGTGGCCCACACGTTGACCAGCGCCGGCTTGCCCAGCAGGTCGTCGCGGGTCAGGGTCCGGTCGCCTTCCACGGTCGGCAGCGAGAACGCCGGGAAGGGTTTGCCGATCATCGCCGAGGGCAGCTCGGACGGGTCCAGGTACAGGCCCCGGTACAGAAACACCGCCACCAGCAGAAACACCGCCAGCGGTAGCACCATGATCCAACGCTTCATGCAGTTGCTCCCGACATGCCCAGTACTTCACGTACCCGGCTTTTCACCTTGACCCGATACCGCTTGTCCATCGCCGCCATCAGGCCGCCCAGGCCGGTCAGCAGGCCGCCCAGCCAGATCCAGCGCACGAACGGCTTGACGTGCACGCGCACGGCCCAGGCGCCGTTGTCCAGCGACTCGCCCAGCGCCACGTACAGGTCGCGGGTGAAACCGGCATCGATGCCGGCCTCGGTCATCACCGACTGCTGCACGGTGTACAGGCGTTTTTCCGGGTGCAGCACGCTGATTTCACGACCGTCCCGCAGCACGCGCACGGTGCCCTTGTCGGAGGTGAAGTTCGGCCCTTCGAAATGCTTGGCGCCTTCGAACACGAACTGGTAGCCGCCCAGTTCCATCGACTCGCCCGGCGCCAGGCGCAGGTCGCGTTCGGCGCTGTTGTTGCTCGACAGCACCACGCCCAGGGCGCATACCGCGATGCCCAGGTGCGCCACGTGCATGCCCCAGTAGCTGCGGCTCAGGCCGCGCATGCCCTTGAGCAGACCCTTGTGACGGGTCTTGTCGAGCAGGTCGCGCACGCCGGCCAGCAGGATCCACGCCGCCAGGGCGAAGGTGGTCAGTACCTGCCAGTCGAAGTCGTCCACCAGCAGCCCGCCGATGGGTGCCAGCACCACGCTGCCGATCGCCACCGGGGTCAGCATGCTCACCAGCCATTTCGTCGGGGTGTCCTTCCAGCGCACGATCACGCCGACCGCCATCACCACCATCAGCAGGGCCATCAGCGGGATGAACAGCGCATCGAAGTAAGGCGGCCCCACCGACAGCTTGGCCCCGGTCAGTGCATCGAGCACCAGCGGGTACAGGGTGCCCAGCAGGATCATCGAGGCCGCCACCACCAGCACCAGGTTGTTGGCCAGCAGCAGGGTTTCCCGCGACCACAGGGCGAACCCGACCTGGCTCTTGACCACCGGGGCGCGCAAGGCGAACAGGGTCAGCGAACCGCCGACCACGAACAGCAGGAAGATCAGGATGAACACGCCGCGCTCGGGGTCGGCGGCAAAGGCGTGCACCGAGGTCAGCACGCCGGAACGCACCAGGAAGGTGCCCAGCAGGCTCAGCGAAAATGCAGCGATCGCCAGCAGCACGGTCCAGCTCTTGAACACGCCGCGCTTCTCGGTGACGGCCAGCGAGTGGATCAGTGCGGTGCCCACCAGCCACGGCATGAACGAGGCGTTTTCGACCGGGTCCCAGAACCACCAGCCACCCCAGCCGAGTTCGTAGTAGGCCCACCACGAGCCCAGGGTGATGCCGATGCCCAGGAACGCCCAGGCCACGATGGTCCAGGGCCGCGACCAGCGTGCCCAGGCCGCGTCCAGGCGCCCGCCGAGCAAGGCGGCGATGGCGAAGGCGAAGGCCACCGAGAAGCCCACGTAGCCCATGTAGAGCATCGGCGGGTGCACGATCAGGCCGATGTCCTGCAGCAGCGGGTTGAGGTCGCGACCATCGGCAGGCACCTGCGGCAGCAGGCGCTGGAACGGGTTGGAGGTAACAATCAGAAACGACAGGAAGCCCACGCTGATCATGCCCATCACCGCCAGCACCCGGGCCAGCATCACCTGCGGCAACTGGCGCGAGAAGATCGACACGGCGAAGGTCCAGCCGCCCAGGATCAGCGCCCACAGCAGCAGCGAGCCTTCGTGGGCGCCCCACACGGCGCTGAACTTGTAGTACCAGGGCAAGGCGCTGTTGGAGTTGCTGGCCACATACGCCACCGAGAAGTTGTCGGTCATGAAGGCATGGGTCAGGCAGGCGAAGGCAAACGCCAGGAAGGCGAACTGACCCCACGCCGCCGGGCGTGCCAGGCTCATCCACAGGCTGTCGCCCCGCCAGGCGCCGAGCAGCGGCACGCTGGCCTGAACGCCGGCAAAACAGATGGCCAGGATCATCGCCAACTGGCCCAGCTCGGGAATCATCAGTGCAGCATTCATGGCTTGGCTCCGCCGTCGGTGGACACCTGGCCGCTTTCCTTCAGGGCCTTGGTGACCTCGGGCGGCATGTATTTTTCGTCGTGCTTGGCCAGCACCTCGTCGGCCACCACCACGCCCTCGGCGTTGAGCTTGCCCAGGGCGACGATGCCCTGCCCTTCACGGAACAGGTCGGGCAGGATGCCGCGGTAGGTGATGGGCACCGACTTGTTGAAGTCGGTGACCACGAAACGCACGTCCAGCGAGTCGCCGGAGCGTTGCAGGGAACCGGCCTCGACCATGCCGCCGGCCCGGATGCGGGTATCGAGCGGGGCTTCGCCGTTGGCGATCTGGGTAGGGGTATAGAACAGGTTGATGTTCTGCTGCAGCGCGCTCAGGGCCAGGCCGACGGCGACGCCGACACCCACCAGCAGGCCGAGGATGATGAACAGACGCTTCTTGCGTTGCGGATTCACTTGGACTTCTCCCGGCGCAGGCGGCGCGCTTCTTCTTGCAGATACCGGCGCTTGCTCAGTACGGGCGCGGCAACATTGATGGCCAGCACCAGCAGGCAGATGCCATAGGCCGACCAGACATAGAGGCCGTGATGGCCCATGGCGAGGAAATCATTGAAGCTGGCAAAACTCATCGTGCGGTCTCCCGCCCCAGGTGGCCCAACACTTCATCCTTGACCCAACTGGCGCGTGCCTCGCGCCGCAGCACTTCAAGGCGCATGCGCAACAGCAGCACCGCCCCGAAGAAGCAATAGAACCCCAGCACGGTCAGCAGCAGCGGCAGCCACATCTCGGCAGGCATCGCCGGCTTTTCGGTGAGGGTGAAGGTGGCGCCCTGGTGCAGGGTGTTCCACCACTCCACCGAGTACTTGATGATCGGAATGTTGATCACGCCGACAATCGCCAGTACCGCGCAGGCCTTGGCCGCGCTCTCACGATTGCTGATCGCCTGGCCCAGGGCAATCAGACCGAAGTACAGAAACAGCAGGATCAGCATCGACGTTAGTCGTGCATCCCAAACCCACCAGCTGCCCCAGGTCGGCTTGCCCCAGATGGCACCGGTGCTCAGGGCCACCACGGTCATCCAGGCGCCGATGGGCGCGGCGCATTGCAGTGCCACGTCGGCGATCTTCATCTTCCAGACCAGGCCGACCACGCCGGCCACCGCCAGCATCACGTAGCACGACTGCGCCAGCATGGCCGCCGGCACGTGGATGTAGATGATTCGGAAACTGTTGCCCTGCTGGTAGTCCTGCGGGGCGAAGGCCAGGCCCCAGACCACGCCCACGGCGATCAGCAGGATGGCGGCGATGCTCAGCCACGGCAGCATGCGGCCGCTGATGGCATAGAACCATTTGGGTGAACCCAGCTTGTGAAACCACGTCCAGCTTATTGCGCTGCTTTTCATCACGGTACATCCAGGGTCTTTGCTGGGCGGGGCCCAGACCTCATTATTCGCCGACGCTGATCTTCAGGCCAGCCGCTATTGCAAAGGGTGCCAGGGTTACTGCAAGGGCGGTCAGGCTGCCAAGCCAGAGCAGGTAACCGGTCGCCGGCATAGCTTGCAGTGCCGCCTGCAAGGCGCCACTGCCCAGGATCAACACCGGGATATATAACGGCAAAATAAGCAGTGCCAGCAGCAGGCCACCGCGCTTCAAACCCACGGTCAAGGCTGCGCCCACTGCACCCAGCAGGCTCAGTACCGGGGTACCGAGCAGCAGCGAGGCCAGCAGTACCGGCAGGCATTGCACCGGCAAACCGAGCATCAGGGCCAGCAGCGGCGACAACAATACCAGTGCCAGACCGGAAAAGGCCCAGTGTGCCAGCACCTTTGCCAATACCAGAAGCGCCAGGGGGTGCGGCGAAAGGACCCACTGCTCGAGGGATCCGTCCTCGAAATCACTGCGAAACAGCCCGTCCAGCGAGAGCAGAACGGATAAAAGGGCGGCCACCCAGACTAACCCAGGGGACAAGTTTTGCAACAATTGCGTCTCCGGCCCGACCGCCAACGGGAACAACGCGATCACGATCGCGAAGAACACCAATGGGTTGGCAAGCTCGGCCGGCCGGCGGCACAGCACCTGCGCTTCTCGGCGCAGCAAATGAACGAACACACTCATGCCGCGTACTGCCCCAGGTTCAGTTCTCGGTAGCCGGACGGCGTCTGCGCCAGCGTGTGGTGGGTGGTCAGCACGACCATGCCGCCGCGCTCGCAATGCGCCGCCAGGTGCGCTTCGAGCTGGGCCACGCCCTGCTTGTCGAGGGCGGTGAAGGGTTCGTCGAGAATCCACAGCGGCGGGCTGTCCAGGTACAGCCGCGCCAGCGCCACGCGGCGCTGCTGGCCGGCCGACAGGGTATGGCAGGCAACATCTTCGAAGCCGCGCAGGCCCACGGCCGCCAGTGCCTGCCAGATCGCCTCGCGGCTGGCAGGCTGATGCAGGGCGCACAGCCAGGCCAGGTTTTCCTCGGCGGTGAGCAGGTCCTTGATGCCGGCCGCATGACCGATCCACAGCAGCATCCTGGCCAGTTCGCTGCCCTGCTCGGCCAAGGGCTTGCCGTCCAGGCGGATTTCACCGCTGGTGGGCCGCATCAACCCGCTGAGCAGGCGCAGCAGGCTGGTCTTGCCGCTGCCATTGGGGCCGCTGATCTGCAGCATGTCACCGGCCGCCAGGTGCAGTTCGAGGTGTTCGAAAAGCATTCGCCAGTCGCGCTCGCAGGCCAGGCCCACAGCTTCGAGTCGAGGGGTCACAGGTTCGCCTTATGGTTCGGTCTCAAGTCGGTCCGGGCCTGGCCGTTATACTGAGCAACAGCTGTACGGCATGGCCGGTCGCATCGGGCACGCCACAGGACGTGCGCACCCGCCAGGAACGGGCGGCATTATACATGGCATGTCCTACTGCAAAGAGGGCTATTTCCACAGGTTGCAACGTGATGACAGGCGAAATCAACAGCCTTGGCCCGCAGGCCCTGGCCAACCCCCAGGCGCGCAGCGCGGCGATGACCGGCGAACTGCTCAAGCTGCTGCAACCCCAGCCTGCCCTGCTCGCCCCGGGCGAGACCGCGCAGGCGCAGGTACTGTCGTTGCGCCAGGTCGGTCAGGACTTCCAGCTGCTGCTGCAACTGACCCAGACCAACGGGCGCCAGACCACCGTACAGACCAGCGCCAGCCAGCCCCTGCCCCAGGGCAGCGAGCTGACGGTCAGCCAGCCCAATGCCGGCAACCTGAGCATCACCGTGCAGCAGGCCATCGCGCGCAACGTGGCCACCCTCACCCAGCTCGACACCCGCCAGTTGCCGCCGGGCACCCTGCTGCAGGGCAAGGTGCTGACCACTCAGGCGCTGCCCCAGGCCGCCGGGCAGCCGGCCTTGTTCCGCTCGTTGGTGACCCTGCTCAACACCGCCCAGGCCGGCGCCACCCTGAACATCGACAGCCCTCGGCCACTGGCGCTGGGCAGCCTGCTCAGCGCACGGGTACAGAGTGAACAGTCGATCAGCTTCGTGCCCCTGAGCGGGCGCCAGGAACAACTGGCGATCACCCAGCACCTTAGCGCGCAGCTGAGCCGCCAGGCCTCGCTGCCGGGCCTGCTCGCCAGCCTGCAACAGATGAGCGCCGAGCAGCGCCTGCCGGCCGATGTGCGGGCCAGCGTGAGCACCCTGCTGGCCAGCCTGCCGGACATGGAACAGCTCGGCACGGCCAAGGGCCTGGCCCAGGCCCTGAACAACAGCGGCGCGTTTCTGGAAGCCAAGCTGCTGGCTGGCGCCCCAGCCGCCCTCGCCCCCGACCTCAAGGCCCAGGTGATCCGGCTGGTGGCGCAGTTGCTGCCCGGCCTCCCCGGCAGCACCCAGTTCAACCCGGCCGTGGCCGCCAGCACCCTGGCCCAGGTGCTGCCGGGCATGGTGCGCAACGCCCTGGGCATGCTCGGCCAGGTAAGCCCGCGCCCGGCCCCGGGAAGCTTTCCGCTGCCCTCGCGGCTGCTGCAAAGTGGCGACGAGGAAGGCGACCTGGAACACCTGCTGCGCCTGGCAGCGGCAGCCATTTCACGCCTGCAGAGCCACCAGCTCGCTGGCCTGGAGCAAACCCGCACCACCGCCGACGGCAACCTGCAGACCACCTGGCAACTGGAGATACCGGTGCGCAACGGTCAGGAGTTCATGCCGCTGCAAGTGAAGCTGCAGCGCGAGGAAACCCCCGAGCAGCAGGCCGACCCGGAACGCGAACAGCGCGACCCGCTGGAGATGCTCTGGCGCGTGGAGCTGGCATTCGACCTCAGCCCGCTGGGGCCCTTGCAGGTGCAGGCACAGATCAGCCAGGGCAACCTGTCCAGCCAGCTGTGGGCGGAGCTGCCGAGCACCGCGCAACTGATCGACAGCCAGCTCGGCAAGCTGCGCGCGCGGTTGGTGGAGCGCGGGCTCAACGTCGGTGAACTGCTGTGCCATCACGGTACGCCGCCACAGGGGCCGCGTACGCATCTGGAACAACGCTGGGTGGATGAAAACGCATGAGCCAGACCCCGCCACGTCAGGCCATTGCCCTGACCTACGACGGCCAGCAGGCCCCGACCTTGAGCGCCAAGGGCGACGACGAGCTGGCCGAGGCGATCCTGGCCATTGCCCGCGAACACGAAGTGCCGATCTACGAGAATGCCGAGCTGGTACGCCTGCTGGCGCGCATGGAGCTGGGCGATCAGATCCCGGAGGCGCTGTACCTGACCATCGCCGAGATCATCGCCTTCGCCTGGCAGCTCAAGGGCCAGGTGCCGGAGGGGTTCGTGGACAACGCCCCGCAGGAGCGCGACATTACCCCGAACCTGTACAGCCTGCCTGCGCCGGACTGACGCCGCGCAGGCCGGGTGCCTTGCATCAGCTGCGGTGCAGTTTGCTCATCAGCTCGGCTTCGGCCTGGGTCAGGCCGCAGGACTGGGTCAGCTCGTCGACGCTGGCGCCCATGCCCACCAGCCGCGCCGCCTGGGCGAACGACAGGCTGTTGGGGTCGCGCTGCTCCAGTTGCATCAGCTTGTCCGGCAACGGCGCCACCACGGCGCGCAGCTCGTGCAACGCGTCGCCCATGCGCACCGTACCGTTCTGGTAATCGTCCACACGCTTGGCCAGGTCCTTGATGCGCTGGTCACGCAGCGCATCGCCCTGAGCCTGCTGCGAGGCCAGCTCGCGCTGGCGCTTGCTGTAGCCGTAGAACAGCCACAGGCTGAGGATCCAGACCAGCGCCAGAAATATGACAGCACCCTCGAGAATCAACTCAGATATTCTCCAGCTCGGACCACTCTTCCTCGGTCATCATCTTGTCCAGCTCGACCAGGATCAGCAGTTCGTTGTTCTTGTTGCACACACCCTGGATGAACTTGGCCGATTCCTCGTTGCCGACATTCGGCGCGGTCTCGATCTCCGACTGACGCAGGTACACGACCTCGGCCACGCTATCGACCAGGATGCCGACCACCTGCTTGTCCGCCTCGATGATCACGATACGGCTGTTGTCGGAGATTTCGGCAGACATCAGGCCGAAGCGCTGGCGCGTGTCGATCACGGTCACCACATTGCCGCGCAGGTTGATGATGCCCAGCACATAGCTCGGCGCGCCCGGCACCGGAGCGATTTCGGTGTAGCGCAGCACTTCCTGGACCTGCATCACGTTGATGCCGTAGGACTCGTTGTCCAGCTTGAACGTTACCCACTGCAGAATCGGATCGTCGGAACCCTGCGCAGTCATGTTTTTCATTCCCCTAACCCTCAAAAGCCGTTCTCGGCGGTGTACTCAGTGCGGTCGCGGCAGTTGCGACCGATTATTTATGCGTACCGTGCATCTGCTTGACGGCGCCGCTGGCGATCAGCTCTGCCAGCTCGGCGACATCCAGCAGCGCGCACATGTGTTCGATGACCGTACCGGCAAGCCACGGGCGCTGCCCACGCTGGCTGCGCCACTTGATCTCGCTCGGGTCCAGGCGCAGCGAGCGGCTGACCTGATGCACCGCCAGCCCCCACTCGTAGCCCTGTACCGAAATAACGTATTGCAGCCCCTGGCGGAAGTCGTCGCGGTAGCGGTCGGGCATGACCCAGCGCGCCGTGTCGAGCACCTTCAGGTTGCCCGCCTGGCTGGGCAGGATGCCCAGGAACCACTCGGGCTGGCCGAACAGCGGCGTGAGCTCCTGGCCGGCCAGCGAGTAGATCGAGCCCAGGCACACCAGCGGCACCGCCAGGGTCAGCCCGGCCACGTCGAACAGCAGGCATTCGAACGGCTCGGCGGCCCAGGCCGGGCGACCGTCGCCCGTCAACGGCGGCACCGGCTGGTCCGGTGCTGCGGGCAGGTGCACCTGCACCAGCGGCTCGACCGGGGTCGGCACATCGGCGATGACCGGGGCGACCACCGAGGCCGCCTCCACCACCTTGGCCACCACCGGTGGCGCCATTACCGGCATGACCAGCCGCGTAGGCTCGGCGAATGCCGGCGCTGCGGTCTTGAGCCGGGCGTCACGGGCCTGTTCTTCGAGCACTGCGGCCTGGAACTCGTCGATCGCTTCAGGCGCCGTGACGACCACCGGGGCCGGGGCCACTGCGACGCGTTCGGCCACCGCCTGGGGCAATGGCTGCAGCTCTTCGGTGGCCTCCTGCAACAGGCCGTCCAGGTACGACTGCAAGGCCAGTTGAGGCTTTATGGTGACCTGCTGCGGGCTGTTCATCAGGCCACCTGCGCAACGGCATTATGCGCCAGCAGATGCTTGAGCAATGCCCGGTAGGCAATCACGCCACGGCTCCTGCCATCGAACTGCGACGGCGTGAGCCCGGCACGGCTGGCGTCGCGCAGGCGCGTATCGACCGGAATGTAGCCCTGCCAGATGGTCTCGGGATAAGCGTCGCGCAGCACCCGCAGGGTGCCCATAGAGGCCTGGGTACGGCGGTCGAACAGGGTCGGCACGATGTGGTACGGCAAGGCCTGCTTGCGCGAGCGATTGACCATGCTCAGCGTGCTGACCATGCGTTCGAGGCCTTTCACCGCCAGGTATTCGGTCTGCACCGGGATCACCAGTTGCTGGCTGGCTGCCAGCGCATTGACCATCAGAACGCCCAGCAACGGCGGGCTATCGATGATCGCGTAGTCGAAATCCTGCCACAGCTGCGCCAGACTCTTGGCGATCACCAGGCCCAGGCCACTCTGGCCCGGTGACTGACGCTCGAGCACCGCCAGGGCGGTGCTGGAAGGCAGCAGCGAGATGCGCTCGTCGCTGGTGGGCAGCAACAGCTGGCCCGGCAGCCCTTCGGGCACCGTGCCCTTGTGCAGGAACAGGTCGTAGCTGCTGTGCTCGAGGGTGTCCGGGTTGTGACCGAAGTAGCTGGTCATGGACCCGTGCGGGTCGAGGTCGACCACGACCACGCGCTTGCCCGCCTCGGCCAGCAGGCCGGCCAGGGCGATGGATGTGGTGGTCTTGCCGACACCACCTTTTTGATTGGCTACTGCCCAGACTCTCATTGCGCTGCTTCCTCCCGGTCGGGTCGGACCCTGCCGGGATCGATTAAAGGGTCGACGACGGGGAATTGACGGGATTGCGCCCGGCCGTCGGTGCTACGGCTGGCGGTGCAGTTTGTGTGCCAGCACGCTTGAGCGCCGCATCGGGTGTGGCATTGGCGCTGCCGGTACCGGTCAGGCTGCGGCGCACCTCCAGATTGCGCGAGATCACCAGCACCACCCTGCGGTTCTGCGCGCGCCCTTCAGGGCTGGCATTGCTGGCGATGGGCTGGAACTCGCCGTAGCCCACAGAAGCCATGCGTGCCGGGTTGACCCCTTCCATCGCCAGCAGGCGCACGATGCTCGCCGCCCGTGCCGACGAAAGCTCCCAGTTGGTCGGGTACTGCGCCGTGCGGATCGGCTGGTCATCGGTGAAGCCTTCGACGTGCACCGGGTTGGCGAACGGCTTGATGATGTGCGCCACCTTGTCGATGATGTCGAACGCCTTGTCGCTGGGCATGGCATCGCCACTGCCGAACAACAGGGAGGAATTGAGCTCGATCTCGATCCACAGTTCGTTGCCGCGCACGGTCATCTGGTCGGACTTGATCAGGTCGCCAAAGGCATCGCGCACATCGTCGGCGATGGTCTGCAGCGGGTCGCTGGAACTTTGCCCCAGGCCCGCATCGACCTGCTCGCTGTCCTTGATCAGCGGTTCGGCCGGCTTGACGCTGAGGGGGCGCTCGTCGCCTATCGGAATCGGCTTCATGCTGCGCTCGGGGTCGTTGAACACGCCGATCAGCGCCTGCGAGATGACCTTGTACTTGCCCTCGTTGATCGAGGAAATCGAATACATGACCACGAAGAAGGCGAACAGCAAGGTGATGAAGTCGGCATACGACACCAGCCAGCGTTCGTGGTTTTCATGTTCCTCGGGTTGACGACGACGGGCCATGGCTTACTCCATGAAGCCCTGAAGCTTCAGTTCGATTGAACGTGGGTTCTCGCCTTCGGCAATCGACAGCAAGCCTTCCAGGAGCATTTCGCGATAGCGCGACTGGCGCATGGCCAGGGCCTTGAGCTTGTTGGCGATCGGCAACAGGATCAGGTTGGCACTGGCCACGCCGTAGATGGTGGCCACGAACGCCACGGCGATACCGCTGCCCAGCTGGGTCGGGTCGGCCAGGTTGCCCATCACGTGGATCAGGCCCATCACCGCGCCGATGATGCCGATGGTCGGCGCATAGCCGCCCATGCTCTCGAACACCTTGGCAGCCTGGATGTCGCGGCTTTCCTGGGTGTAGAAATCCACCTCGAGAATGCTGCGGATGGCTTCGGGCTCGGCGCCGTCGACCAGCAGCTGCAGGCCCTTGCGGGCATACGGGTCGGGCTCGGCATCGGCCACGCCCTCAAGGCCCAGCAGGCCTTCCTTGCGTGCGGTGAGGCTCCAGTTGACCACCCGGTCGATACCGCCGGCCAGGTCGACCCGCGGCGGGAAGAGGATCCAGCGCACGATCTGCAGGGCGCGCTTGAACGCGCTCATGGGGGCCTGCAGCAGCGAGGCCGCCAGCGTCCCGCCGATCACGATCAGCGCCGCCGGGCCATTGATCAGCGCCGAAAGATGGCCGCCTTCGAGGTAGTTGCCGCCAACGATGGCGACGAACGCCAGGATGATCCCGATAAGGCTCAACACGTCCATCAGATGCACGCCTCTACCAGGTGCCGGCCGATCTCGTCCAGGCCGTACACCGCATCGGCCAGGTTGGCCTTGGCAATGGCCATGGGCATGCCATAGATCACGCAGCTGGCTTCGTCCTGGGCCCACACCTGGCTGCCGCCCTGCTTGAGCAGGCGCGCGCCTTCGCGGCCATCGGCGCCCATGCCGGTCAGCACCACGGCCAGCACCTTGTCGCCATACGACTTGGCCGCCGAACCGAAGGTGATGTCCACGCAGGGCTTGTAGTTGAGGCGTTCGTCACCCGGCAGGATCTTCACCGTGCCGCGCCCGTCGACCATCATCTGCTTGCCGCCCGGTGCCAGCAGGGCCAGGCCGGGGCGCAGCACGTCGCCGTCCTCGGCTTCCTTGACGCTGATGCGGCACAGCTTGTCCAGGCGCTCGGCGAAGGCCTTGGTGAAGGCCGCCGGCATGTGCTGGATCAGCACGATCGGCGCCGGGAAGTTGGCCGGCAGCTGGGTCAGCACGCGCTGCAGCGCCACCGGACCACCGGTGGAGGTACCGATGGCCAGCAGCTTGTAGGCCTTGCGCTTGGGTGCCGGGGAGCTGGGTGCAGCGGCCCGCGCAGGGGCTTGCGGGGCAACCGGGGCGGCGCGCATGGACGCTGCCGGGGCGCTGCTGCCGGCGCTGTGCGACGGTGCAGGCGCTGCGGCCGGTGCCGGGCTGGCATAGCTGCTGAAACGACGGTTGCTGCGCGAAATGGTATGCACCTTTTCGCACAGCATCTGCTTGACCTTCTCGGGGTTGCGCGAGATGTCCTCGAAGTTTTTCGGCAGGTAGTCCACCGCACCGGCGTCCAGTGCATCGAGGGTGACGCGGGCGCCTTCGTGGGTGAGCGAGGAGAACATCAGGACAGGCGTGGGGCAGCGCTGCATGATATGACGCACGGCGGTGATGCCATCCATCATGGGCATTTCATAGTCCATGGTGATGACGTCGGGCTTGAGCGACAGCGCCTGATCGATCGCTTCCTTGCCGTTGGTCGCGGTACCGACCACCTGGATAGTCGGGTCCGCTGAAAGAATTTCCGAGACACGGCGGCGGAAAAAACCGGAATCATCCACCACCAGGACCTTGACTACCATAAACACTCCATTACGGGGCGCGGCCACCTGGCCACGCCACCGGGATCAGATACGCCGAGCGGCGTAACGCTTGAGCATGCTCGGCACGTCGAGAATCAGCGCAATGCGCCCGTCACCGGTAATGGTGGCGCCCGACATGCCCGGGGTGCCCTGCAGCATCTTGCCCAACGGCTTGATGACCACCTCTTCCTGGCCCACCAGCTGGTCGACCACGAAGCCGATGCGCTGGGTACCCACCGACAGGATCACCACGTGGCCTTCACGCTGCTCCTCGTGGGCTGCCGAGCTGACCAGCCAGCGCTTGAGGTAGAACAGCGGCAAGGCCTTGTCACGCACGATCACCACTTCCTGGCCGTCGACCACATTGGTGCGCGACAGGTCCAGGTGGAAAATCTCGTTGACGTTCACCAGCGGGAAGGCGAAGGCCTGGTTGCCGAGCATCACCATCAGGGTCGGCATGATCGCCAGGGTCAGCGGCACCTTGATGACGATCTTCGAGCCCTGGCCCTTGGTCGAGTAGATGTTGATCGAGCCGTTGAGCTGGGAAATCTTGGTCTTGACCACGTCCATGCCCACGCCGCGACCGGACACGTCGGAGATCTCGGTCTTGGTCGAGAAGCCCGGGGCGAAGATCAGGTTGTAGCAGTCGCTTTCGCTGAGGCGATCGGCGGCGTCCTTGTCCATCACCCCGCGCTTGACCGCAATGGCGCGCAGGACATTGGCATCCATGCCCTTGCCGTCATCGGAGATCGACAGCAGGATGTGGTCGCCTTCCTGTTCGGCAGCGAGGATCACCTTGCCATTGCGCGACTTGCCGGCGGCTTCGCGCTCTTCCGGGGTTTCCACGCCATGGTCGACGGCGTTGCGCACCAAGTGCACCAGCGGGTCGGCCAGGGCCTCGACGAGGTTCTTGTCCAGGTCGGTCTCTTCGCCGACCAGCTCCAGGTTGATCTCTTTCTTGAGCTGGCGGGCCAGGTCGCGAACCAGACGCGGGAAGCGCCCGAAGACCTTCTTGATCGGCTGCATGCGGGTCTTCATCACCGCGGTCTGCAGGTCGGCGGTCACCACGTCCAGGTTCGAAACGGCCTTGGACATGGCTTCATCGCCGCTGTTCAGGCCCAGGCGCACCAGGCGGTTACGCACCAGCACCAGTTCGCCGACCATGTTCATGATCTCGTCCAGGCGCGCGGTGTCGACCCGCACGGTGGTCTCGGCCTCGCTGGCCGGATGCTTGTCGGCAGCGGGAGCCGCTTGACGGGCTGGCGCGGGGGCGGGTGCCTTGGCCGGTGCCGGTGCCGGTGCCGCTGCGGGCTTGGCCGCCGGCTTGGCCGCAACCGTCGCCGCAGCAGCAGGCGCGTTGGCAGCGCCAGCGCCGCTGACGGCGTCGGGCGCGAACTTGCCCTTGCCGTGCAACTCGTCGAGCAGGGCCTCGAATTCGTGTTCGGAAATATGGTCACCCGCCGCTGCGGGTGCGGCAGCGGCCGGTGCGGCGGCCGCTACAGCGCCGGGCAGTGCATCGGCGGCAAAGGTGCCCTTGCCGTGCAACTGGTCCAGCAGTGCTTCGAATTCATCGTCGGTAATATCACCGCTGGGCGCCGCGTCCGCGCCAGGTGCAGCAGCAGATGCCGCCGCCACGCTGTCGGGGGCGAACTGGCCCTTGCCATGCAACTGGTCCAGCAACGACTCGAACTCGGCGTCGGTGATTTCATCGCTGGCAGCGTCCACGGCCACCGGCTCGGGCGCCTCGGCCTGGGCCTTGGCGGCATTGAGCGAGTCGAGCAACTGCTCGAACTCGCTGTCGGTGATATCACCCCCGCTCGCCTCGGCCTCAGGCTCCGGCTCGGCAACCGCCGCCACCGGCGCAGGCGCCGCCGCTTCGGCACTGGCAGGTTCGGCCAGGCGCGCCAGGGCGGCCAGCAGTTCCGGAGTGGCTGCGGTGATGTCGGTGCGCTCGCGCACCTGGCCGAACATGCTGTTGACGGTGTCCAGGGCTTCCAGGACCACGTCCATCAGTTCGGCGTCCACACGTCGTTCACCCTTGCGCAGGATGTCGAAGACGTTTTCGGCGATGTGGCAGCACTCCACCAGCTCATTGAGCTGGAGGAAGCCGGCGCCCCCTTTTACAGTGTGAAAACCGCGAAAAATTGCATTGAGCAGGTCGGCATCATCCGGGCGGCTTTCCAGCTCGACCAGTTGCTCGGACAGTTGCTCAAGAATTTCGCCGGCTTCTACCAGAAAATCCTGGAGGATTTCTTCATCGGCGCCGAAGCTCATTAAACGTGCTCCCTAAAAACCCAGGCTGGACAGCAGATCGTCGACATCGTCCTGACCGGACACAACGTCTTCACGTTTATCGGCATGAATCTGTGGTCCTTCACCCCGAGTCGGATGTTTTTCTTGATCTTTTTCGGCACGCAGCTGGTCGTGGTCATGCTCGATGCCGGCGAACCGGTCGACCTGACTCGCCATCAACACGAGCTTCAGAAGATTGCTTTCTACTTCGGTGACCAGTGCCGTGACGCGCTTGATCACCTGGCCGGTCAGGTCTTGGTAGTCCTGAGCCAGAAGAATGTCGTTGAGATGGCCGGCGACCTTGCGGTTGCCCTCGGCGCTGTGCGTCAGGAAACTGTCGACGCGCTTGACCAGCTCGCGAAACTCCGGAGCCTCGACTTCGCGGCGCATGAAGCGCTGCCAGTCGCCACTCAGGCTGGCCGCCTCGGCACTGAGGTCATTGAGTACCGGCGTGCTTGCCTCCACCAGGTCCATGGTGCGGTTGGCAGCGCCCTCGGTCAGCTTGACCACATACGACAGGCGTTCGGTGGCGTCGGTAATCTGCGAGACTTCCTCGGCCTGCGGCATGTGCGGATCGATCTGGAAACTGACGATCGCACTGTGCAGCTCGCGGGTAAGCTTGCCGACTTCCTGGTACAGGCCAAGGTCACGGGTCTGGTTCAGCTGATGGATCAGTTGCACCGCGTCGCCGAACCTGCCTTTTTCAAGGCTGCTGACCAGCTCCTGGGCATGTTTCTTCAGAGTCGACTCGAAGTCGTCCAAAGATGATCTTTTTTGCTCCATAAGCGCCCCCGTGGCGTACCTCAGCTATTGACGCGCTCGAAGATCTTTTCGATCTTTTCTTTCAGCACCTGGGCGGTGAACGGTTTGACCACATAGCCGTTGACGCCCGCCTGGGCGGCTTCGATGATCTGTTCGCGTTTGGCTTCGGCCGTCACCATCAGCACCGGCAGGTGCTTGAGGCGTTCATCCAGACGTACCTTGCGCAGCAGGTCGATACCGGACATGCCGGGCATGTTCCAGTCGGTCACCAGGAAATCGAAGTGACCGCTTTCGAGCATCGGCAACGCGGTGTTGCCGTCGTCGGCTTCCTGGGTATTGGTAAAGCCCAGGTCACGCAACAGGTTCTTGATGATCCGCCGCATCGTCGAAAAATCGTCGACGATGAGGATTTTCATGTCTTTGTTCAATTAGACCTCCAAGCAGTCTTTAACGCGCTCAGCGCTGAACGCGCATTCAATCAATTCGGGCACTACATTTCACGACTGTATGGAACGGCTGCTCAACGCGCCCGCCATTCCCCCAGGCGACCGCGCAAGCGTGCGGCGCACTGGCTGTGCAACTGGCTGACACGCGACTCGCTGACCCCCAGCACCTCGCCGATTTCCTTGAGGTTCAGCTCTTCGTCGTAGTACAGCGCCAGCACCAGGCGCTCGCGCTCGGGCAGGTTGGCGATTGCATCCGCCAGGGCTGCCTGAAAGCGCTCGTCTTCCAGATCGCGCGATGGCTCGAGCTGGGCACTGGCGCCGTCCTCGTGCAGGCCTTCATGTTCGCCGTCCTGCAACAGGTCGTCGAAACTGAACAGGCGACTGCCCAAGGTATCGTTCAAAATCCCGTAATAATCATCGAGACTCAATTGAAGTTCGGCAGCAACCTCGTGATCTTTAGCATCACGACCGGTTTTTGCTTCAATTGCACGAATCGCGTCACTCACCATGCGGGTATTGCGGTGTACCGAACGCGGCGCCCAATCCCCCTTGCGCACCTCGTCGAGCATGGCCCCACGGATGCGGATACCGGCATAGGTCTCGAAACTGGCACCCTTGCTGGAGTCGTACTTGTTGGAGACCTCGAGCAGGCCGATCATGCCGGCCTGGATCAGGTCTTCCACCTGCACACTGGCTGGCAGACGCGCCAGCAGGTGATAGGCAATGCGCTTGACCAAGGGTGCGTACCGCTCGATCAGCTCGTACTGGGCATCACGCGAAGCCTTGCTGTACATCCGATAGCCGCTTGCACTCATAGCACTGGTCCCGCACTGGTCGGTTGCACCAGCCGTTCGACGAAGAACTCCAGATGACCACGCGGGTTGGCAGGCAACGGCCAGCTATCGACCTTCTGAGCAATGGCCTTGAAGGCCAGCGCGCACTTGGAACGCGGAAAGGCTTCGTAGACTGCTCGCTGCTTCTGCACTGCCTTGCGGACACATTCGTCGTAGGGCACAGCACCGACGTATTGTAAGGCGACATCCAGGAAGCGATCCGTGACCTTGGTCAATTTGGCGAACAGATTGCGACCTTCCTGAGGGCTTTGTGCCATGTTGGCCAGCACCCGGAAACGGTTCATGCCGTAATCGCGGTTCAGCAGCTTGATCAGGGCATAGGCGTCAGTGATGGACGTGGGCTCGTCGCACACCACCAGCAGCACTTCCTGGGCCGCGCGCACGAAGCTGACGACCGAATCGCCGATGCCGGCCGCGGTGTCGATGACCAGCACGTCGAGGTTGTCGCCGATCTCGCTGAACGCCTGGATCAGCCCGGCATGCTGGGCCGGCGCCAGGTGCACCATGCTCTGGGTGCCGGAGGCCGCAGGCACGATGCGTACCCCGCCAGGCCCCGGCAGCAGCACGTCGCGCAGCTCGCAGCGGCCCTCGATGACATCGGCCAGTGTGCGTTTGGGGGTCAGGCCGAGCAAGACGTCGACGTTGGCCAGGCCCAGGTCGGCGTCCAGCAGCATGACCCGACGGCCAAGCTCAGCCAGCGCCAATGACAAGTTCACTGACACGTTGGTCTTGCCGACGCCACCTTTGCCGCCTGTCACGGCGATCACCTGTACGGGATGCATGCTGCCCATGTTTGTTCTTTACCTTGTCTTACTTAGACCGAGGCCACATGACTGGCTGCGCTTTCAACACCTGAAAAATGCCTGGCAGACCATTGATGTAGGTACTTTGCAACGTATACACATTTACCTCAGCCGACACGCTTGCCGTCGCTGTGGTACAGATCGGCGAACATGTCGGCCATGGCCTCTTCGCTGGGATCGTCCTGCATTTGTACACTGACCGCGCGACTGACCAGATGGTGCCGGCGCGGCAAGTGCAGATCGTCCGGAATGCGCGGCCCATCGGTCAGATAGGCCACCGGCAACTCATGCGTGATGGCCAGGCTCAGCACCTCGCCCAGGCACGCCGTTTCGTCGAGCTTGGTCAGGATGCAACCGGCCAGCCCGCAGCGCTTGTAGCTGTGGTAGGCAGCGGTCAGCACCTGCTTCTGGCTGGTGGTGGCCAGCACCAGGTAATTCTTGGCCTGGATGCCGCGCCCGGCCAGGGTTTCGAGCTGCATGCGCAGTGCCGGGTCGCTGGCCTGCAGGCCGGCGGTATCGATCAGCACCACGCGCTTGCGCAGCAGAGGGTCCAGGGCCTGGGCCAGCGACTGGCCGGGGTCGACGTGGGTCACCGACACATTCAGGATGCGCCCCAGGGTCTTGAGTTGTTCCTGGGCGCCGATGCGAAAGCTGTCCATGCTCACCAGCGCGATGTTCTGCGCGCCGTACTTGAGCACATAGCGCGCCGCCAGCTTGGCCAGGGTGGTGGTCTTGCCCATGCCGGCCGGGCCGACCATGGCGATCACGCCGCCCTCTTCGATCGGCTCGATTTCCGGCACCTGGATCATGCGGGCCAGGTGCGCCAGCAGCATGCGCCAGGCCTGGCGGGGCTCTTCGATGTCGGCAGTGATGTCCAGCACCTCGCGGGCCAGCGGCCCGGCGATGCCGATGCGCTGCAGGCGGCGCCAGAGGTTGGCCTGGTGCGGCTTGCTGCCCTGCAGCTGGGTCCAGGCCAGCGAGCCGAGCTGCACTTCGAGCAGCTCGCGCAGGCCCGAGAGCTCCGAACGCATGGAATCGAACAGGCGCTGATCGACCGGCGCCGGGGCCGCTGCCTGAGGCCGCACGGGGGCCTCGACTTGCGGCTCTACCAGCGGCTCGGAGGCGGTCAGCGGCAGGCCGGCGAACAACTGGCGGTTGCCCTCCTCGCCTTCGACCCGGCTGCTGAGCTCGGCCTGCGCGGTGACGATGCGCGACTGGGTCTTGCGCAGTTCGTCCTCGAGCTCGACGTTCGGCACCCGCGGCGCAAGCGCGGACAGCTTGTAGTCCAGCGCCGCCGTCAGCTCGACACCGCCAGCAATCCGTCGGTTGCCGATGATGGCGGCCTCTGCCCCCAGCTCATCACGAACCAGCTTCATGGCCTGACGCATATCAGCGGCGAAAAAACGCTTAACTTGCATATCCCACTACCTCAGCCGTTGGGGCCTACTGTGGCAACGATGGTAACTTGCTTGTTGTCAGGTATTTCCTGATACGCCAAAACATGCAAATTCGGTACAGCCAGGCGGCCAAAACGCGACAGCATCTGTCGAACGGGTCCTGCGACCAGCAGGATTGCAGGTTGCCCTTGCATCTCCTGACGCTGGGCGGCCTCGATCAACGAACGCTGAAGCTTTTCGGCCATGCTCGGCTCAAGAAGAACACCATCTTCCTGACCCTGCCCGGCCCTTTGCAAACTATTGAGCAAAATCTGTTCCAACCTTGGCTCAAGCGTGATCACAGGCAGCTCGGACTCAGTTCCTACAATGCTTTGCACGATTGCGCGGCTCAATCCTACGCGCACCGAAGCCACCAGCGCGGCGGTATCTTGACTCTTGGCGGCATTGTTGGCGATGGCTTCGGCAATGGTGCGGATGTCGCGCACCGGCACCTGCTCGGCCAGCAACGCCTGCAGCACCTTGAGCAGACCGGACAGCGGCAGCACCCCCGGTACCAGTTCCTCGGCCAGCTTGGGCGAGCCCTTGGCCAGGACCTGCAGCAGTTGCTGTACCTCTTCGTGACCGATCAGCTCGTGGCAATGCTTGTAGAGGATCTGGTTGAGGTGGGTGGCGACCACGGTGCTCGCGTCCACCACGGTGTAGCCCAGCGATTGCGCCTGGCTGCGCTGGGCCACATCGATCCACACTGCCTCCAGGCCGAAGGCCGGGTCCCTGGCGGCGATGCCGTTGAGGTTGCCGAACACCTGCCCCGGGTTGATCGCCAGTTCGCGGTCGGGGTAGATCTCGGCCTCGGCCAGGATCACCCCCATCAGCGTCAGGCGGTAGGCGCTGGGGGCCAGGTCGAGGTTGTCGCGGATGTGCACGGTGGGCATCAGGAAGCCCAGGTCCTGGGACAGCTTCTTGCGTACCCCCTTGATCCGCGCCAGCAACTGCCCACCCTGGTTGCGGTCCACCAGCGGGATCAGCCGGTAGCCGACTTCCAGGCCGATCATGTCGATCGGGGTAACGTCGTCCCAGCCCAGCTCCTTGGTTTCCTGAGCACGCTGCGGCGACGGCAGCAGGTCCTGCTGGCGCTGCACTTCCTGCTGTGCCTTGACCTTGGCCTGGTTCTGCTTGCGCCACACCAGGTAGGCGCCGCCCGCGGCCATCAGGCCGAGGCTGAGGAATGCCACGTGCGGCATGCCCGGCACCAGCCCCATGACGATCATCAGGCCGCCGGACACGGCCAGCGCCTTGGGCGAATCGAACATCTGCCGGTTGATCTGCTTGCCCATTTCCTCGGAGCCCGAGGCACGGGTAACCATGATCGCGGCGGCGGTGGACAGCAGCAGCGAAGGCAACTGCGCCACCAAACCGTCACCGATGGTGAGCAGCGCATACACGCGACCGGCGTCGCCGAAGGTCATGCCGTGCTGGAAGATACCCACGGCCATGCCGCCGATCAGGTTGATGAACAGGATCAGCAGGCCGGCGATGGCGTCACCGCGCACGAACTTGCTGGCACCGTCCATCGAACCGTAGAACTCGGCCTCCTGGGCCACTTCGGTACGCCGTGCCTTGGCCTGGGCCTGGTCGATCAGGCCGGCGTTGAGGTCGGCGTCGATGGCCATCTGCTTGCCGGGCATGGCGTCGAGGGTGAAGCGCGCGCTCACCTCGGAAATGCGCCCCGCACCCTTGGTCACCACCACGAAGTTGATGATCATGAGGATCGCGAACACCACGATACCGACCACGTAGTTGCCGCCGATCACCACCTCGCCGAAGGCCTGGATCACCTTGCCCGCGGCTTCGTGGCCGTCGTGACCGTGGAGCATCACCACCCGCGTGGACGCCACGTTCAGCGCCAGGCGCAGCAGCGTGGCCACCAGCAGGATGGTCGGAAACACGGCGAAATCCAGCGGGCGCAAGGCGTACACGCACACCAGCAGCACGACGATGGACAGGGCGATGTTGAAGGTGAAGAACACGTCGAGCAGGAACGGCGGGATCGGCAACATCATCATTGCCAACATCACCAGCAGCAACAGCGGCACCCCCAGGTTGCCCCGGCCGAGCCCGGACAGGTTGCTACGGGCGCTGTTGATTAACTGAGAGCGATCCACCGATATTCCTCTTCAAGCAAACTTTTGACGCCATGCGGGCGCTTGGCGCTGCTATTGCAAGAAGCTTTCCAACTTTGGATCAGTGACGCGACCTTCGCCGACACTGCCGGCTCCTGCAGCGAAGGGGCCGGCACCTCGGCGCCGACGGGAAGAGCTCAAACGGTTCAGGAATCGCGGCGCAGGTCCGGCGGAATCGGCAGATCCTTGAGCGGCTCCGGCGCCTTGCCCTTGCCCGCCCGGTGCTGGCGAATCTGGTACACGTAGGCCAGCACCTGGGCCACGGCCAGGTACAGGCCGGCCGGGATCTCTTCCTCGAGCTCGGTGGAGTAGAAGATCGAACGCGCCAGCTCCGGCGATTCCAGAACCTGGATGTTGTGGGCATTGGCGATTTCGCGAATCTTCAGCGCCAGGAAATCGGTGCCCTTGGCCAGCAGCGTCGGCGCATTGCCCTTCTCGGGGTCGTACTTGAGCGCCACCGCATAGTGGGTCGGGTTGGTGATGATCACGTCGGCATCGGGGATCGCCGCCATCATGCGCCGCTGCGACATCTCGCGCTGCAACTGGCGAATACGCTGCTTGACCTCCGGCTTGCCCTCGCTGTTCTTGTACTCGTCGCGCACCTCCTGCTTGGTCATCAGCAGCTTCTTGTGCGACTGGTACAGCTGCAACGGCACGTCCACCAGGGCAATCAGCAACAGGCCGGCGGCCATCCACAGGGCACTCCAGCCCACCACCTGTACGCTGTGGATGATCGCCTGCTCCAGCGGCTCGTTGGCAATGGCCAGCAGGTCGTCACGGTCCGACGACAACACCACCAGCGCCACGATCAGGATCACGAAGAACTTCGCCAGGGCCTTGAGCAGCTCGGTCAGTGCGTTCAGGGAAAACATGCGCTTGATCCCCGACAGCGGGTTCATGCGGCTGAACTTGGGCGCCAGGGTGCCGCCGGCAAACAGCCAGCCACCCAGCGAGATCGGCCCGATGAAGGCCACGATCAGCGCCACCAGCAATACCGGCTGCAGCGCCATCAGGGCCATCTTGCCCGAGGCCAGCAAGAAGGTGCCCATCGAGCGCTCGTCGATCAGCGTGTCGCGCGACAGGGTGAAGTTGATGCGCATGATGTCCATCAGCACTTCGGCCAGGCCACCACCGAACACCAGCAGGCCACCGGCCCCGGCCAGGGTCACCACCACCGTGTTGAGCTCCTTGGAACGGGCGATCTCGCCCTTCTCGCGGGCGTCCTTCTTCTTTTTCTCCGTGGGGTCTTCTGTCTTGTCCTGACCGCTTTCGCTCTCTGCCATGCTCAGCTCGCCCTCGCCAGCTCACGCAGCCACTGCAGGGCCTCGGAGGCCAGCGCCTGGTAATGGGAAAGGATGTCGGCCAGGACAACCCAGAAAATCCCGAGCCCCAGCACCAGGGTCAACGGGAAACCGATGGAGAAGATGTTCAGCTGCGGCGCTGCACGGGTCATCACGCCGAAGGCGATGTTCACCACCAGCAGCGCGGTGATCGCCGGCAGCACCAGCAGCAGCGCCGCGCCCAGCACCCAGCTCAGCCGCCCGACCAGGTCCCAGTAGTGGTTGACCATCAGGCCGGTGCCCACCGGCAAGGTGGTGAAGCTCTCGGTGATCACCTCGAACACCACCAGGTGCCCGTTCATCGACAGGAACAGCAGCGTCACCAGCATGCTCAGGAACTGGCTGACCACCGCCACGTTGACGCCGTTGACCGGGTCGACCATGGAGGCGAAGGCCATGCCCATCTGGATGGCCACCACCTGCCCGGCCACCACGAATATCTGGAAGAACAGTTGCAGCGACAGGCCGAATACCGCACCGATGAGGATCTGCTCGGCAATCAGCAGCAGCCCGCTGAGCGACAGCGGATTGACTTCGGGCATCGGCGGCAGGCCCGGCACCACCACCACGGTGATCGCCAGGGCCAGGTACAGGCGGATACGCCCCGGCACCATCTTGGTCCCGATGATGGGCATGGTCATCAGCACAGCGGCAATGCGAAACAGCGGCAGGATGAAGCTCGCCACCCAGGTGGCGATCTGCGCATCAGTCAACTGGAGCATCGCGCGCTCAGCCGATCAACTGGGGAATGCTGCCGTACAACGACAGGATGTATTCCATGAACTTCTGCACCAGCCAGGGCCCGGCCACGATCAGCGTGATCAGCATCACCAGCAGGCGCGGCAGGAAGCTCAGGGTCTGTTCGTTGATCTGGGTGGCGGCCTGGAACATGGCCACCATCAGGCCCACCAGCAGGCTCGGTACCACCAGCACGGCCACGATCATGGTAGTCAACCACAGCGCATCGCGGAACAGGTCGACAGCAACTTCTGGGGTCATGTTGTTCTCCTCGGCGCGCTAGACGCCACCGAAACTGCCGGCCAGGGTGCCCATGATCAACGCCCAGCCATCCACCAGCACGAACAGCATGATCTTGAACGGCAGGGAGATGATCAGCGGCGACAGCATCATCATACCCATGGCCATCAGCACACTGGCCACCACCAGGTCGATGATCAGGAACGGGATGAAGATCATGAAGCCTATCTGGAACGCGGTCTTGAGTTCGGAGGTGACGAAGGCTGGTACCAGGATGGTCAACGGCGCCTCGTCCGGCGTGGCGATATCGGTACGCTTGGACAGGCGCATGAACAGGTCGAGATCGCTCTCGCGGGTCTGCGCCAGCATGAAGTCCTTGAGGGGCACCTGGGCCTTGGCCACCGCGTCCTGGGCCGACAGGGTCTCGGCCAGGTACGGCTGCAGGGCATCCTTGTTCACCCGGTCGAATACCGGCGCCATGATGAACAGGGTCAGGAACAGCGCCATGCCGGTGAGGATCTGGTTCGACGGCGTCTGCTGCAGGCCCAGGGCCTGGCGCAGGATCGAGAACACAATGATGATCCGGGTGAAGCTGGTCATCAGGATCACGAACGCCGGAATGAAGCTCAGCGCCGTCATGATCAGCAGGATCTGCAGGCTGACCGAGTACTCCTGCTGCCCATCCGCCCCGTTGGACAGGGTGATCGCCGGAATCGACAGCGGGTCGGCGGCCAGGGCCAGCGGCGCTGCGAACATCAGCAGCAGGGTCAACAGCATGCGCAATGCGCCCATCACGACTTGTCCTTTTGATCCTTGCCCAGCAGCTCCATCAGGCGCTGGGCGAATTCGGGCGTAGCCTGGCGGGCGCTGGCCGGTACCTGCACCGGCTCGGCCAGCACATGCAATGCGGTAAGGCTGCCCGGCGTATGACCGATCAGTATCTGTTCGTTGCCCACCTGCACCAGCAGCAGCCGATCACGCGGGCCGACCACGCGCGTGCCGACGATCTCGATGACCTGCTGGCCACGCGGCGTCACGTTCTGCACCCGGCGCAGCAGCCAGGCGAGAAAGAAGATCAGGCCCAGCACCAGCAACAACCCCAGCACCAGACGGCCCAACTGCCCGCTGGCACTGCCGGCTGCTGCCGTGGTCGCCGCGGCTGTCGTGGCCGCGGGCTGTGCCGCCAGTGCCAGGTCGAGCCAGAGCAGGCCGACCCCGGTCAGCCCCGCTTGCAGAAGACGCTTCACTCAGCGCAGCTTCTTGATGCGTTCGCTCGGGCTGATCACGTCGGTCAGGCGGATGCCGAACTTCTCGTTCACCACCACCACCTCGCCGTGCGCGATCAGGGTGCCGTTGACCAGCACGTCCAGCGGCTCGCCGGCCAGGCGGTCCAGCTCGATCACCGAACCCTGGTTCAGTTGCAGCAGGTTGCGGATGTTGATTTCGGTGCTGCCCACTTCCATCGAGATGCTCACCGGAATATCCAGGATCACGTCCAGGTTCGGGCCGTCCAGGGTCACTGCATCGTTGCCCTTGGGCGAGCTGCCGAATTCTTCCATCGGCAGGCGGTTGGGCGAGCCGGCACTGCTGCCGCCGTCAGCCGCCAACAGCGCGTCGATGTCGGACTGGCCGGCGTCGCCGGTCTCGCTCAGGGCTGCTGCCCACTCATCGGCCAGGGCCTGGTCTTCCATGGAGGTGATATCGTTTTCGTCAGCCATCTTGTCCTCGACGGGGCAATCAATTCGGAGTTAAAGCCAGGGTACCGATCAGCGGCGCTCGATCGGCTCGGTTACTTGCAATGCCAGTGTGCCCTTGTGCGAGCCCAACTTGGCCTTGAACGACGGTACGCCATTGGCGCGCAGTACCAGCTCGTCCGGCAGTTCGACCGGGATCACATCACCCGGCTGCATGTGCAGGATGTCGCGCAGGCGCAGCTCGCGGCGTGCCACGGTGGCGCTGATCGGCACGCTGACGTCCAGCACGTCTTCGCGCAGGGCCTTGATCCAGCGTTCGTCCTGGTCGTCCAGGTCGGACTGGAAGCCCGCGTCGAGCATTTCGCGCACCGGCTCGATCATCGAGTAGGGCATGGTCACGTGCAGGTCGCCGCCACCGCCATCGAGTTCGATGTGGAAGGTGGACACCACCACCGCCTCGCTCGGGCCGACGATGTTGGCCATGGCCGGGTTGACCTCCGAGTTGATGTACTCGAAGTTGACCGGCATGATCGCCTGCCAGGCTTCCTTGAGGTCGACGAAGCACTGGTCCAGCACCATGCGCACCACGCGCAATTCGGTGGGCGTGAACTCGCGGCCCTCGATCTTGGCGTGACGACCGTCACCGCCGAAGAAATTGTCCACCAGCTTGAACACCAGCTTGGCATCGAGGATGAACAGCGAGGTGCCGCGCAACGGCTTGATCTTCACCAGGTTGAGGCTGGTGGGCACGTACAGCGAGTGCACGTACTCACCGAACTTCATCACCTGCACGCCCCCCACTGCCACATCCGCCGAGCGGCGCAGCAGGTTGAACATGCTCACGCGGGTATAGCGGGCGAAGCGTTCGTTGATCATTTCCAGGGTCGGCATGCGCCCGCGCACGATCCGGTCCTGGCTGGTCAGGTCGTAGCTCTTGATGCTGCCGGGGTCGGCGCCGCTATCGGTTTGCACCAGCCCGTCGTCGACGCCGTGCAGCAAGGCATCGATCTCATCCTGGGACAGCAGGTCCTGCATGGCCATCTTGGGCTCCTACTGCAATACGAAATTGGTGAACAGCAACTGGTCGATCACCAGCTTGCCGACTTCTTTCTGGGCCACTTCCTGCACGCTGGCGGTGGCCTTCTGGCGCAGCATCTCCTGGCCGACCGGGGTCGCCAGGGAGTCGAACGGCTGGCCGGAAAAGAGCATCACCAGGTTGTTGCGGATCACCGGCATGTGCACTTTCAGCGCATCCAGCGCAGCCTGGTCGCGCCCCTGCATGGTGATGCTCACCTGCATGTAGCGCTGACGACCGTTCTGGTTGAAGTTGACGACGAAGGCTGGCGCCAGCGGCTCGTAGATGGCCGCAGGCCTGACGTTGCTGACGGTTGCCGGGTCGACCTGAGGTTTGCTGTCGCCCCTTTGCAGGAAGAACCAGGTGGCGCCCACCGACAAGCCGATGGCCAGCAGCAATGCCAGCACCAGCAGCAGGATCAGCTTGAGTTTGCCTTTTACGGCGGGGTCTTTCACTGCTTCGCTCTTCGCCATGCCAATAATCCGTCACTCACAAGAGGTTTGTCCCACATGGCGAGGGTTGAGCAAGTGTTATGCCAGATTTGCGGGCCACACCGGCCCGATTGAGGAAGGCGACGAACGCAGGGGCAGATTCATCCGTGAAGGGCTGGGCAGCCGCCCCGCAACCGCCCAGCCCTACCCGTGCAATCAGGCGTAGAAATCGACCGCGCTGGACCCCAGCACCACCGGTCGCTCCACCGGCTGGGCCGCCGCGTCGGCGTCGGCCTCTTCGCCGCCCGCGCCTTCATTGCGACGCGCGGCCACGCCGCTGAGCTTCGAGGTGCCGTCCTGCGAGCCCTGCTGCTGCTCGCGGGACTGGTCGGCCACGTTAACGTCAGGTTGCGCCAGGCCCTGTTCGGCGAACATTTCCTTGAGCCGGCTGGCCTGGTTTTCCAGCGCTTCGCGCACCACCACGTTGCCACTGGTGAAGGTGATCTGCGCCTGCTGCTCGGGTGTCATGTGCACGCGAATGTCCAAGCGCCCCAGCTCGGCTGGCTCCAGCTTGATTTCAGCCGACTTCAGGTTCTGGCTGGACAGGTACATCACGCGATTGACCAGGCCTTCGGTCCAGCCACCCTGGTGCATCGCCAGCGGCTGGTTCAGCGGCATCGCCACCGGCACCGCATTGGCGGTCTTGGGCGTCGCGGCCTGGGTCAGCGCGCTGAGGCGCTCGGCAAAGTCATCGACACGGGTATCGCTGGAGGCGCCCTTGAGGTCCTTCAGGCCGTCATCGAGCAGGTTGCTGAAGCCCTTCTCGCCCGGCTCGCTGTCGCCCGGATCGGCCTGACGCGGGTCGAGCATGGCCGCCAGGGTATTGACGGCAGGCTGGCCCTGGGTGGCTTCGGGTTGCGCCGTGGTCGGCTTGCTGGCATGGGCAGAGGTGGTGCCCTGGGCCTGGGCGTTCTGCTCCAGGGCCAGGCGCAATGCCGGCAGGTCCTCGAGCACGTCGCCGGCCGGGTCGAAAGCGGGTTCTTCCGGGGCCGGTGGCTGCGGCGCGACGGCCGGGGCCTGCACCTGGGCCTGCAACTGTGCGGCAGCCGCCTGCACCACTGGGGCCACCGCTTCGGCCTGAGCCTGGATCAGCTGTGCGCCGGCCTGGGCGTCAGTAACCTGACCCGCCACCAGGCTCGAATCGAGCAGTTGAAGGTCATCGGCAACTGGCGTCGACTCGTCCGATGCCGGCTTCTGTTCAGGCAATGAATTGCCGCTGTCGGCAACAGTGCGCTCCTGATCGGTCGCCGTCTTGCCGGCATTTGCCGCCACGGCTGCAACGCCCGCCTTGTCGGCATTGGGCACATCCGCCTTGGCCGGCAGCTTGTCGCGGGACTGATCGGCATACACCTTGGAGAAGCCCGCAGCCTTGTCATTGGCGACCTGGGGCACCTTTTCGGGCGCTGGCGCAGCCGTGCGCGAGGCCTTGGCCACGGCGGACGGTTGCAGCAGCGGGTTTGAAGCGACAGGCATGGGAAGGGTCTCCACTACAGAAGCGCGAACTTGAATAGCGAAGAGACTGCAAGAGTCGCGCCAGGTTTGCGCTACACAGGATGCCTGGCCGCCTGCGGCGACACGCGCTCCAACTCGGCGACATAGAAGGGACGCACTTCGAGGTACTCGCACCTGATCTGGCTGATCAGGTCCTCGATGCCGTGTGCCGGCTGCTCCATCACGCGCACTTCCAGCTGCCGACACAACTCGGCCAGGTCGGTGGCGCCCATGTTGCTGCAGCTACCCTTGAAACTGTGGGCAGCCTCACTCAGCTGCCGGGGGGAGCGGGCGTCGCGCAGTTGCACCATGCGCTTTTCGCAATCGGCCAGGAAGGTCTCCAGCAACTCGGCATACTGGCTACCCATGACCTCCCGCAACTCGCCCACTACCTTGTTATCGATACGCTGATCGGACACTTGCTCACTCCTTGATCAAGTTCAATTATGCCAGAGCCACCCAGGCGAACTCCACGCGGGCCCTGCGCCCTCCGTCGGCCCATTCGGCGTGACGGCTCAAACGCCGGATCAGGCTCAGGCCACGCCCGCACAACCGCTGCTCCAACACCGGTCGGGCCAGCACTGTACCCACATCGAAGCCACTGCCGCTATCTTCGATCTCAATCACCAGACGCCCGCCACCCGCTACGGGTTCAACCTGAAGGTGCAAGCGTATGTAACCTTCCTGCAATGCCTGCAGGCGTCGGCTGCGCTCCTGATAATAGGCGGCAAACCCCTGGGCGTCGCGCTTGAGGGCCGAGTCGAGGGCCAGCACACCGTGCTCCAGTGCATTGGTGTAGAGCTCGTTGAGCACGCTGTGCAGCGCACCGCTCTGGGGGCGCAGGCCGTGTATTTCCTGCAGTACCTGCAACAGATAGGGCAAGGGGTTGAAGCGTTTGAGGGTCTGCGCGCGAAACTCGAACGACAGCGACCAGTCCAGTGGGCTGGACTGGCCGCTGTCCGAATAGACAAGCGGCGGCGGGGCCAGTGTCTGGGGCTCGACCACACTGATCTCGAGCATGCTGACATCGTCGCGGGACTGGCCGCGAAAGTCTTCGAGCGCCTGCAGTACATCCTCGAACAGGTGCTGCGGCGCACGGTTGCGCGCAAACACCTGGCGCAGGCGTTCCACCCCGAACAGCTGCTCATCCTGGTCGCAGGTATCCACCACCCCATCGGACAGCAGGAACAGACGATCCCCCAACGCCAGCGATACCACCTCGGGGTGCTCGTCGAAACGCTCCGGCGCCAGCACCCCCAAGGGCAAGTGCCGCGACACCAGCGCCTGGGGCTCGCCACCGGCCGCGGGCAGCAGGTAGCCGTCCGGCATGCCGCCGTTCCATACCTCGGCCAGGCGCCGTTCGAAACTCAGGCTGAGCATCATTGCGCAGCAGAACATGTCGACCGGCAGGATGCGCTTGAGCTTGGCGTTCATCTCGCGCAAGGTTTCGGCCAGGCCGTAGCCCTTGGCGGTCATGCCGTAGAACACCTCGGCCAACGGCATGGCGCCCACTGCAGCCGGCAGGCCATGGCCAGTGAAGTCGCCCAGCAGCACATGCATTTCACCGGTCGGCGTGAACGCCGCCAGCAGCAGGTCGCCGTTGAACAGCGCATAGGGAGATTGCAGGTAGCGGATGTTCGGCGCATTCAGGCACCCCGAATGCGTGACCTGATCGAACACCGCCTTGGCCACCCGCTGCTCGTTGAGCAGGTGACCGTGGTGGCGCGCCAGCTCGTCGCGCTGCTCCAGCACGGTCGCCTGCAGGCGACGCAGCCGATCCATCGCCTTGATCTTGGCGGCCAGGATCACCGGGCGATAAGGCTTGGGCAGAAAGTCGTCGCCACCGGCCTCCAGGCAACGCACCAGGGCCTGCTCCTCACTCAGCGAGGTAAGAAAGATGATCGGCACCAGCGCCTGGCCAGCCATCAGCTTGATCTGGCGAGCCGCCTCGAAGCCGTCCATCACCGGCATCAGCGCGTCGAGCAGCACCAGTTGCGGACGCAGCTCGGCAAACAGCGCCACTGCCTGCGCACCATTCTCGGCCGTGATCACCGAGTGCCCCTGCTCGCGCACGATGCGCGCCAGCAACAGGCGGTCGGTGGCGCCATCTTCGGCAATCAGCACGGTCAGCGACGACTGCTCGTTCACGAGGTCGCTCAAGTGATCTCGAACAGCTTGTCGAAATTGGAGATGGCGAGGATCTTGCGAACGTCGGAGCTGGCGTTGATCACCCGTATATACGCATCGTCGCCGCCGGCGTGGTCACGCAGCAGCAGGAGCATGCCCAGGGCGGAGCTGTCGAGATAGGTGGCGTCCTTCAAGTCGACGACCACGCCCTTGGAAGGTACTGGCTCGCGCTCGTAGCATTCACGAAACGCCTGGTGCTTGCCGAAATCGAACCGTCCCTTGACCCTGATCGTCAGGCTGTTCCCATCCGGCGATAGATCGTGCTCCACGGCCATATGCTCGACTCCTTCGATCATGGCGATTGCAGACACCACAGGTTTAGCAGCCCGCCCGCCCCTGGGCAACCTGCGCCGACCAATGCCGTGCTAGAAGCGATCGTGGCGCGGCAATCGCTGGGACAATTCGTCGAGCAGCTTCTGCTCGCGCTTGTCCTCGAGCATGCGGGCTTCATCGCGGTAGCGCTGCACCAGCTTGCGCAGGCCTTCGACCCGGGCGTAGGCCTGCTGCCAGGTGGCCCGTGCGTTGTTGAGGTTGGTCTGGTGCCACACCAGGCTCTGGTGTTGCTGGGCCACGGCGGTGTCCAGCTGGCTGAGAAAGCGCTGATAGCCCAGCAGCCAGCTGCCTGAAACGCCCTGGCCGCCCTTTTCCATCCACTGGTTCTGGTACTCGCTGCGAAACTGGTCCAGTTCCCGGAGCTTGGTTTCGGCCATGCTCACCTGCTGCTGGAAATGCCCGAGGCGCTGCACGGCCTTGCGCTCGGCCTCCTCGGCCATCTCCACCACCGGCACCAGGCGCGCGGCACGACTTGGCAGGGCCATCGGTTATCAGCCCGATGCCGCTGGGGCGAAGACCGCCGCCAGTTCATCGCGGCTCTGCTCATGGCTGACGTTTTCATTGAGCCCCTGGCGCAGGTACTGCACCAGCTTGGGTTGCAGGGAAATCGCCAGGTCCGTCTCGCGGTCGCCGCCAGCCACATAGGCACCCACGCTGATCAGGTCGCGGCTTTGCGACAGGCGCGACCAGAGCTGCTTGAACTGCTGGGCCTGGGTCATCTGCTCGGGGCTGACCACCTGCGGCATGACCCGGCTGATCGAAGCCTCGATATCGATGGCCGGGTAATGCCCCTCTTCGGCCAGGCGCCGGGACAGCACGATATGGCCGTCGAGTACGCCCCGCGCGGAGTCGGCAATCGGGTCCTGCTGGTCGTCTCCTTCGGACAACACGGTGTAGAAGGCGGTGATCGAGCCACCACCGGCCTCGCCGTTGCCGGCGCGCTCAACCAGCTTGGGCAGCTTGGCGAACACAGAAGGTGGATAGCCCTTGGTGGCTGGCGGCTCGCCGATGGCCAGGGCGATTTCCCGCTGGGCCTGGGCGAAACGGGTCAGCGAATCCATCAGCAACAGTACGTTCTTGCCCTTGTCGCGAAAGTACTCGGCGATCCGCGTGCAGTACATGGCGGCGCGCAGGCGCATCAGCGGCGCATCATCGGCAGGGGATGCCACCACCACCGAACGCTTGATGCCCTCCTCGCCCAGGATGTGCTCGATGAACTCCTTGACCTCACGCCCCCGCTCACCGATCAGCCCCACCACGATGATGTCGGCCTCGGTGAAACGGGTCATCATGCCCAGCAGCACACTCTTGCCCACGCCGGTACCGGCGAACAGGCCCAGGCGCTGGCCACGGCCCACCGTCAGCAGGCCATTGATGCTGCGAATGCCCACGTCCAGCGGCTGGCTGATGGGGTCGCGGTTGAGTGGGTTGATGGTGGGGCCATCCATCGGCACCCAGTCCTCGGCCTTCATCCCGCCCTTGCCATCCAGCGCCCGGCCGGCACCGTCCAGCACGCGACCGAGCATGCTCATGCCCATCGGCAGGCGGCCGCTTTCGGCCAGCGGCACCACCCGCGCACCGGGCGCGATGCCGGCAACGCTGCCCACCGGCATGAGAAATACCCGGTCACCGGCAAAGCCCATGACCTCGGCCTCGACCTGCACCGGATGGTAGCTGTCATCGTTGATCACCAGGCAGCGGCTGCCGACGGCAGCGCGCAGGCCCTCGGCCTCCAGGGTCAGGCCGACCATGCGCAACAACCGCCCTTCCACCACCGGCTGCGCCGGCAGGCTCACGGCCTCGGCATAGGTGCCCAGGCGCTTGCCGAAGCTGGTGCGGTCAAGGCGCATCGGGCGTGGCCTCGCGGGTGCCCGGGTCGCCAGCAAGGTCGACGTGCAAGTCTGGTGCGGCAGGGTGCAGTCCCTGGTCATGCAACTGGTCGAACAACTGGGTCATGGCCTTTTCGATGCGGGTCTCGACGGTGGCGTCGATACGGCTGTGCAACGTCTCGATGCGGCAACCACCGGGCAACAGTGCGTCGTCTTCGAGCAGGCGCCAGTTTTCCTCATGACGCTCGCGCAGGGCCTTGGCCAGCTCGAAGTCCTGCGGATTGACATGAATGCGGATGTTTTCGGCGCCCATCGGCAGCAGCTTGAGGGCCTCGCGCAGCACGTGAGTGATCTGGCTGGAGTCGGTGGCCAGCTCACGCCCGATCACCTCGCGGGTGATGCGGCTGACCATGTGCACCAGGGCCTTCTCGATCTGGTTGTCCTGCTCGGCGATCGGGTCGAGCAGGTGGCCCATCAGCTGCTCCAGGCTCGCCAGCTTGGCGCTCAGGGCCACTTCGGCCTCCTGGCGGACCTTGAGCTGGGTGCTGTGAAACCCTTCGCGCTCGCCGGTGGCAAAGCCTTCGTTGTAGGCTTCCTGGCGAATGCTTTCGAGCTCTTCGAGGGTCAGCGGCTGGACTTCTTCCAGCGGCACTTCTTCGACTTCCTCGACGATTTCCGGCTCGGGTTCGGGCTCGGGTTCCGGCTCCGGGTCGAAGCTGGGCAGCGCCCAGCGGTCGAAGCCCTCGACGTCGCGGGCGGGGATCAGTTCACTCAGGTGCTCGTTGGTCGACATGATTCCACGCGTTCAATTGGGTAGGCGCCGGGGTGGTCGGCGATGCGGCCGCCAGGCACCGGCGTGTACCGCGTTGAGGCATCCGCCGGCAAGGCCGGCTCCTGTGGAGGAGCCGGAACCGGCGAACGGCTTTAGATCATTTCTTCGGCGCCCTTGCCGCCAAGCACGATCTCGCCGGCTTCGGCCATGCGCCGGGCAATGGTGAGGATCTCTTTCTGCGCCGTTTCCACGTCGCTGACCCGCACCGGGCCCTTGGCCTCGAGGTCGTCACGCAGCAGCTCGGAAGCCCGCTTGGACATGTTCTTGAAGATCTTGTCCTTGACCTTCTCGTCGGCGCCCTTGAGCGATACCACCAGCACGTCCGAGGACACTTCGCGCAACAGCGCCTGGATACCGCGGTCGTCGACATCGGCCAGGTTGTTGAAGACGAACATGAGGTCTTCGATCTGCTCGGACAGCTCGCCGTCGACGTCGCGAATCGCGTCCATCAGCTGGCCTTCGACCGAACTGTCGAGGAAGTTCATGATGTCGGCCGCGCGCTTGATACCGCCCAGGGTGGTACGTGCCGCGTTGGAGTTGCCCGAGAACTGCTTCTCCAGAATCTGGTTGAGCTCCTTGAGCGCCGCCGGCTGCACGGTGTTGAGCGAGGAGACGCGCAGGATGATGTCCAGGCGCACCTTGTGATCGAAGTTGCCCAGCACCTCACCAGCCTGGTCGGGGTCCAGGTAGGCCACCACGATGGCCTGGATCTGCGGGTGCTCGTAGCGGATCACGTCGGCCACGGCACGCGGCTCCATCCACTTCAGGCTGTCCAGGCCGCTGGTGTTGCCACCCAGCAGGATGCGGTCGATCAGGCCGTTGGCCTTGTCCTCGCCCAGGGCCTGGGTGAGCATCTTGCGGATGTAGCCGTCGGAGCCGACACCCAGGCTGGTCTGGTCGCCGACGATCTCGACGAACTCGCTCATCACCTGCTCGACCTGTTCGCGATGGACGTTGCCCATCTGCGCCATGGCCACGCCGACCCGCTGCACTTCCTTGGGACCCATGTGGCGCAACACCTGCGCCGCATCGGTTTCACCCAGCGACAGCAGCAGGATGGCCGCCTTGTCGACACGGGTCAGTTTGGCGGTAAGGGCTCGATTATCACTCATCGGCGTTGATCCACTCTTTCACGACCTGGGCCACACGACCCGGGTCTTCGGCCACCAGGCTCTTGATTGCGTTCAGCTGAGCGTCGTAACCCTCGCTCGGGCTAGGCAACAGAATGCTTTGCGGACCACCCAGGCTGACGCGGTCGTTGGCCAGATCGCCATCCAGACCGAGCATGCCGCCCAGTTCCATGTCGCCATCGGCACCGGCGCCCTGCTTGCCGTTGCCGGTGATGTTGTTGAGCACCGGGCGCAGCACGCCGAACACCAGCACCAGGATGAACAGCACGCCCATGACCTGCTTGATGATGTCCCAGAACCACGGTTGCTGGTAGAACGGAATCTCGGTGAACACTTCGCCACGGTCGGCGGCGAATGGCACGTTGATCACGCTGACGCTGTCACCGCGGCTGGCATCGAAGCCGACGGCGTCCTGCACCAGGCGCGTGAAGCGCGCCAGGTCTTCGGCCCCCCATGGCGCGCGGGTCGACTCGCCAGTGGCCGGGTCGAGCTTGACCTGGTCGTCGACCACCACCGCGACCGACAGGCGGCTCAGGCGCCCCTGCTGCTGGCGGGTGTGGCTGATGGAACGGTCCAGTTCGAAGTTCTTGGTCGACTGCTGACGCTTGTCGGCCGGGTACGGTGCGAGCATCGGCTGGCCGGTGGCCGGGTCCATGATCTGCTGGCCGTTGGCGTCCAGCAGCGGCTGGCCTGGTTGCACCATGCCCGCGGCAGCCTGTGCCTGACCGGTCTGCTGTGGCGCAGTGGCCGGGCCGGGTGGCTGGTTGCTCAGGGCACCAGGCACGCCCTGCGGGCCCATGCTGCTGGAGCGTTGTTCGTTCACCGACTGCTCGCTGCGCAAGGCAGGCTGGTCGGGGTTGAACTGTTCGGAGGTGGACTCGACCGCACTGAAGTCGACGTCGGCGGAGACTTCGGCCTTGTAGCGGTCGTTGCCCAGCACCGGCAACAGAATGTTGTGCACGCGCTGGGTGAGCATGCCTTCCATGCGGCGGCTGTAGTCGAACTGCTTGCCGGCCATGGTCAGCTCGGAGTTCTCGCCCTGGTCGGACAGCAGGTTGCCCTTCTGGTCGACCACGGTCACCTGGGACTTGTTCAGTTCCGGAACGCTGGACGCCACCAGGTTGACGATGGCCGCCACCTGGCCGGGCTCGAGGCCACGCCCCGAATACAGCTCGACCAGTACCGAGGCACTGGGCTTGCGCTCGTCGCGCACGAACACCGAGCTTTTCGGAATGGCCAGGTGCACGCGGGCACCCTTGACGTTGTTCAGGCTGGAGATGGTACGCGCCAGCTCACCTTCCAGGCCGCGACGATAACGGGTGGCCTCCATGAACTGGCTGGTGCCCAGCCCCTGCTCCTTGTCGAGCAGTTCGAAGCCGACGTTGCCGTCGCCTGGCGCCACGCCGGCCGCGGCAAGTTTCAGGCGCGCACGGGAGAGGTCTTCGGACTTGACCAGCAGCGCCCCGGAGCTGGGCTCGACGTTGTAGGCGATGTCGGCAGCGGACAGGGTGTCCATGACCTGCTTGGTGTCCATGCCGGCAAGGCTTGGGTACAGCGGGCGGTAATCGGGCTGCTGCGACCACAGCACCACGGCAAAGCCGATCGCCACGCTCGCCGCCAACCCGACCAGCAGGCCGACCTGACGCAGCATGGGCATCTCTGCGATGTTTTCCAGAAAGGACATGCCGAACAGCGGCGGCTTGGGCGCCGGGCTGCCTTTGGCGGGCACGTTATCAACGACTGCTTCGGCCATGACTCAATCTCGCCCTTATACCGGCATCTGCATGATGTCTTGATACGCCTGCACCAGCTTGTTGCGCACCTGGGTCAAGGCCTGGAACGACACGCTGGCCTTCTGCGAGGCGATCATCACGTCGGTAAGGTCGACGCCGCTCTTGCCGATCTCGAAGGCGTTGGCCAACTGGGTGGACGCCTGCTGGGTATCGCTGACCTTGTTGATGGCCTGGCCAAGCATGTCGGCAAAACCGCTCGAGCCAAGCTCTGGCGCAGGGGCAGCCTTCGACATCGACATGGCGTCCGCCTGCATGGCCCGCATGTCCAACATCAATCGATTAAATTCAACACCTTGGCTCATTGACTCTTCTCTCCGACGACCCGCATTTTTTTGACACTACGCAGCGGACAGGCAGAACTTAGCAACAAGAGTGCCAGCTCTACCCACAGGACCAACAAAAACGACCGGTTACGGCGTCACACGCCGCTGGCGTAGAGACTCGCCTCCACATCCAGGCCGGCATCACGCATCTGTGCCAGCTTGTAGCGCAAGGTGCGCGGGCTGATGCCCAGACGCTCGGCAGCCTCCTTGCGGCGCCCGCGCTCGGCGCGCAGGGTATCGATGATCATCTGGAACTCGTGGCGGCGCAGATCATCCCCCAGCCCGGCTGGCTCGGACGGCTCGGCCAGCACCGGCTCTACGGGCGATGCCGCCAGCAGCGGCAGCACCCCGGCCAGGCAGAAGTCCGCCGCCTCGATCACCCCGCCCTGCTGCAGGATCAGCGCCCGCTGGATGGCGTTGTCCAGCTCGCGCACGTTACCCGGCCACGGATAGCCTTGCAGGCAGGCCTGGGCCTGGGCCGACAGGCGCACGGGGGCATGCTTCATTTTATTGACGTGTCGCGCCAGCAGACGCTCGGCCAGCGGCAGAATGTCGGCGCTGCGCTCGCGCAGCGGTCGCCAGGCCAGCGGGAACACAGACAGACGATAGAACAGGTCTTCGCGAAACCGCCCCGCCGCCACTTCGCCGGCAAGGTCGCGGTTGGTGGTGGCGACCACGCGGATGTCCAGCGCGATCGGCTTGCGCCCGCCTACCCGCTCGACCTCGCGCTCCTGCAGCACTCGCAGCAGCTTGGCCTGCAGCCCCAGCGGCATTTCGGAAATCTCGTCGAGCAGCAGTGTGCCACCGTCGGCCTGCTCGAACTTGCCTGGCTGGGCGGCTATCGCCCCGGTGAACGAGCCCTTTTCATGACCGAACAACGTGGCTTCGAGCATGTTGTCGGGGATGGCGGCGCAGTTGATGGCCACGAATGGCTGGTCGGCACGCAGGGACTGCTGGTGAATGTAGCGCGCCAGCACCTCCTTGCCGGTGCCCGATTCGCCGGAAATCAGCACGGTGGAATCACTGCGCGCCACCCGCGCGGCCAGTTCGAGCAACTGCGCACTGGCAGGCTCGCGCGCCACCGGACCGTCGGCGTCCGCGCCGCTGGCAACGCCCAGGGCATGACGGGCCACCAGGTCGAGCAATGCGCGTGGCTCGAAGGGCTTGACCAGATAGTCCGCAGCGCCCTGGCGCATCGCATCCACTGCACGCTCAACGGCGGCGTGCGCGGTCATCAGCAGCACCGGCAACTGCGGCTGGCGGGCCCGCAACGCGGCCAGCAACTGGTGGCCGTCCATTCCCGGCATGTTGACGTCGCTGACCACCAGGCTGAAGGGCTGACTGGCCGTCACTTCCAGCGCTTCTTCGGCCGAGCCCACTGCATGATAGGCAAAACCGCCCAGCTCCAGGGTATCGGCCAGGGCCTGGCGCAGTACGCGGTCATCCTCGACCAGCAGAACCTTGATCGCCCTCATGCCGTTGCCTCCAGCGGTGCGCCGATCAGCGGCAGGGTCACCAGCGCGCAGGTACCGCGCCCGGGGCGCGAGCGCAGCTGCACGGTGCCCTGGTGTGCTCGGGCAACCGCCATCACCACCGCCAGGCCAAGCCCGGTGCCAGTGGCCTTGGTGGTCAGGAACGGCTCGCCCAGCCGCGCCAGCAATGCACTGTCGATGCCCGGCCCGGCATCGCTGATGCACAGGCGCAGGCTCTGCCCGCGACGATACAGGTGTACCTTGAGCCGAGCAGCGCCGGGCGCGGCCTGCAGGGCGTTTTCAATGAGATTGAGCAACGCCCCCACCAGGGTGTCGCGGTTGCACAGCAATTCACCCAGGTGGCTGTCGCACTGCCAGCGCACAGCATGCCCCTGTACATGTACCTGCGCGGCCTGCTGCAGCGCCTGGAACAACGCCTTGGGGGTCACGCGGTCGGTCAGCGGCAGTTCGCCGCGGGCGAACACCAGCATGTCGCGTACCTGGTGCTCGAGTTCGTGCAGACGCTCCTTGAGGCTGCCGGCAAAACGCTGACGGGTGTCCAGCGGCAGGTCCTGCTCGGCCAGGTGACTGGCATACAGCAAGGCGGCCGACAGTGGCGTGCGGATCTGATGCGCCAGCGAGGCCACCATCCGCCCCAGGGTCGACAGGCGCTCGTGCCGCGCCAGCTGGCTTTGCAGGTGGCGGGTTTCGGTGAGATCGGTCAACAGCACCAGCTGGCCCGGCTCGGCATCCAGCGAGCGGGTAGCGATCGACAGGCGGCGACCATCGCGCAGCGACACTTCGTGGCCGTCGTCCTCGCGCGGCGCAAAGCTGCGGGCGATCACCTGACGCCACAGCTCGCCCACCAGCGGCTGGCCCAGCAGTTCGACGGCGGCCGGGTTGGCCTCGCGCACGCGGCCCTGGCCGTCGATCACGATCACCCCGCCGGGCAACAGCGACAGCAGGTTCTGCAGGCGGTTGGCCAGTCGCTCCTTCTCCGCCAGCTCCGCCATGCGCTGCGCACTGACCACGGCCAACTCCCCCTTGAGCTCGGTGACACGGGCCTCGAGCAGGTTGTAGGACTGGCTCAGCTGGGTCGACACCTGGTCGAACAGGGCAAACGCCTGCTCGAGCCCCTGACGACTCTGCTGTTCGGCGGCGTCAGAACGCCTGGGCTCGGCGGCGGGGATGTGGGCGGCGTGGGGCATGGGTTGCTCTCTCGCATGGCTCACCGTCATAAAACGGTATGTTGCCAGCGGTATAGCAATAGACGTGCCGGATACTTTGACGGGGGGTTGCCAGCAGCAGCGGCGCGCCGCCCAAAGCCAGCAAGGGCAGGCTTTACAGCCCTGTGGAAAATAGGGGTATTGCGTTCGGCAGGCCCCGGTCGGGACCTGCCGGCAGGAAGCAGGCGTCAATCCTCCGCCTGTTCGTCTCCATCGCGACGGCTCATGCCGTACTTGCGCATTTTTTCCACCAGCGTGGTGCGGCGGATGCGCAGGCGCTCCGCGGCACGCGCCACGATACCGTTGGCATCGTCCAGCGCCTGCTGGATCAGGCCCTGCTCGAGGCTGCCCAGGTAGTCCTTGAGGTCGAGACCTTCGGGCGGCAACATCGCATGGTTGCTGAAATTGGGCGTATGGCCGTTGATTGCCACGCGCTCTTCCAGGTCCGAGCGCAGGCTGTCGACCAGTTGCTCGTCTTCATCATCGACGTAGCGGAACTTCTTCGGCAGCTCGGACACGCCGATCACGCCATACGGGTGCATGATCGCCATGCGCTCCACCAGGTTCGCCAGCTCGCGCACGTTGCCCGGCCAGCCATGGCGGCACAGCGACATGATCGCGGCGGAATTGAAGCGGATCGACCCCCGCTTCTCGTGCTCCATGCGCGAGATCAACTCGTTCATCAGCAGCGGAATGTCTTCGACCCGCTCACGCAGCGGGGCCATCTCGATCGGGAACACATTGAGGCGGTAGTACAGGTCTTCGCGAAAGCTGCCCACCTCGATCATGCTCTCGAGGTTCTTGTGAGTGGCGGCGATGATGCGCACATCGATGCTCTGGGTCTTGTTGCTACCCACACGCTCGAAGGTGCGCTCCTGCAGCACGCGCAGCAGCTTGACCTGCATCGGCAGCGGCATGTCGCCGATTTCGTCGAGGAACAGGGTGCCGCCATTGGCCAGCTCGAAACGCCCGGCACGGCTGGTGATGGCGCCGGTGAACGCCCCCTTCTCGTGACCGAACAGTTCGCTTTCGAGCAGCTCGGCCGGGATCGCGCCGCAGTTGACCGGCACAAACGGCGCTTCACGGCGCTTGGAATGGTAGTGCAGGTTGCGCGCGACCACTTCCTTGCCCGTACCCGACTCGCCGAGGATCAGCACGCTGGCGTCGGTGTCGGCCACCTGCTGCATCATCTGGCGCACATGCTGGATGGCGCGGCTGGTACCGACCAGGCTACGGAACAGGTTGGGCTCACGCTGACGACCGCGCTCGCGGGCCTGGTCGTACATCTCGCGATAGACCTGGGCACGGTGCAGCGAATCGAGCAGCTTGCTGTAGCTGGGCGGCATCTCCAGGTTGGAAAGCACCCGGCGGCGCAGGTCCTCGGGCAACTCGGCAGAAGATATTTCACCCAACAGCAATACCGGAAGGAACTCATCCCAGGCAGCCACGGTCTTAAGCAAGCCCAAAAGGCTTGCCGGAGCGTTCACGGTGCCGACCAGGACACAGAGTACTTCACGGCTGGATGACAACGACTGAACGACCTGCTGCCAATCGTGGCTGGAGCAGGAAAGATTTTCTTCGCCAAGAAAATTCAGCACCACCGCCAGGTCGCGGCGGCGAGCGTCATCGTCATCGATCAGGAGAATTTTGGTTTCACGCCACATGCAATCGAAACTTCCCTAGTCAACTCGACACCCAATGTGGGCATGCTCGACATCCATTCCGACTGGAGCGGTCAGTGATCGGACGTCTGAAATTAGAAAACAGCCACTAGTTAAGTCAAAAAATCGTACACAGTCAAATTTATGGCGCACTGCATTTTCGAACCGTCCAGCGTCAGCTGAACAGATGGTATACCTTTGCGGCGTTTTTCGCTTGGCGGATCTGCGTCATCTCGTCGACTATTGTTTGACGTTCACCACTTGCAACATCAATTAGTTGGCGGTAGACGTCGAGCAATTCCTCAAGACTGGTGCGCAGAACCTGTTCGTTGGTCGATGCCTCGGCCAGTACGTCCTCGACGCAAACACGGCAGCTCAGGTCCAGTTCGGTGATCGTTTCCCAGTCGCGGCTGGCCAATGCCCCGAGCAGGGCTTCGCGGGTTTGTTCGATACGTTCGAGCACGGCACTCATGGCGTTCTCCTAGACGTCGGCGACCTGATCGCCGATCGCGTCCCAACCTTCCTTGACGGTAATCAGCAGGCGTGCGACTTCATTGAGGATCTCCGGGTCGTTCTGCACGTTGGCCTCGACCAGGCGCCTGCTCATGTAGGCGTACAGCCCATCGATGTCGGCCAGTGCCTCGGCCTGGTTTTCGAGGTCGAGCCCTTCGCGCAGACCGCCGATGATCCCGATGGCCTTGCCGATCAGGATGCCCTTCTGGGCCAGGTCATTGCGCGCGATTGCACCTTTGGCCTGCGCGATGCGATCCAGCCCGCCCTGCATGAGCATCTGCACGAGACGGTGCGGGCTGGCCTCGGAGGTCTGCGCCACGCCGTTGACTTTCTGGTACTGCCGAAGGGCCAACATAGGGTTCATGTTCTACCTCGTAACAAACGAAAAGGTTCATATACCGCCTGTATCGCCTGCGGGTCAAAAAACTTTAACCCCGAAAACGAAAAGCCCGGAGCACCCGAAGGGGTGCTGCCGGGCTTTTTTGCGGCCCCTGCTATCAGGAGTTCTTCTGCTGCGCTTCGATCGAGGCGAACATCGAGGCAATGTTCTTGCGCTGCGCCTCGAGCTTGCCGACCAGGGTATCCATGGCCACGTAGCGTTTGGTCAGCGACTCGGTCAGCGACGCAATGCGCCGATCCAGGGCCTCCTGCTGGTTCTCGAGGTCTTTCTGCAGCCTGTCCAGGCCGTTCTTTCGCGAGTCGAGAATGCCACCGGTCTGCAGGTACGGTTCGATCGCCTTGTTCATGTGCGCGAACACGCCATTCTTGCCGGTGAAAAGCTCCTGCACGTCGGCACCGAGCTTCTTGTCCTTCATCGCTGCGTCGTACTTGACGGAGTTGAACTCGAGGGTACCGTCCTTCTGGGTGTTGATACCCAGCTGGCTGAGGGTGGTCAGGCGGGTACCGTCCGACTCGGTCGCCAATTGGCTGCGCAGGTCGCTCAGCAGCGAACGGGTGGTCGGGTCGTTGGTCAACGGGCCCAGCACGGTGTTGCCATCGGCATCCTTGCTCACGGAGGTCAGGTTGGTGACCGCCTTGATCAGGGTGTTATAGGCATCGACATAGGCCTGCACCGATTTTTTCAGGCCATCGGTGTTCTCACCCACCGTAACCTGTACAGCCTTGCTGGCGTCGGGGCCGGTTGCCTGAAGCAGGTCCAGGCTGATGCCACTGATGGCACCGGTGACGGTATTGCTCTTGCTCGTGACCGGCAGGCCGTCGACGTACAGTTTTGCGTCCTTGGCCGGCTCACCGATGTAGCCGGCACCGTCACCATCCATCTTCTCGCCCGGCGCGATCTTGAGCGCGTCGATGGTGCCGTCGACGGAAATGTCCGTACCCTCACCGGTCTTGGTCGAACTGAACACCAGGCGCGAACCGTCTGCACCATTGACCAGGTTGGCAGTGATGCCTTTCTCGGACAGCGACGAGTTGATGGTGTCGCGCACGGACTGCAAGGTTGCACCAGGGCCGACCTTGACGGTGTGGGTGACACCGTCCTGGGTAATCAGCAGGTCACCTTCGGGAATCGGCGTGGTGGCGCCGGTGTCGAAGTTCTGGCTGGCCACCTTGGACGAGGTGGCCAGGTTGTCGACACGGATCGTGTAGGTACCAGGCACCGCGGTATTGTTAGAGGTTGCCTTGATCGCGGCGTCGTTGCTGGACGTTGCCGCATAGGCATTGAACGACGGCGCGAGGGGATCATTGAGCTTCTTCATCGCCGCCTGATAGACAGACAGCGCGCTCTTGAGCGATGCGACACCAGAAAGCATGGCCGAGTTGTTGGCAGTCTGGCGTTTGATCTGGTTGGCTTTCGGATCGGTTTCAGACGCCACCAGCGTGCTGACGATCTTGTTGATATCGACCCCAGAACCCAGACCGGTGCCCGGTAAAATTGAACTCGCCATTGCTATTCCCTCTTGGTTGCGCGCCGCCCCTAGCCGATCAAGGCTAGCGAACGTGCTGCTCGGACGCCAGCATCAGACCTTGGCGTTGAACAGCAGGCTGTTAACATCGCTCAGACTGTGGGCAATTCTCAACGCCTCTTCCGAAGGAAGTTGGCGGATCAGCTCACCGGTTTCACTGGCGATGACTTTAACTACAATTCGGCCGGATTCTTCATCCGTGGAAAATTCGAGATTGCGACGCGACGAGGCGAGAAACTTCTCGATGTCCTTGAGCGCGTTCTTGACCTTCTCAGCTTCGGTCAGGCCGCTGTCGGCGCTTTCCTTCGCTGGCTTGATGGATTCGACAGCCTCCACGGGCTTGACCGCAGGGCGCTCGGTGGGCTGCTCCACAGGCTTTGCAGCCTGGTAGGACAGGTTCAGCTTGACGCTCATATCCATGCCAACCACCTCTCAATGCAAAAGGCGGGGGAGCGCCACAGGTGCACTCCCCCGCCGATAACCATCAGGCGATTACTGAAGCAGTTTCAGTACGGCGGATGGCAGCTGGTTGGCCTGGGCCAGAACCGAAGTCGAAGCTTGTTGCAGAGTCTGCTGCTTGGTCAGCTGAGCGGTCTCGGCAGCGAAGTCGGTATCTTGTACACGACCACGGGCAGCGTCGGCGTTTTCGTTGATGTTCTGCAGGTTGTTGATGGTGCTGGTCAGACGGTTCTGAACGGCACCCAGTGCAGCACGGCCTTCACCGATGGTCTTGACCGCAGCATCGATCGCGTCCATTGCAGCCGAGAAGTTGGTCTCGGCAGTGGCGCTGTCGCTACCGGCGATGGTGATGGCGTTGGTGATACCCAGGTCGCTGGCCAGGTACTTGCCGGTCAGGTCGATGCTGATCTGGTTGATGCCACCGGTTTCCGAACCGACCTGGAAGGTCATGGTGCTGGCGGAACCGTCCAGCAGGTTCTTGCCGTTCAGCTGGGTGGACTGAGCGATACGGGTCAGCTCGTCACGCATCTGAGCGAACTCGGAGTTCAGCGAGTCACGGTTGTCCGAATCGTTCGAGTCGTTTCGCGATTGCAGAGCCAGTTCACGCATACGCTGCAGGATGTTGACCTGCTCTTGCATCGCGCCTTCAGCGGTCTGGGCGATCGAGATACCGTCGTTGGCGTTTTTGATTGCCATGGTCTGACCGCGGATCTGCGAGGTCATACGGGTAGCGATCTGCAGGCCAGCGGCGTCGTCTTTGGCGCTGTTGATTTTCAGGCCGGAAGACAGGCGAGTCATCGAGGTGCTCAGGGCGTCGGAAGCGCGGTTCAGGTTTTTCTGAACGTTCAGCGACGTGACGTTGGTGTTTACGGTTAATGCCATGACGAATTCCTCGTTTGTGGGTATTGCGGCTTCCGGCCCTGGCAAGCGCCGGGTGTGGCCTAGAGAACCTTCGTAATAGTTATCGTCGTCTGTGCAGGTTGCTTTAGGGGTTTTTTGAAAATTTTTACTGGCACCCTGCCACTCCAATGAAATCAAGGGTTTGACGCCAGCTTTATGGCCCCTGCGGCACAGCCTTGGTTGTGGCATACCGCAAAGGCAAAAAAAAGCGCCACCTTCAAGGCAGCGCTTCTGTAGACGGGAGGTCGGTTCAGTCCCGACGCTCGATGATTGCCGAGCCCCACGACAGGCCCACGCCAAAACCGCTCAAGGCCACACGCCTGTGCTGGGTGCCCAGTACGTGCTTTTCCAGCAGCAACGGAATGCTCGAGGACACCGTGTTGCCGGTCTCGACCATGTCCTTGACGAATTTCTCGATGGTTTCGGGCTTGTCTTCCTCGAAGCGGCGCGCCACGGCATCGACGATTGCCGCACTGCCCTGGTGAATGCAGAACAGGTCGATGTCGTTGGCCCCCAGGTTGCTCGCCTCGAGCAACTGACGCAGGTGCGCAGGTACCTTGAGCAACGCGAAGTTGAACACCTGGCGACCGTTCATGAAGAACACCCCGTCATTCACCTTCAGGTGCTCTGCGCCGCCACCGTCGGTGCCAAAGCTCGATTTGCCCAGTTGCCAGGCCGCGTCCTCGCCCATCCAGGTGACCGTGGCAGCATCACCGAACAGCATGGTGGTGTTGCGATCTTCCGGATCGACGATCTTGGAATAGGGATCGGCGGTGATCAGCAGGCCGTTCTTCAGCCCCGCCGCCTCCATGAAGCCCTTGATGGCATAAAGGCCGTAGACGTAACCGGAACAGCCCAGGGAAATGTCGAAGGCCGCCACATGGGTGGGCAAGCCAAGCTTGTGCTGGACGATCGCGGCAGTGTGCGGCAACCCTTCGGCGTCGCCGTTCTGGGTGACCACGATGAGCACATCGATCGACTCCGGGGACAACGAAGGATTGGCAGCGAACAGGACCTTGGCGGCCTCTACACACAAGTCCGAGGTCTCCTGACCTGCCTCCTTGCGCGGCAGAAAGGTCGAACCGATCTTGCCCAGAATGAAGTCCTGATCCTTGCCGAATTTCGCACCCTGGGCGTAATTGTTCAGACCCTCGACAGGTACGTAACTCGCGATACTTTTGATGCCAATCATTGTGGCTTCCCGATAGATATGCGGATTTTCACGGGCCTCACTCCCCTGCAGGCAAGGGATCTCACGCAGCGCCGCTCCAGGCCACCTGCACCGCCCGCTGATTCATTAGCTTAGAGATGCACGTTTCGACTGCCAAGTCACGGCATTGTACGCGAACCAGGGCGATGCTTGTGCACAGCACTTCACGGTCACGTGAGGACGGCCAGGTCGGGAAGGCCCGACCGCCCTGCAAAACCACTCAGCCCGCCAGCCAGGCCGCGCGCCACAGCGCCAGGCGCTCGCCCTCGAGCAGCCAGTCGCGCCGCACGCTGGCCTGCAGCACCTCGCCCAGGCTGGCGGAAGCCTGCGGGTCGCCCAGGTGCAGGCGGATCGCGGCCAGCCAGTCGGCCGTGGTGTTGGCCACGCGGGTCAGCGGCAGCACATCGACACCGGCAAAGCCCGGCACATTGCTGCAGATGATCGGGTAGCCACAGGCGGCGTACTCCAGCAACCCCGGGTTGCCCGAGCAGGCATTGAGCAGGCTCTGGGCCATGGGCGCCAGCGCCAGGTCCAGGTTGAGCGCGGCCAGCGCTGCGGCCTGCCGTTCGGGGGCGACGGCGGCGTGTACCTCCTTCATGTAGGGGCGCAGGGCCTCGGGGCAGTCGCCCAGCGCCACCCACTCCACCTCCGCGGCCAGCGTCCTGACCACATCGACCAGCAGGTCGGCATCCACCGCCCCGGCCCAGCCGACACGGGGCTTGCTGCCCATGCCACGCTTGCCCTGGAGATTGCGCCACCATCGGCCCGGCAAGCTGGCCTCCAGCACACGAATATCGTCGTGCTGGCCTGCCAGCACCTCGGCCAGCGCGGGCGCAGGCACGATGATGCGATCGGCGAGGATCACCGCGCTCTGCAAGCGCTGGCTGATTTCGTCGGCGCCAAACCCGGCATGCGCGCCCTGCAAGCGCATCTGCGGCAGATAGCCGTCCACGTCGAGCACCTTGAACGCCCGCGAGAACGCCCGCAGGCGCCGCATGGCCAGAAGTTGCGCGTCATCGAGCGGGCGCTGCAGCAGCACGGTGTCCGGTGCGTAGCGCTCCAGCTCCACGGCAGACAGCAGGTGCGGCGTGACCAGCCCGTCCACCCACCCCGCCTCGCGCAGCGCCTTGAACGGCTCGACGATGCGCTGCTGGCCGGCGCCCTGCAGGTCGGCCGGGTGAGCCAGCAACATGGGCAGCGGGTGCCAGCTTTTCAGCGGGTTCCACACCAGCGAGTTGCTCGCCCGGACAAAGCCACCCGGCACCTGCAACGACAGGTTGGCGTTGTATGCCGGATCGCGGGCCAGGCGTGGCAGCCAACGGGCCAGCAGAGCGTCCTCCTGCTCCGTGGTCGCCGCGTCGCGCTCGCAAGCGTCCATCAGCAATTGCACATGGGGCGTCCAGACGTTCAGGTAACCGGCCTCCTGCAGCTTCAGGCACAGGTCGACATCCACCCAGCGGGCCAGCAGCGGATCTTCGGCAAAGCCGCCGGCCTCGAGGAACAGCGCCCGGCGCAGCATCAGGCATTCGCCACTGAGCGCCGAACAGTCCTGATCGACCTGCAGCCGCCCCATGTAACCGGCCTGCTGATGATCGACCCCGTCGAATGCCGAGCCCACCAGGCCGGTGAGCCCCAGCACCAGGCCGGCATGCCGGACCTTGCCGTCGGCCGCCAGCAGCTTGGCCCCCACCGCGCCCACCTCGGGCCGCTGGGCGTGATTGAGCAATTGCTGCAGCCAGTCGCGCGCGAGGATCCCCGCACGCGCATCCAGCCACAGCAGGAAATCGCCACGGGCCTGCTGCGCCGCGTGATTGCACATGGCAACCCGCGACTGGCCGGCAGCATAGTGCAGGACCTGAATCTGCTCACCGCCGATCTGCCCGACCATCGCCAGCCATTCACGGGCAGCCTCGTCCAGGGCAGACGGCGCCAGCAACAGCACTTCGAAGCCGCCAGCCAGCGCCGTGTTCTCCAGCAAGGTTTCGATGCAGCGCTGGAAGTGGCCGACGCTGCCTTCCAGGGCGATCAGGATACTCACCGAGGCGGCCTGGGCATGCCCGTAATCGAGACGATAACGGCCCGGCGACGACGCCAGCACCGCGACCTGCCCCTGCGTGTAACCGCGGGCCTGCAGGTGGCGTTCCAGCACCGCGCGCTCGTGGGCGCAATCACGCAACGGCAGGGCCTCGCCGATCAGCAACGGCTCGGCGACATGCCCCACGCAGCCCAGGCCCTGCTGTTCGACCAGACGCAGCTGGTACTCCAGCTCGAAGGCCCGAGCGCAGTCGAGGGCGAAGCCGCCCCGTTGCAACAAGGCCTGGCGCTGGTACAACCAGTGCCGCGACAGACTCGCCGGGAAACTCAGCAGCAGGTCGAGGTTGAAATCCGGTCGCAGTGCGATGTCGGTGCTGCCGTTGGTCGCGCGCATCGCTTCATCAGCCATGTACGCCAGGCAACCGGCCTCGGCACCGACAAGCTCGAGTGCCGCGATCAGCAGGCCCGAGGCCGTGAATTCGACGCCCGCCTCCACGATCAGGAACCAGTCGCACCGGCTGTGCTGCAGCGCAGTATTGATGGCTTCAGCTTGCCGCTCCCGGGCACAGGGCACATGCCGTACCTGCGGGTCGGCCAACGACTGGTTGCCAAGCACGCTGACCTCAAGGTGCGGGTACAGGCAGCGCTGCGTACCCAGGCTGGCCAGGGTGGCGGCCAGGCGCTGGCGATCATCAGCGTCATCCAGCACAAGCACACCGATGACCGGCATCGGCTGGCTGTCGAGGCGCTCGTTGATCAGGCGCAGCTGCTGGGCATCAGGGTGGCGCTCGCGCAACCAGGGCAGCACGCCCAGGTTCAGGTCCGCCGCTTCGAGCGCGGCCGCGGCCTGGGTCTTGGCAATGAACGTATCCAGCTGCTGCCAGAACGGCAGCGTTGCCAGCACGTAGCGCTGCAATGCCCCCTCCACCCCTGCCCTGGCGGTGGCCAGCGCGTCCGGCTGGTCAAGCAGGGCAAAGCCGGCGCTGCCAAGGAAGCCGGTTTCGAGAAACGCCTGGTCGACACCACTACCGGGCATGAAGATCACCGGGCAGCCACACAGCACGGCGATCACGCAGGTCATCGACCATTCGTAGCTGTACATCACCTCGGCCGAGCGCAGCACCTGGGCCAGTTCATGAAGCGGCAGCGCATTGGCGATGCGCAGCAGCTGGATACCCTCGGGCAACAGCGAGTAGTCGATCTGCTCCAGGGGATGACGGTTCTGATACAGGTAGCAACCCCTGCGTGGCGTGCCCGCCGGCGGCGCCTTGAACAGGTCGATGTCGAGCACCGGCAGGCCCAGCAGGTCGGGGTTGGCGTGGCCGCGTTTTTCGGCCAGCGCCGGGCCGTAGTAGAACAGCAGGTCGGTGGGCGCGGCCTCCATCGACTTGCCGTTGATCAGCCCTTCGAAGTTCAGCAAAAAGCGCGAGACCACCCTGCGCCCCAGCGGGTTGCCGACCACAACCTCCGGATACACGGCGATGGCCACCTTGCCGTGTTGCTGATGCCGCTGCTCGGTGGCGGCGTCGAGCAGCGGCGTCTTCAGGTTGGGGTTGACCACCTTGGGCCCGCACAGGTACGCCTCGCGCCCGTTCAGGTTGAGCACGTGACACAGGTAGTGCAGCGACACGATGCCCGAGGAGGTGTCCCGGTAGTCGGGCGCCATGATGTAGTAAGGGTGTTCGGGTTTGGCGAACATCAGGGTGTGTCGAAACAACGCCTGCTCAAGGACCTGCGCGTCGACCTGCGAGGCATGCGACATGGTGAAACTCCAATCTCTGATTAGGGGCGTGCTGCTGTCAGCGCGAGGCGCTCGAAGGCTTGTCCTGGAAAAAGCGCGCGATGCACGCACACACATGCGCCACCTGGCGGCTACGCATGTCGGAAAACAACGGCAGGCGCAACAGGCGCTGCGAGACATCCGTGGTGATCGGCAACTGGCCGCTGCTGCGCGCATAACGCAGGCCGGCTGGCGAGTCATGCAATGGCACATAGTGGAACACCGCATTCACCCCATGCTCACGCAGAAACGCGATCAACGCCGTGCGCTCTTCGACACTGCGCATCAGCAGGTAGAAGATGTGCGCGTTGGCCGGCTTGTCGTCCAGGGTACGCGGCAGCTGAAACAGACCATCGGCGGCCAGTGGTCGCAGCAGGCTGAAATACTTCTCGTACAGGGTCCGACGGTGCTTGTTGATGCGCTCGCCATGCTCGAGCTGCGCGTACAAAAATGCGGCCGTCAGCTCGCTGGGCAGGAACGACGAGCCGACATCCACCCAGGTGTACTTGCTCACTTCGCCGCGGCTGAAGGCCTTGCGGTTGGTGCCCTTCTGCCAGATGATCTCGGCCCGCTCGACCAGCCGCGGATCGTTGATCAGCAGGGCACCGCCCTCGCCGCTGATGACGTTCTTGGTTTCGTGAAAGCTCAGGCAGCCCAGGTGCCCGATGGTGCCCAGGGCGCGCTTGCGGTCGCGGGCCAGGATCGCCTGGGCGGCATCCTCGATCAGGAACAGGCCATGCTTTTCGCAGATCTGCGCCAAGACATCCATGTCGCACGGCTGCCCGGCGTAGTGCACTGCCACCACCGCCTTGGTCTTGTCGGTGATGGCCGCCTCGACCAGGCGCTCGTCCAGGTTCAGGGTGTCGTCGCGAATGTCCACGAACACCGGTACCGCACCGCGCAGCACGAAGGCATTGGCCGTGGAGACAAAGGTGAAGGACGGCATGATGACTTCGTCGCCCGGCCCGACGTCGGCCAGGATCGCGGCCATTTCCAGCGCAGCGGTGCACGAATGGGTCAGCAGCGCCTTTTCACAGCCCAGGTTGTTTTCCAGCCAGCCCTGACACAGCGTGGTGAATTCGCCGTCCCCCGCAATGGAGCCGTTCATGACCGCCTGGGCAATGTAGAACAGCTCTTTGCCAACCACGAACGGCTTGTTGAAAGGGATAACCTGTTTGCTCACGGTAACGCCTCCATCGCACGGCCCTGGGGCCGGTACGATCTGTGTAGGTTTTTCAGGCGATCACAACGGCGCACCTGCGGCTTGAAAAGCCCGCCCGCCCTGCGATGGCTGTCAATAAACTGCCGTACCCCGGCATGATCCTGACGCGGCGCTCATGACTGAGCGGGTCGGGCACAAAAAAGCCGGGTACGAAACCCGGCTTTTGCAAAACCCGCGCCATCAGCCCAGGTCGGCGAGCCACTCCAGCACCGGCGAACCACCGGCAGCGACCGAGCGCGACACATCGACACCAAACCGGCCGTCGATGATCACCCGGCTGCTGAACGCAGCCGGCCAACGGCCTTCCAGCGCCTGGCAGGCCTGGGCATCCGGCATCGGCACCTGGTCGCTGAGCAACTGCGCCTGTGGCGCCCAGATCACCAGCAGGCCGGCATCGGCTGCCTTCAGGCACAGCTCGATGTCGGCACCGCCCTCGGCAGACAGGCCATCGCACTGCTCGAACAGTGCCTTGCGTACCATCAGACAGTCAGCCGACACCGCCGCACAACTGCGGACCACGCCCGACCACAGCGACGCCTTGCTGTCGCGCGTCGACATTCCCAGCCAGGGCGACTGCACCTGGGCGCCGGCAAGCAGTTCGTAACCGGCATGGCTGATGGCGGCTTCGCGGTCCACCAGACGCGCACCCACCACGCCCACTTCAGGGCGCTGGGCCTGGTTGAGCAGGGCTTCGATCCAGGCCGGCGTCACCACCTGGCAACGGCTGGAGAGCAGCACCAGGTACTCGCCACTGGCGTTGACGGCAGCCAGGTTGATGAGCTGCGAGGCTGACTGCACGTGTTCGCCGGCCAGCAGCTTGACCCGCCCGCCAAACCCTTGCAGCGCAGCGACTGTGAGGTCTGCCAGGGTGTCGCGGCAGGCCACCAGCACTTCGTAGCGCGGGTAGCGGGTACGTTGCAGCACACTGACCACGCAGGCCTTGAGTTGCTCGAGGTCATCGTCGGCCGCGATCAGGATGCTCACCAGTGGCGTGGACTGATGGCGGAAGTCGATCTGCAACTGCCCCTCGCCTGCGTCATTGACCTGGCCACGGTAGCCCAGCGCCGCCAGGTGACGGTTGAGCGTGGACAGCGCGTCCTGGGCCATGCCCTCACGCCCGCCCCGACCGATCACCAGGTATTCGTCCATGTGTGCCAGGCAGTTCAGGCCGTTGTGCTCGACCAGACGCAGCAGCAGGTCGAACTCCACCGCCTGCGGGTAGGTTTCGCTGTAGCCGCCCAGCTCGACCACTGCCTCGCGACGTACCAGCCAGTGCTGCGACATCAGGTCGGGACGGCTGCGCAGCAAGTCCAGGTTGCCACCCTGGCGCACCACGCTGACCAGACGCCCGTCGGAGTCGCGCTGCACTTCGTTGGCGCAGATGGCCAGGCAGCCCGGGGCTGACGCCAGCTCCACCTGCAGGCGCAGCAAGCCGCCCACGGTCAGCAGGTCGCCGGCCTGCAGCAGCAACAACCATTCGCTTGGTACCTGACGCGCCACCTGGTTCAGGTGGGAGACGAAATTGCCCGGCGTCACCTGGATGAAATGCAGGGTATCGCGTGGCGTGGTCACCACCGGCGGCTTGCCGGCCTTGAGCACGACCAGCTTGAAGTCGCGCAGGCCACTGGCCAACAGGCTGTCGAAGGTGTTCTGCAGTGCGCCGTTGTCGTCTTCCAGGTCGACAACCACGAAGGCGATCTGTGCAGCACGCTGCTTGTTCAGGTGGGCGACGATGCGCTCCTGGGTGGCGGCGTCCGGCGTGGCAGCGGCAATCGACTCCTGCACCAGGCCCGAGGCGGTGGCCCTGAGCCACGCGGCCGGGTCGATGCCCGGCAGACCATCCAGGCGTTCCAGCCATGCCTGCAGCTCGCGGGCATCGGCCTGGACGTCCTCATCCACCAGGGTCGCAAGCAGACGGCGGAAAACCTCGGGGGTGAACACCCCCAGGTCCAACGCTTGCCAGTAGCGTGCCCTCAGGGTATCGACGGTGTCGTTGGGGTGCTCGCGCAACAGCTCGAACTGGCTCACCCAGGTACCCTCGACCGCCTGCCGATGGGCCTGTCCCACAGGCCAGGCGTGCAACAGGAATTCCAGACCGGTCAGTACCTCGAACAACGGCGCATTGTAGTAAGGCAGCTCGACAAACTGGCGCGGCTCGAACCTGCGCTCGGGCGCTGCATTCATGCCGCTCCAGGTGGAGGTGAACAGCAGATCGGTAGCAACACCACCCTGGGTGGCGCCAACGAACCGGTCGATGACGGTGAAGCCCTCATCGTCGGCGCATAGCCGAAGGTGGTCGGCGTCCCACTGGCGCAGCACGCGCACCGCACGCACTCGCTGCTCTTCGCGTTCGACCTGGCTCAGCCGGCTGTCGGCGTACTGCACCAGCGCATCGGTCTGGTCCAGCCGCTTGAGCGCGCCCTGGCCGAGCATCGAGTACGACACCACCACCAGCCAGGTATCGAAATCGAGCCCGGCGGGCAAGGTCGCCAGCACAGCCTGCAGCGTCGGTACTCGCACGAGCGCACGCCAGGCCGACTGTCCGCTGGCGGCATACTGCTCGATGGCAACACGTGCGTTTTCACCAACGGCGGCATCAAGTGCATCGCCGATCTTGTGGTAGGCCACCTGCTTGCTGCCGGGGGCGTAGCCCAGCACGTAGCCCTGGGCCAACTGGCACTGCGGGTGCGCATGAAGATGCTCTGCAGCAGCCTCCAGGGCCTGAACACGGACAAAGTCGGTATCCAGCGCCAGGCTCACGAACGGCGTTGCAAGCTGCGAAAGCAGCGCCTGCAGCCCCTGGGTGCAGGCATCGCCAGTCAGGTTCGACGAGGCGTGCTCGACCACTGCACAGGCGAGACCCTGCGTCTTGTAGTAATGCAGTGCGCGCTCGCGATAGCCCTGATCTTCATGCCCCAGCAGCACGACCGTAACGTCTTTGCCCAACCCGGTTGCGTTGTCAGTCATAAAGCACCTACCTCTGTTGTTGGATGCCCGGCCAGGCGACTTGCCGGCCGGTGGAGGTCAATCGGCCAACCAGCCGTTGGCCCATTGCTGCAGATTGTGTGTATTGAGTACGTAGTCACGCAGTACCGCTTCGCGTAGCGCATCGCCCTGGCGATAACTGGCCTGCGGATCTGCCAGGTGCATGCGGATCGCGTCCAGCCACTGCTCGGTGGTGTTACTGGCGACCCGCGTACAGGGCAGGTAACCACCGTAGGCCTTGGTCTCGGTGCAGATCACCGGGAAACCGCAAGCACCGTATTCCAGCAGGCGCAGGTTGCTCTTGCAGTCGTTGAACAGATTCTGCTCGAGCGGCGCCAGCGCCAGATCGAGGTTCAGGCCCGCCAGCTTCTGCGGGTACAGGTGCAGCGGCACGCCGGCATGAAACTCCTTGATGTAGGGACGCAGCAGCTGCGGGCACATGCCGAAGAACACCCAGTCGACCTCATTGGCCAAGGTCTTGACCACCTCGGCCAGCAGTTCGAGGTCGCCGCGGTGACTGGTGCCGCCCGCCCAGCCGACACGCGGACGCGCCGACGTCTGGCGGCGCCCCTTCAGGCCGCCCCACAACGAGCGCGAGAGCATGTTGGGGACCACGCGAATATCCCGGTGCATGCTCGACAGCGCGTCGGCCAGTGGCTCGGTGGAGACCACCACCCGATCACACAGGGCGATACCGCGGCTGACCATTTCGCGCATGTTGCCGGGCATGTTGCGCCGGTGTTCATTCTTCTCGGGCACATCGATGATGTAGTCATCGATCTCGTAGATGCGCCGAGCCGAAGAAAGTCGCTGGATGCGCGCCATCTCCTCAAGCGAGCCGGTGGTATAGCGGCACTGCAGGATGATCACATCCGGCTTGCAACGCTCAAGCTCCACCATGCTCGGCAGCACATAGTTCAACTGTCCCTGTATCCAGCCGGCCCGTTCCAGCTCCTTGAACGGCTGGCTGACGCGATAGTGTCCGACCGCAGTGGTGTTGATTGGCAAGGCCATGACAAAAGGCAGCACCGGCTGGATGAACGGCACCCATCCCTCGCGCAGGCCCGGCTCCAGGTTGAAACTGGCCATGCGCAAGCTGAGGTTGTGGTTGTACGCCGGGTCATTGGCCACGCGCGGCAGCCAGCGCTCGTAGAAGCTGTCCTTGTGCTGCTCGTCCAGGGCCACCGTCTGCGAGGTGGCCTTGGCAACCACCGCAAAGGGAGTCCAGACGATCAGATAGCCATGGTCGCGCATACGCAGGCAAAGGTCGGCATCACTCAAGCCGGTCGAGAAGGTTTCGCCGTCCAGACCGCCAAGCTGGTCGAACAGCTCGCGACGTACCATCAGGCAGACGCCACTCACGGCGCTGTAGTTCTGCACGCAAGCCAACCGATTCATGTAGCCATTGGCGTCTGCGGGCTGGCCGAAAAACGGACTGCTGGCAACACCGTGCAGCCCCAGCACCAGGCCTGCTCCGGTCACGTTGCCAGTCTGGTTGCACAATTTTGGCCCGACGATGCCGACCTCTGGACGCTGGGCCTGACCTACCAGTTCATCAAGCCATTGCGCGTCGAAAAACACGCAGTCCGAATCGAGCAACAGCAGGTAGCTGCCACGTGCCTGCAGGCTGGCCTGGTTGTAAAGCGCCGGGCCATTCGCCGAGGCTACCGGCACAATGCGCAACTGCTCGCTGCCAAGCCCCTGCATTGCAGCCAGCCAGCCTTGTACTGGCATCGACTCACGACCACTGACAGCAATCAGGATCTCGTAGTTGCGGTAGGCGGTGTGCTCGAAAATCGATTCGACGCAGCGCGTCAGTGCCTTTACGTCATCGCCTGCGGCAACGATGATCGACACCGCCGGCGTATCGGCATGTCGATACTGCACGTGGGCAAACATCGAGCCTTCGGCGCTGACCACCTCGGCCTCGACGCCCAGGCGTGCCAGATGCGCACGCAGCACCCTGGGTGCCTGTACGGCACAGGCCGCTTCCCGCTGCCAGGCCTCATAGCCGTAGCGACATTGCACCAGCAGCTCGGCGACATGCCCCACCGCGCCCAACCCCTGACTCTCGACCAGTTTCCAGAGCATGTCGTGGGGGGCCAACGACTCGAACTGCGGGTCGAAACCGCCCTGCTCACGCACCCGGGCGGTATCGAAGGCCAGCAGCCTGCCTACGTAGGGAACACTGCGCATCAGGTCCAGGTTGAAGTCCGGCTTGAAGATCGGCTGGCTGGGCTGCAGGTTGTCGTGGGTGCCTTCATCGGTGTACAGGCACGCGCAGTCGGGTTGCAGTGCCATGCGCTCGGCCATGATGACCAACGCATGCGGGTGCAGGCAGTCGCCTGCACGCAGCAGGAATACCCAGTCACCCGCCCCATCGCGGGTCACGCAGTCATTGAGCTGCTCGATGGCATGGCCCTGGGCGTGCACCTGCACGAACTTGGGGTTCAACGGTTGCAGCGCTGCCGGGCCCAGCACGCAAATGGCCGCAGCGGCATAGGACTGTTGCTCAAGGCTGTCCAGCGTGGCCTTGAGTGCCACGCCATCGTCTTGAGCAGCGAGCACCAGCACGTCGATGCGCGGGCGACGCGGCCATTGCGCAATGCGCTTGGGCAGCAGGTCAAGCTGCGCCGCCGACAATACCCGACACCCCAGCCACTCGCCATACAGCTCGGTGAAGCTCAGGCTGCTGGTGCCGACCTGTTGCTGAAAGCTGGCGACCTGGCGCGCATACAGGCGCGTCAGCTCGAACTCTTCCCAGGCCTTGTCTGCGCCGACGGTGTAGAGCTCCAGTGGAATGTGCCGCACCCAACCGCTGGCCGGCGCCGGTTCACTGGTGCGCGAGGCGAGCATCTGGCGCAACCACTCGCTTTCGGTAGCGAAAGCCAGGGTCATGCTGGGGTGATGGCTCAAGCGCCCGGGGTGAACGCGCTCCAGGCTAAGCATGGTGTTCAGGTAGGCCAGGTGGCCACGGCGCAGCAGGCAGATGAACAGCGCTTCGACCAGGCGCGCACGAAACCCTTCGCCCTCCTGCACCAGCTGCGGCAAAAAGTCCTGAACCTGGGCACGGCGCAACAGCGCGTGGCTGATACCCCCAAACAGGTTCGGCAGGTTGCTTTCGAGCGCCTCCAGCAGGTCGCCGCCGTTGATCAACGCGCTGGTGGGGGAAATGATGCAGTTGGCCTGGCGCATGGGCAGTACCGTTTCGTCCGCCGCGCATATCAGCCGGTGGTGAATCAGTACATTCACGTCCGGGCAGTCGCACAGCACCTGCGCCGACTGGCTGATGCAGCTGTCCACCAGCCAGTCGTCATCGCAGAGAAACTTGATGAACTCGCCCCGCGTCTGTTCCAGGCACATCAGCACATTGCGCGAAAAGCCCAGCGTCGACGGGTTGCGCACATACCGCAACGCGCACGTGGCCTGTCCTGCCCACAGGTCGAAAATCGCCTTGATCTCGTCACCCTGGCTGTCGTCGCACACGACCACTTCCACGTTGGCATAACGCTGGGTAATGGCACTGTGCAGGGCACGACTGAAGAACTCGGGGTTGAACGCGGGGATGGCGATGCTGACGAGCGGCAGTTCGTTCATTGGGCTGGACCTGGAGAAAACCCCGGGGGCGGCTGAGCGCCCCCGGGTGGGTAGTGCGAGAAAGGGTCAATCAGAGCCGGTTGAACAGCCCGAGCGCGGCCAGCTTGCTGAAGGCTAGTTGCGAGGCTTGCAGCATGTTCTGCTGAAGCGTGAGACGGATCATCGTCTCGGCAGGGTCGGCGTTACGGATCGAGTTCTGCGTGATGGTGTTGGCCGACTGCAAGGCTTCGTTGGTTTCTGCCTGCACATCCAGTGCCGCACCGCGCCCACCGATGGAGCTGATGGATTCGGCGATCTTGTCCGCTGCACTGGCCAGGTTGGAGATAGCCGAATCCATCGACGCGAGGAAGTTGCGGCGGGCTGCCGGATCGTTGTCGACAGGTGTCAGCAGCGCGGTGCGCAACTGATGGATGGTGTCGAGCACGTTCTGGTTCTGGTGGTTGTTGACCTGCACCGAGTACTGGTCGCCATCTTTGGGCGTGCCACTGAAGGTGAAGTCGACGCCGGCCACGCGGGTCGGGCTGACGGTGGTATCACCGCTGCCCACAGGACGGCTGTCGGCGGTCATAGGCTGGGCATACACGTCGAATGTGGTGTCGCTGGTGAACTTGACGATCGCACCGCCACCGGGGAACGCAGCGTCGTATTTTGCCTTGTCCGCGATCGACAGGCCGCTGAGCTGGCCGTCGGGCGACACGTTGCCGGGGCTGCGGGTGCCGGTGATTTCGTCGGGCTTGGAAGCGAGGGTGAACTCGTGCCCGCGCACCGCGTCGTCAGCGGCGGTGGGGTCGGTCAGCTCGTCGCCCTGCAGGCTGACTTCCATGCGGATGTCGACGCCGCGGAAGTTGATGGTGGTATTGCCGCCCTTCGGGTTGAAGACCCCGCCATTGGTGGCCTCCAGGGTACGGTCGACGTTGTTGACGTCGGTGATCTTGAATTCGGTGGCGCTGACGAATTCGATCTTGTACGGCTCGCCGCTGCGGAACAGGTCGTTGTAGGTCGAGCTGCCGGAGACCTGGCCATTGGACAGGTTGACACGCACGTCGGCCGGGTTGGCAGGCGCGGTCATGGTGGTCTGGCTGCGGCTGGTGTTCAGCGCCTTCTGGAACACGTCGTAGCCGGTCTCGTTGGTGGCCACGCTGAGCATGTCACCGACCTGCAGGTTGGTGGTGCTCTGGTCGCCCTTGTACGAGTAGGTGCCATCGGCATTGCGTTCGAACGGCTGGGTGTCACCACGCGAACCCGAGAAGATGTACTTGCCGTTCTCGTCGCGGCTGTTCATCAGACTGAACAGTTGCTCTTCGAGCTGCGACAACTCCTGCTCGTTGGCCTTGCGATCGTTGTCGGTCATGTTGCCGCTGCCGGCGCCGATCGCCAGCTCCTTCACCCGCGACAGCACATTGGTGATGCTGTTGAGGGTGGCCTCGGAGGTGCCCAGGCTGGAGCGTGCACTGGAGATGTTGCCACTGTACTGGGTGATCAGGTTGTTCTGCTGTTCCAGTTGCAGCAGGCGCGCGGCACCGACCGGGTCGTCCGCGGCGGTACGTACGCGCAACTGGTCACTGGCCTGCTGCTGGGACTCCACGGCCTTGGCGAAGTTAGCCTGATAGTTGGAGGTGCTGGTCTGGTAGAACTGGGCGGTGGAAATGCGCACGATCTACGACTCCTTAAAGGCTGTTGATCAGCGTGGTGAAAATTTCCTGCGCGATCTTGATGATCTGCGAGGAGGCCGTGTAGTACTGCTGGAACTTGATCAGGTTGCCGGTTTCTTCGTCCAGGTCGACGCCGGACACCGAAGCGCTGGCGGCTACCGCAGACTTCTGCAGGGCGCCGGTGGCCTCGGTATCGAGCTTGGCCTGGGCCGCCTTGCCGCCGACGTTCTCCACCAGCTTGCCGTAGGCGTCGGTCAGGCTGATGCCCTTGCCGTTGGGGCCGACGTCGACGGTGGCCTTGGTCTGCAGATCGATCACCGCCTGGCCGTTGCGGTTGTCGGCCGAGCCGGCACCGGTCATGCCCACCGTGTAGTTGTCGCCCTGCTTGGGCGAACCGGCCACGGTCATTTCAAAGGTGATGTTCTTTTGTGGCGTACCCACCGGGTTGCCGCTGGCATCGACCATCGGCACGTTGATCTGCAGCTTGTTTTCCTGGCCCGGAATGATAGTACCGCTGCCGATTTCATCGCCCTGGGCGTTGTGGATCTTGTAGGTCTGCGGGTTGGTGCTTTCATCACCGAACACCAGCTTGACCGGCGTCGAGTACTTCAGGCCGTTCTGCAGCTCGATGCGCTGGGCCGAGTCGTAGATGTCGATCATCGAAGTCAGGTTGGGCTGACCGATGATGCCGGTGCCCTGGTTGCCTGCACCGCTGGTGCCGGTCAGCGGCGCCGCCAGCGCGATGCGCTTGGGGTCGGTGAGCACGGTGTCGAGGCTGCCCGCGGCGCCGCGGGTCGGGGTGATCTTGAACGAGTCGCCCTTGCTGGGCAGGCCACCGTTCATTTCCAGGGTGAAACCGTCGATCACCGGCGGTGGCGTCTCGTCCAGCTTGTAGGAGCCCACTGCAGTGCCACCCGGGAGCCGGGTGACGGTGTAGTTGTTGTCGTCGGTAAAGGTCACCTGGTAGTCGCTGGTGGTCAGCTTGCCGGTGTCCTTGATGTTGACGTTAAGGCTGCCGGTGGCGGCGTTGTTGCCCGCCTTGGCGATGCTGCGCTGGGCCATCATGGTGGCGTTGTTGATATCGTTGAACAGGGTCGCGCCGAAGTCACCGTTCTTGTCGATACCTTGCGCCAGCTGGCTGTTGATCCGGTCGGCCACCACCAGGGCCACACGGCCGAGTTCGTTGAGCGCCGGTTCCAGCACATCATTGCGGTAGGTGATCAGGCCGCCGATCTCGCCACCGCTGACGCTGTTGGTGATATCGATCTTGGTGGTGCCGCGGTTGAGCACCAGGTTGGAACGGGTCGGGTCGGTCGGGCTGTTCACCGTCTCGAGGGTGTTGGTGGTCTTGCCGAGCACCAGCGACTGGCCGTTCTTGAGGTACACGTCGAGGTTGCCCTCGCGCTCGACCACATCCACGCCCACCAGGTTGCTGAGCTGGCGCACCGCTTCGTTGCGCTTGTCGAGCAGGTCGTTGGGGCTGCCCTGCAATGACGACACGCGTGATATCTGGTCGTTGTAGTTGGCAATGGTGGCCGTCAGGTTGTTGACCTGGGTGGCCATCGACGACAGGTTGCCGTTGATGTTGGTGTTCTGCTGGTTGAGCTGCGCGGCGATGGTGTTGAAGCGCTTGCTCAGTGCCTGGGCGCTGGTCAGCAGCAACTGGCGCGAGGCGTCTTCGGTCGGCTTGGCGCCAGCGCTCTGCAGGGCGGTGAAGAAGCTCTGCAGGGCGCCAGTGATACCGGTGTCCTTGTCCGACAGCAGCTTGTCGGTGGGGCTGACCTGGTCGAGAAAGGCGTTGGCCTCGCTGCTCAGCGAGTTGGTGGTACGCAGCTGGTTTTCCAGGAAGTTGTTGTACACGCGGCGCACATCGGCCAGCGTGGTGCCGGTGCCGATGAACACCTGGCCTTCGCGGATCGAACTCTTGGAGTTTTGAATGTTCTGCTGGCGCGAGTAACCAGCGGTATCGACGTTAGCGATGTTGTTACCCGTGGTGTGCATGCCCGATTGGGCAGCGCTGGCACCGGATAAGCCGATATTGATCAAACTCGCCATAATTCAAACCTTATAGTTTCGTTGTAGTAGCGACAGCTGCGTAGCTCTCGTACGACTTCATCTGTTTTGCGATCTGCGAGATCTTGCTGGCGTAGTCCGGATCGGTTGCATACCCGGCCTTCTGCAGCTCTCGCACAAACTGTTCAGGCTTATCGGCCGCATTTACCGCATCTTTATAGCGAGCATTGTTTTGCAACAAGCTCACCAGGTCGTGGAAGCTGTCCTGGTAGGAGTCATAGGAACGGAACGCAGCGGTTTCCTTGACGAACTGCCCGTCACGGAACTCGCTGGTGATCGCACGTGCCTGATCGCCTTTCCAGTTGCCGGTGGCCTTGATGCCGAACAGGTTGTGGCTGCTGCTGCCATCGGCCTGGCGCATCACCGATTTGCCCCAGCCGGTTTCCAGGGCGGCCTGTGCCACCAGGTACCGCGGGTCGATGCCGATACGCTTGGCGGCCTGCTCGGCCATCGGCAGCATGGTGGTGACGAACTCGTCGCTGGAATCGAACGCGCGCTTGGCCGGGGCCAGTGGCGGCTGCGCCACGGCACGTCCGTAGATACGCATCGAGCCCGGCGCGGCAAAAGTCTGGGCCGGGGCCCAGTCGCCCTTGACCAGCGCATCGGTCATGGCCGTGGTGCGCTGCGGCAACGCGGCGGTATTGGTGGTGGCTGGCGTGCCATCTGCCGACGGCACGATACCGGCCAGCAGGCGATCGGTGAGCTTGCCGGGCAATGCCAGGCGCCGCGAATTGAGCGCCGCCATGTCGTTGCGGTGGCTGGTGCTGGCTGCATCACGAAGTGGCTCGGCCACCTTGGTCGCCCACAGGCTGCGCTGCTGCAGGTCGACCCGCGGGAACGGGCTGCTGGCCGCCGCTGCAGCGTTGGTGGCCTTCTGCTTGGACAGCTGGCGCATCAGCACATCCTGCAGGCCGATGCCGCCGCCCTCGCGGGACATGCTCACCGCCAGCTGCTGGTCGTACATCTGCTGGTACTGCTTGGCGGTTTCGGTATTGAGCGGGTTGTCCTTGGCCAGCACATCGCTGGCCGAGCGCATCGACTTGAGCATCTCGTTGAGGAACAGCGACTCGAATTCCTGGGCGACCTTGCGCAGGTTGGCGTCGCTGTCGCGATCACCCACCTTGAGCGAGTTGAGGCGGTTGAGGTCGGTGTAGGCACCACTGTCGGCGGCACTGATGCCGCTTTTAGGCATATCCATGACCAGCCCCTCAGATCACGATCAGGTCGGCTTGCAGCGCGCCGGCCTGTTTGAGGGCTTCGAGAATCGCCATCAGGTCACCGGGGGCCGCGCCCACCTGGTTGACCGCACGCACGATCTCGTCGAGCGTGGTGCCCGGCCCGAACTTGAACATCGGCTTGGCTTCCTGCTCGGCGTTGACCCGCGAGCGCGGCACCACCGCCGTCTCGCCATTGGAGAACGGGCCGGGCTGGCTGACGATCGGGTCTTCGGTGATGGTCACGGTCAGGCTGCCGTGGGTGACCGCCGCTGGCGATACCTTGACGTTCTGGCCGATCACGATGGTACCGGTACGCGAGTTGATGATGACCTTGGCCACTGCCTGGCCGGGGTCGATCTCGAGATTCTCCAGGATCGACAGGTAGTCGACGCGCTGGCTCGGGTCCAGGGGCGCGGTGACGCGCACCGAGCCACCATCCAGCGCCTGGGCCACACCCGGGCCGAGCAGTTCGTTGACCTTGTCGACGATACGCTTGGCGGTGGTGAAATCGGGGCGATTGAGGTTAAGGGTGAGGCTGTTGCCCTGGTTGAAGCCGCTCGGCACCGAGCGCTCTACCGATGCACCGCCCGGAATACGCCCGGCCGATGGCACGTTGACGGTGATCTTGGAACCATCACGGCCCTCGGCATCGAAGCCGCCCACCACCAGGTTGCCCTGGGCAATGGCGTAGACGTTGCCGTCGATACCCTTGAGCGGGGTCATCAGCAGGCTGCCGCCGCGCAGGCTCTTGGAGTTGCCGATGGACGACACGGTGATGTCCACCACCTGGCCCGGCTTGGCGAACGCCGGCAGGTCGGCGTGCACCGACACTGCCGCGACGTTTTTCAGTTGCACGTTGCCCGAGCCCGGCGGCACCTTGATACCGAACTGCGAGAGCATGTTGTTGAAGGTCTGCAGGGTGAACGGGGTCTGGGTAGTCTGGTCGCCCGTGCCGTTGAGCCCCACCACCAGGCCGTAGCCGATCAACTGGTTGGTACGCACGCCGGAAATGCTGGCGATGTCCTTGAGGCGCTCGGCATGTACGCCGAACGCGGTGGACAACAGGACAGTCGCGGCAATCAGCTGCTTGATGTTGAACATGATCATCCGAACCTAGAAAGGCCAAAGCGGGCTGATGAAGAAGCGGTCCAGCCAACCGGGCTGGCTGGCATCGGCAAACGAGCCGGTGCCCGAATAGGTGATGCGCGCATCGGCGACCCGGGTCGACGGCACGGTGTTGTCGGTGGCGATGTCGTCGGCGCGCACCATGCCGGCAATACGCACCAGCTCGTCGCCGGTGTTGAGGGTCATCCACTTCTCGCCGCGTACCGCGATGATGCCGTTGGGCAGCACGTCGGCCACGGTGACGGTGATCGAACCGGTCAGGGTATTGCCCTGGGCCGCCTTGCTGTCGCCCTTGGTGGCGCGGTCGCCGCTGTAGCCAGCGCTGAGGCTCAGGTCACCGTCGCCAAACGGATTGTTGGTGTTGACCCCGGCACCGAACAGCGAGGTCAGGCCAAGCTCGGCCTTGCTGTTCTTGGCGATCTGCGAGTTGGCGTTCTTGCTCGCCTGGGTACGCTCGTTGAGCGTGATGGTGATGATGTCGCCCACCCGGAACGCCTTGCGGTCGCTGTACAGGTTCTGCTCGAAACCGGCCTGGTAGATGGAGCCGTTGTTGGCCGCTGCAGGCAGGGGTGTACGCGGCAACACAGGCGCGTAGTACGGGTCGTTGGGCTTTGGCGTCGGCGCGACGCAACCGGCCAGCAACACCACCCCACCCAGGGCGAATACGGACAACAAACGGCTCATGACTCTGACCTCACGGTGTAACAGGCGCCGCATCAGCGCCCCTGGGGCTTCACTTACAGGTTCTGGGTAACGAACGAGAGCATCTGGTCGGCGGTGGAAATCACCTTGGAGTTCATCTCGTAGGCACGCTGGGTGGTGATCATGTTGACCAGCTCTTCCACGGTGCTGACGTTGGAGTTTTCCAAGGTCTGCTGCAGGGTGGTACCGAAGCCGTTCAGGCCCGGCGTGCCGATCTGCGGCGCACCGCTGGCGGCGGTTTCCAGGAACAGGTTGTTGCCCATGGCCTGCAGGCCGGCCGGGTTGATGAAGTCGGCGGTCTGGATGTTGCCGATGATCTGCGCGGCCGGGTTGCCGGCGGTGGTGATCGATACGGTGCCGTCCTGGCCCACGGTGAAGGTCTGCGCGTCTGGCGGCACGACCACGGCAGGCTCGAGGGCGAAACCGTTGGCGGTGACCACCTGGCCATCGGAGTTCAGGTGGAAGGTACCGTCACGGCTGTACGAAACGGTGCCGTCTGGCTGCAGTACCTGGAAGAAGCCGCGACCGTTGATGGCCATGTCCAGCGGGTTCTCGGTGGTTTGCAGGCTGCCGGTGCTGAAGTTTTTCTGGGTGCCGACGATGCGCACACCAGTACCCACCTGCAGACCCGATGGCAGCTCGCTGTCCTGGGTCGACTGTGCACCTGGCTGACGCTTGATCTGGTAGAGCAGGTCCTGGAACTCGGCACGATCACGCTTGAAGCCGGTGGTCGAGACGTTGGCCAGGTTGTTGGAAATGGTGGTCAGGTTGGTGTCCTGGGCGGACAAACCGGTTTTACTGACCCAAAGAGCCGGAAGCATGCTGTTCTCCTCGTGCGCCTGTTTTACGGCGCTACGTCTGTGTAATTAGCCGATTTGCAAAACCCGAGCCATGGCTTCATCGCCTTCCTTGGCCGTGGTCATCATCTTGACGTGCAGTTCGAATTGACGGGACAGCGCCAGCACCGAGGTCATTTCCTCGACGGCGTTGACGTTGCTGGCTTCCAGGAAACCGGACACCACCTGCACGTTGGCATCGGCATCGGCAGGCTGGCCGCTCTTGGTGTGGATCATGCCGTCCAGGCCCTTGTTGAGGGTCTTGACGTCGGGGTTGACCAGCTTGATGCGATCGACCTCGGCCATCACCCGCGGGCCTTCACCCATGGCGCGAATGCTGATGGTGCCGTCCTGGCCGATCTCGACCTTCTGCTCGGGCGGCACGGCAATCGGCCCACCATTGCCCATCACCGGCATGCCGTTGCCCGCGCGCAGCACGCCCAGGGCATCGATGTTGAGGCTGGCGGTACGCACGTAGGCTTCGCTGCCATCCGGGGCCTGCACGGCGATGAAGCCGTCGCCACCAATGGCGATGTCCAGGTCGCGGCCGGTCTCCTGCATGGCACCGGGGCTGAAATCGGTGGCAGGACGTTCGGTCATGGCATAGGCACGCGCCGGAAAGCTGTCACCAAACACCGGCATCGAGCGCGCCTGCTCCAGGTCGCGCTGAAAGCCGCTGGTGGAAATGTTCGCCAGGTTGTTGGCATGCGCCCGTTGCGCCAGTGCGTTCTGGCTGGCACCGGTCATGGCCACGTAAAGCATCTTGTCCACAGATCATCCTCCGCTGCGCTGGCGAACACTTGCCGTTCACCGCTGCTTTGCCGGTCACTCAAGCAAGTTTCAAACCAACTCTGCAAAACAGGGGTAAAGCCCCGTCAATGCGGGGGCTGGAGCACAGGCCAGCGCCTGCGCGTGCGATGAACCGTCGAAAATACGGCGCCAGCTTGCCGCTAGCGGCAAACCTCAGTTGTCACGGCAAGCGCCATTGTTGAAAGGCCCGGCAAACCGACGCCAGCCCTCGCCCGGCGAAACCTGCGAACAGACGAGCCGGCCATCGGCCTGGCTTTCCCAGCGATACCAGGCGGCCATGTCGGCGCCGACCTGCACAGCCACCACCAGCAAGGCGAAGCCCACGATTGCGAGTGCGCACTTCATTTCTACTGCCTCCGAAACAACGAACCCCTTCCGAGAAAGGGGTTCGTCCATGCTCATTCCATCAGGCGATCATCAGGTCATCTGGATGATGGTCTGCATGATGGTGCTTTCGGTAGAGATGGTCTTGGAGTTCGCCTGGAAGTTGCTCTGCGCCTTGATCAGCTCGACCAGCTCCATGGTCAGGTTGACGTTGGACGCTTCCAGTGCGTTGGACTCGATCGAACCCAGGGTACCGGTCTTCGGCGTGTCGATGCCCGGGATGCCCGAGGCGTAGGTCTCTTTCCAGCGGGTACCACCCAGCTGCTCCAGGCCCTGCTCGTTGGCGAAGCTGGCAATCGCGACCTGGCCGATGGCGCGGGACTGCTGGTTGCTGAAGCTGGCGAACATCACACCGGTGGAGTCGATGCTCAGGCTGGACAGGATGCCGGTGGCATAGCCGTCCTGCGCCTGGGACATGCGAGCAGTGTCGGTGTTGTACGACGTGGTGCTGGTCATGTTCATACGGATGCCGTCGGCATTGCCGGCCGAACCGTTGGACGCCCACTTGTCGGTGGCCTTGTCGTAGGATGCCGGCACCCAGCCTTTCATGGTGAAGTTGTTGTTGACCACGGTGAATTCGGAGCCCGCCGGGTGACCGGTATTGTCGGCAGTCATGGCCTTGACACTGCCATCAGGATTGAAGCTGATGGTGCCGGACAGTGGCTTGGTGCTGGCAGGGTCGAACGGGTTGCGACCATCGACCAGCGTGTAGGTGGTCCACTGGTTGTCACCGGTCTTGCGATAGAACTGCTCCATCGTGTGCTCGTTGCCCTGACTGTCGTAGATCTTGGTCGGGAACGATTTGGTGTAGGTGCTCTCGTCCGAAGGGTCGAACGTCTTGTTGTCCACCAGCACCGGCGGCGTGCTGTCATCCAGTACCTGCAGCGGGATCGACGGCGCCGAGGAGTTCAGGTTGATACCCTGATCGATCAGCGTGGTGGTCTTTGGCGCCAGCGCGGAGGTGTCGATCTTCAGGTCGGTCAGCACGCCCTTGATGATCTTGCCGTTGACGTCGGCCGCGTAACCTTGCAGACGGATACCGTCCGAGGTCACCACGTAGTTGTCCTTGTTGGTCTGGAACGCACCGGAACGGGTGTAGCTCAGCGAGCCGTTGTCGCTCAGGACGAAGTAGCCCTGGCCCTGGATACCCATGTCCAGCACGTTGCCGGTGTTGTTGATGTCACCCTGACCGAACTGCTGGGAGACTGCAGCCAGACGCACGCCGTTGCCGACGGTCTTGCTGCCCACGCCCAGCTTGCTGGCCGAGTACACATCGGCGAACTCGGCGCGCGAGGCCTTGAAGCCGGTGGTCGAAACGTTGGCGATGTTGTTGCCGGTGACAGCCAGTTGCTTGTTGGCTGCATAGAGACCGCTAAGGCCGATATTGAAAGACATCTTTCCACTCCTTGTGCCGCGTTAGCCGGCTCTATATACCGATAGTTTGGACTTTGGACAGCGCAACGCTGCCCAGGCCAGCGAGGTTGAGCATCAGCTCGCCGCCGGTCTGACTGATGGTGACGCTGCTGACGGTGGCCGGCAGCAGGGTGTACATCTCGGCCGACTTGCCATCGACGGTGGTCTTGGCCGTGAAGGTGTAGGTACCCGGGTCGACCTTTTCGCCCTTCTCGTTGGTACCGTCCCAGATGAAGTCGGCATTGCCGGCCTTCTGCTCGCCCAGGTCGATGGTCTTGATGGTCTTGCCATCCTTGTCGGTGACAGTGACGGTGCCCGAAGTGATCGACTGCGGGACCACCACCTGGCCAGTGAAGCTCTTGGTGGTGTCGACCACGGCCTTGTCGGCCTGGGTGATCACCGAGCGACCGACCAGCCCGGAGGCCTGCAGCGCCTGCGAGGAACCCATGGCCCCCGTGATGGCGTTGACCGAATCGTTCAGCGAGGTGATGCCTTCAAGGCTGGAGAACTGCGCCAGCTGGGCCACGAACTCGCTGTTGTCCTGCGGGTCGAGCGGGTTCTGGTGCTGCATCTGGGTAACCAGCAGCTGAAGGAACGCGTCCTTGCCCAGGGTCTGGCCGTTGGCGGTCTTGCCGCCCAGGCCGCTTGCCGCGTTCGTATTGCTGGAGTTCTTGACGCCGGAATTGGAAATGACGTCGTTCAGGTTTACATCAGCCATAAAAAACGCCCCTTATCACTGACCCAGGGTCAGGACCTTCTGCATCATGGTTTTGGCCGTGTTCATCAGCTCGGCGTTGGTCTGGAACGAGCGGCTGGCGGAGATCATGTCAGCCATTTCCTCGACCACGTTGACGTTCGGGTAGTAGACGTAGCCGTCCTTGTTCGCCGCCGGATGGTTGGGCTGATAGCGCGCCTCGAGGTTGCTCTGGTCTTCGACCACACCCAGTACCTGAACGCCCTGCCCGGCTTCGCCCTGGTCCTGGAACAGCGACTGGCTGACGCCATTCTGGGCCTGCTGGAACGTGGTGGCGAACACCGGGTGGCGGGCACGATAGGTCTGGTCGATGCTCGAGGAAACGGTCTCGGCGTTGGCGATGTTGGAGGCAACGGTGTTCAGGCGCGTGGTCTGCGCGCTCATGCCGCTACCGGCAATGTTGAAAACGCTGGCAAGGGACATGACTTACTCTCCGCGCAGGGCTGACACCAGCCCTTTGAATTTACTGTTGAGCAACGTGAAGCTGGCCTGGAAACCCACGGCGTTCTCGGCATAGCTGGATTGCTCGAGCTGCGCGTCAACGGTGTTCTGGTCGATCGAGGGCTGCATGGGCGTGCGGTACTGCAGGGTTTCGTCACCCATCGCCAGGCCTTGGGCCTCGATGTGCCGGGTGTTGGTGCGCTCGAGGGAGAAATGGCCGTTCTTGACCTTGTCGGTCTCGGCCGCCAGCACGGACGAGAAGTCCATGTCGCGCGCCTTGTAGTTGGGGGTGTCGGCGTTGGCGATGTTGTTGGCCAGCACTTCGGCACGCTGGGCGCGAAAGCCCAGTGCCTTTTCGTGAATGCCAAGCGCTTTGTCGAAACTGATGCTCATGTCGGGGAAACCTTTGAAGGTTGACCGTAGGGTTCGTTGCCGGTGATAGAGCAAGTCCCGTGCCAAAACACAAAACCCAGCAAAGCCGGGGCTTTACCGCGCTTGCCAGCCATGGCAATGCCAGAAAAGCGGCAACGGATTTCCGCCAGACACCGGCAAAGCGGCAATTGCCTGGCAGCGGCAACCCCACCCTGCGCCCTTTTGGCGTCAAATTTTAATGTCAATTCGCTATCTCTCATCTAAGATCCGTCCCGCTCCGCTACGTGGCATCTGGCTATCACCGCACAGCCGTCATGCCACGCAGGCAAGCGCCGAATTCAATACGCTGTGTTTAAGGAATAAACCGTGACTCCTGTGATGTTTCGCAAGACCCTGCTCGCCCTGGCAATCACTGCCACCGCCCTGCCTGTCGGCGCCCAGACCATCAAGTTGACCGATGCCGGCTTCATCAGCGAGCACAAGACCTACGAAGGCAACCTCGAATTCACTGGCGCCTACACCGGCAGTGCCGCCGAGGACGCGATCGAATTCAACGGCAACCACGTCAAGGGCGACCTGATTCTCAACACCACGATCAACAGCAGCGGCGACTTTGCCGGCGGCATCGACCTGGACGCCTGGGAAGACGGCAGCAGCTGGGCCAGCAACCAGATCGACGGCAACCTGATCAACAAGGGCAGCATCAGCGCCGTGGGCGGCGGCTCCAATGCCCTGATGATCGACCCGGCCACCATCAATGGCAGCGTCATCAACCAGGGCCTGCTCAGCGCCACCGGCGAACCGCTGCTCGACGGCAGCGAAATGGACGTGGCCCGTGCACTGGACTTCACCGGCACGATCAAGGGCGACCTGCTCAATGACACCACTGGCCGCATCATCGCCAAGGGCACCAGCGCCAAGGGCATCAACCTGGAAGGCGGCCGTATCGACGGCAAGCTGATCAACAACGGCCTGATCCAGGTTACCGGCGACGGCGCTACCGCCATCGACGCCACTACCAGCTTCAACGGGCAGAATGTGGACATGGTCGACCTGGCCGGCATCGTCAACAACGGCACCATCATCGCCACCGGCGATGACGCCGAAGGCATCCGTGTGGACGGCGCCAGCTTCACCACCGCCGAGCGCCAGATCGTCAACACCGGCACCATCAAGGCGACCGATGCGGCCATCGTGATCGGCAACTTCGACATCGATGCCTACGATGACAACCGGCTGTACAACAGCTATGCAGGGCTGGAAATCGTCAACAGCGGCACGCTGATCTCCGAAGACGAAGCGGTCGATGCCTCCGAAACCGAGCGCAGCGTGTACCTGACCTTGCTGGACGGCAGCAAGATCACCGGCAACCTGATCGACCTGACCACCGTCGAGGTGTACGGCAAGGTGGACTTCAGCGGCACCGACAGCAGCAGCGACGGTGCCAACATCCGTCTGCGCCAGGGCGGCTGGATGGACGTGGGCAGCGTCAGCCGCAATGCGCCAGCGCACCTGAACTTCGTGCAGCCGCACACCACCATCGACGGCAACCTGTACGTGGCCGGCAACTCGTCGCTGGACTTGAACCTGAGCAGCGCCACCCGTGCCGACACCGCCGTGGTGGCCGTCAGCGGTACTGCCGAGTTCGGCAAGGGCGCACAGATTCGCCTGGCCGCACAGGGCAGCGACTTCAGCGCCCAGGGCAGCACGTACAACCTGTTCCAGGCCGGGCGCATCGATCTGCTGGACGCTTCCGACAATGTCGACGCCAACGGCAAGCTGAACCTGGTGAGCAGCTCGGCCCTGCTCAAGATCGACAGCTACAGCCTGCAGGACAACAAGCTGGTGGCTACCGTCACCGGCAAGGGCGCCGAAGAAGTCACCGACATCCTGGTCGGCCAGGGTGCCTCGGCCAACAGCCAACTGGCCCTGGGCAGCCTGAACCGCGACAGCATCCTGAGCAAACTGAGCGCCAACGACCCGCTGCTGCAAGCCTTCGCCAATGCCGACGAGGCCCAGCTGGCCAAGCTGGCCGAGCAACTGACACCTGAAGTCAACGGCGGCGCCACCCAGGCAGCCACCACCAGCCAGAACCTGGTGAGCAATGTCACCGGCAGCCGTACCAGCAGCCTGCGTGGCGCCTCCTCGGGCGAAGCGTTCAAGGACACCGGCGTGTGGGTGCAGACCCTCTACAGCGATGCCAGCCAGGACCTGCGCGACGGCGTGGCCGGCTACAACGCCTACAGCCGCGGCATCGCGGTGGGTGCCGACGGCAAGCTCAACGACAACCTGACCCTGGGCCTGGCGTACAGCTTCATCAACACCGACGTCAACGGCAAAAGCGGCAACCAGACCAAGGTGGACAGCCACGCCTTCACGCTGTACGGCGGCTTCGAGCAGGGCAACTACTTCGTCGATGCCAGCCTGAGCTATGGCTTGAACGACAACGACAGCAAACGCAAGATTGCCGGCACCTCGGCCAAGGCCGATTACGACAGCGACCTGCTGGGCCTGAACGTGGTGGGTGGCTACACCTATCACATCAACCCGCAGATGCTGGTCGAGCCGCGCATTGCCGCGCGCTACAGCCTGGTGAACATCGACGGTTACCGCGAGAAGGGTTCGTCGGCTGCACTGAAGGTCGAAGACCAGCGCTACGAGGCCATCGAGCTGGGCGCAGGCCTGCGCGTTGCCGGCGAGTATCCGCTGGGCGCCGGCACCCTGCAGCCACAGGCTCGCCTGATGGCATACCATGACTTCGCGGCGGACGAAGCCAAGAGCACCTCGACCTTCCTGCTGGGTAGCACCCCGTTCGTCACCAGCGGCGCCAAGGCCGTGCGCAACAGCTACGAAGCCGGCGTAGGCGCCGACTACAAGCTGGGCGCGGTGACCCTGGGCGTGAACTACGACTACATCGGCAAATCGGGCTTTGACGCCGATGTGTTCTCGGCCAAGGTGCGTTACGACTTCTGATCGATGACAGCAGCTGCATGAAAAAGGCCGGTGTCTCGCGACACCGGCCTTTTTTGTTTCACTTGGCCTGGTAGATGATCCCCGGGCTGCACTGCACCATCTGGTAATGGTCGGGCAGCCCGTTGAGCGCCTCGGACGCCCCCAGGAACAGGTAACCGCCGGGCTTGAGCGTGCCGTGAATGCGCAGCAGGATGTCCTTCTTCACCTGGGCGGAGAAGTAGATCAGCACGTTGCGGCAGAACACGATGTCGAACTTGCCCAGGCTCGCGTAGCTGTCGAGCAGGTTGAACGAACGAAACTCGACGCGGCTGCGGATCGGGGCCTTGACTGCCCAGCGCCCCGGCCCCTTGGGGTCGAAATAGCGTTGCAGGCGCTCCTGGGACAAGCCACGGGCAATGGCCAGGCTGTCGTACTCACCGGTCTTGCAGTTGGCCAGCATCGAGCCGGACAGGTCGGTGGCGACGATCTGCGCCCCCATCTTCAATTGCCCGATGTTGCTGCGCTCGAACTCGTCGATGGCCATGGAGATCGAGTACGGCTCCTGCCCCGACGAACAGGCCGCCGACCAGATGCGCAGGCGCTGGCCAGGGTTGGCCTTGATCTGCTCGGGCAAGACCTTGTTCTTGAGCACCTCGAACGGATAGTTGTCGCGAAACCACAGGGTTTCGTTGGTGGTCATCGCATCGACCACCTGCTCGCGCAAGCCGCTGCGCGGCTGGGTCTGGATCCGCTGCACCAGCTCGCTCAACGATTTGATGCCCTGCTGTTCCATCAGCTTGTTGAGACGGCTGGAGACCAGATACTGCTTGTTTTCGCCCAGCAGGATGCCACAGGCTTTTTCCAGGAAGACCCGGAATTGTTCGAAATCCAAATTACCCGTAGACAATGATGCCGCCTCTTAAATCATGTGTAACGCCAGGGACGAGCCCTGGCTGTTAGTGGGTGGCCTTGATCCGGTCGACCACGCGTTGCGCCAGGTCATCCGGCCGGAACTTGGCGAGAAAATCATCCGCGCCCACCTTCTTGACCATGGCCTGGTTGAAGACGCCGGAAAGCGAAGTATGCAGGATGATGTGCAACTTTTGCATGCGCGGGTCGTTGCGGATTTCTGCAGTCAGGGTATAGCCGTCCATTTCCGGCATCTCGATGTCGGAAATCATCATCAGGAATTCCTCTTCCGGATGCTTGCCCTCATCGACCATCTTGCGCAGGTAATCCAGCGCCTGCCGGCCGTCGTTGAGCGCCACCACCTCGACCCCCACCGTCTGCAGGCAACGGCTGACCTGCTTGCGTGCCACCGAGGAGTCATCCACGGTGAGCACGCGCAGCGACACGGCCTTGACCTGCACTTCTTCGTCGACCACACCCAGGGAGATCGCCTCGGAGGTCGGCGAGACCTCGGCGAGGATCTTCTCCACGTCGATGATCTCGACCATCTTGCCGTCCACCCGGGTCACGGCCGTCAGGTAATGGTCACGACCGGTGCCCTTGGGTGGCGGATGGATCTCCTCCCAGTTCATGTTGACGATGCGTTCGACCGAGTGCACCAGAAACCCCTGGGTCTTGGTGTTGTACTCGGTGATGATCACGAAGCTCTTGCTGACATCTTCACTCAGACCGGGCATGCCGGTCGCCATCGCCAGATCCAGGATCGGGATGGTTGCCCCACGAATATTCGCCACACCGCGCACCACCGGGTTGGACTTGGGCATCACGGTCAGGTTCGGGCATTGCAGCACCTCCCGCACCTTGAACACGTTGATCCCGTACAGCTGCTCGCCATTGAGGCGGAACAACAGCAGTTCGAGACGGTTCTGCCCTACCAGTTGTGTGCGCTGGTTAACCGAATCCATTACACCAGCCATGCCAGACTCCTCGACCAAATGCTCGAGCGTCGTACCGCAGTCGGCACGCGCCTTGCTTTTTTAACTGTATGAACACGAAAACGACATTTTTCCGACGCCTGACCCGCCCCTTGCCCGGCATCCTTGCTGCGCTGTGCCTGCTGGCCCCCGGCGTTCGAACTCTGGCTGACGCTTTCACCTTGCCTGAACAGCTTATCGGTGTCACTCAGGGGTTTCTTGAATTCACGGTCGAGGATTACCTGGCGACCAGCCAGACCGAAGGGCGCTTCGAGATCCAGGTCAACAGCCTCGACCCGCGCCTGCGCATGCCACTGTGCGACCAGCAACTGGGCGCCACCCTGGAAAGCCCGGCGCAACCGCTGGGCAGGGTGACCGTGCGCGTACGCTGCGATGGCAGCTCCCCGTGGACGGTGTTCGTGCCGGCCCAGGTGCGGCTGTTTCGCAATGTGGTGACCGTGGCGCGTCCGCTCAAGCGCGACAGCGTGGTCGGCGAACAGGACGTGAGCCTGCGCGAGCGGGACGTGGGCATGCTCAACCAGGGCTACCTGACCAGCCTGGAGCAGGCCGTGGGCCTGAAGGTCATCCGACCGACGGTCATCGATCAGGTGCTCACGCCGCTGCATCTGGAGCAGGCCGAAGTGGTCCGCAAGGGCGATCATGTGGTCATCATCGCCCGCAGCGGCACGCTGAGCGTGCGCATGCCGGGAGAAGCCTTGAGCAAGGGCGGCATCAGTGAACAGATACGGGTACGCAATCTGAACTCCAAACGGGTGGTGAAGGCACGGGTCACTGGACCAGGGCAGGTGGAAGTCGCGATGTGAAGCGGGTCACGACGCCAGAACAAACAAGGCTGGCGATCAGGAACCGCTTTTCCTAAACTGTGTCGAACCGGGTTGATGGGCTGGCCGCGCAAGCTGCACTGCATTTGCGTCTAAAGTTTCTTTCGGGTTGGCCGAAAACAAGGCAAGCGTCCAAACACCCAGAGGTTTTCTGATCATGGTCATCGACTTCAGTCGTTTGAATAATTCCCCGTCCGTGACGGGCGCCGTGCGCACTGGCAACAGCCAGGAAAGCACGGCCACTGCTCGCACCGCCACCAGCGCTACCGAGGCTGGCCAGAGCGGAGAAGCCGTACACCTGAGCCACGAGGCCCAGCAGTTGCAACAGGTCAGCGACAAGCTGCGCGATCAACCGGTTGTCAACAGCGCCCGCGTGGCCGAGTTGAAACAGGCCATCGCCGACGGCAGCTACCAGGTGGACGCCCAGCGCGTCGCCAGCAAACTGCTTAATTTCGAAGCCCAGCGCTAGCCCTCTGGCGCGCTGACTTCAGGACGCTAGAACCAAGAGCCAGCCAATGCACGACACTACTCTGCTGCAACTGATCGAAGATGATATTGCTCCAGCGCAACAACTGCTCGAGTTGTTGCAGGCTGAAGCCGTGGCCCTGCATGGCCGCGACATGCCCTTGCTGGAAAATATTCTGGCCCGCAAGCAATCGCTGGTGGTGCTGCTCGATCAAGGCGGACAACGACGTAGTGCGCTGCTTGCGAACCTGGGCCTGCCGCAAAGCCGCGAAGGTGTAGTGGCCATGGCCGAGCAATCGGACCTGGGCTCCCTGCTCATCGAGCAGCTCGATGTGCTGGCTGCGCTGATGAATGATTGCCAGGCGGTCAACGCACGCAACGGCCAGGCGATCCAGCTTCAGCAGTACACCACCGAAAACCAGATCAAGATCCTCATGGGTGGCGAATCACCGTCGCTCTACGATGCCCGTGGCACTACATCGCCGCTTTCAAAGCCTCGTGCACTCAGCCAGGCGTGACCCCCTCTATCAAGGCACGATTCATGCTGGCAGAATGCCAGCAATTGCCTGTGTCGTTTTTGCCTGGAGATTCATCAACCGTGTTCAATGACGAAGAAGCTCCTCAGCCTCCGAAGGTGCTGACTACGCCTTTGGAAATTGCCGCTCATTTGCGGATGTTGCTAGAGAGCCATGACCCACTGATCATCACGTTCCCCGAACGCAGCCAGCGCTTCCAGAGTTATGTGGTGGAGGTAGACCGGGACAGCAACAGCATGGCCCTGGACGAAATGATCCCGCGCGATGGCGAACGCTTCCTCGAAAATGGCGAACCATTCCGTATCGAAGGCTTCCATGACGGCGTGCGCATTGCCTGGGACTGCACTACCCCGCTGAGCATCAGCACCTCTGACGGCTCACGCTGCTACCGCGGCAGCCTGCCCACAGAAGTTACCTATCACCAGCGTCGCAATGCGTTTCGCGCAGCACTGAAGCTGTCGCAACTGGTCGACGTGATTTTCGACGGCGAGAAACTGCGTGGCGAGCACCCGCTCAAGGGCAAGCTGCTGGATATTTCGGCTACTGGCTGCAAGCTTCGCTTCGAGGGCGATATCGAGGAGCGGTTGCAGTTGGGCCAGGTCTACGAGAAGTTTGCTACCGGCCTGCCGCTGGGGCTTTCTCAGGTAATGGTCGAGCTGCGCCACCTGCACTATGAAGAGCGCCTGAACGCCACCTTCGCCGGCATTCGCTTTCATAACGTGACAGGACAGATGGCGCGCAAGATCGAAAGCTTTGTGTACCAGCTGCAACGTGAAGCGCGACGCTTCGACAAAGACGATTACTGATAGACATCACGCTTCACATTTCCAAGGGTCGCTACCCATTCAGCGGCAACGGACTCATCCGCAAAGGGGCGCCTGGCGCCCCGCCTGCCAGCGGAACTCAGACGCAGCCCTTCGCCACTATCTGCCCCCCACGCCACTCACACTTCTGGCGCAGGCTTGACAGGTTCGACGCCCTCAGCCTCCCCGGGCGCGCCCTCCTCCTCGGTATCTTCGGCACCCACCGGTGCCTGCATCTGATCCTGCACCACCTGCTCATCAACCCGCGGGTCGAGCGCCGCAGACAGCGGTGAACCTGCCGCCGGCATCGCTACGTGAAGCAATGGCGCATCCTCGACCTGATGCAGGTTGGTAACCGCTTTGGGACGGATGCGCCACACCAGCACCAGCGCGAAGAAACAGAAGAACGCGTACAGCATCTGGTCGCCCAGGGTCTTCATCAGCACACCGGCCACCAGCGGCCCGATGCTCGCCCCCACGCCATAGGTCACCAGCAGCATCGCGGTGAGCGAGACCCGTCGCTCGCTTTCAACGTGGTCGTTGGAAAACGCCACCGCCAGCGGGTAGAGGCAGAACTGCAGCAGCGAGACCGCAAAACCGGTGATGAACAGCACCTCGAGCGGTACGCTCGGCAGCAGCGCCAATGGCAGGGAGGTGACGGCCAGCCCCACCGCCACACTGCGAATCAGCACGGCCCGGTCGTAACGGTCCGACAACCAGCCCAATGGCCACTGCACCAGCAGGCCGGCAAAGATGCAGCAGCCCATGAACACACCGACCTGTTCTGTACTGAGCCCCTGCTTGGAGGCGTACAGAGGCGCCAGACCATAGAACGACCCCACGATCAGCCCCGCCCCAAGTACCGTACTCAGCGACTGGGGGACGCGCTTGATGAAGAACCGCGGCTCCATGGGGGCCGGACGCAGCGGTGCGGGGTGGATGCGCCGGGTCAGGGCCACCGGAACCAGGCACAGCGCAAAGCACATGGCCACCAGCATCAGCAGCTCCAGGCCCAGTTGCGGGTGAACCACCAGAATCAGCTGGCCCAGTACCAGGCCCAGATAGGAGGCGATCATGTAACCGCTGAACACCGCCCCACGCTGCTTGGCGTCGGCCTGTTCGTTGAGCCAGCTCTCGATCACCATGTACTGGCACATCATGCCCAGGCCGACGATCACCCGCAGCAGCAGCCAGGCCGGCAACCAGCTGACCAGACCATGACCAAGCACCGCTGCGCCGACGATGCCGGCACACGTAGCGTAGGCGCGGATATGCCCCACCCTGGCGATCAGCCGGTGACCGATCTTGCCCCCCAGCGCCAGGCCGAAATAGTTGGCCGCCATCAGCGCACCGACCCACAGGCTGTCGACCTGATCGGCCGCCAGGCGCAGGGCCAGGTAGGTGCTCAACAGGCCGGAACCGATCAACATCATCAATGCGGCGAAATACAGCGCGCGAAAAGACTTCCAGATACTTCGCATCGACGTCCCTGAGGGCCCCTTGAGCAGGTGAAAAAACTGCTTGAAAGCATAAGTGAAAAAAACACCGACGCGGCGGGCCGGGCATAAAAAAACAGGTGACAAACCATGATCTCGATCATGGCTGCCACCTGCCTCTGCTTACCCTGGCGCCAGGCGGCATTGCCGCCCCGCAGTTACGCCTGTGCCGCCAGCACGCGCCGCTCCCACGGGGTGATCTCGTCGAAGAAGCTGGTCAGTTCCAGGGTCTTGGACGCGATGTAACCTTCGATGAACTCAGTCCCGAACAGTTCCCTCGCCAACTGGCTGCGCTTGAGACGCTCCAGTGCCGCGTGCAGCGTGCAGGGCAGTGACAGGTTGTCGGGCACCTCGAATTCGCCCTGGATCGCTGGCGCCGGCTCCAGTTGCTGTTCGATGCCGTACAAGCCGGCCGCCAGGCTGGCGGCGATGGCCAGGTAGGGATTGGTATCGGCCCCGGGCAGGCGGTTCTCGACCCTGCGCGCTACCGGTGCGCTGGCAGGGATACGCAGGCCCGCAGCGCGGTTGTCCTGCGACCAGCAGGCATTGTTGGGCGATGCATAAGGGTGGCACAGGCGCTGGTAGGAGTTGACGTTGGGTGCGAACAACGCGGTGAAGTCGGCCATGCATGCCTGCTGGCCACCGATGAAGTGATAGAAGGCAGGGGTTGGCTGCCCCTGCGCATCGCTGAACACGTTACGGCCGTTGTCGATCTCGACCACGCTCTGGTGAATGTGCATTGAACTGCCTGGGGTTCTGGCCAGCGGCTTGGCCATGCACACCACATTCAGGCCATGCTTGAGCGCAACCTCCTTGAGCAGGTGCTTGAACAGGAAGGTCTGGTCGGCAAGCAGCAGCGGGTCACCGTGCAACAGGTTGATCTCGAACTGGCTGACGCCCATCTCGTGCATGAAGGTGTCGCGCGGCAGGCCCAGGGCCTCCATGCAACGGTAGACCTCGCTGAAGAACGGGCGCAGGCCATTGTTGGAACTGACGCTGAACGCCGAATGGCCGTCCTCGCGCCGACCGTCCAGCCCGGTGGGCGGCAGGAACGGCTGGCTCGGGTCGGGATTGGGAGCGAACACGAAGAACTCGAGCTCGGTGGCCACCACTGGCGCCAGGCCGTGCGTGCGATACCGCTCGATCACCGCCTTGAGCTGGCCGCGGGTGGACAAGCCCGAGCTCTGTCCATCGAGCTCATTGGCATCGCAGATCGCCAGTGCCCTTGGTTCGTCGCTCCAGGGCAGGCGGTAGATATGCAGGGGGTCGGCCGCCAGGGCAAGGTCGCCATCGTCGCTGCCGTAAAAGCGTGCCGCAGGGTATCCGCCCATGATGCACTGCAGCAACACGCCGCGTGCCATCTGCAGGCGCCGCCCTTCCAGGAACCCCTCGGCGGTCATCACCTTGCCGCGAGGCACGCCATTGAGGTCGGGGGTGACGCATTCGATTTCATCAATGCCCGTCAATCGCTCGGCGAGAGAACGTTGGCCATTGGTCGTCATGACTTGATCCTTGTTATTTTTAACAAGCCGCGAACGGCGACCCGAACAACATAGTCCGGGGGTGTTAAAAATATCAAGCACCATATAGTCCCGATCGCTGGGCGAACGCCGCCAGCCAACCCGTAGAAGCTGTCTACACTGTGCCTGGCAGCGTAATACCGTTGGCCGGCAGCGGCAGCGCAGTCTTGTAGCGCACCTGCTTGAGGGCGAAGCTGGAGCGAATATTGGCCACCCCGGGCAAGCGGGTGAGGTAGTCCAGAAACCGCTCCAGGGCCTGGATGCTCGGCAGCAGTACACGCAGCAGGTAATCCGGATCGCCGGTCATCAGGTAGCACTCCATCACTTCCGGGCGCTCGGCGATTTCCTCTTCGAAGCGGTGCAGCGATTGCTCCACCTGTTTTTCCAGGCTGACGTGGATGAATACGTTCACGTCCAGCCCCAGCACTTCGGGCGACAGCAAGGTCACCTGCTGGCGAATCACGCCCAGTTCCTCCAGCGCCTTGACCCGGTTGAAACAGGGGGTGGGCGACAGATTTACCGAACGGGCCAGCTCGGCGTTGGTGATGCGGGCATTGTCCTGAAGGCTGTTGAGAATGCCGATGTCAGTACGATCCAGTTTGCGCATGAGACAAATTCACCTGCTTCTTGTTCTTTTGAAGAATGTTTATCCGCAAGCCAGCCCAAAGGCAATGAACTTGAGAAAAATATTCTTCCGCCAGCGGAATATGATGTAGGCAAGACTGACTCTCCGGTCACAAGCCGGGTTCAGTAGCGACCGCTTCAAAGCTCAACAAAAACACAAGACAGAGCGAGCGTAAAAAAGCATGAACGAGTACGCCCCCCTGCGTCTGCATGTGCCCGAGCCTACAGGCCGGCCAGGCTGCCAGACCGATTTCTCCTACCTGCGTCTGAATGACGCCGGTCAGGTCCGCAAACCCGCCATCGATGCCGAACCCGCCGGTACCGCCGACCTTGCCTACGGGCTGATCCGCGTGCTCGACGAACAGGGCCGTGCGCTTGGCCCCTGGGCCGAGGACATCGGCCCCGAAGTGCTGCGCCAAGGCATGCGCGCGATGCTCAAGACCCGGCTGTTCGACAGCCGCATGGTCGTTGCGCAGCGCCAGAAGAAGATGTCCTTCTACATGCAGAGTCTGGGCGAGGAAGCCATCGGCAGCGGCCAGGCACTGGCCTTGAACCGCAGCGACATGTGCTTCCCCACCTACCGCCAGCAGAGCATCCTGATGGCCCGCGACGTGTCGCTGGTGGAAATGATCTGCCAGCTGCTGTCCAACGAGCGCGACCCGCTCAAGGGTCGCCAACTGCCCATCATGTACTCGGTGCGCGAAGCCGGCTTCTTCACCATCAGCGGTAACCTGGCGACCCAGTTCGTGCAGGCGGTCGGCTGGGCCATGGCCTCGGCCATCAAGGGCGATACCAAGATCGCTTCGGCCTGGATCGGCGATGGTGCTACGGCCGAGTCGGACTTCCACACCGCGCTGACCTTCGCACACGTGTACCAGGCCCCGGTGATTCTCAACGTGGTCAACAACCAGTGGGCCATCTCCACCTTCCAGGCCATCGCCGGTGGTGAATCCACCACCTTCGCCGGCCGCGGCGTTGGCTGTGGCATCGCTTCGCTGCGGGTCGACGGCAACGACTTCATCGCGGTGTACGCGGCCTCGCGCTGGGCCGCCGAACGTGCCCGCCGCGGCCTGGGCCCGACCCTGATCGAATGGGTGACCTACCGCGCCGGCCCGCACTCCACCTCGGACGACCCGTCCAAGTACCGTCCGGCCGACGACTGGAGCCACTTCCCCCTCGGCGACCCGATCGCCCGCCTCAAGCAGCACCTGGTGGCCATCGGGCACTGGTCGGAGCAAGAGCATCAGGCGGTGACTGCTGAGCTGGAAGCCGAAATCATCAGTGCGCAGAAGGAAGCCGAGCAGTACGGCACCCTGGCCGGCGGGCAGATGCCCAGCCCGGCGAGCATTTTCGAGGATGTGTACAAGGAAATGCCGGAACACCTGCGGCGCCAGCGCCAGGAACTGGGGATCTGACATGAACGATCACAACACCACTATCCAGTTGGAAACCGCCATGGCGACTACCACCATGACCATGATCCAGGCCCTGCGCTCGGCCATGGATATCATGCTTGAGCGCGATGACAATGTTGTCGTCTATGGCCAGGACGTCGGTTACTTCGGCGGCGTGTTCCGCTGCACCGAAGGGCTGCAGAACAAGTACGGCAAGTCGCGGGTGTTCGACGCACCGATCTCCGAAAGCGGTATCGTCGGCACCGCCGTGGGCATGGGTGCCTATGGCCTGCGCCCTGTGGTGGAAATCCAGTTTGCCGACTACTTCTACCCAGCCTCGGACCAGATCGTCTCGGAGATGGCCCGCCTGCGCTACCGCTCTGCCGGCGAGTTCGTGGCCCCGCTGACCCTGCGCATGCCGTGCGGTGGCGGCATCTATGGCGGCCAGACCCACAGCCAGAGCCCGGAGGCGATGTTCACCCAGGTCTGCGGCCTGCGTACCGTGATGCCTTCGAACCCCTACGACGCCAAGGGCCTGTTGATCGCCTCGATCGAAAACGACGACCCGGTGATCTTCCTGGAGCCCAAGCGCCTGTACAACGGCCCTTTCGACGGGCACCACGACCGGCCGGTAACGCCCTGGTCCAAACACCCCGCCAGCGCCGTACCGGATGGCTACTACACCGTGCCACTGGACAAGGCTGCCATCACCCGCCCAGGCAATGCGGTGACGGTACTGACCTACGGCACCACGGTGTATGTATCCCAGGTGGCTGCCGAAGAGACCGGCATCGACGCCGAGGTCATCGACCTGCGCAGCCTCTGGCCACTGGACCTGGAGACCATCGTCGAGTCGGTGAAGAAGACCGGCCGCTGTGTGGTCGTGCACGAAGCCACCCGCACCTGCGGCTTTGGCGCCGAGCTGGTGGCGCTGGTACAGGAGCACTGCTTCCATCACCTCGAAGCCCCGATCGAACGCGTCACCGGTTGGGACACCCCCTACCCGCACGCGCAGGAATGGGCGTACTTCCCCGGCCCATCGCGAGTGGGTGCGGCATTGAAACGGGTCATGGAGGTCTGAATGGGCACGCACGTCATCAAGATGCCGGACATCGGCGAAGGCATCGCACAGGTTGAGCTGGTGGAGTGGTTCGTAAAGGTCGGCGATACCGTCACCGAAGATCAGGTGGTCGCCGACGTCATGACCGACAAGGCCACCGTGGAAATTCCTTCGCCGGTCACCGGCAAGGTGCTGGCCCTGGGCGGCCAGCCCGGTGAGGTCATGGCCGTAGGCAGCGAGCTGATTCGCATCGAGGTCGAAGGGGCCGGCAACTATCAGGAAGGCGCCGGCAAGCCGGCAGCAGCCACGCCGCCTGCGGTAGCTACCGCACCGAAGGCCAGCGTACCCGAAGCCCAACCCCAGCCCGCCGTCGTGTCTACCCCGGCAGCGGCATCTTCAGGCAACGCACAGCGTTCACCGACGATCGTGCCACGTGAGGCCAACGAGCGTCCGCTGGCCTCCCCGGCGGTGCGCAAGCGCGCGCTGGATGCGGGCATAGAGCTGCGCTATGTACATGGTAGTGGCCCTGCCGGGCGCATCCTGCACGAAGACCTGGACGCTTTTCTCGTTCAACCGAGTACCAGCAGTGCATCGGGCCCCGGTGGCTATGCAAGGCGTGACGACAGCGAGCAGGTGCCAGTGATCGGCCTGCGCCGCAAGATCGCGCAGCGCATGCAGGATGCCAAGCGCCGCGTCGCGCACTTCAGCTATGTCGAGGAAATCGACGTGACCGCGCTGGAAGAACTGCGCGTGCACCTGAACAAGAAGCATGGTGACAGCCGCGGCAAGCTGACCCTGCTGCCCTTCCTGGTACGGGCAATGGTGATCGCCGCGCGCGAATTCCCGCAGATCAACGCCACCTATGACGACGAAGCCCAGCTCATTACCCGCCATGGTGCAGTGCATGTGGGTATCGCCACCCAGGGCGACAACGGGCTGATGGTACCGGTGCTGCGCCATGCCGAGGCCGGCAGCCTGTGGAGCAATGCCAGCGAGATCGCCCGGGTAGCCAACGCCGCCCGCAACAACAAGGCCAGCCGTGAAGAGCTGTCCGGCTCGACCATTACGCTCACCAGCCTCGGCGCACTGGGCGGCATCGTCAGCACACCGGTGGTGAACACGCCGGAGGTGGCCATTGTCGGGGTCAACCGCATCGTCGAGCGGCCAATGGTGGTCAACGGCCAGATCGTGGTGCGCAAGATGATGAACCTGTCCAGTTCGTTCGACCATCGTGTGGTCGACGGCATGGACGCCGCGCTCTTCATCCAGGCCATCCGCGGCCTGCTCGAACAACCTGCCAGCCTGTTTGTGGAGTGACCATGCAGACTCTCAATACCACCCTGCTGATCATTGGGGGCGGCCCCGGCGGTTATGTCGCGGCGATTCGTGCCGGTCAACTGGGCATCCCCACTGTACTGGTCGAAGGCCAGGCACTGGGCGGCACCTGCCTGAACATAGGCTGTATTCCATCCAAGGCACTGATCCATGTAGCGGAGCAGTTCCACCAGACTTGTCAGCACAGCCAGCACTCCAGCCTGGGCATCAAGGTACAGGCTCCCAGCCTGGACATTACCCAGAGCGTGGCCTGGAAGGACGGCATCGTCGACCGCCTGACCAGCGGCGTTGCCGCCTTGCTGAAGAAACACGGCGTGACGGTGATTCATGGCTGGGCAAGGATCGTCGACGGCAAAACCGTCGACGTCGAAGGCCAGCGCATTCAGTGCGAGCACCTGCTGCTCGCCACGGGCTCCAGCAGTGTGGAGCTGCCCATGCTTCCACTGGGCGGCCCGATCATCTCGTCCACCGAAGCCCTGGCCCCGCAACGCCTGCCAAGGCGCCTGACGGTGGTGGGTGCAGGCTATATCGGCCTGGAGCTGGGTATTGCCTACCGCAAGCTGGGGGTCGAGGTAAGCGTGGTGGAAGCGCGCGAGCGTATCCTGCCTACGTATGACAGCGAGCTCACTCAGCCGGTAGCCGAGTCGCTGAAGAAACTGGGCATGACGCTGTACCTCAAGCACAGCGTCGAAGGCTTCGATAACGCCACCCAGTGCCTGCAGATCAGGGACCCGCATGGCGAACAGTTGAGGCTGGAAACCGATCAGGTGCTGGTTGCCGTAGGACGTCGGCCACGCACTCAAGGGTTCAACCTGGAAACCCTGGAGCTCAAGATGAATGGCTCAGCCATTGCCATCGATGAGCGTTGCCAGACCAGCATGCGCAATGTGTGGGCAATCGGCGATCTGAGCGGCGAGCCGATGCTGGCCCACCGCGCCATGGCCCAGGGCGAGATGGTGGCCGAACTCATCGCCGGCAAGCAGCGGGTTTTCGATCCGGTGGCCATCGCGGCAGTGTGCTTTACCGACCCCGAGGTGGTGGTGGCAGGCAAGACACCCGAGGCCGCACAACAGCAAGGCCTGGATTGCATCGTTGCGCAGTTCCCGTTCGCGGCCAATGGCAGGGCCATGACGCTGGAATCCAAAAGCGGCTTCGTACGCGTGGTGGCGCGTCGCGACAATCACCTGATCCTGGGCTGGCAGGCTGTCGGCGTGGGGGTTTCGGAACTGTCTACCGCGTTTGCACAATCACTGGAGATGGGCGCCCGGCTCGAGGATGTGGCCGGAACCATCCATGCCCACCCTACCCTCGGAGAGGCTGTGCAGGAGGCTGCATTGCGTGCCTTGGGGCACGCGTTGCACCTGTAGCCAGAACCACTGGGCGTCGATCATCGACGCCCAGGCATCAGGCGATCTGGTTCTTGCCGCCGGCCTTGGCGCGATAGAGCGCCTGGTCGGCACGGGCGACCAGTTGCTCCGGGCGCTCGCCGCCACGCCACTGGGCGATGCCAAAACTCAATGTGACGCGGTGCTCGCCAATTGGGGGCAACCTCAACACCTGCTGGCGGATGGCATCGGCTACCGCCATTGCTGCCTGCAGGTCACTCCCTGGCATCAACACCATGAACTCGTCACCCCCCCATCGGGCAAGCAGGTGCTCGGGGCCGACACACTTACGGATCTGTTCGACCACCTCTACCAGGGCGGTATCGCCACGGGCGTGGCCGTAACGATCATTGATCGGCTTGAAATCGTCGAAATCCATCAGGATCAGGCTCAAGGGCAAACGAAAGCGGCCGGCACGTTCGCATTCCTGAAGCAGGGCCTTTTCCAGGCGATAACGATTGGCCGCCAGGGTCAACGAGTCGCGCTCGGCCAGGTCACGGTTCTCATCGAGCTGACGTTTCAGTTGCTCGTTCACCCAGCACAGTTCCCGGGTCCGTTCGGCAATCAGTGACTCCAGCGAGCTGTTGCGCTGCTCCAGATGGGCAACCAGGCGCTTGCGGTCGTCGATGTTGCGGTGTGCACCGAACATCCTGGCCACCGAGCCATCAGGGTTGCGCGCAACCACATGCCCGCTGTCCTCGATCCACAGGTAGCTGCCATCCTTGCAACGGCAACGGTATTCCACCTGGTAGCTGGGCGCGCGCTGGCTCAGGTAGTCCTCGAAGCAGGCCATCACCCGCGGGTAGTCCTCGGGGTGAATGACGTTTTCCCAGGTGAACACCGTATTGTCCAGCGAGTGGCTGGGGTAGCCCAGCATGCGATACCAACCCGGGTTGCGATAGACATGGCCGGTGTTGGCGTTCCAGTCCCAGATGCCATCACTGACCAGGTCCAGGAGGGTTTGCAGTTGCTCTTGCCCCAGGTCGCTCAATGGCGCCATCACGCAAGCGGTATTCTCACTCATGGACACTCTCCCCTGTCCAGCAACTACGCCCCAGCTCAATGATGGTGCTGCCGATTGTTATGCGCCAAAGCCTGCGCGAAATTTCGAACAATATACTCGCGAAAGAATGGAAGCGGCAGGCGGAACCGACCGCACGTCCAACTGCAGGCCTTGGCTGTTGCCGCCTGCGGCAATCATCCTCCTCTTTGGGGCAACAGCGTGCCAGAGTAAACGGCCGAGCATTGCTGCCCCCTTGTAATACAGAGGGTTCAGAGCGTGAGGTAACTGGCACAGCCCTTGCTCTTCCCTTGCTCTGCACAGTATCGGGAGACCTTCAGGTGAGCATCATCAATGATTATGGTTGGCAGGTAGCCGCTACCACTCAGCAACGTAGCAGTGTTTCTACAGACAGCGATGCTGTGCCGTATGTACCTGTTTCAGTTGCCATCCAGTCGACGTCCGACACGCGCGGGAGTGCCAGTCACTCCGAGCAGCGCTTTCACGACAACCAGCAAGAAGCGTTCGCAAAGTTCAAGGTCAGTCTGCAGAACCTGGAAGAGATCTTTGACACGAAGGAACCAGAGAGCACTGCCTTGCAAGAGTTTCGCGACTACATGGCACTGTCTCCCGAGCAGAAAATTCGCGAGAAGATGCTGCGCGAACTTGGGCTGAGCCTTGAAGAATACGAAGAGTTACCCCCTGAGAAGAAGGAGCTGATCGACAAGCAGATCGCTCAACGCATCAAGGAAGAAATGGAGATAAAAACCATGGCCAAGCTGCAACCGCCTCAACAGATGGATGCGGTCAGTGCACTGGCAGGTTCACAGACACTGTCGGCAGAAGGCACCAACGAAAAGGACAGGACGGACCCGCTGGCCTGAATCGTATTACGTAAAAAAACCACCTCCCAAGGTGGTTTTTTTATGCCCGCCTTGCAGGAAACTTTCAGCCCACAAAGACAAAACCCCTACCTGCAGATGCAGATAGGGGTTTCGGAATTTAATCTTGACGATGACCTACTCTCACATGGGGAAACCCCACACTACCATCGGCGATGCATCGTTTCACTACTGAGTTCGGGATGGGATCAGGTGGTTCCAATGCTCTATGGTCGTCAAGAAATTCTGTTGCCAGAAGGTCTTGTTCAGACACTCCAGCGAATCGGGTATGTGATGTTTGTGAGCTACAAATCTTCGGCTTACTGTGTCTTCACAACACCGCAATCTGGTCGTTTGACGCAAATTGCTTGGGTGTTATATGGTCAAGCCTCACGGGCAATTAGTATTGGTTAGCTCAACGCCTCACAGCGCT
>NZ_JAFKEC010000120.1 GCF_017848315.1 Pseudomonas palmensis
CCTCTGCCAGCAAACCACCCATGACGGCATGCACCACAATTTTGGGCAGGCTGCCGTTCTCAAATCGAATGGTCTGGTCACCGGCAAACTTGAAGCCCGTGGCCATGGCGATGCTGCCTGCCTGGCCGACTAGAGCATTGCCCAGGTTGTCGCTGAAGCTGCCGCCGTTGATGGCCGTAGATATTGCGCTCGAAACAAGCGAGTGCGCACCAGCCCGAATGAGCGTATCTGAGGCGTTCGCCCATGTGAGTACGTTGTGCGGGGGTGCTGGAAACCGGAATGAGGGTGCTGAGCTTCAGAAAGAAATCAGGACCACAGCATCAAGCATCAGATAAGTGCTTGGAATGTGGGGTTCATGGAGCGCTTAAGATGCAAATAGGGTTCAGAAATAGTGCAATCAAGGTGCATGCACTGAACGCCGATTTCTACCCGGCCAGCGACAAGGACAATGACTACGCTAGCGCCCGGTCCGTGCCCTAGGTCAGGTTACGCGGGCTGTGACTAAGGCAGGCGGGGTTTGAGGTGAATGAGAACGTGAAAGTGCGGGTGATGAAGGGGTGTTTGGTGATTACGGCAGAGTGAAAATATCCCCCGGCAACGCCGGGGGATATTTCTAATCAAACAATTCATGCCTGAGCAAATAAAAGTCTGTACTTAACAACAATTTAATCTCCTCAGAGCGCAGAGTCATGTCCACATAAAGCAAAATCGGACAGTCCGAGAACATTTGCTCAACAGACTCTCCATCAAAAGGGTCAATATTTCCTTTCAGAACAAAGCTTTCTGACTCCTTGTCGCCAAACTTATAATAGATCCCTCCTTGATATGAACTATCTCTCTCCTCAAAAGAAAAATTTAACTTTTCCTCGATTTTTGATTTGGCCTCCAAAATAGCCGCACCCTTGAAACCATATAAATCATAAGCAGGCATTTTAATCACTTAGGTAAAATAAGACTTGGAGCTCGACTTGTTGCTGAGGATGTCGAACCATAAATCATGAAGTTAACATCTCGGCCGGCTTGTTTAGTCAGCTGACTAGCCAGATCATTTAAACCTAACGCTTTTAGGTCTCTCATGCTTAGTGGACCAGTTCGTGCCCCGCCACTTCTTAACCCAATCCCCAAAGATTCTGCTTTTCGCAAAAGTTCCGGACTTGCCAGTGCAATATCAAAGTCACTAGTCCTCCCCACATCAAACGCCTGTCCAGTTCGGTAACTTTTACCTGTTACCGCGCTCCCCTGAAGAATGGGCTCAACATTTCCGTAACCAGCTTTCGATAAACCATCTCTTACACTGCCGCCGAAACTAGAAAACTCCTTTGTATTCGCAAACCCACTAGGCACAGTTCCTTTTGCAGCCTTTGTTGCATTTTTTCCCCGCTTTGCAACATCCCCGCCAGCTTCTCAAGCCACCCTGGCGTTTTCGAAGCCACAGCTTTAGCAGCACTTCCCAGCGAAATAATCGCCAGCGCCAGTTCCGCTTCTGCCTCCACCCCAAGCCGATGACTCTCCGATTCGGTCGGCGTAAACAGCGTATCTTTGGTGCTCTCAAACTGGTTCAGAAACTGACTGACCAATTGCAGCGCAGCAG
>NZ_JAFKEC010000121.1 GCF_017848315.1 Pseudomonas palmensis
GCATGGCGGGTTCTGGATGCCCAATATTTCGGCCTGGCCCAACGACGCCGCCGTGTGTTCGTTGTCGCAAGTGCTCGAGCAGGATTCGATCCCCTCGAAGTACTTTTTGAGCGCGAAGGCGTGCGCCGGGATACTCCGCCGCGCCGAGGCGAGGGGCAAGACCTTGCCGGACGAGCTCCATTCGGCCCTGCGCTCCAGTGCGGGTGCGGGTACGTCTTCGGTTTAGACCTGGGCCAGTACGGGTGCCCGAACTGCGAGGGCGACGAAGGTCCAGCGGTTGAGGTACTGGCTGGCGTGCCAGCGTATGGCGGCCACAGCCTCCAGAGTGATGTCAGCCAGTCCGCGACGCTTACCGCCAAGGACACCAGAATGGACATGGAGAGTGAGACGTTCTGCATCCAAGATCGTGTCGCCGGAACGCTTCGAAGCACTGATGGCGGTAGCGACGTGGATCACGCCATGGCGAGCCATCTGGTCGCCCCAACTCTGCAGGCAAATGGAAAGGCAGCCGGCAGCGCGACCCAGCAAGACGCAGAAAACGGGATGCTGGTCGTGCACGGCACGCAGGATCCCGATGTGCTTCACGGCCTGGCCCACCCGCTGGGCCGGAACAGTGGCCAGGAAAACGCCCTGCTCGCCTTCAGCTGCAAGGACCACGGCGCCGACGCCGGGCTCCCCGCCCCAACACTCCGCGCCATGGGGCACGGATCAAGTCACCCCAACGCCGGCGGCCAGGTGGCGGTGTGCATCACCGGTGACATCACGCACACACTGAAGGCTGAGGGCTTCGACGCCAGCGAGGACGGCACTGGCCGTGGCCAGCCAATGGTTGATGGGGGGGGTGGTGTGCGCCGCCTTACTCCGCGCGAGTGCGAATGGCTGCAAGGCTTCCCCGGCGACCACACCCGCATCCCCTATCGCGGTAAGCCCGCCGATGAATGCCCCGATGGCCCGCGCTACAAGGCGATCGGCAACAGCAAGGCCGTGTTCGTCGTCCGATGGATCGGGCAGCGCATCCAGGCCCAGCTCACTCGGGATCGATGAGCAGGTACTCATGCATGCTGTTCAGCACCGGTAATTGAGCACCCCATCCTTCTGCACCACTGCGTTCAAGCCGCTGTCGAGCAAGCTCCTCACGAGTCCTGCCCACGTCGAAGACTCTTGTGCGGATGGTGTCATAGAGGGATGTCGACACCCTGTACTCCCCGCAGCCACCACATAGGTAGCGATAGTCACCGCCATACCCTGGAGGCTGTTCAGCCTCACCCCTGCAGACGAAACAAGTCATGAACCACCCCATTCTTTGGCAGATTGCTCAACTGTAGACGATCCAGCGAGGTATCCCCATGCCCACAGAAAACCGATCCAGCAACACCGAACAGATGGTCAGCGAACTGCTGCCCTGCCCTTTCTGCAAAGCCGCCATGCACATCGAGAGCAACCGATACTGGCACCGCGTGATGGGTGAGCACGACGAGGAGTGCGTCTTCCTCGATCCTGAAACCATGATGGTGCTCGCCACTGACGAGCAGCGCGAACTGCTCGTTCGGGATTGGAACCGACGCAAGAAATCAGCCGCCCAG
>NZ_JAFKEC010000122.1 GCF_017848315.1 Pseudomonas palmensis
AGTACGACGAGTCCGACCTGCACTTCATCCAGCGCCTGTGCGAGGAGGAGGGCATCCACTACCACTTCCAGCACAGCCCGCAGGGCCATGCGCTGGTGTTCGGCGACGACCAGACCGTATTCCCCACACTGGCCCCGGTGGCCTATCAGCAGGACACCGGGCTGGTGGCCGACGTGCCGGTGATCAAGCGCTTCGGCCTGCGCCTGGCCACGCGCACCAGTCGCACCACGCGGCGCGACTACGACTTCACCAAACCGCGCATCCAGCTCGAAAGCGACGCCGACAGCGGTGCCGCACCGGACCTGGAAGACTACGCCTACCCGGCGCGCTTCAGCGACCGCGCGCGCGGCAAGCACCTGGCCACCCGCGCGCTGGAGCGCCACCGCAGCGACTACCGCCTGGCCGAGGGCCGCAGCGACCAGCCGAGCCTGGTCAGCGGGCATTTTCTGAGCCTGACCGAGCATGCCAACCCGGCGTGGAACGACCTGTGGCTGCTCACCGAAATCATCCACGAAGGCAAGCAGCCGCAGGTGCTCGAGGAGGTGATCAGCAGTGACGTCACCGACCTCAAGGACGACTTTCACCAGGGCTATCGCAACCGCTTCTGCGCCACGCCGTGGGACGTGCCGTATCGACCGCCGCTGAGGCATCCCAAGCCCAAAGTGCTGGGTGCGCAACGTGCGGTAGTGACCGGCCCCGAAGGCGAGGAGATCTATTGCGACGAGTACGGCCGGGTCAAGGTGCAGTTCTTCTGGGACCGCGAAGGCCAGTCGGACGACAAGACCACCTGCTGGATGCGCGTGGCCTCCAACTGGGCCAGCCAGAGCAGCTTCGGCGCCATCTCGCTGCCGCGTATCGGCATGGAGGTGCTGATCACCTTTCTGGAAGGCGACCCCGACCAGCCGCTGATCACCGGTTGCCTGTACCACGGCGCCAACCTGCCGCCGTACCGGTTGCCCGACTTCAAGACCCTGGCCACGGTCAAGAGCAAGGAATACAAGGGCAGCCGCAGCAACGAGCTGCGCATCGACGACACCACCAGCGAGATCAGCATCGCGTTGCGCAGCGACCACGGTGCCAGCGCGATCAACCTCGGCTACCTGACCCACCCGCGCCCCTCGGGCGGCCAGCCGCGCGGTGAGGGTTTCGAACTGCGCACCGACCGGCATGGCGCCGTGCGTGCGGCGGCGGGCCTGCTGCTGACCACCGAGCCGCGCCATCACGAAGCCAAGCACCACAAGGACCTGCCCGAGACCGCCGAACGCCTGGCCACCGCCAGCGAGCAGCAGGACGGCTTTGGCCAGCAGGCGCGCGAGGTACAGGCGCAGGAGGCGGGCGACCAGGACGAGGTGGCCAAGGCCCTGCATGCGCAGCACCAGGGCATCGTCGGCAGCGGCCCGACCAACCAGAGCGCCAACGAATTTCCCGAGTTCAGCGAACCGCACCTGGTGCTGGCCAGCCCGGCGG
>NZ_JAFKEC010000123.1 GCF_017848315.1 Pseudomonas palmensis
CCTCTGCCAGCAAACCACCCATGACGGCATGCACCACAATTTTGGGCAGGCTGCCGTTCTCAAATCGAATGGTCTGGTCACCGGCAAACTTGAAGCCCGTGGCCATGGCGATGCTGCCTGCCTGGCCTCGCAAGAGGTGCGTGTTGTGTATTGAGATTTTGCTCCTGTTAAGGAGCGAAAATTCATGCTCAAAAAGGGAGTATTGAGCAGATAGACCGTAGGTCGTCAGGGTGGGTGCAAAAGGGGTGCAACTTGACTGCAGAAAGGATGCAAGAAGGCGGCAAAAAGGGTGCAGATCGGGTGCAAAAACACCGGCGCTAGGCCGGTGTCAGATCACACCTAGGCTTCTACAATTAACAAGAGACATTCAAACCGCAAGCAGAGATAAAATCACGTATCGGTATATCAAGAAAGCTACTCTCTCCAGCGGAAAGAACATCTTGCAATGTGACGATGCCTTTTTCAAAGTCCAAAGAAACGTCAAAGCAATTAAACTCGAACTCCCTGAGCAGAACGCTCTTTGAGCACATCCGCTCATCAAAGGCATCTTTCAAAATAGAGCGAACGCTGTCGTCCAACTCTTGGGCGACAAATCGTTCTATTAGTGTGCCGCCACTGCTCATAACCATTCCTAACTAGTACGGGAATGCAGTCTGAATCACACCATCCCGAACATTTATTTTGATTGTCGATGTTGGAGCGCCTGAGACGTTTGTTCCAATCACCTTACCTGCATTGTACTCAATAACGTGCCCACCTGGGCCATTAGGAGTTACCTTCCCATATTTCAGTGCGTTATCAACATAACTAGAGACATCTTTAACAGATGTTCCTTGCGAGAACTTACTAACATTCGCAAATCCTGAATCAGGTCCATGGCGATAGAATACATGCTCAATACCTGTCATCAAACCGCCTTTGTTATAAGTGCTCGCGCTCCACGATGCATCTATTTGTCTTGGGGCTGGTAATGCCTTGATCGTGTCATCTACAACAGCCCCAGTTCCTTTTGCACCCCCCACCGAATGCGCATAAGGCATCCCTGCCTCCGCATCCGTTATACCACTTGTCGAATTCGGATTCTTTCCAGGTGGCCCATTTTTACCACCAGCGTTGTCCACCAGGCTCGACGCCTTCCAAGCCGTCTCCCGCTCCCCAAGCGCTTTCGCAACCTGCCCCAGCTTCCCTGCCTTGTTGATCACCGCAAAGCTCAGGGCGAACTCGGTCTCCCACTGCATTTCCACCCGCAGGGCAGCCTGTTCCTGGCCTTGCAGGCGCAAAACAAATGCCTGGACTTTCGCGTCCTGCTTGGCGCTCT
>NZ_JAFKEC010000124.1 GCF_017848315.1 Pseudomonas palmensis
CCGCGATGCCGAGGGTGGCCTTTGGCTGCGCGACTACGACGAGCGCGGCAACCTGGTAGAGACGGTCGACCCGCTGGGCAACAAGACCGAATTTGCCTACACCCCAAGCGGCCTGGTAAGTGCGATCAAGGACGCCAACGGCAACCAGAAGGCGCTGGCCTACAACGACGCCGGGCAACTGCTCGAGTACGTCGACTGCTCCGGCAAGACCAGCCAGTGGGCCTACAACGACTTCAGCCAGCTGGTGCAGTTCGCCGACGCAGCGGGCAACTCGACCGCCTATGAGTACAAGGCCGGGCAACTGTCCAGGGTCACCCACCCCGACAACACCGAAGAGCGCTTCGAGCGTGATGCCGAAGGCCGTCTGCTGGCGTACCTCGACGCGCTCGACCGCTGCACCACCTGGACCTATTCCGGCGCCGGGCTTCTGGCCGAGCGCGTCGACGCCAACGAGCACACCCTGCGCTACCGCTGGGACAAGCTGGGCCGGCTGATTGGCCTGGAAAACGAAAACACCAGCCAGGCGAGCTTCGTGTACGACCCGGTCGGTCGCCTGTTGCAGGAGACCGGCTTCGATGGCCTGACCACCCGTTATCAATACGACCCGTACAGCGGTCGCCTGGCCTCGACCCAGGTCGGCCAGCGCCGCATCGACCTGCGTTTCGACCCCATGGGGCGGCTGGCCGAGCGTACCGCCAGGCTGGGTGATCAGTCCCAGACCGAGCGCTTTGCCTATGACGGCAACGGCAGGCTGATCCAGGCGATCAACGCGGCAAGCCAGCTGCAGTGGTTCCATGACGAGGCGGGCAATCTGACCCGCGAGCATCAGCATTACCTGGGGTTGCAGCAGCCGGTGGTGGCGGTGTGGACGCACGAGTACGACGTGCTCAACCAGCGCATCGCGACCGTGCGCCCCGATGGCCACACGGTCAGTTGGCTGACCTACGGCAGCGGCCACCTGCTGGGCATGAAGCTCGACCAGCACGACATGCTCAGCTACGAGCGCGAGACCTGCACCGTGAAGTGGCGCGCCATCAGGGCAACAAGCTGATGCAGACCCAGGCCTGGGACCCGGCCGGACGGCTGCAGGAGCAACTGCTAGGCAGCCACGACGGCAAGTCCACGTTGCTCAAGCGTCAGTACCAGTACGATGGCGCCGGGCAACTCACCGACATTCACGACAGCCGACGTGGTCAGTTGGCCTACCAGTACGACCCTGTCGGTCGCCTGTTGCAGGCCA
>NZ_JAFKEC010000125.1 GCF_017848315.1 Pseudomonas palmensis
CCAGTACGAACCCGCACAGCATCACCCCGGCAATCCCGCCCAGGGTGTTGAGCGCCACCACCGCGCCCACGTCGCGCCCCGCATGGCCCGGCGTGCAGGCCAGGCGCAGCGCCACCGGGAACGCCGCCCCCAGCAGCGTGGTGGGCAGCAGCACGACGCTCACCGCCACCACCGCAAAGCGGGCACTCATGCCCGCCAGTGCGCTGCCGCCCAGGCCCAGTACCAGCGCTTCGGCCTGGGTCTGCGCACTGATCAGCCAGCGCCCCAGCCCGGCGATTTCCAGCAGCGCCAGCAGCCCCGCCGCACCGATCAGCATGGCAAAGGTGGCCCACGGGTCGCGCAGCCGCTCCACGCGCCGGGCAATCAGTGCGCTGCCCAGCATCAGCCCGGCCAGGTAGGTGGCCAGCATCACCGCAAAGGCGAAGGTGCGGGTGCTCATGAACTGCACCAGGGCCTGCGACCAGATCACCTCATAGCCCAGCGCAATGCCCCCGGCCACCGCGTACAGGGCCAGGGCCAGGCGCGCCGCCGGGCTGCGCGGGGCGCTGGCGGTTACCACGGTGTCGGCTTCGACGTCCGGTGTCAGGCGCAGCAGCCACAGTGCGCCGGCCCCGGCCAGCAGGTTGAGCACGGCGGCGGCACAGGCACTGCCGCGTACCCCCAGCAGCGGGATCAGCACAAAGGCTGCGAGCAGGGTGCCGACAATCGCCCCGGCCGTGTTGGCCGCGTACAGCTGCCCGCCGGCGCGTCCGGCCGTTGCCCCTTGCGCGGTCACGGCACGCACCAGCACCGGCAGGGTGCCGCCCATCAGCAGCGCCGGCAGGGCAACCAGGCTGAACGGCAGCGCCCAGGCCAGCAGCCCGATGCTGCCCTGCAGGCGGGCGAACAACCCGGCGCTGCTGCCCAGGGCCAGGGTGGCCGCGATGCCGACCACGGCCACGGCCAGTTCGAGCAGCGCATACAGGCGCAGCGGCTGGCGCAGCCGATCGGCGTGACGCCCCAGCCACCAGCCGCCCAGCGCCAGCCCGGCGAAGAATGCGCTGATGCCGGTGGTGATCGCATGCACTTCCACCCCCACCACCAGTGACAGCTGCTTGATCCACAGCACCTGATAGATCAGCGCCGCGCTGCCGGAGACCAGCAGCAGGGTCGCTGCCAGGGGCAGTGTGCGGGGT
>NZ_JAFKEC010000126.1 GCF_017848315.1 Pseudomonas palmensis
GCCTTCACCGCCGATTCGGTCGGCAACACCTACCAGGAAGGCCACGAAGACCAGGTCATGGTCCAGGGCTTCAACCACGAAGTGATCATCCCGCGCGACCCGCAGTCCGGTCAGCCGACCGGCCAGCGCGTGCACAAGCCGGTGGTCATCACCAAGGTCTTCGACAAGGCCTCGCCCCTGCTGCTGGCCGCGCTGACCTCCGGCGAGCGCCTGACCGAAATCGTCATCCACTGGTACCGCACCTCGGCGGCCGGCACCCAGGAGCACTATTTCACCACCAAGCTCGAAGACGCGATCATCGTCGACATCAAGGACTACATGCACAACTGCCAGGACCCGGCCAACGCGCACTTCACCCACCTTGAAGACGTGCACTTCACCTACCGCAAGATCACCTGGACCCACGAAGTGTCCGGTACCTCCGGCTCGGACGACTGGCGTACCCCGGTCGCCGGCTAAGCCTGCGTTAGTTCACTGCCCCGGCCAGCCAGCATGGCCGGCCGGGGCAGCCTGTCACCCCAGTTTTTGCAGCGGGAGGAACATCGGATGTTCTCAGCGGCCAACCAGCCCCATTTCACCCTGACCCTGGACGGGGTCGACAGCGACTTTCAGGTGCTGTCGTTCAGCGGGCGCGAAGCGCTCAGCCAGCCGTTCGAATTCGAACTGGAGCTGGTCAGTGAACGGGCGTCGCTGAACCTCGAATCCCTCCTGCACACGCTCGCCTTCCTGCAGCTGTCGCCCAGCGGCAGCGGCATTCACGGGCTGGTCTACAGCGCCGCGCAGGGCGAAACGGGGCGGCGCCTGTCGCGCTACCGGCTGGTGCTGCGCCCGCAGCTGGCGTACCTGGCACACCGCATCAACCAGCGCATCTTCCAGCACAAGACGGTGCCGCAGATCATCGCCCAGGTGCTCGAAGAGCACGGCATCCTCGCCAGCGACCACCGCTTCGTGCTCGGCGCGGTGTATCCCGAGCGGGTGTACTGCGTGCAGTACGACGAGTCCGACCTGCACTTCATCCAGCGCCTGTGCGAGGAGGAGGGCATCCACTACCACTTCCAGCACAGCCCGCAGGGCCATGCGCTGGTGTTCGGCGACGACCAGACCGTATTCCCCAC
>NZ_JAFKEC010000127.1 GCF_017848315.1 Pseudomonas palmensis
TTCCCGCGTGGCCAGCCAGGGTGACCAGCGCGAGGAAGAAACCTTTGCCTACGACGGCAACGGCAGGCTGATCCAGGCCATCAACGCCGCGAGCAAACTGCAGTGGTTCCATGACGAGGCCGGCAACCTCGTTCGTGAACACCAGCACTACCTGGCCACCGGCACCCCGATGGTCGCGGTGTGGCAGCACGAGTACGACGCCCTCAACCTGCGTACCTCCACCACTCGTCCGGACGGGCACAAGGTCAGCTGGCTGACCTACGGTAGCGGTCATCTGTTGGGCATGACGGTCGATCAGCATGAACTGCTGGCCTACGAGCGCGATGACCTGCACCGCGAGGTTGTGCGGCATCAGGGCAACAGGTTGAGCCAGACTCAGGCGTGGGACCCGGCGGGGCGCCTGCAGGAACAGCTGCTGGGCAGCCAGGACGGCAAATCGACCCTGCTCAAGCGTGAGTATCAGTACGACGCGGTAGGCCAGCTGAGCGACATCCACGACACCCGTCGTGGTCATCTGGCCTACCAGTACGACCCGATTGGCCGCCTGTTGCAGGCCACCAGCCGCCTGGGGGTGGAGACCTTCGCCTTCGACCCGGCCGGCAACCTGCTGGACGACAAGCACCACGAACTGACGCGGCCGCTGGAGCGCACGCCAAAGCGCAACCGTTTGATGGATAACCTGCTGCGCGAGTATGCGGGCACGCATTACACCTATGACGAGCGGGGCAACCTGAGCCACCGGTTGCACAACGGTGTGCAGGCCCGGTTCACCTGGGATCTTTTCGACCGCTTGCAGGCTTACAGCGACGACAAGCTCAAGGTCGAGTACAGCTATGACGCCCTTGGGCGTCGGTTGCACAAGCACTCGACGGCGCATTACTGGAACAAACCTGAAGCCGGTACTGGCTGGAACCAGCTGGAGCGAGCCAAGCGCCAGCGCGAGATGAACTGCGGCTTCACCCTGTTCGGCTGGGACGGCGACACCCTCGCCTGGGAAAGCTCGCCTGCGCAGGATGAAGGTCACACCGGGCGCACGGTGCACTACCTGTACGAACCGGGCAGCTTTGTGC
>NZ_JAFKEC010000128.1 GCF_017848315.1 Pseudomonas palmensis
CCCTGGCCCTGCACTGCACCCGCCACGGGCCTGAACATCTTCACCCCCAGCCACAGCAGGTAGGCCGCCCCGGTGTACTTGACCACCTCGAACGTCCAGGGCAGTACCTTGAACAGCGTCGCCAGCCCGACGGCGGCCAGGGTCACGTGGCACGCACGGGCAACCGCCAGCCCCAGCACGGTCGCCAGCGCCGCCCGCCGCCCCTGGCGCGCACCGGTCTGCAGCAGCAGGATCATGTCCGGGCCCGGCATCAGGTAGATCATCGTCAGGGCAGTCAGGTAGAGCAGTTTTTCGTCCATTTCAACGACCTCAGGCTGGGGCAACAGAGTGAAAATTCTATGCCGGAAGGTCGAGGCAGGTGCTTGCGTTATGCGCCCGCAACGGGGCTATTATTGGCAGGATGTACCAATTCGATACCTAGCCACAGGCCACTTATGCCAAACCACGACCCGACCTACCCCAAGCTGGACGGTTACGACCAACGCATCCTTGGCGCACTGCAGCGCGACGGGCGCCTCACCAATGTGCAACTGGCTGAAGAGATCGGGCTGTCGGCTTCGCCGTGCCTGCGACGGGTGAGGCTGCTGGAAGAAGCCGGGGTGATCCGCGGCTACCATGCCAGCCTCGAAGCCGAGGCGGTCGGCCTGGGGTTGACGGTGTTCGTGGGGGTGAAGGTCGAGCGGCACCATGAGGTCGAAGCGGAAAACTTCCGCCTGGCCGTGCTGGCCCTGCCCGAGGTGGTCAGCGCCTTTCTGGTGTCGGGCGAGTCGGATTTCCTGTTGCATGTGGTGGTGCCGGATCTGCGCGGCTATGAGCGGTTCCTGACCGATACGCTGCTCAAGCTGCCGGGGATCCGGGATATCCGCAGCAACTTCGCAATCAAGACGATCAAGCCGCAGGGGGCGCTGCCGCTGGGGCACCTGGGGCGGTAAGCGGGTAGCAACGACCGGCCCACCCGCCCCGAACCGAACCTGGCAACCCTACAGCACCAGATTCCCGCGCTCCTCCTGCGTCAACCGCCCCCGCGCC
>NZ_JAFKEC010000012.1 GCF_017848315.1 Pseudomonas palmensis
GGCAGGCGATCTGCGCCGCTTGTTTTCATCTGCGCTCTAGCTGGCGCCATAGTTTTTCGTGAAAATAGAATGCTAAGGTGTTACATGCCGGCTCAATTACAGCTATCAGTCCGCCTGTGAGCGCTGAGCCTGTAAGTAAATATGCAACTGTGAATGCAATGGTGAAGTGAAGAATGCTAAAGCTGAACGTTTTCCATAATGGGCCTTTCGTTCGTCCGGAGCAGCAGCGTGTGTCAGATAGGCTTCGCATTGGCGCCCCTTTATCAGTTGTTTGCGCCGCCGGGGATCGCAGACGGCGCAAATATTGGGTCATCGTTTCGCTTCTTCGCCAGGTGTTGCCGACCGGCTCAGGAATGCGCGGGTGATTTCTGGCAAGTGCTCCCTCAACCAGTCGGCCATCGCGACCTCCTCCTTCAAAATCGCTCGGCACGCTTCGGCAGTAAGCTCATCACCTGAGGCCGTTGCTGCCTCAATAAGCACGGTATAGGAGGCGATTTCAAGGTTCTCAAATACATAACCAGACATAGCCCCTTTGACGACTTCATCACTCATGGTCATACCACCCACAGCCTGCCCGAATGCCATGAGCTTTCCTGCAAGATCTTTCAAAGTTGAAGGACTTCCTCCCAAACGCTTAATGCATTCCCCAAGTAGACGTTGTTGTCCCTCCGTCTCTGCGATGTGTTGAACGATCCGCTCACGAAGCTCGGGATAATTTTCTAACCGCTCTGCTTGTGCTTTGAGCATTTTCTCCGCTTGCTGCTCCATTGCATGAGCATCTCGCAGCCAATCGAGTAAGTTTTCAGTCGGGGTCGTCATGGTCAATATCCTCGGAAATGAGTTATTGGGAATCCGGATTGTCTCAGGGGTTCGTTTCGGTCGACGAATGGATGGGTACGCTAAAGATTAGAGTTAAGGTATTTTCGAGTGATGTGAAATTTCGATTGAACTTATCTTCCCGGTCCATTCATCCAGAAAGCGGATATGGATTTAGCACGTAATAACATCTGTTCGCTCCTAAGCATTGATGGTGCCTACATTAGAGGGCGCCTGCTTACTAGCCGCGAGGAGCAAACCATGTTTATCCATAACAAACGCTTGCAATATACCGTGCGTGTCGCCCAGCCCAATCCCGGCCTGGCCAATCTGTTGCTCGAACAATTCGGTGGTGCTCAGGGCGAGCTGGCCGCTGCTAGCCGATATATCACCCAGGCACTGGCGGAAGACGACCCAGGGCGTAAAGACCTGCTGATGGATATTGCAACCGAAGAGCTCAGCCACCTGGAGATCGTCGGCTCCATAATCGTCATGCTCAACAAGGGTGCCAAAGGCCGCTTGGCCGAAGGGGTCGAAGAGGAAGGCGAGCTGTATCGAGCAATCAATGGTGCGGGTAACGACTCCCACATCACCAGCATCTTGTATGGTGCCGGTGCTCCACTGACCAATTCGGCTGGCGTCCCTTGGAGCGCTGCCTATGTCGATACCATAGGCGAGCCTACAGCAGACTTTCGTTCGAACATTGCAGCTGAAGCGCGAGCCAAGATCGTCTACGAACGTCTGATGAACGTTACCGATGACCCGGGCGTGAAAGAGGCGCTGGGCTTTCTCATGACCCGGGAGATCGCCCATCAGCTTTCCTTTGAAAAGGCGCTTCATACCATTCAGCCGAACTTCCCCCAAGGCAAACTCCCTGGTATGCCGGAGTTCACCAACAAGTATTTCAATATGTCTGGTGAGCCCAATGTGCGTGGCCCTTGGAACGAGGGCAGTGAGTGGGAGTACGTGGAAAATCCATCAGCTGCTGTGGATGGTGGGGATGGCACCGCTTCGGTGACGCTCACTCCTGCCGAAGCTGAAACAGTTGAGGCGATGAAGCTTCGGACAATGTCTGATCCAACCGCCAACCCGGTTACAGGCGCAGATCTCGGCTCCGGCTTGATTAATGGCAAAGACTGAGAAAGTCGGAGGCATCATGAACATTCTGCGCAAGAAAGCCTCGCTACATCGCCTGTTTGGTGTTGAGCACCTCATGAGCCAAGCGTTGGCCGAATTTGAAGCTGAGTCCCGCCTGGCCTGTCGAGCTCTGCGTGTACGCATGGCCGTAATGACCTTCGGAGTCGGCTCGCTTCTACCCAACGACCTTCCCGGCGATGCGCCGGAAGTCGAGCGCCCGGAAACTTTTCTGAGTAACACCCTGCACTGATCACTACCGTCTAGGAGATAACCAATGGCTGCACGGAAAACTGTTGAAGACCTGTTTATCCATGAACTGTCTGATGTGTATAGCGCAGAAAAGCAGATCACCAAGGCGCTGCCTCGGTTGGCCAGGGCCGCCACCAATCCACTACTGGCCGACGCCTTCACATCCCACCTGGCCGAGACCCAGGGTCAGATCGAGCGCATCGACCAACTGGTGGAGTCGGCAGGTTTGAAGCTCAAGCGGATGAAGTGCGTTGCGATGGAGGGGCTGGTGGAGGAGAGCAAGGAATTGCTCGATGAAATCGAACAAGGCGCGGTGCTGGATGCCGCACTGATCGGCGCCTGCCAGAAGGTAGAGCATTACGAGATCGCCAGCTATGGAACGCTGATCGCCATGGCCAAGCACCTGGGAATGAAGGAAGCAGTGTCGTTGCTGGGCGATACCTTGGCCGAGGAAAAAGCGGCGGACGACAAGCTTTCTGCTATCGCTGAAGAAGGAGGTAACCAGGCGGCCACACTCGAAAAATGAAGGCGCGAGCCCGGTGCCGATGCACCGGGCTTTTCACACCTTACTTTCCCTTGGATTTTGGGGGATGATCACCATCATGATGATCGCCAAACACGACAGCCTCTCCCCGAAGGGGGCGCGCCCAAGACCTTATCTAACACAGTTGTTGCAGGCGGCTATTGGCTAGACCGGCTATTCGTAGTGGATGGCGTAGCTGTTGAAGAACGATGTACATGGGCACCGGTTGGATCGGTGATTTGAATGACATTACCGTGCTGCCAGCCATCCGCCTGGGGATCAGCATCAGGAATACGGATGTCAGCCCGCTCGCCTTTGGTTTTCCCAGCATCCACACCCAAGCGCCCATTGCGCTGTTCGACCATCGCCGGGTCAGCCTGCCCATCTGCGGTAAAGCCCATCATCAACTGCGGCACCCCCACCGGCAGCGCTTTGTCCTGATCGGTATGCCAGGTGTGCCACGTCTTCCCGTAGGTGTGAGCCAGTCGCGCCATCAGGGCATGTTCCGCAGGATCAGGGATGCCTGGGGCGATCAACTGCCCAGAGGAGACCTCGTAGCCATGACTGTGCCACATCGCCTTCTCCCTCGTTGGTAAGCCGGCAAAAAGCTTCTCGTCGATGATGTACTCGACGCCCATGATCTTCGCCCCCTTGGTATTGCCGTCGAATATCACACATTGAATGACATCCTCGTTGAGGATGGAGCAGTAGTGGTGCGCTTCCATCTGCACGTCCGGATGCCCGTTGTAGAAGTGAAAGCCATCCAGGTAAGCGTTGATGGCCTCAATGGGCGGCTTGGACTGCAGCGTCGCGGCGCCGGCTTCCAGCAGCTGGGTTTTAGCAGACTCGGGCCTGCCTGGTGTCTCCACAGGAGACTTCGTTTCGTGAGCGGAGCAGGCCCACAGCAGAGAGCAAGCGAGGGGAAGGGTTATCGTTTGAAATAGCTGTCGCATGAGAAAGGCTCTGGCTGGTGTCCTTAGAGGACAACCATGGCCAATAAAGCGGACAGCCCAACGGACGAGTGGTCTGAGTCAGTTTCAAATGGCTAATCCATCCAATAACGGCCTCTTCGCTGGCCAAAGCAGTGCTCGACCAGCTGAGGTAGTTGCCGTCCAGGGTGTCCAGCAGCGAGTGGATAGCCTGTTCCCTGAAACTGCCGACGTCGTGCAACTTGGCGGCTGACCGGGAGCAACCTGCCCACGAAAGTTGTCCAGATTTAACGAACCAGGCGCAATGATCAAGGAGATTCTCGTGACCGAAAAGAAGGCGCGCGTCAGCAACCAGGCTTCGGGCGACATTTCCGGCTTGGCCCGCGATATGTTCTTCGCCGCGGTGCAAACTACCCGGATGCCGATGATCGTCACCGATCCTAACCGAGACGACAACCCGATCATCTTCGCCAACCGGGCCTTCCTGGAAATGACAGGTTATGCCGCGGAGGAGATTCTGGGCCAAAACTGCCGATTCCTGCAGGGGCCCGACACCGACCGCACGGTGGTAGACAGCCTGCGTCAGGCCATAGAGCAGCGCGTCGATATTGCGGCTGAGATCCTCAACTATCGTAAGGACGGTTCAAGCTTCTGGAATGCCTTGTTTCTCTCGCCGATTTTCAATGAGCGCGGTGAGCTGATCTATTACTTTGCTTCTCAGCTGGATGTCAGCCGACGCCGCGACGCCGAAGACGCCCTGCGTCAGGCGCAAAAAATGGAAGCGTTGGGGCAGCTGACAGGCGGAATCGCCCACGACTTCAACAACCTGTTGCAGGTCATGGGTGGCTACCTGGGCCTGATCGCCCGTCAAGCCGAGAAGCCCCAGGCGGACCTGAACCGTATTCGCCGTAGCGTCGGGCATGCGCAATCGGCAGTCGACCGTGCCAGTACCTGGACCAAGCAATTGCTGGCGTTCGCCCGTAAGCAGAAGTTGCATGGACGGGTACTGAACCTGAACCACCTGATTGACGATGCGCGCCCAATCATCGAGCGTACGTTCGGCGCCGAGGTGACGGTGGAGTTTGATCTTGAGGACCAGCTGCGTAGCTGCCGGATCGACGCGACACAGGCAGAAGTGGCCCTGCTGAATATTTTCCTCAACGCCAGGGATGCCCTGATAGGCCGCAAGCGGCCGCACATATTCATCGCAACCCGAAACGTCCTGATCACCGATCCAAGCCTGTCGTTTGACGGATTGCTGCCGGGTGGCTACGTGAGTATATCCATCACCGACAACGGTGTCGGTATGCCTGCGGGCATCCGTGACCGTGTGATGGACCCTTTTTTCACCACAAAGGAAGAGGGAAAAGGGTCGGGGCTGGGGTTGTCGATGGTGTACGGTTTTGCCCGCCAGTCCGGGGGCGCGGCGCGTATTTACACCGAAGAAGGCGAAGGTACCACGTTGCGCCTGTACTTCCCGGTGGATGACGCTCAGCTGGTGCAGCAGCAACCGTCGAAAGTGGCTAAGCGCAGTGCTGGCAGTGAGCGCATCCTGATCGTCGAGGACCGGCCGGATGTGGCCGAGCTGGCGAAGATGGTGTTGGAGGACTACGGCTATGCCGCCGACATGGTGCTTAACGCCCGCGAGGCGCTTAAACTGATCCAGGCTGGGGAGCGATATGACTTGCTGTTTACCGACTTGATCATGCCGGGCGGCATGAACGGCGTAATGCTTGCCCGAGCCGTGCGGCGCCTGCAACCTGGGATCAAAGTCTTGCTGACGACAGGCTACGCGGAAAACGCGATCGAGCGGACTGACATTGGCGGCGCCGAGTTCGAGGTCATCTCCAAGCCCTGCCAGCCACACGATCTGGCTTGCCGGGTCAGACAGGTACTAGATGGTCCGACTGGCGTGGCGTGATGGGCAACGGGGCGCAAGCAAGCTGTTTTGATGGCAGGTGCGCGTGAGGCCGCCATGATGCCCGGATTGGGCTGCGCCACGGGCACGGTGTGTTGCAATCTTATTGTGCATGAACATGGGACGTCCACATCAGCGCGCAGGAGCAGCCCGGCTGCCCCTGCGATTTTCACGGATGACTAGCGGTTGTCATCACTCTTGCGACCGCCACCGTGGCTATGCTGGCCACCGACCCGTCCGGCTTCCGAGGCTTTTTCGCGGTCATTGGCAAAGTTGCCGCCGGACGCCTGGCCGCCCTTGTGGCCAGCTTCGGATGCCCGCTCAGGGTCGTTCTTGAAATTACCGCCGGATGCCTGGCCACCCTTGTGACCTGCTTCCGAGGCGCGCTCTGGATCGTTCTTGAAATACCTCCTGACACCTGGCCGCCTTTGTGCCCGGCCTCGGATGCCTTTTCCCGGTCATTGGCAAAGTTGCCTGGATTGGTGTTGGCGTTGCCACCTTGATTCCCGCGGTCGTCTTGATTGCTAGCCATGATTGACACCTCATGTCGGTAGTTACACAGGAAGGTCTGTGTTAACCAGTGACCCATGGAAAGCGGCACATCGTGCAAAGAATTTCACTCGGGCGGACAAGAGGCTCTAATGAAAGTTGGCCTTTCATCTTGTGGCAAACAAAACTGGCGACCAAGCATGCAGGAAGCCTTAATCATGCACCACCAAAGCCTTGCACGATGGCAAACAGAGTTCACCCTTGCCGGCTGCCAGCCGTCTTTTGGGCTGAACGAATGCGAACCGATAACGATCAATCCTACTGAGTCGTCCATCCCCATCTGAAAAAAGGAGTATCCGTATGGCCAACTACCTGTACTTGATCAGCTACATCCTCGACAACCAACCCGGCACCTGCGAGCTGCGCAGTGAACAGGAAAACTTGAGTCGCGAAGCGGCGCGCGATTACCTGCAAGGCCTGCATCGTAGTGAAGCGTCGTCGTTTACTGACGTGCAGGTGCAGCGCCTTGAGCATGACCACGAGCGCGGCACATCGCCGGGGCATTACCAACAGCCCTGAGCAGGGGCGGCACGCATGGTTTCATCCATTAACCCGCTCAGCAACACCATCGCCAGGCGGCAGGACAAGCCCGTGGGCGAGGACGGGTCACAAACCGAGCATGTTGTAGTGCACGTAGTACATGATCCATAGCGACAACCCCACCAACAGCACGATGATCACCACGGAGAACACCAGCGCCACCAGGCTCCAGCGCTGCTCACGCGCGGTGGTCAGGTGCAGGAAGAACATCATGTGCACCAGAATCTGCACCACCGCGCAGACCAGCGCCAACAGGAAGGTAGCGGCGCGCGGCAAGCTGGGAAACATGGCCAGCCCGAACGGCACAATGGTCAGCAACGCAGCCAGCAGGAAGCCGATATTGTACGATCTGTGGCTGGACTGGCTGGCGCCGGCACTGCTGTGAATCTGGCTTTCGCTGCTCATCAGATCACTCCGAACAGGTAGACGACGGTAAACACGCACACCCACACGATGTCGAGAAAATGCCAGAACAGGCTCAGGCAGCTCAGCCGTGTGGAGTTGACACAGCACAGGCCACGCTGCTGGACCTGGATCATCAGCAGGGCCATCCACACCAGGCCGACCAGCACGTGCAGGCCATGGGTGCCGACCAGGGTGAAGAAGCCGGTGAGAAACGCGCTGCGCTGCGGCCCGTAGCCCTCGGCGATCAAGTGGTGGAACTCGTTCACCTCCATGGCGACGAAAGCCAGGCCCAGCACAAAGGTGACCCCCAGCCACTGCAGCACCCGGCGCTTGTCCTTGCGGTGGTTGGCCAGCATGGCGTAGCCATAGGTGATGCTGCTGAGCAGTAGCAGGCTGGTTTCGCCCAGGACGTAGGGCAGCTCAAAGATGTCCGCAGGGCCAGGGCCGCCCGCCACGGACTGGCCCAGCACCGCATAAGTGGCGAACAACGTGGCGAACAGGATGCAGTCGGTCATCAGGTAGATCCAGAAGCCGAACAGGCTCAGCGAACCCGCATCCTCGTAGCCTTGCTCCTGCTGGTGGGCGCTTTCGTTCAAGATGATGTGCGACATGGCTCAGGCCTCCGCCATCAGCTGACGCCGTTGGGTTTCCACGCGTTCGACTTCCTCGGCCGTCACGTAGTACTCGGTATGCCGGTCGTAGCTGCGTACGATCAGTGCTGCCACCGTGGTCAGCAGTGAGGCAATCGCCAGCCACCAGATATGCCAGACCAAGGCGAAGCCCAGCACTGTGCTCAATGCGCCGATCAACACGCCCAGGCTAGTGTTGCACGGCATGTGAATCCTGCGAAAATCCGCCTCGATCAGCGTCTTGACCCCACGCTCCTTCATTCCCCAATAGGCGTCGATGCCGTGCACCACCGGTTGCTCGGCAAAGTTGTAGAACGGCGGCGGTGACGCAGTGGCCCACTCCAGCGTGCGGCCATCCCAGGGATCGCCGGTGTGGTCGCGGTTTTCGTGGCGCTTGCGGATGCTCACAATCAGTTGCATTAGCTGGCAGGCCACGCCGCAGAGGATGATAAGCACACCAACCATCTCCAGCAGCAGAAACGGCCGCCACTCAGGCACATTGAAATGGTTCAGGCGCCGGGTCATGCCCATGAAACCGAGAAAGTAAGATGGCATGAAAGCGAAATAGAAACCCGCCAGCCAGCACCAGAACGCGGCACGCCCCAGCGGGTCGTAGAGCTTGAAACCGAACGCCTTGGGGAACCAGTAGGTCAGGCCACACAGGTAGCCGAACACCGCGCCGCCAATAATCACGTTATGGAAATGCGCGATGAGAAACAGGCTGTTGTGCAGCAGGAAGTCTGCGCCCGGCACCGCCAGCAGCACGCCGGTCATGCCGCCAATGCTGAAGGTGACGATGAAGCCCACCGTCCACAGCATGGGTGTCTCGAAGCGCACCCGACCGCGGTACATGGTGAACAGCCAGGTGAAGATCTTCACCCCAGTCGGGACGGCGATGATCATGGTCATAATGCCGAAGAACGCGTTCACGTTCGGCCCGGCGCCCATGGTGAAAAAGTGGTGTACCCAGACGATGAACGACAGCAGGGTGATGACGATGGTGGCCCAGACCAGCGAGTAGTAGCCGAACAGCCGCTTGCGTGAAAAGGTAGAGGCCACCTCAGAAAAGATTCCGAAAGCCGGCAGGATCAGGATGTACACCTCCGGGTGGCCCCAGGCCCAGATGAGGTTGATATACATCATCGGGTTGCCGCCCATCTCGTTGGTGAAGAAATGCATGCCCAGGTAGCGGTCCAGGCTGAGCATGAACAGCGTGGCGGTGAGAATGGGGAATGCGGCCAGAATCAGTATCGAAGTGCACAATACCGTCCAGGTGAACACCGGCATGCGGAACAAGGTCATGCCGGTGGTGCGCATTTTTAGGATGGTGACGAAGAAATTCAGCCCGGTCAGCAACGTCCCAACGCCGGAGATCTGCAAGGACCAGATGTAGTAATCCACGCCTACGCCCGGGCTGTAGCCGATACCGGACAAGGGCGGGTAGGCGACCCACCCAGTGCGGGCGAACTCACCGATCCCCAGCGAGAGATTCACCAAAACCGCACCCGATACGAACAGCCAGAAGCTCACCGCGTTCAGAAACGGGTAAGCCACGTCGCGCGCACCGATTTGCAACGGCACGACGATGTTCATAAGGCCGACCACGAATGGCATGGCCATGAAGAAGATCATGATCACGCCGTGAGCGGTGAAGATCTGGTCGTAGTGTTCCGGTGGCAGATAGCCGGGCGAGCCGTCCGAAGCCATGGCTTGCTGAGTACGCATCATCAGCGCGTCGGCAAAACCCCGCAGCAGCATCACCAGGGCGACCACGATGTACATCACGCCGATGCGCTTGTGGTCGACCGAGGTCAACCACTCCTTCCACAGATACGTCCATTTGCGCTTGTAGGTAATCATCCCAAAGCCGCAAACGCCGATCATGCCGACTACAGCAAGGGTGTACATGATGATGGGTTCGTCCATGGGGATGGCGTCCCAGCTCAACTTTCCGAACATGCGGGTCACTCCTTGCTGCCTTTCGGCGCTTCATCATCAGGGATGCTCAGGCGCCGTTCGACGTCGTTAGACCGGCCAATGCCCTGGTACTTGTCGATCAGGGACTGGAACAGGCCGTCGTCCACCTTGGCGTAGTGCTCCACAGGATGGGCGACGCTCGGTTTGGCCAGCTGTGCATAGCGCGCCTGGTCAAGCCGATTCGGTGACCTGCGCACCGCTGTCACCCAGGCGTCGAAACCGGCTTGGTCTAAAGCCAAGGCCTCGAAATACATATCGGAAAAACCCGGCCCGTTGTAGTTGGCAGCGATGCCGTTGTAGGTGCCCTTGTGGTTGGCGATCAGATGCAGCTGGGTCTGCATGCCCGCCATGGCATAGATTTGCCCGCCGAGGGCCGGAATGAAGAATGAAGTAATGGCGCCATCGGAGGTCACCCGAAAATCCACCGGGGTATCCACTGGCATGGCCAACTCATTGACCGAGGCGATGCCGAGTTCGGGATAGACGAATAGCCATTTCCAGTCTGTGGCGATCACCTGAACCTTTATCGCCGGTCGGTCAGCCACGAGTGGTCGGTACGGGTCCAGCGCATGGGTCGAGCGCCAGGTCACCACGCCGAGCACAATGATGATGATAAGCGGCACACCCCAGACCACTGCCTCGATAGCGCGCGAATGGTTCCATTCCGGCGTGTAGCGCGCCTTTTCATTGGAGGCGCGGTAGTGCACCGAGAATACCAGCGCCATGATCATGACCGGGACTACCACTATCAGCATAAGCAGCGTGGCGAGAATGATCAGGTTGCGCTGCTCCAACCCGACCTGACCTTTTGGATTGAACAACACCATGTCGCAACCCGAGAGCTGCAAAGCACCGATGCTGAGCAACATAAGACCGAGCAACCGTGCGCCATACGTGAATCTCGTGGCCATGATCTTGTCCTGTAGCGATTGCCAGTTGTTTTGCTTGTGGCGTTAGAAGGACGGCGACGAAACGAAGGTTGTATGAGATTTGCGGATTGGCGACGAATGGTGGATGTACAAAAAAACCGCTTTGTATAACTCGGCCGCCTGTCCGATGGCGTCGTTTCATTTGGACTGATTACGCGCGCGAGGCTATCTACCGCTGACAACAGCAGAGGACAGGCAGATGAAAAGAAGAGGGGAAACCTATCGTCAATGGTGCGATCCGATCCTGCACCACCAGATCCATGAGGAAACGCTGGACACAGGAGCCTGTCTCGAAGTGCAGGCACGCTTGTCACGAACGGGTGCCACTCAGTTGTTCATCGGAGTTTATCGCGCCGATGGCTCGATGATGAGTGAGCAAGCCTTTTTCCAATGCCCTGGCGAAACCATGAGTCGGGCGATGGTGTGGGGCGTCGGGTATGCCAGGCGAGTCGCGACCGAGGGCAAGGCGTTCGATGTCGAAGTGGTTGGAAGTTGAGGTGCGGGAGGAACCAGGCGAAGCAGCTGTTCCGATCGGATTGCTACCGGCGGGCGGTGATGGTCAATCCTTACTGTCAGGCTGTTCACCAGAAGGGGTTTACATCGCATGGATGGTGTTGCTTTACCGGTCGAGGGGCTGTAATGGGTGGATAGTTGTCATCCGCGACCCACCACTACACCGCGTCATCCCATAAGACGACCATGTACAACCAGTGGGCTCAATGGAAAGGAAGCATGTCTCTGCCGCGCGCCTTGGGCATGACCCGACGCGGGTGGCAGCAGACGGTGGAGCATCCTTTCGGAACGCTCAAACTGGGAACCACCCACTTCCTGGTCAAGACCCTGCCGAGGGTAATCGTCGAGATGAACCTTCAAGCTATCCTACAACCTCAAATGAATGATGAAGATAATCGGAATTGCAGGACTACGTAAGCGATCAGGGCATGAGGCCAGCTGCCGCGGTCCAGATGGCACAACCACCATGCCTATGACCGATCCAGGGTGATCCACGCCTCCATCTGCTAGACCTACAGGCCTGGTCCGCATATCTTCTTCGTGAACTGGGGCTTTTTTACACAGCCTGGGATGATAGCGCACACTTTTGCTCGGAACGGATCACACTGCAATCGAGAAAGTTCGAATCCCTACGCTTCCGCCACTAATTTTCATCAAGGCCCTGATTTTTCGGGGCTTTTTTGTGCCTGTGTGTTTTTGGTCCCCCATCTGGTCCCCCATTATTAGTGTGGCTTTTGCTGGTTTACTGCGGATTATGGTGGACGTGCTGTTTTCACGGGGCCTAAGGACTTACATTAGGACAGGGGCGATTTCTCCAAGGCTGCGTAGGTGTGCTTGGCTCTTGCCGGCAGCTATCGACCCGGCGCATGCATATTGGGGACGCTTCGCGACCCATCGCCGACACGTGCGGCTCCCACAGGTGGTGGCGCAGATCTGGAAGCTGGTGACATTCCTGTGGGAACCGGTTTGCCACGCTGAGGCCTGAACTGGAGAACACAAAGCCTTGGATCGATGCCTGTCATCACACCGTCGCTATCGCCCTATAATGGCTTAACAGAGCAACATGGGCAGGGCATGAAGCGAACGTTGGAAGGCATGGCCAAAGTCGGCGAGCCGCTACTGCGCGAAGCTCTTTATGCGATAAGGGCGCATCAGGCCGCCCAAGATAGCGGGGCATCTCAAGAGACAATCGAGCGGCTTAGAGTGTTGGCCGACTCCCTTTATCACGCGGTAGTGGATTTCCAGTTGCTTGAAGCCGGCAGTCTGTCTGAATCAATTCACTGATATCGAGGCACTGATGCCCAAACAGTCCAAGATCTTGCCGCCCGACCACCCAGCCTACAACGAGGCAATTGAGGCAATGCGCCGGTACCACGAAGCTCAGGATACTGGCGCGCCTGCAATAGAGGTGGAAAGATTACGCCTGATAGCTGAGTCTCTGTTCCAAGCTGTAACTGACTATCAAATGAGAGCCTTTGGCCGCGGGGACGGAACCACTCACTGATTGGCAGTTGCGCGGAAGATGGTGGGTCCAGTGAATGTCTGATTTCGACCCATTATAGATAGTCACCGTATGGCAGCTTACGGCCAGAAGCGGGCATCGGGCATCGGGCAACTGCAACCGTATCACTGGTAACCAGTCTGACTTACGCAATGTGAGTGGGCCGGCCGCAAGCCTGAAGGCTGTTCATCTTCCAGTGGGTGTTAGCTTGCCGGCGATTCGGCCGATGCGGTCGGGTATTCACCATTCTCGATGTTGTTTAGGTAAGTTCAGCCCTCTGCACGCCACCAAGGACAGCACGTATGCATTTACTCACCAAGGACAGCACGTATGCATTTACTCACCGATGAGCAGTTACGGGAGATCATTCACGACCCTTTCGTCTAGATAGACTCCGAGCGTCGCCAGGATTTCAAGCTTATGTAGACTTCTGCCAATGAGTTTTTCTGCCTCCTTTCATCAGCCTGCGAAGGCGTGAGAACGTGGCATCCAAGTGCCATTACTGATATTGTCCGGTGCTGCTCAAGAGGGATCTAGCAGTGACCACAAACTACCTCAAGTACTTCCCCAAGCCTGTCCTGGACGACCTCGTAAACGGCAGATGGCTGCCAATCATCGGGGCCGGCATGTCCTTGAATGCCCATGTCACGTCAGGTCAGAGACCTCCTCTTTGGGGGGAGCTAGGTAAGCTTCTTGAAGACGATCTTATTGACTTCAATTCCAGTGGGGCCCTCGACGCGATTTCTGCTTACGAGCATGAGCTAGGGCGGGCGAGGTTGATGGATAAGCTCACGCAGGTGTTGCTGATCCACGAAGCCCAGCCCGGGGCGGCGCACAAGAGCTTCTGCTCTATCCCATTCGATATCGTCTGCACAACAAATTTCGACTTCTTGCTGGAGCAGGAGTACCGGCTTGGGCCCAATGTTGTTTATCCGATCCTTGAAGAGGAGCAGCTCTCGCTGAATTCATCCAAGGCCGGTGTGAACCTGCTCAAGCTCCATGGCGACCTTCACCATCCGAGAAGGATGGTGGTCACGGAGGCTGACTACGACGGCTTTCTCGCGAACTATCCGCTGTTCGCAACCTACCTCGCGAATCTGCTGATTACCAAGACTGCGGTGTTGGTCGGGTACAGTCTCGACGATCCAGATTTCCGGCAGATTTGGCATGTGGTATCGCAGCGCCTGGGACGCACCAGACGATTTGCCTACTCGATCGTTGTAGGCGCGAATCAGTCCGATATTTCGCGGTTCGAGCGCCGCGGGGTAAAGGTGATCAATCTGCCAGGTACACGAGACAGGTACGGTGAGATCCTAGCGGCAGCTTTTGATGAGCTTCGGGAGCTTCTCAGGGACGAAGCTTTCACCGTGATGAAGCCGACTGAAGAGCGGGCGATGCAAGAACTGTCGCGACCACGGTCGGCGCCATCGCGGCTTTGCTTCTTCTCGCTGCCGTTGGAGGTTCTGCCTTTCTACAAAGACCAGGTATTTCCCGCCTTGAAGGATATCAACCTCGTCCCGATTACGGCTGATGGCGTAATTTCTCCTGGGGATATGGTTATCGCGAAGCTGGACGCTCTAATCGATCGGTCGATTGCAATGGTCATCGATCTGTCTTCCAACTGGACGATGGTTGAACTGAAGATGGCGATCAGTCGAGCGGCGTCGAGGAAGGAGAAAGGCAGGTCGCTCAAACTGATTGTAGTGATGAGGGAAGGCCAGCAGTTGCCCCTTGCTCTGGAGGACGTCACGGTGATTTATCGGCCTGATCTACTGACCTCTGAGTCAGAAGATTTCGCCCTAGACCTGATCACAACCCTGGAAAGGGAGCTTCCATCAGATCGTAACTCTCAATTGGATGAGGCCCGCCGGCTTCTGAGGGTAAGGGAGTATCGTGCGGCGATCGTTTCGGCGGTTACCTATCTTGAGGGCGAACTGCGGAGCGTGATGCGATACAAAGAAGACGACAGTGCGACAAGGCCAAATCACCAGTCACTGCTGGGAATGATAAAAAATGCGGTTAGCCGAAGCGTAATCCAATCGGAGTGGCTCCCCAGACTGCACGAGTGGGTACACATTAGGAACAGCATCGTTCATTCGAGGGGTGACGCTGAAGTATCTCAGCGAATGGCAAAGACTATCGTGGATGGGATCATCCAAATCGTGTCCAGCTTCCCGCCTACAATCACTCCGAAAGCGTCCTTTAGGGGGTAACGGCGCAGCAGGAACGCCTGCTGAGGAGTCGAGCAATTCTGCCCGATTCGCGCTTGCTTCCTACGTCGCCTTATGTGGCCCTACTTTTTCTTGGGTGCGGGAGGTGGCGCCTTCGGCGGAGTAGCTGGGCGCTGGCTCGTTGTCTCTTTGCTCACTCCGCCATTGACTGAGGTGGGCTTTCCTGTGTGATTCGACATGCTGAATCCTTGCATAGGGTGATTTGGGGTAGCTATGAACCTGGGTTGGCACAGCGTGGAGAGCTACGCGCGTCATCCGTTCCGACGTGGAGGTGCTGGCGGGGCTTTAGGTGGGGTGGCTGGCCGCTGGCTTACTGGACTGGGACGCTGAGGCTCGCTGCCGCTTGGTCGGCGTGGCTGTGGCGATATCCCTCTTTCTTCGTACATTGGTCCCCTCTACTTGTTGGGCGCTTTAGGCGGCGAAGGCGGTGGTGTAGCGGGGCGAACGTTAACTGGCGCTGGCGGGCTAACATTCATCCCCTCGTTACTGACTCGCTCCACCACATGCTTTTTGCTTGTGTCGCTCTTACTGGTCATTCGTTGTCTCCTGTAGCTCAAGGAACTCAACCATCAAAACGTCAGAATTTGAGACTAGATAACTCTCAATTCCCGGCATTTCGACCCATTCGTCCTGCTCATCTAGCCAGCACGGTTGTGTAATCAAAAAATGGCCTGTGGCGGGATCAGTTGGCCACACTTGGGGGTATCCGAAGAGGCGTCGGCCATCCAGCAGCGTCAACACTACGCTATGCCCAGATCGCTTGCGAAATGCGTAGACCCATTCCGGGTATGAGGCACGCGATGTGAGTCCAAGCTGCCTGGCAATCCCGTATAGATAGTCATGGTTGGACGCGTATGACAACCCCAAGCCTAGACATATCGCGAGTGCTATTCCCCATGCGCTCTCTACGTCTGTGGTCCAGAGGCCCATTACGAACCAATGGTCTCCCATCCACAGCAGGACCTTTGAGATCCCCGAAACGATGATGGTGATGATGCCGGTACCAATTAGCGCCTGTACCGTTCGCTCGAACTGGCCTGGTTTCTTTACATCGGCCAGCCAGTAAAAAATCATGGTGGTGATGAAGCCTGGTATCAGCATTTGAACCAGAGGGAGGATCTTCGTTGCTAGGTCTTCCAATGCCTGTTCCATCGAGTGGTGTCCGTTTGCCATCAATATAGCCGCGACGCATCTGTTAGAGGTAACGTTTTTTCATAGATGGCGGGCTAGAGGCAGCGCTAGCGCTCCACGTTCATAAGCGCAGTTCTCGACTACATCACAGTATCGACCTTGAGTACCCGAGCGCCTTATGACCGGACCTGAGGTAGCTTTCATCTCTGCTGAGCTGTGATCGCGGAGCCGCCCAGTCGGGCGAAAAGCACTACCGAGGTGATGAGTTGCGGTTGCATACTGCTCACTTTGCCTCTAGCATCAGGTTCTTCCTGAGTGTAAGTCCGCTAAACCTTACAAAGGTGCCGCAGGGCAGATCTTCACCCTCTCCGAATGACCTCGTAGAAGCAGTGAATCAGCCGGAAACTCAATCACATTTTCATGTTGGGTACCGGCCAATGTTAAAAAATCTTGCTCTGTGTTTATCCATCTTGGCAGCATCGTCACAGCTTCGGCTTCTGTTAATGCCTCTCGCCTTTTCAATCCCGATTCTGTCGGTGGCTTTATTGATCTGGGTGTCCCAGACCCTTTAGCGATGAGAAATGTGAATATTAGCAGGCTGACCTTTGTGTCCTCTCGGATCATCTCGACTGGGCGTGCTTTGGGAGGTTACTGTCGCCGGTTGGGAGTTATTAGCCTAAGTGGGCTTAGTTGTGGGATCAGGCCACGGGTTCGAACGTTTATTCAGCCGGCGGCTGTCTGGCATTGAGCTATGGCTTCAATGACGCGCGGTCGAGTGGGAATTATCGAGTCTTGTTGAGTGGCAGCTTTTGGCCGTTAGCTGCCGCTCCACGAAGGGCTGCTATGGGTCGATAGTAGACGCTCACTCTGGCCTGTGGCGCCCCGCGGCTATCCAGAAAGAACGTGCGCAGATGCTTGCCATCCATGAAGCGCCAACCGACCTTTCGCTTCCTGTATTCGCCAGGCTGGCGGACAAGTCCCGCCATCAAATCAACCGAGACATCAAGGCGCGAAGGCTGCTCTCTCAGCTTGGGCAACCGGGGGCAGCGAATTCCCGATTGGCAATTGGATCCCGTTAAGCATAAGTTGGTGCTGGCGATATTTGACGCACTGCCTGCGATGAGCGTTGGGGATCTCTATAAGATGCTGTGCAATCCCCGCCAAAAATTATGTGGGAACGTGCCGTGTAATGTAGTCACGCCTGACTTGACTGGAGGGTATTTTTAGAATTGTTGGTGAGTCGCTAATAGGCAATGTGGGGCGCGGTTTATGATAGCTTTGATCAAGCAGCGGTGGGTTTAGTGATTTTGGTTGTTTGTGCCGGAAGAGCGCTTAATGAGGCGATCTTTACCGATGTCTTTGTGTATAGGGTAAATAGTTTGGTCAGTAGGAGTGTCAGGGCGTTAGAAGCCCGAACATGTAGTTCGGGCTACTTTTTAGGCTGGACTCAGTTTGTATTGCTTGTCAAGCCACGCGCTGACTTCGTCGCGCTTGTGAGGAGCTTTTCCGGGCAGGTCTTCAAGTTTGTGAGCAACTAGGCTCCTGTTTTCGTCGTTGATCCCGCGCTTTCGTGTTTTTAGATAGTGGTCAATAAAGTATTCGACCTCCCAGCTTTCTGTCATGGAAACGTATATGCGATCAATTTTTCCGCGATACTTCTTGTTGTCGTCGTTTTTCCAAACCATCATTACTGTCTCGGCGTCATGGCGAATCGCCACTTTTGCTTTGTATCATGTCCCTTAGGATTGGATCCAGTGTAATTTTACTCTCACTATTAGCTGTGGTATTGGCAGCATTGCGCATAGCGGTTGAGCCCTCGGGCCTGAGGTCTCGACCGTGGCAACTTCAATTTTAATGCTTGCGGAAGGTCGGCCTTCCCGGGGTGCGGGAGGCCCGTTATGTACGCCTATCGCCCACTCTCTCGGGTGCGTTACCGCGTCTATTGGCGAGAGGTGCCTTATCCGTCGCTTTCTCAGGAGCGACTGACAAGCTATTGCATAGGTCTCTGCGGACCCGCAGTACGCTGGCGTCGCCACTCGCAGGAGGCAAGCACGGTAAGAGCCGCCAGCTTATCGCTGTCAGGGGCTTGGTGCCCTGATTCTGAGGGTAGGGGCTAGATTTTTCGGCGAAATGCACCCCAATGCCTCTGAGAAGGCTTCCAGCAGTGCTACGATAAGCGGGTGCGCCGACACGAACGAATGCCGCTCGGTGTCGGATTTTAAATTTTTACGGGTGGATGACATGAGTTCGCGTTACGATAGGGATGTTTGCAGTGACTCGCCAGTGCTCGAAGTTGCAGCTGTTCAGAGAGTTAAAGTTTGCAAGGGAGATGCTGGAGCATTTTCGGAGCAGGCGCTGAAGTGCTCATCTGATAAGTTAATAGTCCGTGGTAAACAAGATGCTCCTTTGGTTGCAAAGACTGCATATGGGCAAAGCCTTCTCGTGCCTGGGCATGATCGCCGATCCCGTGTCCTTGATACTTCCTTTGATCCTTGGAGGAAGATTTGTGCCCTTGAAATCACAGCTAGAGATGGTACGCCATTCATCGGCACTGGGTGGGTAGCAGGCCCCCGGCTGATTATTACTGCGGGCCACTGTGTCTTCAACAAGGTTTACGACGGGTGGATGGAAAATATAGAAGTTATTCCGGGGCGTGATGGCCAACTTGAGCCCTTTGGACGCTATAAAGCTAAGTCTTTTCGTACCATGGAAAGATGGTGTTCCGCGGGTGATGAAAATTATGATATTGGTGCAATCATCCTCTCGAATGACCTAGATAGCAGTCTCGGATCGTTTGCATTTGGGTTCTACCCGGAGGCACGCCTGAATTCGCAGATGGTGAATATTTCAGGCTATCCAATTTGTAACGTCGGTGAAGAGCAGATGCATCACTCGAATAGGGTTTGTGATGTCACAGATCACAAGCTTTATTATGATGTGGATACTGAGGGCGGGCAGAGCGGTTCTCCCATTTGGTTCTATCCAGATGACGACCTTGAGCCAGTAGTCATTGGCGTGCATAGTAATGGCGCTGGCAGAACATTGAATGCGAACTCTGGTGTTAGAATTACCCCGGCATTGGTCGATATTCTCTCTGAGTGGCGTACGCTTAAATGAAGGTGCGACTATGAAGTCCAAGATCATCTGCGGTTTCGTTGTCGATGATGCGGGGCACCCTGTCAAGGGTGCTTTCGTGATGGTGGAGAGTTCCGATTTTCCGGCGAAAGACATAGCGATCATTACAAATGAACGTGGGATTTTTAAACTTGAGTTGCCTGGTGGGGATTGTTGTATTTCTGCGGTCACTAAGTCAGGACTGAAGGGTGTAAAAAAAATATCGAAATACACGTCCTCTAAGGTAACGCCAACAATTTGCGTGCATAATTGATATGGCAAGAAGCGATCTTGTGGTAAAACTCGCCCAAGCCGGTTTGGGGGGAGATAAGGCCTCGGTTCGGCGAGTCGTTGAGGCAATAGTCTCAGAAGAGAAGGCTAGGCAGCATCACATATATGCACAAAAGCTGACGGATACACTTCGTTCTGCGAGGTGGGGCAGTGCGGGTGATCCAGTCGGGAGGTCCGAGGCATTTTCATATGAGGGTGCCCCACGAAAGGAATCAGTGCAGGACCTCTACGCTGAAGTGACTGTGACAAGAGGGATTTCAGATCTCTATCTGGAACCTGAGGTTTATGATGTCTGCTTAGAATTAATTGAGGAGCATAGGCGCGCTGATTTGTTGCGTTCATTTGCGCTGGAGCCGCGCAGCAAGTTGATATTAACTGGGCCTCCAGGAAATGGCAAGACAAGTTTGGCTGGCGCATTAGCATACGAGCTAGGGCTTCCTTTTTATGTAATGCGTTATGAAAGAATCATTGGTAGTTATCTTGGTGAGACTGCCTCGCGACTACAGTCGGCTTTTGAGTTTTTTAAAACGCGCCCGTGTGTTGTCTTCTTCGATGAGTTTGATGCTATCGGCAAAGAGCGGGGCGATGCGCACGACACTGGTGAGATTAAAAGGATTGTTAGTACTCTTCTTTTACAAGTGGATGATCTTCCTTCTTATAACGTTTTTGTTGCGGCTACCAACCATCCTGAATTGATAGATAGGGCTGCATGGCGGCGGTTTCAAATTCACTCCAATTTGGTTCCGCCAAAGTCTGAGCAAATTAGTGAATGGTTGGTAAGTTTTGAGTCTGCAGTTGGCGAGAAGCTTGGTGGGCTGAAGAGTGAGTTTGTGGGCTCATTAATTGGTAGTAGCTTTTCGGATATTGAGCAGGTCTTGCTCGATATTAGGAGGAAATTGGTTCTTTCGGGTGGTCAGCAAGATCTGAAAGCGATAGTTGATAAGCGTCTTTCGCAAAGCCGTGTAAGTAATTCGATTAAGGATAAGTCAAGAGATCATGGAAAAGCTCCCGCTGCTGATTCTAAATCCGCCAAAACAAGACGCGCGTCTGAAAGGCAGTCCGAGATTTTTCAGCATCTCGACACCTAGTTCAGAGCGGCAGCTATCTAGGCTTGGACCAAAGTTTGAAACGCTGAAACGGGTTTCTCAAAGTCCCGTGGCGTCGGGAACTTTATCAGAAGATACAGACGGCCTCCATCCTGAGAAAGCTATAGTTTTTGAATTGGCGCAGTCGAAACAGGAATTCAAGAGAGCAGCAGAAAAACTAGGTTTGACATGGGTGGATGAGGCTGATTTCAATTACCCAAGCAGTGACGATTTTCATGATAGGGAAAAGCCCGAAAAGCCTATGGAAGGGCGGCTCTATTTAACAGTTCCAAACCAGCGGGCAATCACCGAACTTTTGAGACTTTGGGCTCTGTACAGTTCGGGAAAAGGGTTGCCTAGAGGCTATGGCGATTGGAATAAATTATTCTCTCACCTCATAGACATCCGTTCATGGGGCGCTAGAGATCGACTGACGCCTGAAGCAAAGACTTTTATTGCTGGATTGAACGGGGCCGCTGATGAAAAAGTGCACTTCGAAATCGAACTCGTATTTCATGGAGAAAAAGAACGAGATCACGCAGCAATTCAGGCGCTGCTGACAAAGATTGAAATTGAGGCTGCGGAGGTTTTAGATCGTTCCTATATACCAGAGATCAGATATCACGCACTTCTGATTTCTATTACACAGATGCAAGCAAAAGCACTCCTTGATCTCGAAGCAAATTTGCTTACTCTTGATGAGGTTGCTTACATACGTCCTCAAGCAATGAGTATTTCATCATCGGAGCCCGAAGATATTGAACGGGTTGTTGAGATTGATGACTCCGGCAGCTTGCTCCCCCCAGTAGCAGCGCTGTTTGATGGTGTTGTAGTGCAAAATCATGATCTGTTGAAAGGGCGGCTTGTGATCGATGACGGTGAGGGGTTGGAGAGTACCTCTCCAGTTCGTACTCGGCATCATGGAACAGCTATGGCCTCTCTTATTTTGCATGGTGATATCGCAAAAGAAGAGGGTTCGTTGCCACGAAAATTGTATGTTCAATATTTGCTGGCTGCCAGTGAGCATTCTTCTGTCGAGACAACTCCAAATTCAAGACTTTTGCTAGATGTGATTTACTCTGCAGTTGTCAGGCTGAAGCAGGCTCCTAAAGAATTGGGAGGTGATGTATTTGTCATTAACCTTTCTCTCGGTGATGTAAATAGGCCATTTGCAGGCCAGATGAGCGCTTGGGGGCGCCTTATCGATTACCTGGCTTGGAAGTATAATCTTCTTTTTATTATCAGTGCTGGGAATATTGCTGAAGGACTATCTCTTGATGATGTGACGAAGCCAGTGCAGTTAACTAAGTTGACAGATGAAGAGCGCCATCTGCTATTCGTTTCTGCCGTACAATCTAAAATGGCACATCGTACTATTTTCTCCCCGGCGGAGGCGATCAATGCTCTCACTGTAGGTGCAAGTCACTCGGATGGCTGCGTAGCCACTCCAAGCCCATATCTTATCGAGCCGTTCTCGAGTGAGAAATTTCCGAGTTTGATATCCGGGCTTGGGTTGGGTTATAAACAAGCGGTAAAGCCGGAGGTCCTGAACTGTGGCGGGCGGGCGCTTTATACGTATACGGTTACTGCAGATGGGCTTCTGCTAACACCTGGGAAAGCTGGCCGATATTTTGGTCAGGAAGTTGCCGGCGTGTCCAGTGTAAATGATGTTGTTCGTACTATCGGTACTAGTAATTCGGCAGCTCTGGCTACAAGAGCAGCTGTAATTATTCATGACGAACTAAAGTCACAGTTCTCAGCTCAAGATTTTACTCGTATCCGGAAACTCTTACCCGCGCTTGTCAAGGGGTTGATTGTTCATTCCGCAAGCTGGGGGAGTGCAGGAGTTTTTCTGGAGTCAGTTTTGGAGCCCAAAGAGGGACGGCTTTGGAAGAATCGCCGTTCAAACATCACCCGTTTCCTAGGCTATGGAAAAATCGATCTTCCCAGAGTGTTAGAATGCACCGAACGCCGCGTGACCATGCTGGGTCTAGGTGCTTTGGAGAATGATAATGCTCAGCTTTTTAGCTTTCCGTTGCCAAAGTCGCTGTCAGGGCAGAAGGATGTCAGAAAACTGGTAGTGACGCTGGCGTGGCTGACTCCAACTAAGCCAGCAGAACAGTTTTATAAAGATGCTCTTTTAGATTTCGTGACCGAAGATTCAAATGGTTCGCCTATTGGGGTCTACCGAGTTCCAGCTAACCAACCCCCTTCAGATACATCCCGGAGAGGTACGGTGATACATGAGATTTATGAGGGTGAAGATGCAGTGCCTATCGGCGATGACGATGTCCTGCGGATTAGGGTGGAGTGTCGGACGCAAGGGGGGGCGGTATTGCCATCCATACCCTATGCTTTGATTGTGACCTTTGAAGTTTCGGATTCCTTGAAGGCTGATGTTTATACTGAAATCAGGGATAGAATTAAGCTGAGCTTCCGGTCTCAAGTGCAAAACTGATTATCCTAGGGTTGCTCTTTTATTGAGATGAAGTGTAGGTGGGTTTTGTGGTGCTCTTGGCCCTCTGAGAATTCTCAATAGGCTTGGGTGGCGAAGTCTATTATCTGGAATGGCTTCGCCGACCTCGTTGGCAGTGTTTGGGTCTAATTGTTTTAGGCTGATTAGGTTTTTTTGTTTAAGGTTTCTATGGTTTCGGTCTCCCAGTCTTATTGGTTTGAGGTGATGTCGCTGCTTTAAATTGGATGCATCTTAAAGGTGATTGTGCATCAGCGGTTATCTTAGCTATTGGGTATGCACTCTAGAAGTGACTTGCGATGTGTTGGGCAGGATTTGGTGTGGTAAGTTTGGGTTTCGGTCAAGTGATGATTTCTTCTGGTGAGTTTAAGGGTTTCTTGTTTTTAATGTATCTTTTTTCGCAGTTTTTCGGGGTGATGGGTTTCGTATAGATGCCTAAAGTTCAAGTGAAAGATAGGGGTTGTCTGGAAAGATGTTTGGCGAAATTAACTGTGCATCGGTCAATAGATATCCATTAAGCGACGATCTCTTACGAGCGCCCTGTACCTTACAGGTCCAAATATTTTGACCGTTCGGGCGCTTTTGATGCATTGCCAATTGCTCGAAGTGGCGTTGGTATTTCCGCCAAGCACTGCCATTTTCAGCGCTACTTAAGAACTTCAGTTGTTCTGCAATGTACTGTTGGAAAATTCCCGGAGAGACTAAAAAGAACGTTCCCGCTACAGTGTGAATCTTCGCCTTGCTTTCATTGACGAGCAACCTGTGGCTGCCAACACCATTACGCAGCCAGTCGATAAAGGATTGTTCAGGGGCATCGTCGTCCGGGGAGAAGTCACGGCAGTGTATTGCATGTGATTCACCCATGCCGTCGCTTATGTCCGGCAAGAGCTCCACTAGCTCATCGATGCACTCGAAATCTGGGCTTGAGGGTATGTCGCCCTGCAGCTTGGGTTCCAAAAGTTGGGATAATTGATCTGCTGCTTGTTCTCCGGCATCGCCCTTCGAGTCAGAAACTGTTTTCGATTGCACCGTCCCATCAAAGCTCTGAGGGCGGGATTCATCGGCCCAGATCAGGCTGGGCTGAAGGCGCAGGAATGTAAACGCCTGCTGCCAGCCGGTGTCCGACACCGTGGCGCTCCATACCGCTTTCCCCTCTGGTGTCGCATCCACCAGCCCATGGGACTGCAGTTCATCGAACAAGGCGATATTAGAGGAGGGGATACCATCCACGGATTGAGCCAGCAGGTAGGCACGCAGTTTGTCAGTCGCAGTTTTGCTGACCAACCACAGGTGGTTCTCGGTGAGCCAGCCGGCGGCACCGGGCTGATTGAGCTTGAACTCGTTTTTGACCAGGTACCGTAGCCCCATGAGTAGGTGATGCTGCAGCGAATATTGAGGTGCCCGAAGTGCTTTGTTGGGGTTGGCCCCGATGTTCTGTGCCGTGGATACCCGGTCTGCTTGCAGGACCAACTCTCCGAGTGTGCCGGCGTGCTCGTAGTGGTCGGCTAGCAAGAACAGCAATTGCCCCCACAAGGCAGGGTAACTGCTGAGCCAGTCGAGCAGGGTGGGGGTCAGGATCTGCGTATACAACAGCCCAGCGGCGGCACCGTGTAGCTGGTAATCCCGGGCGGGGTGGTAGCGGAAGCGGTAAGGCTGGTTCAGGGGGCCGTGCCAGGGGTGCCACCGTTCACCATTCTGATACTCCACCTGGAGATCAACGGCGATTTTCCCAACGTCATGGAGCAGGGCGCCGTAGGCAATGGCGGCGCTCCAGGCATCAGCCTGCGCAGCCTGGTCTTCCGGTGCGGCACCACTGGGGAGTAGGTAGGACTGGCGCAACTTCAGGCTGCACGCCACCAGCTCCAAACCGTGGTCGAGCATGCCACCAGGATAGGCATGGTGATGGCTCTCACTAGCCGGTAGTTGCTGTACATAGCTGGCGTAGCGACGAATCGGTTCGAGGTAGAGTTGTTCGAACTGTAGCGGGGAGAGGGCCGTATATTGCCAGATGCGCTCGAGCAGCCTTTTGCGGTGGCCAGCAGCAAGCAGTGATTCCGCCGACAGTGGCTGATGAAAGCCCTCGGCGGCGGGGGTGGCCTCCTCGGGAAGGCCTTTTTGCGGTTTGAACCACCACCGTTTCATCGCAGTACCTGCCTTGCGTTCAAAAGGTCCCTTTGCCTTTTCGGATAAGCCTCTTACCCTTGCGCCCCTTCCATTGATGCCATTACCCTTTACCGCCTTGGCCTTTTTCGCGAGTGCAATAATCCGAAGTCTGGCGCGTCGGGTTACCCGGCCGGTCGGCATAGCCGACCCTTTCGAGCGGGGTAGACTGCCGGCATCATTTTTCTGAGCTGGGACGCTGATGACGCTGAGTGATGCTGTATTGATCGTGCTGCTGGCGGACCGGATTCATGGTACTGATGCTGCCATTCGGTCTGCCGCCAAGCGCTGTGCGAAAAAGTTGCCGCGTAGCCAGCGAGACATCTTGTTCAAGATTGGCCGCAGCGCGGCGCCTCGCGAAGTTGTGGCGCATCTTTGCCGAAATTTGACTGACTGATCTGTCACAGATATTTGCAATGAAGGAGCACAAAAATGAACCTTAAACTGGGAATAAACACTCGGATGTTGAGTGTGTCTCAGTTATTATTCATTCACGTGTCTCATACCTAGGAAAGATTTCTCATGTCCAAACTTGCCGAATTCAAAGCTCTGGAAGCGCAGCTGGCCGCGCAACTTCAACAGCTGGATGCGATGAAAAACGATTCCGGCCTGAAGCAGGAGATCGAGTTTGAACAGAAGCTGAAAGCCTTGCTGGAAGAGTACGGCATGAGCCTGCGCCAGGTGATCACCATTCTGGACCCGTCCAAGGGCGTGAGCGTGAGTGCCGCAAGCGTGTCGAGCAGTGCTCAGCGCAAGCCGCGCGAGGTCAAGCGCTACAAGAACCCGCACAGCGGCGAGGTCGTGGAAACCAAGGGTGGCAATCACAAGATCCTCAAGCAGTGGAAGCAGGAACACGGCTCGGATACCGTCGAGAGCTGGCTGCAGTAATCGACTGCGCATTTGCAGTGGCCTATACATGGCGCTGCAGGCAAAACAAAGGCCCCATGCGGGGCCTTTTTGCTGGTTGAGGGAAATCACGCAGTGAGTCGCTCCGTCGCTTCAGTGGCGTGGTCGGACTGCAGTGCCAGTAGAAATTCCGAGGCCTCACGGGCCAAGCCACTGGCGCGGAAGATCGCACGCTTGTCTTCCTTGAGGATCTTCAGCCAGGAAGCCAGGTACTCCTCGTGGCGCAACTCTCCCTGAGTGGCGGTCAACGCGCAGAGAAACGCTGCACCCATTTCCGCGACCAGTTCCTCGAAGGCATAGGCTGCGGATCCGAACGCGTGTCCGCCGGTGATGCCATCGCGGTTCAGGCGCGATCGATGACCTGACCAGTGAGTCAGCTCATGCAGGGCCGTCGCGTAGTAGCTGCCGACGTCCTCGAATTGAGCCTTGGTGGGCAGCTGGATGCGATCGCGCAGCGGCTGATAGAACGCGCTATCGCCATAGCAATGCTCGATCTGCGCGCCGCTCGCGAGCAACAGCTGCTCGGCTGGGGCATGGTCGATAAACGCCGTTGGCTCGGTGTGCTCATCAAGGTCTGGCTCCTCGCCAGGCAAGCCTTCGGTCTGCTCGATGTTGAACAGGCAGTGCGTGCGCAAGAGGGCGAACTGCACCATCTTGATGTTGCCCTGGTCATCGCGAACGACCTGGCCGTCCTCGTCGTGCGCCTCCTTGCTCATCGGTTTGTACAGCACCGCGAGGGTGGATTGCTCGCCCTTGCGTACATGGCCACCAGCTTTGCGTGCCTGGTTGAAGGTCAGCCAGCGATCCTGAGTGAAACCTCGCAGGCGCGCCTCGGCCCACAGCAGTGGAATGTTGATGCCGGCGTAGGGGCGTCTGGTGATGGCGTTGATGGGAAAAGGGGAGTCAGCACTTGAACCGGTGGTGGTCCAGGGTTTGATCCAGGGGATCACGCCTTGGCTCAAGGCGCTGACGATCTTGTTGGTGACATCCAGGTAAATATCGGACATGGCGTTCTCCAGGCGTGTAGGGGGAACGCTGCCCAGCCGGGAAGGGTTCCCGGTGGGGTAAGTGAGGCAGTAGCTGTGCTGACAAGGTCAGAGGGCGGCGATATCGACTCCGATTTCGCCGGGTAGCCGGATAAGCAGAAAAGCCGGGCCGCTGCGTGGCGTGATGCGAGCCAGCTGAAGCTGCGGCAGGTGAGCAGATACTGACGTGCCGTTGTGCCGCAAGCGGTCGAGTTGCAGCTCGATGGGGCAGTGTGAAGTACGCGGTGCTGAAGTCAGCACGCTGTTGAGCAGGTCTGCCAAGCGCAAGCCTGACTGTCCGATCGGTTCCTCGCCTGTGGCAGGTGCAATGAACTGCTGCCAAACGCCTGGGCTCAGCACCACCGCATTGGAAAAGCGCTTCGTCCAGGACATTGCGGCCTCCGCGTAGCTGATCCCGCGACACCTCATGTGAGGTTAGTGCGTGGACCTGCTCAATCTGAAAAAGGCATTGAGCAGGGTGCATCCATGTATTAAACCGCGCTTGGACGTGAGGTCAATCTCCGATCTACACCTCATATGGAGGGCTCTATCCAGGGAGTTCCAGCGAGGACTTCCGTCCTTGGGTTCCTGACAAACGGCGATCTTCAGCCGAATGAAGAAGGAGGCGAGAGGCGCCCAGAGAGGCCCGGTTAAGGTGCCGCTCTGGGTACGCGTGGAGCTCGCTTCTGTGTTCAAGATTCGCCTGCCGAATCAACCTCGGCGGCCAGGTACAGGTGGGTGGAGGTGGCCTCAACCACCAGCGATCCTGCAGTGCCGCGAAGGCTGGCGAGGACAGGATCATCGATGTCGAAGTACTCGGCAAAATCATCGCCGCCGAATTCATCGCAGGCGCGATTCCACCAGGTGTCGAAGTCGTCGACGTTGGGGTTGCAGCCAGTGGCATAGGCCACGCGTTTGCGGCCACCGCCATCCGGTTTGCTTTCGCCGATCTCGGACATGAGGTAAACACCGTGGTCTTTCACCAATATCAATCTGCAACCATTGATACCGGCCTCGGCCAACACGGCGTGAAGTTCAGTGCCTGTGAAACGCAGCATGATGAGATCCTCCAGAGGGTGCGGAGGAACGCCGTCCCGTGTGGGAGAGTTCCCAGCACTGGAATGGATGTGAGTAAAGTGCATCGAAGACGCAGGCTCAGTGAGCCCGGGGGATTAGAGAGCGTTCATCACCGGGGAATGGTGACCATGCGAGCTGCCGAACGCGAATCGCATTTCGGGGTAACCATCACATGCGTGACGTAGCCTCAAAGGTTATGGCTACCTGGGTGCTGGAAAACCAGCGATTGCACAATTGGTGTACCAAGCGAACCGATATAGCGTCAATGGCGTTTTTCGGTGGAATCAGCGGTCGCGATCCAATGAGCGCCATTGGCGAATAATCCGCGTTGTCCAAGTGATCAACGGTCAAGGAATTTAGTGAGGGAGGAGTAAGCTAGAGCTTGGATCCAAATTGGCGGTAGCGGCTTGAGCGCGATCGCAGTGAAGGGTATCGGAGGCAATCAAATGTCGACTCCAGCATCCTCGACTTCTGGCCGGACCGGCATCGGCAAGTATCTCATTCGCGCTGCGGTTGGTGCTGGCCGAGTGGTAAACAGATTCGAATCCAAGGTTTTGAACTCCAGCGTTCTGGCCTCCGTGCCGTTCAAGTATCGCAAAATTGGCTTTTATGTAATTAAGTTGATTCTGATGCTCGCCGTTGCTTCAGTTGCGATTTCTCTCGCGCTCGGGATGCTTACTGTGTGGACCATTGCCGCGCTGCCAATCAGCACTGAGAGACAGCCCCGGATCCATGAAATGAGCCACCCTCAACATTATCTTAGATTCCCAGAAATGTACGACGACAATGGAGCCCCCAGGTGATTGGTTATTTCAGTCTGCGGGCACCGGACATGACCTGTGAGGATCCTTTCTCTGCTTGTACCTGAGCACCTTCTGTTCCCCGGGTGAGGAGCGTTTGCATACCGCTACCCACGTTGTATCCCGCCCAACTCATGACGCCGAGGAAAAACATCGGCAGCACTACGAACATTGCACCCATTACGTACTCAATCACCTGCGCGGTGACTGTCCCATCCATGAACCCTGCTGTCGGCAACGACAACAGTGCCTGGTCTGTGGCCGATACCTGGTTATACAGCGTTTCCAGCATGCTCGAGTCGATCCAGCGCGCGAGCTCCCACCAGAAAGTCAGCATGTGCAGGGTGAATAGCGCGAATGTAATCGTCATGAGCGCCTTGAGCTGGTAGGTGCTGATCAACAGTACCAGCGGCAGACTGATGATCGTGCCCATGATCAAAAAGGCCTGGACCATCGGCAATGCCGCGCGAAGTGCATTCATCGCTGGGAAGTTGCTGAACGAGCCCAAGGCCAGGCCGGTGTTGGTGGCTAGGTTGTTCAGTCCTTGCGTCAGCGAACCGCCGCGGGCGCTGCTGCCGTAGTCCTGAAACACCTGCCCAGGTGCCATGCTTAATGATTGCTGCCGTGGGCTTACCAGCTCGCGTAAGGTGGCGTCTTCGACCTCCGTAGAGGTGCGCCCCGTCAGCCAGCCCCGTAGCTGCGATAGCAGTGATGGATCGACCTCGGCCACCAAGCGATCGCGCAGTCCGATCGTGCCGTCGCTCCACCACTGCTTGCAGGTAGGGTAGCCAGCGCCGTTATCAAGCTGAGGCAGGGAGGTGTCCCGGGTCTCGTCGTACGGCCAATCGACACGGGGCATCCGCGAGCGATCGGTATCGTAGTAGCCCGGTGTGTTGAGCAGGTAGGTCGAGCCTATCCAGGACGCATCGTAACTTTGCGACTCGTCCAGCTCGGGGCGATTGGTGAACAGCCGCGAGCGCGAAAAGCCATAGCAGTCTCGGGTGAAGTCGGCGACTTCCTGCAGCAGCACTTGGTCATTGATGCGCGAGCTGTCGATCTCCATGCGCATCGCTCGGATGTCGGGCGCGCACGGAATCGATGCGGTCGCCGCGGCGGTGATGCCTTTGCTCATGGCATGCACGAGGAACCACCACACCGGCACGTTCGCTGACTTCTCGCCGATGGTGTTGAAGGTCGTACCCCAGGCCGTGTCGGCGGGCCTGGCCATGGACACGCCACAGCGCTGGCTCGCGGCATCGTCAAAAGTCACGGAGGACAGGTTCAGCGGGAAGAACGGCATGCAGCCGAACAGAATGACCACGTAGCTCATCCACAACCGGTTCTCGACGCGAGGGATCGACAGCAGGCCTTTGTTGCCTTCGTCAGCACCCTGTTGGCGGGCCGACAGCCATTCCTGCAGGATGACCGCACCGAAGGGGGCGGCGAACAGCCCGGTGTCCACCAGCGTATTCCAGATGCCGTTGTTGATGATCCAGGCCAGCAGCGACAGGTAGTACTCAAGGTAGCTGTTGGTGCTCATGTTCATGGCCGCACCTCACACGCGAGACAGTTCGACCAGAATGATCGAGCTGAAGCCGATCAACCCGATACGCTTTAGCCGTTGCTGGTCCACAGGCGAAGGCCGCATGCGCAACGCTGCGGCCCAACCGGTGAAGATCAGGGTGTACAGCAGGATGCGCCACCACGCGAAGTAGGCGGCAGTTGCCCGGGTTGGTGCGAGCCAATCCAGTTGGGCGGCGGGCAGTTGTAGTGCCCTCCAGGCAATCAGCCACATGATCAGCATGGCGCCGATGATCAGCAGCATGTGGACGATCAGTGATCTCATAGATGACGTGATCATGGCGTGCTCTTCTCCTGTTCAGCCCGGCGCAGTCGGTCCGGCATCGGGTCGCGCTGATCGATGCTGCGCGAGGCGTCGGCACCGCCGGCGTGGCGATCAAGAACCAGGCTGGCGGTATTGGTGGCCAGCGACTGGCGTACCTGCAGCTCGGTTTGCAGCAGGCGGATCTCCCGTTCCAGGGTTTCGACGTTGCTGTTGAGGGCGGTAGTGGCGGGCTGCGCCGACGCCACGTTCGGCTCATGGCTGCCAGCGAACAGCGTGCGCTGCAGCAGCATCGCCTTGTAGATCACGCTGGACAGCGCGGTCTCACTGGCCAGGCGCCGGGCCAGCAAGTTCTGGTCGGGATCATCGCGCAGCCCCTCGATGACGCCGCGCGAGACCTGCAACAAGGGGCTGGAGACCTTGCTGAGGTTCTCTGGGGTAGGCTGGTCGGCGTCAGAGACCATGCGCTGCAAGCCTTCCAAGTGTTCCGTGTAGGTTTCCTGGATCAACGGCGACAGGCCTGTCCCGGCGGTTACGCGCAACGTCTCGCAGTCATCGCAGGTTTCCACCTCGGATTCACCGAGCACCCGTGTCGCCCATTCCGAGGCCTCCTCGGGGCTCGACCAGGCTTGGCAGATGGCGCCATTCTGGCAAGCCGAGCCGACGGCGGAGGTGTCCTCGACGGCCCGGTTGTGCAGCAGGTTGTAGCCGGCCTTGACCACGTCCGAGGTCACCCGGATAGGTTGCTGGCCGTTGCCGCCAGCTTTCTGCCCACCGACCCAGCTGACGCCCTTGTTGCCGTTGTTCGACTCGGTATCCTTCACCGCCATTACGGCATCGCCGCCGGACTGCTCGAGGTTGTGCTGCATTTCCTGGTTCTGAGCCAGCGCGCCCCAGCCGGCCTGGTCGACCTTGTCGGCCATTTTCGCGGCCATTGCCTGGCAGGTGAGTTTGGAACGATCGAAGTCGATGCGCCCCTGCAGCACGCCATTGCTCAGCAGCTCATACAGCCCAGGGTTGGCGCGCTGAATGATCATCGCCGGCAGCGACATGACCGCCTGTGTGGCGTTCTGGATGACGTTGCCCATGATCTGCTGGAAGCCCTGGGTGGCGCCATTGAGCTGGTTCTGCAGGGTGTTCGAGAGGTTCATGTTTCCGCACATCATGTTGGCCCGCCAGGACATGCCGACGCCGAGGCCGTTTGGACGGTAAAGCGAGGAGGGCGCACCGGCAGCGGAGCCGCCGCCGATGGTGTACATCACGCGGTCATCCAGGACCTGGGCTTGGTCCCCGAGGTGGTAGCCGTTCTCTGCGGCATGGCCTGCGGCAGACACAAGGAAGCACACCAACCCGAGCGCGAGGTGTTTCATCACTGGCCTCCATCAAAGTCGATGCTAAACAGAAACGTCTGACCCATACGCTGGCAGCAGCGGTAGGGCCGCCACAGCGACCAGGCATAGGCGCCGTCGGCGCTCTGGATCGTTGGGCTGGGGAAGATGGCGCAGGTGTTCTGGATCACCGGGACCAGCAACTGCCAGCGGTGGTTGTTGACGTTGTTCTCCATCACCGGCTGCGGCGGCCAGTAGCCGGGAGCCGGCATCGGCTGCAGCGGCAGATAAACGTGCGGCTGGCCGACGCGGGTAATGAAGTCGCTGGCGCGTTGGGCCATCACGGCAGCCGCCTTGAAATCATCAGGCTGCACCAGAAAGCCGTGTCGCGGATACACGCTGCCCCACATGTCTCCGAGTGCCTGGTTGCCGATCTCGCGCATCCCCGGGACCAGTGCCTGTGGGTAGACGGACTCGGGGATCGCCTGGCGCCACGCCAGCGGGTCGAGCGTGCTGAGGTAGTAGGGCGCAAACGGTATGGCTCCGCTTGGGCACGCATAACCGAATGTATGCGCCAAAGCGGTGAGGGCTGCCCCGCCGGGATGGCCAATGCCGTCGACATTCTTGAATCTGGGCAGGTTATCGCGCTGCGGCGAAGGCGTGATCAGGTTGCCACCCCCTTGCGACGCCGGCGTCGGTGCCGACAGCCCTGACATTTCGTTCCAGGGATTGGCGCCGGTATCGGAATAGCTCGATACCACCAGCTCGGGAATGAAGTGGCGGATCTTCGGTGAGGTTCGCACCGTGCAGCCGAAGGGTGTACAGAGCAGCCAGTAGCAGATGCCGACAACCCGGTACTCCAGGCACTGCAGCGAAGAGACGGAGGCGATGAGCGTTGGCGTGGTCAATGCCAGACACTGCTCGGCGGCCACCAGCAGAGCAGCCGCGGTGAAGGCACGGCCACGGCGAGCCTTTCTGGATTTCGGCGCTTTGCTTCGGGTGAAGGCGGTGACGTTCATGGGCAACGCTCGGCAGGTGGCAGCGGTGTGCATCCGTGCGCCAAGTTTCAGCATCGTGTATCCGAGGCAGGTGGTGGGTCGACAAACCGCGACCAGGACGATCGTATTAGTAAGTGGCCAGATGAAAGGGGCTGATAAGGCAGTAGGGCAGGAGTACAAATGTACTCCTGTATCGCGTTATCGAATGCTGAGCGCAATGAGGCAAAGGTGGTCGTTTGACTTCGAGGATCTCGGCCGGGACCTCATCGGTAATCCGCTCATACCTTTCGGCGCAACGAGAACCCTGCCATCAGGCGGGGTTTTCTTTTTCCGGCGTCGTGCTTTGCCAATGAGGCTTACATGAACAGCGAGCAACAAACGTTAGCCGACCTGCCGATCTGGATGGTGATCGTGCTGTCCCTGGTCGGTGGTGTTTCGGGAGAGATGTGGCGGGCGGATATGGCGGGTGCTCGCGGTTGGGGGCTGTTTCGCCGGTTGGCGTTGCGCTCTGGTGCCTGTGTGACCTGCGGGCTTTCGACCAACATGCTGCTGTACGCCCTCGGCGTTTCGGTCTGGGCGGCAGCAGCGGTTGGTTGCTTGGCTGCGATAGCTGGCGCCGATGTTGCTATCAACCTCTACATGCGCTGGGCCGCGAAGCGTCTGGGGCTGGAGCGGGTGCCTCCGGCCAGCGGCGAAACGGGGCAGTGACCACCGGCGGATGCTGGCCCGGGCGGCGCCCTCCGATTTTTGGGTCCTCCCCTGGGGAGGACCCCTGCACGGGGGCCAAGACTGTTAAATTCATTGTGTAAGTGTTGATCTAAGTATGTCTGTTCTATTAAATTGCTACTTTTTCTAAGCAGGTTAAGTAGGTCCGAATTTTATGCCGGTGGCTAATTTAATTAAAGTGTCCGACATACCGTATTTTGATATGTCACAAGCGGGAGGTAAGTTCTTTGGGTCGCTGATTTTCTTTGGTGAGGGGAAGTGGCGAAGTTGGTTGCACGTAGGAGGTGGGAATTTAGAGGAGACTGGCACCATACCGGCTGAGGGTTGCTACTATGGAACAGTTCCGGAACGACCTACGGACTTGTTCCTGAGTTTCCTTGACTTTATTCTGCAGAGGGCAAGCTTTTCTGAACTCAAGAAGCCCATTGCAGGAATTCAGGACGATTTGTTTAATCTTTCTGCAAGTCTCGCTAAAGTCGCTCATATCCATAAGACTAGAGGCTCGATAGGTCTGGGCGCGGGACGAATGATTATCACCGAGATTGAGTATGTGTTCTCTATCTGTAGGAGTATGATCGATTTGTTTCAGGAGGTTGTGGCAAAACTGTGGGAGAAAGTTAGGTTTAAAGAAGAATATGCGCTTCAAAAGAAAAAGCTGAAAACTTCATTTCGTGAAATGGTTTGGTTTCAGGGGAAGTTGTCAACTCAGGAGGAGCTTGAGTCTAGGTTTGGCCTACCATCAGTATGGGCTAAATTCTATCTTCGGCATGTCGATTTTTTTCAAATAATAAGAGTTTTTCGTGACAATATTATCCATAATGGCTCCCAGGTCCAGACTGTTTTTGAGGGTGATCATGATTACCTGTTGAATTTTCATGATAGCCCTTTTGTTGGTATGGGGGTCTGGTATGACAAAGAAAGAGTTTCTGGGGATTTTGTACCGCTAATGCCAGCTCTAGCTATGGTCGCTTATCGAACTATTTTGATTTGCGATGATTTTGCAGAAATGGTGACTAGAACTTTAGAGCCGGGTAAGCCTCTGGTGCCTGGTATGACGCTGTTTATGCGAGGGTTCTTTAACGAGCACTTTACAACAGTCTTGGATGATGCCCAAAAGCGTTACTTATTAGGAGTCGAGCAAGGCATTAGAGGGTGATCGAAAGAGGAAGGAATTCGCTTTGAAGCATTCTGCGCAGGCCCAGATGTCGGCATGCGCAGGCCAAAGCACTCATCCCCCTCCCGCCGACGGGCTTCGTCTACTCATCAGGATTTGACTCAAGATATTTAAAGTACTCGCAGTAATTGTTGGCTAGAGATAATTTTTCCAGCTTTTCAATATCTTCCTTCGCGTACTTCATCGAGATATTTGTGCGGGTGAACATCAAGAAAACAAAAGAAAAAGCAGCGGCCAGCAGGGAAAGCAAACCCCCTTTAACTGAAAGAAATGCAGCGCTTAACTCCGCCCACGTGAAGGCGACGTTGGGAGTGCTGACGGCCGGCATGAATGTTAACGGATAGATAACGCCGGCGAGGAATATGCCTCCAACAAAAAGTAGTGACCAGGTTATCTGGGGTGGGGATTCTGGATTGCCTCTTACAGATTCAAGGAAATCACTTATCACTCTGGCATGATGTTTTGCCTCTAAATGACATGCGGTGATCAACTCCCTTTCCTTACGCAGCTCGACCCAAGGTGTATTGAGCCCCGCGACATCTAACACCGTTTTGCGTGTATCGAAGTTAAACATTTCTGTGTTGGAGCGCATCATTGCGGCGAACTGAGCCAGGCCCGTCAGCTGTCCGCTAGCGCTTTCCTCTTTGGCCCGCTCAGCTGCTTCTTTCCGAAGACGTTTATCGAGATTTAGCTGGCAAACGTTGTTAGCTTCTTCACGCAATTTATCAAGTATTGGCTCTCTCTCTGAAAACTTAGAGAAACCAGCGTCGTCGTAAATTTCTAGGAGCATCTCATCTGTGACTTCTGAAGCTTCCTCGTAATCTAGTTCGTCTATCTTTCGCGCGGCACTGCTATATGCGGCTGAGTTCTTTTCTCGATTGTACCAGTCGAATGCAATTGTGTCGATTCTGTCGAGAATCTTTTTGGACTCAACAACAAGAGTTTTCATTCTGTTGTTTTTTTCGGAGAACGACGCTTGGTTTGCAAATATCTTGGCAATAATGAATGCGCCGATGATACCTACGATGGCAGCAGTTGATTGCGATAGTGTGCTGAAAAACCAATTCCAATCGGGTGTCATGATCCATATCCGTGAGGTTCATCAAAACGTAGGCAGAGTGACAGCAGGCAACTCTAACAGATCGCCCAGTCGCAGTATCAGGCTGTGAATGAATACCAACTCAAAGCTCTAGGTCGCCTTGGCGGCCTTGGTGGCCCTGCTCACTCACCGGCTCAATCAGCTGTGACCCTTGATTGCGCACGTTACCGACAGCCTTGCCGACCGGGTACCATCGAAAATCCTCTGCCGGGCGGCATCCCGTCTCTATGATCGCCGCAGCGCGTTCGGGTGATGTGCCTGGGTGCAACCATTCTCTTGCCAGCTCAGGTGCAAGTACCAGGGGCTTCCTGTCGTGGATGTCGACCAAGCCTTGATCCGCAGCTGCAGTGATAACCACGAATCCATCGCGGTCGTCCGGTTCGATTCCCTGGTGCACCTCAGCAAGCGCGCCGAAGAAAAGCGGGCCGCCGTCGGCGCTCGTGATGTAGTACGGCTGCTTTCGCTTGGGGTCTGCTGGGTCCGGGTTCCACTCGAACCAGCCATTTGCAGGGGCTAGCGCTCTACCGCCTGGCCACAACCCCTTGAAGAACCTCCCCGTCATCACCGTTTCTGCTCGAGCATTGATCGGGTCGGGACGTTTCCCCTTTGCCCAAAATGGCGACCATCCCCATTTGACGCGATCCACACTCAGTCCTTCATCAATCTGGCGAATGATTTCGACACGCGTCGAAGGCGCCACGTTGAAGCGGCTGATTGGCTCGTGGTCATATCCATTGACCACCACCAGATCCAGCGATAGCTGGCGCAGATAGTGATCCATCGACTCATACATCGAGTACCGTCCGCACATAGCCTGCCTCTCGCTTGTCAGAATTTTCATCGCCCAGGATTGACCGAGCACCCAATGCCATATCTACTGTATATGCATACAGTTTGCATTGGACGTTCCATCATGACCATCACATTCTTGGGCGTGCCCGCCGGCGGCACTGAACCCTTACCTCTGTATTCGTTTCGCGTTCCTGCCGGCTTCCCGTCGCCTGCAGCGGATCACCTGGAAGGCCATATTTCCCTCGATGAGCTATTCGACCTCCGTGCGCCGCATGTGTATCTGGTGAAAGTGGAGGGCGATAGCATGCAGGGCGCCGGTATCTATTCCGGAGATATCGTCATCGTAGACCGGGGGCGGGAAGCAGAGCACGACGATATCGTCATTGCGGCTGTCAACAGCGAGCCGGTATGCAAACGGCTTCACCGTCGTGACGGGGTGGTAATCCTCAAATCGGAAAACCCAGCGTATCCCCCACGCTACATCATGGAAGGTGACGACCTGGTCGTTTGGGGTGTGGTCCGGTACAGCGTCCGTGATCATGCGCAGTGAGCCGGTGTTCGCGCTCATTGATTGCAACAGCTTTTACGCAAGCTGTGAGCGCGTCTTCCGGCCGGATCTGGCCAGAACGCCGATTGTCGTACTGAGCAACAACGACGGCTGTGTGATCGCCAGGTCTTACGACGCGAAGCCCTACGTGAAGATGGGGGAGCCTTATTTTCAGGCGAAGGAAAAGCTTCGCCGGCACGGCGTCGTGGCGTTCAGCAGCAATTACGCTTTGTACGGCGACATGAGCGAGCGGGTTATGACGCTGATCGAATCGATGGTGCCGGCGACTGAGGTCTACAGCATCGATGAATGCTTCGCTGACCTATCCGGCATTCCTGAAAACCTGACCGAGTTCGGGCGAAAGGTTCGATCGAGAATTTTCCAGTGCACGGGCATCCCGGTCGGTGTCGGTATCGCCAGCACAAAGACGCTCGCCAAGCTGGCTAACCATACGGCTAAACGCCTCCAGGCGCAGACCGGCGGAGTGGTGGACATCACTGATCCGTTCAAGCGCGATTGGGTGCTGCGCAATACCGAGGTGAAGGAGGTATGGGGCATTGGCCGGCGGATGACGGCTCACCTTGAGGCGATGGGCATCCGGACGGCCATGGACTTGGCCAAGGCCGACGCTTGGACACTTCGGCAGAAGTTCAGCGTGGTGGTGGAAAAGACTGCCCGCGAGCTGGCCGGCACGCCCTGCCTCGAACTGGATGAGGTCGAACCGCCTAAACAAGAAATCTGCTGCAGCCGGATGTTTGGCAAGCGGCTAACCGAGCTGGCGCCAATCAAGCAAGCCGTGGCCACCTACGTCGGGCGAGCGGCAGAGAAGCTCCGCTCCCAAGGTTCGGTGTGCAAGCGAATGCGCGTGAGCATCCGCACGGGGATGTTCAATCCGGACGAGGCCCATCACGCCCAGGGCGCTCTGGTGGAGCTGCCATTCCCAACCTGCGACACGCTACTGATGACCAGACTGGCCACCGACGCAGTCGCCCGGGTCTTTCGGCAAGGGTTCCGGTACAGCAAGGCAGAGGTCCTGCTGATGGACCTGCGGCAGCCCGGCGAGTTTTCGGAGGATTTGTTTGCGCTGAAGCAGTCAGTTGCGTGTGACCGGCTGATGCAGGTGATGGACAACATCAACGAGCGCTGGGGAAGGGGGACGATGCGCGCCGGTAGTGTGCCGGTGGCGCCGGAATGGGGGATGAGAAGGGAAATGATGAGCCAATCGTTTACGACCAGGATCGATCAGTTGTGGACAGTCAAATGCTGAGCCTTCCTGCGGCGTGGCTGCTGAACTGAATGATCAGACGGCCCTTCAAGCTGATCCGTGCGGCCGTGCGTTGGTGCTGTACGAGATGGCGTATGCCGCCCATCGCCGGCGGGAGATCAGCGATGAAGATTTGGCAGAGATGCTCGAGCTCGCAGACGCCGGCAGGGAATGGGCATTGCTCGAAGATTAGGAGGATTGGCTCGGAACGGCCTGGGAGGGTGGAGGTGGCAGTCGGTATCAAGGTAGGACGGCGCTCATATCAGCGCACAAAATCCTCACTCAGATGCATGGCGCAGACCATCACCTTACCTTCGCGTAAAAGTGGCCTCAACGGTGAACGCTAAGGTTTGAGCCCGTTTTGCGTGATCGGTGCGGAAGCGGCCAAATCCTAAGACTGTCCTAGAGGGCCGCACAAACTTGAGCTGCCACTCATATCACTGTAGGACTGGGCCGGTGGTATGGGCTGCAAGCCGGTGGTGCTGGAGCAACTATGACATGCCCCGCAGATGATCGATCTCCGCCGCGACCTGCAGGGCGGCTTCAAGCTCTGACTGTTGCTCCTCCTCCATCAACCGCCAGCGCTGGGCTTTTTCCTCGGGCTCGGTCATGGCCAACGCGAGGTACAGACTCGGTGGCACCGCCCGGAACAACGTCTCCAGGTTCTTCGACAGGACCACGCCCTCGGTGTATTTGCCCGAGGCCTTGCTCGCGGAGAGCAGCAGTGCCTTCTGCGCCGGCGTGAGCTTTTTGAAGCGGGCAATCTCCTCGATTTCCGCTGGCGGCATGTTCAAGCAGATCCACCACTCAATCATGTTGAGCATGGTCTGCGCCGCGTCGGGCAAATCGGCCATGTTCTGCGTCGCTAGCCAGAACCAGGCGCCGAGCTTGCGCCACATCTTCGTGCCCTTGACCACAAAGGGGGCCAGCAACGGGTTCTTGGTGATGATGTGGCCTTCGTCGGTGACCATGATGATCGGTCGCCCCAGGTACTGATCGCGCTCGGCGATGTTATTCACCGTGTTCATCAGGCTGATGTAGCTGATGGACATCTGCGCCTCGTAACCCTCACGGGCGTACGTGGCGAGGTCGACGATCGTCACGTCGCTCTCCGGCCAGGGTGTGCCGGGCCGGTCGAACAGGGCACCTTCAAACCCCTGGCAGAACAGGTCGATGGACTCGGCCATCTCCTGCGCACGCTCACGGCGTTTGTCGGGCAGGTGGGTGTCGCTGGCGACCTTACGCAGGGCATCGCGCACATGGCGGGTCAGCACCTGCTGCTCAGTCGTCGCGCAGTACCGGGCGGCATCGAGGATGCACTCGCGGATCAGACTGCGGTCCGCCCGGGTCAGGCGCGCCTCTTCCTTGGCTTCGCCGCCGGTGATCATCAGCCGCGCGGTGATCTCCAACTCGCCCAGCACATCGCGCTGCTCATCACTGTCCGGCGTGGACTCATCCAGGTCTTCAGTCGACAAGCTGGCGACCTGGTCCGGATGCTCGATCAGGCGCCGGGCATGGGCGAACGGCGCCAGGCTCACATCACTGCCCGGTTTGAGCTGAACCTTGTTGACGGACAACCCGAGCGTGGCGAAGTAGTCGCCCTGCAGGCCAAAGGAGTTGCCAGCTTCGACGATGAACAGTCGCGGCCGGTACACGGCCATGACCTGCATCAGGATCGAGACCAGGGTGGCTGACTTGCCGGCGCCGGTCGGGCCAAACAACAGCAGGTGGCCGTTCATGGAGCGGTCAAAGCGCGACAGCGGGTCGAATGACAGCGGCGCGCCACCGCGGTTGAAGAAGGTGATGCCCGGATTGCCGGTACCGATGCTGCGTCCCCAGAGCGGCAGCAGGTTGGCGACGTGCTGAGCAAACAACAGCCGGGTGTACCAATTGCGTGTGTCCCGCGCCGGGTTGTAGACCATCGGCAACCAGCGCAAATAGCTGTTGCAGGCGGCTACTTCATCGCCGTCGCGCACCGGCTGCAGGCCGGCGCCGAGCAGGACGTTGGCAGCCTGGACCGAACGCTGGCGCAGCTGTTGTTCATCAGCGCCGCGCAAGTACAGCGCCAACGTGCCGCGGTAGAGCTTGTGCTGGCGGCCAATCAGCGCGCGGGCTTCTTCCACGTCCTGGCGGGTCTGGGTCGAGGCGAGGTTCTCGCCGATGGCTTTGCGCGCCAGGCGGTTGAGCTGCTCCTCGAGCACATCCTGGGGCGTGATCACCAGAGTCAGGCTCAGCACCGCCTGCTCGGGCAATTGATCGAACAAGGCGTTCAACGCCTCGCCTTTGCGCGTCTCACCGGTCAGCTGGCCGATATGCGGCGGTCTGCGCAGCTTGTCGACCACCATCACGGTGTGGGGTTGCTGATCGAAGTACCACAGACCCTGCTCGCCGTCGGAGCGCGGTTCGTGGAAGAACAGCCGCTCGGCGAAGTCGTGGTCGAACGGCAGCGGCAGCTCCTCGCTGCCCTCCGTCTCCGGGTAGGGCACACGTAGATAGAACGCGGCAGGCGTTTCGTCGGTGAGGGCAGGAGCTGGGTTGAACCAAGGTAGCAACCAAGCGTAGAAGTCACGCCCAGTCAGGCGTCGAGGGCTGACCCCGCAGGCCTGCAGCGAAGCCACCAGGCGGTCGCAGGTGCGGCTCAACAGCTGGACCGGGTTCTGCCCATCTTCGTCGGCCTGCTCCCCCAGCCAGCGGTAGACCACCAGGCGAATCCGCCGGTTGCTGCCGCGCCAGGGGAGGTGAGACACCACATGGTCGTCGAACAACCCGCCCGGTTTGCCGACGGCGTCGAGGTGGCGTTGCATCGACGTGAGGAAGGCCTCGGTGAACGGCGTACCTCGCGCGCGCGGCGCGATATAGCGTTCCAGGCGTTCAAGGTACGGGGCAAAGTCACTGTCGTCCTGGCAGAAGAACTGCACCACCCAGGGCGCCTGGTCGAACTCGTCGAAGCTGTCCTGCAGCGCATCTTCCAGGGCGTCGCGTGCGGCCATTAGCCACTCGGGCTCACGGCCCTCGGTGCCGATTGGTTGCAGTTCGAACACGGCGCCCACGGAACGGTTGTCGTCGAGCAGAATGGACTGCTCCTCTTCCAGATACTCGACCCAGGGCAGGTGGTCGGCGAAGCTGGGGTTGTGCGCGTACTGGGCAGCCTCATCTGCCAGCGTGGCGCGCCGACGTTGCGCAGCGCGCCAGGGCTGCCAGCGAGGAGGGTCGCGACTCGCGTCATCGGTCATCACAGATCGTCCAGGCGCTCGCCGGGCAGCGCGTATTGGACCCTCTCGTACAACGGGAACACGGTCGAATAGCCAGGCACCGGCGTCTGTTGGGTACCGGCCAGGTGTGGGTACACGTACATGACCAAGTCTGGGTTGGGCAGGCGCGGAAACTGGGCACGGATTTCGTTGGCCGCCGTGCGCGTGTAGGCACTCTGGTCGTTGATCAGGCGTTCGGGGTCCAGCACCGGCCGACGCAGTTCGCCGCGCGCCTCCAGCAGTTGTTGCTGTGTACCGACCGAGCCACCGCCGTTCCAGATATCCAGCATGGTGTGATCGCCGTGGGGCAGCATTTCCTCTTTGCTGGTGGAGCAGCCGGCCAGTTGCAGGCCGAGCAGCAGGCTAATCCAGATCCAGTACCGAGACGGATGGGCTTTCATGGTTCACTCTCCGGCCTTTAGGTTCGTAGTCGATGCTGATTTCGTGGTCCAGGTGCAGGGCCACTTTCGCCCCAGGCGGCACGTAGATGGCGGCGAAGGCTTCACCGTAGAGCTTGTTGATCCACTCACGAATGTCGCCAATGCCCCCGCTGATCACTGAGTTGAGCGCGCTGTTGCCGCTGTTCTGGGACAGGCCCAGGCTGCCGCTGGCCGAATTGATGAATGAGGTGTTGGTCTGCTCGCTGCCCAAGGCCGCGGCAAAGCCGGCGCCGGCTGCGGTGATCAGGCTCTGGCTGCCCAGGTACTGCTGGGCGTTGGAGCGGCGCTCGCCGGAAATGCACGGAATGCCGTACGGGTCGGAGATGTAGCCCAGGCCGCCGCGGATCTTCTCGGTGTCCGATATCTGGGTGCTGCTGCGATTGCGGCTGACGACCTTCTGCGGCTGCGGCACCGTGCGGACGGTACCGTCGATGAAGACAAAGGTGATTGACTCGACCTGGCCGCGCACGCAGGACAGCGTCCAGTCACCGGCGGCGGTGCCGCTCATGACCGCGCCGACCACGTCCGGCAGGTCGATGCCGTTGGCGGTGAGGTTGTCTGGCCCCACTAGCACCTTGAACGGATAGGGATCGTTCACTGTGCCGTCCACCGGCACCCGGCCAATCAGCGCGGTCATGGCGATCGAGCCCATCAGCGTCGAATTCTCGGGGATGGTGTAGACGGGCCTGGCGCCTTCGGTACGGTCCTCGGCGTTCTCCAGATCACGCTCGCCTTTGGCGACGGCACGCAAGCGATCCTGGCCACGGTCGATGGCGTTGTTGTCCAGGGCGTGCAGGTCCTTGAACTTTGAGGTCAACGACGACAGCGGACCGTCGGCGTTGCCGGTGTCCTCTTGGCCCGCGCGGGCATTCGACGGTTCGATCCATTGCACCGCATCTGCCGGTGCCTGAGCCCCTGCAAACTGCTGCTCGTCTCCCGGCTCAAGGCCGAATCCCGCAGGCACATCCGACTTCGTGGCTGGCTTGCCGGTGAGCTGGTCCTTGAGCCTGGAGAGCAGCCCCTGGGTCTCGCGGTGTTGCTGCTCAGCCTTCTGCCGAGCATCGTTGGCCTGCTGGCGCTGCTCGGTGACCTGTTGGTTGACGCTGCTCAGCGTGCTTTGGATGCGCGTGTCGATGTTGCCTTCGCGCGTGCGCAGCCGGTTGTTCTCGGTCTGCAGCACATCGTTGCCTTTCTTCAGCGTCTGCATCTCGCTGCGCATCGCCTTGACCTGGCCAATCAACGTGGCCACGGTGTCGCGCGGGGTGTCGCCGGCGATGCCCAAGGCCTTGGCCTGCTCCGCGGTCAGCATGGCCTTGTCCGGATCGTGAGCGGGCTCGCCGTCTGGGGTGGCCACCCAGGATTTGACGATGATCAGCACGATGCCCAACAGGACCCCGGGCACCAACCACTTCAGCAGGCTGTTAGCTTTCATGATCGTCAGCCTCCGGCTTTGGTGGAGGAAACAGCAGAGCGTGCTTCAGGTCACCGCCGCGGGTGACCAGGTACGCCACGGTGGTGTCTTCAGGCGTACCGGTGAGACCTAAATCCGCGTGCTGGAAGGTTGCGGCGTACAACGTGGCCTGTAGGTGACGCGGGTCAAGCGCGACCTTGCCGGGACCGCGGTTCACGATCTTTATCGCCGTCACCCAGTAGTCGCCCAGCCGCCAGGCCGCGAGTGCCTTGATCGAAACCCGCTCGGTGGGCAGCAACGAGCTGAACGCAACAGAGTCGCTCAGTGGCACCCGTCGCACACCGGGCAGTGGGGCCACGGTCCGCAGGGGCGCATAGAGGTTCTGCGCCGCATAGCGGGTGAGCACCACCGGTACTGGCGTCGCTGCAGGTGTCGCCTGCTTCGCAGCTTCCACCTCCGGTACCGGAGCCTGGGCCACAATCTTGACCGGCTCCAGCGTCTCGCTGCCCTCAAGGGCCTCGATGTCGATCAGGATGATGTCGCCTGACTTCAGCGACTGCAGCTGCAGCCGGGTAGGCGGCAGGGGTTCTGCGGCACGCAAGTACACCGTGCCGCCGACGGATTGCACCCGTAGCTTGCCGGCGATCGCGCCGGGCAATCCCACGCGAACATCCTCATCCAGCAGCAGGATGCGTTCCTGGCCCACCGTAAGCGGTACGGCCAGCGGCAGGCGATCCCAGTATTTGACCTCGACCGCACCGACTGCAGAACACCAGCCTGCGGCTATCGCCAGCATCATGATCAAGACACGCATCATCCCGCACCTCCAGGCAGCGTCAGCTTCTGCGGTGTGCCTTCGTAGCAGTCCAGGGCCAGGCCCCATTTGTTGTGCTCGGGGTCGACGTCGAAGCGCACCACTCGAAGCGGATAGCGCACCACCACGCGCTTCACCGGCTCAGCGGCGTAGTACTCGTCGGCGTTGAGGTCGAGCTTCACCAGCCAGCTGTGCTTGTCCAACTGCTTCACCCGCAGGTCGGGGTCGTCGCTGTAGCCGCGGCCCAGCACCTCGTACACCCCGCGCACCCGGCCGCGCAGTTCGCCCGCGGCCTTGCGATACTCGAAGTCGCCGTCAAAGAAGGTCTTGCACGCCGGAGTCAGGTAGGGCTGCAAAGCAAAGATGGCGCGGTGGTAGTCGACCTCGCCGTCGGTGGGCCACCGGTTGAGCTGGCCGAAGATGTACAGCGCGAAGGCGTAGATGTTTTCTGGCGGTACATCCCACCATTTGCGCGTACTGCCGGAGCGCAGATCAGGCGGCACGTGAATGGTCAGCTCGGAAGGCGAGGACTGCCAGCCGTACCACAGTCCGCAGCACAGGAGTGCCAGGATCGAAACGGCTAGACGCAGGCTGAAGATGTGCGCCTGCTGCGCATCCACTTTGTTGCGGAAGCGGCTCATGGGGCGGTCCTCACATGTCGGCGCGTGCGGCGCACCGTCCAAGGCCCCGAGTGGAGGACCAGCTGATGAGTGCCGATACCCCAGTGCAGCGCCAGGTGCCACTGCAGACGGCGGTACAGCCAGGTTTCGGGGCGGGCTCGCTTTGCCCGGCGCATCAGCTTACCGCCGCCCAGCAACACCAGCGCCATGCAGATGAACATGCAGGTGGGGAGGGTGGCGATGGACGCGGTGGCCACCGCCAGCGGCGCGCCGAGAATCACACCTAACCCTGCGCCGATGATCAGTGCGACCCACATCTCGTCATTGGTGAGCCCACGGAGAACGGCGGGGTCTCGGTTGAGGCGCTCGGGAAGGAAGGTCAGAGTGCCGTCAGGCAGAGTGGCTGGGGCGTCGGACATGGTGACCTCACAGGATCGTCGCGGCTTTCGTGAGGAACCACAGGATCACCACCACCAGCAGGGCGCCGACGCCGACCACGGCACCGAGGTCCTTCCAGGTCTTGCGCTGGTTTTGCACGTCGGCGTAGACGGTGAGCGAGTGCCAGGCGACGCCAAGGAAGGCAAGGGTAGCAATCAGCAGACCGAGCAGAATGCCGCCGTCGTAGGCGTAGTTCTTGATGGTGTCGATCAGGCCCGAGCCCTCACCGCGAGACGGTGCTTCCATGGTTGGCAGGTCGGCCCAGGCCAGTGTCGAACTCAACAGCATCAGACCGCCGAACAGGGCTTTCGAACAGAACTCCCGCTGCAAAGCGAGCGGGCGAGGACAATGACGGGGGAGGTTCATGGCAAGGTCTCCTGATTACGACAGCATGAAAAACATCAGCACGATCAGGGCGAGGGCCAGGCGTAGCGTGCTGCCGCCGAGCGCACCGAAGTTGAGGTTGCCGGCCGCCCAGCCCCGGTAACCGGTCCACAGGGCCCAGGTGCACCAGAGCAATGCGAGCACCAGCACCGATGAGCGCCATAGCACTGAGCTGAGCTGCGGGGTGAACCCGGCCACGGCAGAGAACGCGCTGAGTTGGGCGTCAGTCATGCTCATGAGAGGGACTCGAGTGAGGCGGTTCAGCACGGTCATCACCGGTCAGCTCGACCAGATCAGCTGGCTGCGCACGCGAGGGCGAAAGGTAGTTGTGGATGCCTTGACGCATACGTCCAAGGTCTGCTGCGAACCTCGAGTAGTCGAAGCGATAGCGGGCGCCTGCGGCATCGACTGAGCCGCTGTTGGCACGGTCGGCCAACAGTTCGATGGCAGTGATCTGTCGCTGCACCAGGCCGAGATCTGATCGCTCCGGCGCGTCTTGAGCGACGGTACCGAGAGACACCAGGCAAGCAAGAAATAGGACGGAGGAGGTAGTTTTCATGGTGAATTCCAGCCTTAGATCTGGCATTCACCCTGAGGAATTAGGACGTTTTTGGCATGGATTAAAGGGATCTTTGATCCTTCACTTTAGAGTCTAAGACTTCAGTGAGTACGTCGTGAGTCACTGGCGCAAGTGTGTTGGATCGGCTACGCATTACTCTCCAATGACCGCAATCGACCCTAGACGCTCATACCCGGTCTCTAGCTCGCGGCGCGCTCCGTCACCAATCGCTACGTTTAATGGGCTAGCCGCTCGACAATCCAGTCTACGAAGCCACGAACACGCGCATTCAACTGCTTGTTTGATGGGTAAATCGCAGAAATGGGTATCGTTGCGCACGTGTGTTTTTCAAGGATGGGTACGAGTACACCGGACTCAAACAGTCGCCCAAAACCTGGAAAGCTGCCCTGCACAATTCCATGACAAGCATGGAGTACATGGGCGGACGTAAAGGTTTGCGTGAGATGGTAACGAAGAAGGGGTTCAAGCTGCTTTAGGAATGAGCCCGCGACCGCTTCTGGCCGTTCGCCGCCCGTCCCGAACGACGGGTATCGGTCGATCGCAGCCCTTTGCGACATGTAACTGGCCGATTTCTTCGGGCCAGAGTCGGAGCGTGGGCAGGTCAAATCCGACGCAAACGACCGGTCAAGTCGAATGCAAATGGGGGGTCAAGTACATACATTTACTCAGCTAGAGGCGCGAGGGAAACAACGGCACGATAACTGTCTAAATATCGTTGGTCGCCTCCCACAAATCCGCCATTGCTCGGCTACAGCAGATGGGTAATAACCCACCCTTGCGCAGCTAACGCCGCTTTACACTCTTCTGAAACCCGTTCTGCGTTGACTGCCAGGCAAAGAAAACTGGTAGGTCGTGACATTCCGACATACAGATTGCGGTACTGAGATAGCTGGCTCTCAGGCGTTTTTTTAGCTCGAGTACCGATCCCTGCAATGATGGGCAGCGCGAGCTCCAGATCGAAACGACGACTTGGATGACCTAGAGACTCCATGACGAGGGTTGCCAAGTGCGTTTCACCTTTCATCGAGGCGAGTGTGCCGATGTGAATGTTTAAGCTGCGACCTTTTTTTTCGACTGAGCAAATCGATCGGTGAAGCCCGTGAATAGCCATGGGCGCTGGCCGTTGAAAAACCGGAAGCTCGGTGAACATCTGCAGTGTCAGATGATCTGGGAGCAGCGAGCGCAGCTTTACGTAAAGCGTATTCACGATACGGACGCGCCTTTCTTCATCTGCTTCCGCCACGTTTGCCATGCATAGATTACGAATCAGCAACCGGAAAGCCGACACGTCCTTATCAGCATCGCGCAATTTGCGAATCAGCTGATGATCAGCTTTCAAGCCTTCGACAATCTCCGCTTTGGCAGCGCGCAGCACCAGAAATAACGCTCTGCGGATCTCTTCAAATCGTGATGAAAACGATGCGTTTACGGCAGGTTTTGACCCACCGAGAAGTGCCCAAAATCGCACAAGCTTGAGCCCAGGCAGTTGGTCGCCAGTGGAAGCAGGCCAGTAGTCCAGTAGGGTACGCCCAGCTATCTGTTTTGCGGCATCGCCCTGTTTCCGAGCGCAAAGAGCTTTGACTTTCCCTTTGGTCAGGTCGGTATCGCTGAAGCGGTCTAAGACATGCTCTCCAAACGTCGAGATCACATCTTGTACACGCTCGGTGCTGTAGACGATCAACATGGAGGCGTGACGGTCTTCGCTCTCTCCAGTTACAGCGGCACCCGTCAGCTGTGTTCTGGACACGGACTGAGCGATGTGAGGACCGAAGCGTTTGCTGGAGGATATCGGCAGCGCGTCGCCTCGTGGGAACGTCAAGTGTTCCGCTCCTTCCGAACTACCTAGGATTCGCTGATTGATATCGCCGAAGCGCTGAATGATGACGGTGTCGTCGAACATCAACTGCAACAAACGCTCTTGCTCCCAGGACGTATCCTGCATTTCGTCGATGAAGACGACAGGGAACCTAAGGGATAGCTGGGCCCGAACCTTGGGGAATTGAGTTAACAGGCACTCCGCGTACGCGAACATGTCCGCGTGCCGGAAAACTCCCTCGGCGGCGAGTGTTTGTTTGATACCGACAATTGTCGGATAGGTTTTCGCGCTTGGCTTGGGGAGTGAGCCGGATTCACTGGCTAGGTCCAGAGATGATCCTTTGTAGACCAGCCCCTCTAGCATGGGCGCAACACCTGGGTTCATTTCCATATAGCGCCGCAAGCTGTAATTGGCATTGGCTAAACCTAGTGCTCGACGGGCAAAGATGTCGTTGTCGATCACATCGACGGTCATCCCCTTGCTTCGCAGGTACGGCAGAGCCAGAAACTGATTCACCATGGCGTGAATCGTTCCTATGAAGTGAGGATGCGTGAGTAGGCGACTCCCGTCATGGCTTGTACCTAACCGGCGCTGAATTTCATCACGGGCAACATTTGTATGACTGAGTACACAAACACCTGCGCGGCTTGAGGTCCATCTGCGGCTTAGCATCAACAGCTTCGCTGCAAGCACTGTGGTCTTACCACTACCTGGCGCGGCGTTGATGTCACGAGACTGGTTCTCCAGTAGCACCGTACGCCGCTCGTGATCATTGAAGTTCAAGTCGGGAGTCAGGTCGTGTAGAGCATCAAGATCACCAGCGCCGATCACAGGGACGGTCATGGCTCCGTCCTACCAGTCAGATGACGCAGCGCCTGCTGTAGATAAGGCGGCAGATTGTTGAACAGCTCATCTCCTTTCCCATAATCGCCTGTTGAAATCAGGTGAGCCGCGTATTGGGCGGTGATGGCTTTTGATGCTTCTTTCTCTACGAGCGGTTGATAGATGATGGACGCCAGCTCCGCTTTCGAATGCCCGGCATTCGAGAGTTTTTCCCAGAACGCTGCTGATTCGACAATGGCTTTCTTCTCATCTTCCTCCGTCAGCCGTTCACCCCTCGAGTTTGCCTTCTTAGCCAGATGAATCGCGTCATGCATCAACCGGTCGCATCCGTAAAAGGCGAGATCGTATTCCAATGTCCATTTGTTGGAGACACAGACAATTGTGCTGCCGCCCTGGGCACGGTCGATCTTTGTCTTGACCAACGCCTCGGCCTCCTCCGGCGTATAGTCTTTTTCGAATCGCTTACCTTTCTTGGGAGCGGATACGTAAGTGGCCTCGTCAGGAACGATGTCACGATCCGTGATGCAGGCGACAGGAATGGGAGTCGCCGAACCATCACTCGGCTGGAGGATTCGAGCGTAGTGATAAAGCCCAACCCCGCCGACGTTTACACAAGAGATCCCGTGTTCGTTGAAAGAGTATCCTGCGGCCGCCGCCAAGGCGGGCAAAAGTATCGATTCTGCTGGCCCCTCTACGATCGCAACACCGCGAGCGAAGAACAGGTTCGCTTTGGTGGCATCAATAAAACGTCTCAAGAACTCGTAATCGCTTTTCAGCAGCTTGGTCTTCCCGTGAGCCAAGCTGAACAGCTGAGCACGGTTCACCAAGGTGAGGCTCGCGATGTCGGCGCCCGCCGCCAGAGATGGGCTGTGGGTGGTCATCACGATCTGAACAGGTCGGCTATCTTGCTCAACTGCCTTGGCGGTGCGCTCCAGAAGCTGCTGAACGCGCTCCTGCAACTGCGGGTGGAGATGGGCCTCAGGCTCCTCGATCAACAGTAATCCGAGCTCCTCACCGTCACGCAGAAGAACCAGTTCAGTTGCCATGAACAGAGCGTTGTTATAGCCGAGCCCGCGAATGCATCGCTCACCTGGATCGATGGTGGAGGATGGCAGCAGCGCCAACTCAAAACGCTCCAGAATGGGCTGCAGGCCCAGCTCCGGAGCGATCTGGATACGTGAGGACAGGGCATCGCCAGCAAACGCAAACTTGTTCAGGTAGTTGTCATTGACGTCGTCCTGAACATCCTTGATGACCTGATGCTCGCCCAGATGGTGCTGAGCAAACGCCATCAACCCTACCAGGTTGCTGGGGACGGTAGCTGGAGCAGCGACGTCGAAGTCATTTTTCTCCTGCCCATCAATACGCTTATGAGCGCCCAGAATTTGCGATAAGCGAGATTGACGACCCGGGCGTAGCTCGGCTTCGGCATCTCGAAGGGGACGCAAGTAGGTGGCCCGGATGAGTTCACGAACCGCCGTACCAATCTCGGGCCCCGTGCCATTCGGACCTGAGCAGGTGATTGCCTCGACTCGCCCACGCTTGTTGGCCTTGGGTGGTATCCAACGCGCTTGCAGATAGACGACCAAGCTATGAGACCCGTCCGCTTCGTGGGTCATCCATTCGAGAACTGAAGCCTCTTGCGCCGGGTCGAGGTCCACAAGGGTGGCCTCAATGAACAAAGAACAGGCTCGGGTCTTACCCTTGATGTGAAAATCTGTTTCGAAGAGGCGGACGAACTCATAGCTGGTTGTCCAGAGCACGTAGCGGATCGCATCAACTACCGAGGTCTTGCCTGAATCGTTTTCCCCAACAAGGATGTTGAGGCCGGGGGCGAGCTCCCAATCAAGTGCTGGCGCCGCCGTACCATCGCCAAACGCCCTAAAATTCGACGCCCTGATCCGCTTCAAATGCATCTTGCTTCTCCGTCCTGTTGGAAAGCCTGTCCCGGATGGCGTAACGCACTCCGTGCACTCTGTGTGCTGTAAATGGCTTTTATCACGGGAGCAAGCGCGTCGGAAGGGTAATTTAGTAGCAGGAGGCCATTACGGAGCAACGAATGAGAGCCTGAAAGCCAGCCACAAAAATCTATGGTCACCCCATTTTTTGCAATACTGATTAACGGATGAAATGGATGGCTTGCTTAAATCTATCCGGCGTCAAATTGGGGCAAGCCCCGCGCCACGATGAGAGCCGCGCCTGACGATCCTTAAAAACCGCTCGGCTTCGAGAGCCGATTTTTATGTCAGGATCCTCGCCAGGCCGGTAGGCCGTTTATTTCATCTATTGCTCAGCTATCGCAAAACCTGAAAGGTGAATCGTGGTACAGCAACAACCACAGGGTGAGGCGTTCAAGGCGCCTGGCCCTGTTTCGTATTGGGTGGATGAGCAGTAATCGCCCAAGCTATGCGGGCGAATTTATTGGCCAGTGCACAGGCGACCACGTTTGAGTGTCGGCGCGTCATAAGCGCTCGCACCCAGTCCGCCAGAGCCCCCTTCTGCCGCGCCAGGTTCTGCATGTAGACCCTGGCGCATTGCACCAAAAGGCGTCGCAGATTCTTGTCGCCTCGCTTGCTGATCCCTAGCAAGTTAGCTTTGCCGCCAGTGCTGTACTGCCTGGGCACCAAGCCTAGAGAAGCGGCAAAATCGCGACTGCAGCCGTATTGCTGACCATCGCCCATTTCCACAGCCAGCAGGCTGGCGGTGATCGGCCCGACACAGGGCATGCTCAACAAACGACGCCCTAGATCATCGTCGGCCAGCTGGCCAACCAGCTCTTTATCCAGTGCCTTGACCTGCTCGTCCAAATAGGCGAAATGGTCATGCAGACGTTGCAGCAGCACTGTCAGCCGAGCAGGCAGCTCGTGCTCCGCTAGAACAGCAGACAAACGCTTCATGACCGCCAGGCCCTGAGGCAAGCTGATGCCGAACTCAAGCAAGAACCCATGCATCTGGTTGACGGCCTTAGTGCGGTCACGGATCAGTGACTCGCGTAGGCGATGTAACACAGAAAGAGTCTGCTGAGCTTCGGTCTTGGGCGAAACGAAACGCATCGAAGGGCGCGAAGCGGCTTCGCAGATAGCTTGCGCATCGACGAAATCGTTTTTGTTGCCTTTGACAAAGGGCTTAACGAACTGAGGAGAAATCAGCCTCGCCTGATGCCCCAGGGCGGTCAGCTCACGAGCGACGAAATGTGCGCCGGCGCATGCTTCCATCACCACGGTGCACGCTGGCAGGTTGGCGAAGAACCGCATCATTTGCTGTCGTGAGAGCTTCTTGCGAAACAGCTCCCGGCCGGGCTTATCCTGGCCGTGCAGATGAAAGGTATGTTTGCCGAGGTCGATACCGACCAGTGCCAAATCGCTCATGATGATGGCCTCCGGAATGAAAACACCCTGCGAAAGCGTAGCCCTCGCAGGGTGTCGGGGTGACCATCTCATTAACCGCCTGGACGGGCGGTCTTTAGGTGCGCTACGAATGGACGTTCGTTTTTCAGGTCGCTGAAAAACATCAACGACCGCATAGTAGCTATGCGTGTTCACACAGTGCAACAGAGTCAAAATTGCCTCTATATTGCATAGATCGTAGGCGAAGTCGTAAAAATGCGGTCGTGTCGAAGGGCTGATCTTATGGGAAATTAAATGTAGTTAACACACACGAACACGCATCGAAATTTTTGACTACAGTTAATCTCCAGTATTTTTTATAATCCATTCTGCAAAGCTTCGGTCATGAGGGTCAGGTTCATAAATATCCCTTAGATCTGACTCATACATCTTTGTTGGAATGTCTAGGTGGATATCTGCTTGATTTGAAAGCCGGTGATCCAAAAGCTTTTCTAGCAGATAGTCTATATACATTTCTGCTTGCTCAAAATCGACCCTAAACCATTCAGAATTTGTGTCCTCGTGATTGGTGATTCTATAGTCTTTAAAATCATAGTGAATGCTCGACTCAATCTTTGAGATTGGAGCCAATCTTTTGGGTACATAGTATGCTACGTGCAACCCTAGATTGGGATCGCCAGTTCTAAGATTCCTGAACCTTATTAAAGGATTTCCATCAGTTCGACCTATCTTGCAGCGAGTGTAATCCGAAGAGCTAAGCAGTATATATATCCAGCTGCCAGGAAGTGTTATCATGAACATGATTTGCTTTTAGTTGGTGAGTCGCTCATTATAGCTCATTATGAAAACTTTGAGTTTTTTTCTGCTCGTGCCCGCTAAACGGCGACCCAGGTTATGCGGACATCTAAGTAGGATATACGGTTATGCGGGACTGACCTTCGATTTTTGAGAGCAGTGAGCTTTCGCTTTGATTGAGAACTCGTTTGGCGCGATCGAGGCAGGCAACCAGATCCCGCCACGCGAAGGAGTGAAAAAGACGCCCTACGGAAACACCGGGCGTCTTTATTCACGGCTGAACCTTCACGCTCAAATCACGGCAGGCTCGCCGAGGTTGCAATATTGCCCTTTGAAATTCAGCAGTGGTTTCCTGAAGGTTCAACGCCTTCACTTCACCGATAACGATCACATGGTCGCCTGCAGCATGCTCGCGTGAATCTCGCATTCCAGCCAATGCGGGCTGCCAGCAATGACCGGATTGCTCAGCGGCTGGGTAATTGCACTGAGTTGACGACCTGTTTGCATTCGTCTTGACCAGCCATTTGCATCGGACGTGACCAGCGCACGGGTACGTCTTGACCGGCAGGAATCGATCCATTGCGGGTGCTGAACTAGAGCGCGACGCGGACTCTGTGGGAGCGGGTTTACCCGCGAAGCAGGCGCCGCGGTGGATGGCACCGGCTGTGCCGGTGTTCGCGGGTAAACCCGCTCCCACAAAGATTGATGTTCGGCTCACCGGCGGCTATGGGTGTCGATAGCAGTCAGTCGCGAACGGCTGCAATCTACCCATAGCGGACGTTGTCACTGCACCCTGCGTCTAGTAAAAAGGTGATTTCCTGTTCCAGGCACCGAACCGAATTTATGTCTACTCACCATGGTCAACGTGTTTGTAATCGATGCGGCGAATCAATTACTGCTTACTGTCCATCAATTGAAACGCTAGCGATCATCGGGGGGGGCCACGAGAAGGGTGATCAGGCAGTAGTAGAAGAGATTGCCCGCCGAGAAAATATCGATCCGAATGTTGTCTGGGAATATTTCCGCCACCGGATGAGGCATCTGTGCAAGCAAAAAATTGCCCGCTGCTCATTCTGCGGCGGGCAGCTAAAGACTTGGCGTGCGCGTCAATGTATGCACTGTTGTAGGGAGTGGCACTGACGCACAGTGATTATCGAGCTGAGTTTTCAGATTCCGAACTGCATTCGCACGATTTCTGACTGACCACTATTGGCCGATTACCGACCTCGACGAAGGACCGCTTTGGATCGATAGCGGTCGCTCGCGAATGACCGCAATCGACCCATAGCGGTCGTTCGGAAAGGGCAGCAATTGGCCTGAAGCAGACGGTACGCGATAGGAGCGAGGTGCCGTCTCCGAAGTATTACCTCTCCAGGCCGAGTCACTAGGTCATCAAGCCCTAGCCGCAGGTTTGAGTCGGAAGCTGACGCCCATACGGTTGAACGCATTCATTGCGGCAATCGCCGCTGTCAGGTCAACAAGATCCTTTTCAACAAACATCGCCGATGCGGCTGCATAAGCTTCGTCGGATACCTGTGTCTCGCTTACCCTGGTGACTTCTTCCGCCCAAGCCAGTGCTGAGCGCTCCTGATCCGAGAACAAATATTGCGCTTCATGCCATACCGGCACTAACAGCACCTTGTCCACTGACATACCTGCTTTGATCAGATCGCGTGAGTGAAGATCAATGCAATGAGCGCAGCCGTTGATTTGAGACACTCTGAGAAACACGAGGTGGATCAACGAGGCTGGCAAATTTGTCGCGGTGGTCACGAAATGATGCAGGCCGCCGAGGGCCTTAGCTGCACCAGGCGAAGCTTCAAACCAATTGAGACGATTCATGATTTCTTCTCCTTTGTATGAGCGATGAAGAGCGTGGCCGCTTGTTGGCATACGGCCCACTTGAGATGCAAACCTAAACGCTTGGAGTAGATGTCGGCCCTGAAGCCGACTTTAGGCTTGATCCACTCGACGGCTATGCTTAACAAAATACGCCTGCACATCACCGTACCCTGTTGCCCTTCCAGAATTCAGTGACTCCACCCCCTTGGCGGTACCCTCAACGGTGAAGTAATGCACCTGAGTGAGACCGATGGTGGCAAGGACGGCGGACAGGTAGGGGCGCAGAAAGTCCGGTTGACGGGCCTGTGGGCCGCTGATGTAGCCCCCGCTAGCGATTGCGACGTAAACCGGACGATCCGTCAGATTTCCGACTTTGCCTTTGGCGGTGCCCACAAACGTTTTGCCCACGCGTACCACGTGGTCGATCCATATCTTGAGTGGAGCGGGCACGCTGTAGTTGTGCATCGGGGTGGCAATCAGCAGTACGTCGCATGCTTGCAGTTGGTCGATCAATTCGTTGGAACGGCTCAACGTACTGTCCTGCCCACTTGCAGTGACTACGCGCTGATTCGCTAATGCCTGGGCGTAAGGGGCATCGACTGGGGCCACGGTGTTGAGGTCTAAATCGGTCAACTCAATACCCCTTCTGCCGGCCTCGGTGGCCAAGGCGAACAGGATCTGCTGGGACAGCTTCAGACTTTCCGAAGCCTCTGCATTGGGGCTGGTGACCAGGCGAAGAATGCGCAAAGGAGCAAGTGGCTGTTGGGACGATGTCATGAGGTTTGCCTCCTTGGATGTGCATGCGGGTTATGGCGTATCGAACTGTTTTTGAAAGCGCAGTGCACCCATCAACAGGCCTTCACGGAAGTAGAAACGTTGCGCGCGGGCGTTGGCCAAACCCGTGTCGAGCACCAGGCGCGCACAACCGCTGGCGCGCGCCAGTCGTTCCAAGGCTTGCAATAAGCGCGATCCCCACTGGCCACCCCGCTGAGCCTCGGCGGTTACAAGGTCATCGACATACAGGAATGCGCCGTAGACCAGGTTTTCCTGAAAGCGGTAACCAGCCAGTGCTACAAGAACGCCTGCGTCATAAGCGCCAATCAGGCGATAGCCTTCAAGGCGCATACGGTCGATGCGGCTGACGAAGTCGGCTTCGCTTATCAGATGAGGGCGCAATTGCTGCATTACCGGGAATGCGCTGCACAGGTCATGGGGGCTGTCCAAGGGACGCAGGGCGGGGTCGGCCAGGTCGAGCACGCTGGGTATGAAGTTGTGCAAAGGGAATTTCATGGGAGTTGCCCTCATCAGTAGGTGATGGCGCTATATTGGACTACCATTGACCCACTTGATTGAGCCAAGAAATGGGATATGAACTAGGCCATGATGACCTCCCCCAAGCCGCCTTTTGCTCCCTTGGAAGAGCAGTCCGCCTTGCCCCTGTATCGTCAACTGTACGACCGCGTGCTGGCCGCCGTTGCCGCTGGCACGTTGTCCCCGGGTGACCGCTTGCCGTCGGCGCGCGCCATGGCTAAGGAGCTGGGGGTGGCACGTGGCACCGTCGAACTGGCCTATTCGCTGATGGCCAGCGAAGGGTACCTCCTGGCGCTCGGGCAGAAAGGCACCGTAATCAATCCTGAACTGCAGAAGCCTGTTTCAGCGGCCACCGTATTACCAGTCAGCAGCCAAGTGATCGAAGACGCGCCTGATTCGCTCTGGCGTCCACCGCAGCTGTTGCCGTTCCAGATGGGGGTACCGGCGCTGGATGCATTTCCGCGCAAGATATGGGCGCGTCTCGGTGCTCGGTATCTCCGTGGGATGCGTCTGGGAGATCTGGACTATCCAGCACCCCACGGCCTGGCAGCGTTGCGCAGCGCCATTGCTTCGTATCTGCAGGTGTCCCGAGGTATCGATTGCGGTGCCCATCAGGTGTTTATCACCAGCGGTTGGCGCAATAGTCTGTCCTTAGTCGCACATACCCTGTTGCAGCCAGGCGAGTGCGCCTGGGTGGAAGACCCGGGCTATCCCACTACGCGCCAGGTTCTTCGCCAGTTCGGCCTGGACCTGGAAGCGGTGCCGGTTGATGCCGAAGGCATGAACGTAGAACACGCCATCGCAGGTTCTCGGGCTGCTCAGGTCGTCATGGTGACACCAGGGCATCAGAGCCCGCTGTCGATGGCACTGTCGCTGCCACGCCGACAACTGCTGCTCGATTGGGCTGCCCGCACCGGTGGCTGGATTGTCGAAGACGATTACGACGGCGAGTACCGCTACGTCAGCCGTCCACTTCCAGCGCTGGCCAGCTTGGATCGCCATGGGCGCGTGCTGTATGCCGGCACCTTCAGCAAGGTGCTGTTTCCCGGTATTCGCCTGGCTTATTTGGTAGTGCCGCAGGCGCAGGTGGCAGCGTTCGAGCGCGTCGGACGGGCCTTGTTTGCTGCCGGGTCACCGTCAATTACCCAGGCTTTGGTGGCGGAGTTCGTTGCCGAGGGACACTTCGCTCGGCATATCCAACGCATGCGTCGCCTCTACAACGAGCGACGGGCATTGACCATCAAAGCACTGGAGCGGAGTTTGCCGAAGGGTATGCAGGTGGAACGCTCGCCAGGCGGTATGCACCTGGTACTGCGTTTGCCGGAGGACGTAAGCGACACCGCCCTGGCCGAGCAGGTGCTGGCGAGGGGCATGTCGGTACAAGCGTTGTCGCGCTGGGCTGCCTCATCGCAGCGTCAGTCAGGTCTGCTCCTGAGTTTTACCAACTGCGCCACGACTGCTCCAGGCGAGCAGCTTGGCGCGTTGATCAGCAAGTTACTCAGTTGAGGTTGGCCTTGTTCAGGCCGAAGAGTTCATCGGACGAGCCCGGGATCGCCTGGAAAGCCACATTGAGGCGATTCCAGCCATTGATGGCGACGATCAGGAACGACAAATCCGACAGCTCCTGCTCGGAAAACTGCTCACGCGCACTCGCATACAGGCTGTTGGAGATACCATGAGGCGGCAGTTGGGTCAGGGCTTCAGTCCACTCCAGCGCCGCCCGCTCTGCTGGCGAAAACAGCTGTGACTCACGCCAGACGGCCACGTGGTGAAGACGCAGCTCGCGCTCGCCATGGATCTTGGCCTCTTTCACATGCATATCCACGCAGAACGAACAGCCGTTGAGCTGCGAAGCGCGCAACATGATCAGGTGGGCAAGATCGGCCAGTAGCGGCTTCTTGCTCAGTTGCAGGGTGAGCTCCACCAGTTTGTTGGACGCTTGGGGAGACAGTTTGAAGTAATCAAGGCGGTTGTTCATGGGGTAGTTGCTCGTAGTGGGTGGATGGTTGTTGGAGCCCAATGTAGCAACGCTTGGAATAGCCCCACAGGGCCAAGATGGTAGCTTCGAACTAGGCCATATCTGTATCGAAGTGCGCCATGATCACCTATCGAGCGATAGGGTCGAAGGGGTGCAATGGGCCGTTTATTGGCCTCCGCGAATGGCCGCAATGGGTCGATAGCGGACGGTCAAAGGTATTTTTTGAAAGTCGCAGCCGTAATTGCCACCATCCATCCAAGCACTGCAGCGCATGGCAGTAGGACCCAAATGGGATTCACCGATAAGGGCAGGGTGAGGTAGATCACCCAAGGGCTTACCATCAGCGGCAGCAACAACCGCTTCGCTCGATGGTAGACAAAGCTGCTCTCCCGGCCCGCTCCAAACTTGCGCAGGTCGCGACGCATCAAACCATCGATCGCGCCGGTGATCACCGCGAGCAGGAACAGAGGCATAGATAGTGTGAGTACGGCCAGTCGCACCACGAAGGTGAAAGTAGTGAACAGGGCCGCTAGTAGGTAGTCCTGCGTCAAAACGTAGACCTGCGCGAACTCCCCCTGCTTTGAAGGTTCTCGGCTGAGCAATCTCAGCTGGGTATCGGAATGCGCCCATCCGGTGCGCACTACGACCCAGTCGTTCAGGTGTTCGAGTACCTTGGCGGCCGCTTGCGCCGGCTCTTGCACGAGCAGCGAACTCTTGAAGTGGCCACTGAGCCAGCCCAGCTCGCTCAGCCACATGGCATGGCTGTGATGCCAGCCCTGCTCGGGCCAGAACCACAGCATGCCCACAAACTCCAGCACGATGGAGAAGATCAGCGAAGCGAACAGCAGGCCGAGCAGTCGCAGACACAGCTCGAGCATGCCGATAATGAGCCCCGGACTTCGCTGTGGAGGAGGTGAGCTGGCTGGGGTGGTAGGCATACGGGCTCCGCATACTCGGTTGCTGACGGCGCGCTTACGGGGTGTGTCTGCGCCCGGGAGGAGGCATCTCGGGATCGAAATCGATCGTCGGTGCACCGCCAGCGCTGCTCCACCAACTCCCCGCATTGACGTTGTAGGACTCGCGCATGCGCGCAGCCAGGGTCTGGAGATCCGCCGGCATCGCATCGTCGCTAGCCGGCTTCGGTAGCGGCATGCGTACTTTCCACAGTTGCCCACCTTCCTGGAACGAGAACATCTGCCCCTTGGGCAAGGCGATGATGTGTGCGGGTTCGATCAGTGGCACGGCGGTGGTGGTGACCCGGTCTTGCGAGGAGGAGGTGAAGTCAGTACGGGCATCAGGATCGGCGGTGTCCGTCGCGCCGGAGACCAGGGTGCGTGTCTGCACGTTGACCTTGGGCAACTGGTTGGTCAGCAGTTCGGCGGTGGCGGTCTCCCGTACCCGCAGCATCTGCAGGGTGTTGAAGTTGCCGATGACCTGACCGGCCTTGGCCCGGTTGCCGATCCGCGCCTCGATGTCGCTCAAGGTCTGGGTATAGGCGGTGACCTGGATACCGGCTCCACCACCCTTGTTGATCAGCGGAATGAACTCGTCGCCCATCAGCTCGTTGAACTCATCGGCGTGCAGGTTGATCGGCACCTTGTCCGCGGCGCTGGAGGAGCCTGGTAGACCATGGTCGATACCGTGTTTGTAGATATGGCCCGCGACGGAGACCAGGTCGGCAAACATCGAGTTGCCGACGGCAGCGGCCACCTCGGCATCGGACAGCGCATCCAGGCCGACGTAGACGATGCCGCGTTTGCGGATGACCTGCAGCCAGTCGAAGATCGGCCGTGGATCGTCGAGGTCGGTGTAGTTGGGGGCGAGCAGTTGTGCGGTCTTGCCGCTGGTGAGTTTTTCCAGGAGTGGCAGCAGTGAAGCCACGATCTTGTCGAAGTAGGTGCGGTCGTAGCGCACGGCCGAGCGCAGGCCGTCCATCACCGGATCGAAGATGCGCTTGGCGGTCAGGTACTGCTCGATGGCGACCACGCGCTTTTCTCGGCCGATCATGTGCCGCGGGATGTTCTTTTCGTTTAGGCGACCTTCGATCTGCACGATTGCTTCCCAGGCCTGCGGATCATCGCGGGCGAAGAAGTGCTGGGCGTACTCGATAAACAGCGCATCGATGTTCACCACGTGCCGCTGGATCTGCAGGTAGTCGGGGCGCCGGCCGAGCTCGATCAGCGCCCGGGCGATGATATTGACGAAGCGCCAGGCGAACTCGCGAAACGCCGCCGAGTTGCCTTCACCGCTCAACTGGCCAGCGATGCGGGTGGCGACTTCGGAGATGCGGCCGAAGCGGCCGATGGCGTTGTAGCGGGCGGAAATCTCCGGCCAGCCCAGGTGGAACACATAGAACTCATGCTCGCGGCCGGCGCGCCGCGCTTCCACGCACATGCGCTTGAGCAGATCGGCATCGCCTTTGGGATCGAAGACAATCACCACTTCCTGAGTAGGGCGGTGGATGTCCTGGGTGATGTACACCTCGGCCAGGCGTGTCTTGCCGACCCGCGTGGTGCCCAGCACCAGGGTATGCCCGACTCGCTCTCCCAGCGGCAAGCTGGCTTCCTGTTCCTTCGGCTCGACGCCATGCAGCAGAGGTGAGCCACCCACTGGCGGCAGCGGCCGCACCGGGTTGAATGGGCTGTCCCAGGCGGTCAGGCGGGGCAGCAGTGACAGCCCAGGCGGGGCCTTCTCCAGCAAGTGTTCCATCCGGCGCGCCCACTGGTGGGCAGCCGATTGATTGACGTAGTGGGCCAGCGCCGGGTCCTGGGCCTCGAGCAGACGCTGGGTGTGCAGGCGGGTCCAGCGAAAGCCGCGGCCCATGAACAAGCGCTTGCCACTCACCGGAATCTGGCGACTGGTCAGCGAATAGCGTGGCAGGCGGCGGATATTGCGCCGATAGCGCAGGACGATCCGCGCCTCATTGAGCCGCTTCAGGCCGAACGCGGTATAGGCCAGTGCCATGCCGGCCCCGACCTCGGGTGACAGGGCTACCGCCCAGGGCGAGTGCAGGCACAGGGCGCCGGCACCGGCGCAGATGCCCACGGTGTACAGCTCCACCGCAGGGCGCAGCAGGGACTCCATCGCATGCTCGCTCATGATGAGCCCTCACTGTTCCAGGCCGGTGGGCGTGATCAGCACCGGGTAGTGCTGAAGTTCCAGGCGTTCGGCGATGTCGTCACCACTCACCGGCCAAATGTCCAGCCCCGGGGCTGCCGCCTGGATGCGGCGCAACGCCTGGGCGTCGGCCACTTCAACCGCCAGACCGCTGGCGCCCATGTCCTGCAGCCTCTGCGCATGCTGGGCCAACCATTGCAGAGAGGCGGCGTCGTGCCCGACCAGGAACAGCGGCGTGAATCCTGGCAGCTTCAATGTCCTTGGCGAGACGGCACCGGGTGAAAGGCGTGTACTGTGTACAGGCAGGGCCCAGGTCAGCGCGCGGGGATCGGGCAGTTGGCTGGGGGCCGCGAGCGCGGCAACCGTCCACCACAGGCAGATAAACAGCGTTACCCAGCACCGATGGTTCATGGCTGCGGCCCTCTCGGGGATGCCGCGACCGCCTGGACACGCTGCCAGTGCTGGCTGAACTGTCGGCGGTACTGCGCTGCGGGTTTACCGCCGGCAGGGCGGTGATAGCGGCCCGCCGCCACGACCCAGTCACCGCTGTCGGCATAGTGGGCGCGCAGCAGCTCGGCAGTCACGGCCAGGTTGGCGCGAGGATCGAGAGCCTCGCAGGCGCTGCGGTAGCGATCCGGGTGGTAGCCGAGGTTGGTCTGGCCCAGCCCGACATCGATGCGCTTGGGATCGTGGCGGATCAGCGCCTGTTTGAGTGCGGCACACGCCTCATCACGGCGGGCGAAACGCTGCGGTGTGCCCGCGACATTCAGGGTCCAGGGCCAGGGCATGAGGTGACCCCGCAGTGGCGTACCGCTCTCCTGCAGGGCGATGGCGAATAGCACGGAGGCGGGGATCCCGGCACGCGCGGCAGCCAGTTGATACGCCGGCGGCGGTAGCGCGTCGGCGTGAACGGCCGTGGCGCAGGTCAAGGCCAGCGCGAGGATCAGTCGATGCGCTGCCATTTCCCGTCCACCTGCTGGTAGCGCGCCGGTAAGGGGCGGCTGGCGCCCAGGGCGAACCAGCGGCCGCGGTCATGGTTGAGGGTGACCTGGCCACTGCTGACCTGGGCGGGGGTAATCCCAGCGCTCCGCGCCCATTGGCGCAGACGCCCGTCGTCACCCTGGCTGCCGATCAAGTACACATCGAGGTGTGCGCCGACACGCAGCCACTGCTGGGTGTTGGAGACGCAGGGCGGGCAGCGTTCTTCCACAAACAGGGCAAAGCGGCCGGCAGGGGTAGCCGCTGGATCGTCGGCCATGCCCTGCACGGGCAGCATGCCCGGGAACAGTCGAGCCCAGGCGGCGGTGTAGGCCTTCTGGTAGGCCAGTTCACGCTCAGCGCGTTTGGCTTCGAGACGGACCTGCAGCTCGGCGTAGCGCTGCCGTTCCTGGTCCGAGTCGGCTTCCACCCCGAGAGTGCTGAGCGGGTCGAGCTGCGGCGACCAGTAGTGGCGGGGCCCAGCCTGCAGACGCTCGAACTTGGCCCATTCTTCATCAGACAGTCCCCAGGCCTTTGCCCGAGCCGCATCGGATGCCTGCCGATCCAGCGGCTTTTGTTCGCTGAACTGCGGGGCCGAGTCGACCAGCTTCGGCGCGCTCCACGCCACGCCTGCGAATAGGCAGCTGGGGAGCAGGATGAGCGAGAAGATGGAAAAACGAGCCATACGCACCTCGTCACGGCAGGGGCAGTGTGTGGTCGCCATGCCCCGGGACATGGAACACCACCTGGTCCGCGCGGATCGCGCGCAGCTGCCAGCTGTTCAAGCTGTCGCCAGGCTGTAGCAAGTGCGCGGTCGTCAGCGAATGAGCACCTGCGGGCAGGGCTGTCACGAACCTGATGTCACCTCGGGTCTCGGTACCCAGCAGGGTGAAGGGCGGGTCCAGAGGCTTGGGCTTAGCTTTTTCACTGATGGAGGCCTTTGGCTGCGTGCTGGCGGTCGCAGGCACAGAAGGGCGGGCCGACAGTTTCTCGAGCGTGGCCTCTGCCGTGGCTAGTCGTTGCTCCAGTGTGCTCAGATCGTTGCTGCTAGGCCCTGGCGGTGCTGCCTGGAGCGTCTTGAGCGAGGCGGTCAGCTCATCCTGCTGCTGGCCGAGGGCTGCCTGCGCCGCAGTGTGTCGATCTTGTGCGTCGGCCAACGCCACGACTTGCGGCTGCAGCGTTGTGAGCCGTTCGGCCAACGCATCGATATCGCGGCGCAGGGCGGGCTCTGGGTCGGCCGGGGCGTTGCGGGCCGCAGCCTGAAGCTCGGCCAGTTGCTGATGATGGTTGTACGTTTCGGCGGCGAGCACGGCGGCGCCCAGGCAGAGGGCACCGACCACCAGGGCCTGAAAATGAAGGACCTTCATGGCGTGAGCTCCAGGGTCGAGAAGGGTGGAGCGGGCGGCGGCACGCGCAGGGCATAGCATATGGTCCGATCAACTGGATCGATGTCGAGTCGCCAGGCCGGGCCGCCGATGATGGTCAGGGCGTCCAGCAGCGAGACCGGTCCGAGCTGGTGCTGCACCGCGGGCAGAGGGCGACGGAACAAGCGATCCACCCCAGGGCTATCGGCGCATAGCGCGTAGCCCGAGCGTTGCAGCACGTGACGCAGGGCTTCACCGACGGTGGCGTGCAAGGATGGCGCGATCTGAACGTTGACCAGTTGATACAGCGGTTGGCGCTGCTCCAGCGTCGGTCGCGTCGTGACGAGGGTGTAGCGGTCCTGGCGAACCCAGGCCGGAAGCTGGGTTTTCGGCTCTGGCGATTCTCTCGGCAACGCGGGTGGTGCTGGGGGGGCCGGTGCCGAAGGCGGTGGAGGCGTGCTGCAGCCCGCCAGGGCGATCATCAGTCCGAGGGTGGCGAGTGTGGGTGTGTGCATGACCGTGTCTCGACAAATGTTGCCGATACGATGGCGAAGGTGTGAGTCGAGGCCCCACTGGAAAACCGAATCTGGCCAGCCAGCTTTTCAGTCGGCCACCACGAAAAAAGGCGCCCGGGAGGGCGCCTTGATCAGTCTTCGGTGTAGAGCGGTAGCTCAGCCAGTGGTGCGGCGTCAGGGTCAAAGATCAGCAGGCGGGTGTCTGCCTGGCCTGCCAGCATCAGCAGCTGGAGCAGCACCGGCGGGACATGGTTATCGCGCATGTGCGCACAGACTTCGCTGGCGCTCCAGCCGAACCTGCTGGCTTCATGTGCCGCTACCCAGGGTGTCGAGTACAGCTTGCACCCCACGGCATGGTTGCTGTTGAGCTCGAAGCACTCGAAGAAACCCGCTGGCGAATTGCACCAGGTGCACACCTGCAGGAACTCGAACTCGTCTGCGGGCAGGTGCGCGCTGCTGATCTCCCAACTGCGGCTGTAGTGTCCGGTGGCAAAGGACAGTTGATCGATCAGGTTGCGCGCAGCTTCCACGTTGCCGAGGTCGCCGATATGCATCGAGCGTCCGAGCTGATTGCCCAGGATCTGGTAGAGCACCGTGTTCACCAGGCCGTCGGCCGGGCAGCGCATGCGAACAAACTCGGGTACGCACTCGCCGTCGGTGACCACCGCGACGTCGTCATCAAACAGACACGGCTGCAGGCTGATGGCCTCATCGGGCAGCTCGTTCTGAGCCGGGTGCAGCGCGCGGTAGCACGGCGGGCAATCGTCAGCATAGCTGATCTGCAGGACACGCTCGTAGCGCAAGTCTTGGAAACCGCGAAGAAACGGATTGGGCAGGGAAGGGTGCATGGTGATTCTCCGAAAGCGCCGAGGCCACCCCGAACGGGCGGTGACCTCATGGGCAAAGTGGGCTGTCACATCCAGCCGTACTCGGCCAACGAAAGCGGAGTGCCTTCGCCGACGATGATATGGTCCAGGACGCATACCTCGACCAAGGCCAAAGCCTCGGTCAGGCGGGTGGTGAGTACCCGATCAGCGCCGCTCGGTTCCGAGCAGCCGGAGGGGTGGTTGTGGCTGAAGATCACGGCGGCGGCATTGTGTTCGAGTGCCTTGATGACCACTTGGCGTGGATACACGGAGGCACCGTCAATGCTGCCGGTGAAGAGGATGTCGAAGCTCAACACACGGTGGCGCGAGTCGAGGCAGAGCAAGGCAAACACCTCGTGGTGGTAAGGGGCGAGTTGCAGTTTCAAGTAGGCTGCGGCATCGGCGGGGGTTATCAGCACCTCCCCGCGCTGGAAGTGACGTTGGTCCAGCAGCTGCAGGGCCTCGGTGATCAGCGCATCCTCACGGGCGCGTTGGGCCAGTACCGAATCGAGCGGGTCAACCAGGTTCAAGGCGGTGTTCATGGGCAATTCCTCGTGGCAGATGGAGCGCCCCCTGGGGGAGTGCCCCAGGCTGGTTTAAGTGCGTGATCAAAGGCGCGTGAAGCGATGTCGAGTGCCGTGCAGCGGGCTTAGGCAGCCCTCGCACGGTTGCATGGAGAAGGCCTCGATACCGGCGCTAGTCTGCGGGTCGAAGTCGGCACTCAGCGGTAGCAGGGCTTGCAGTTGGGCGCGCATGTGAGCGATGCGGTGTTCGACTTCAGCCTCGCTGTAGTACAGCGACAGCCCGCTGAAGTCGTCGTAGGCGACTGCCTGCAGGCAGTCTTCGCAGAGCCAGAAGCTTTCCATGGCGACCTCCGACATAAAGGAACAACAGGCGCTCATGAGAGCGCCTGCTGCGGGCGGCCAACCTGCCTCAAGCAGACTGACGTGCGGCGGTCGATTTACGTGCAGCGGGTGGGATTGGCTGGCCTTGGTCAGCGCCACCGTCCGCTTGTTCAGACTCTGCTGATTCAGCAGCCTCAGGCGCTGCAGCAGTGTCGGTCCGAGCCGGCGCACGGTAGCTGAACTGACCGTCGACCTTGATCCACTCGATGAAGATCAGTCGGCCTTTGAGGCTGGCGCCGGGTTGCCCCTTGCGTTCGCCTTTCTCGTACATGAACGGATCGACCCAGAGGTCACCGATGCGAAATGCGATAAGGACCTTGCGTTCCGCGCGGACGTCTTCCAGGTGTTCACGGATCAGCCGGTCGGCTTCACCGCTGGCGACCTTGCAGTCGAAGCGGGTGTACTCGACGTCGTCCGAGGCACCGTGCAAGGCAGCGATGTCACAGGCCATGAACGCTTGGCCGCGGCGAGCCGGGACTTCGCGAACACGGTTGAGGTAACCGATGCCTTGGGTGTGCAGGTTGAAGTAGGTGGTGGGGGCGTTATTGCTTGCAGTAGTCATGATGGAGCTCCTGTTCAGCAGAACGCGGACATCCACCGGCCCTGGCGGCTGGTGAGTTCCGCAAGGGGAGGTGCAAACACATGATCGGTCGAGAAGGCGCTCATCACCGATGGGACGGTGACCGTGCGAGCTGCCGAGCGCGAGTCGCACTTTGGGGGAGAACCACCCGAAACGGGCGTAGCCTTGAAGGTCCTGGCTACCTGGGTGCTGTCAACGACAGCGGTGTGCAGCTCACCTATAGAACGCCCCGAAAGGCCCGTCAACCGTGTTTTTCAGGCGGTCTTGGCGGGCGGAATCGGGTGGCTTTCGGTGGAATCTCGGCGGCGAAAAAATAGCCCGACGGTCATCAGGCTAGGAGGAGTTGGACCACCCTTGACCCGGCGATGTGGCACCGGAGTCCGTCGCAGAGCTCCACTACCGATCCACCTGGATCAACCGACCCTTGTCGTGGCCTGGGTCGGAATAAACTGGCACGCATCCGCGCACAAAAGGTGCCCAGTGTTTCGCCGGCGGGCACCGGAGCTGAGCATCGTCGCCGAAGCGGATGACCCCTATGGCCTGGTACAAGCCGCACGGGTCATCCACCTGGGAGACTCGGAACGCTGAGAAGTCATCCGCGGATGCGCTGAAGTGTGGCTCCGAACTCTAGGAGTCTGACCGAGCTACCCGGAGCGAATCGGTCTTGGTCGCCAAGCGGCGAGGGGCCGGATCACTACACCAGCGCTGCGGTGTGCCGTCAAGTCATGCGTTTTTCGCCCGCTTGGTTTTTGCCACCGGTTTGGTGCCCTTGCACTCGGGGTAGCGGATGCACGACCAGAAGGTGCCGGTGCGACCTTTGCGCTGGCGCATGGCGCTGCGGCAAACCGGACATAACGGCCCTTTGCTGGGGGGCGGCCGCAGGGTGAGCGTGGCGTTACTGCGCACCAGTCGAGTCAGCCACTCTGCCTGTTTGGCGAGAAAGGTCTCGACGCTCAGCTGGCCCGATTCGATGCGGTCCAGCGCCTGCTCCCACAGCGCGGTCATGACCGGGTCGGCTACTTCTGGCGGCACCGCTTCGATTAAGGTATGCGCGGCGGCTGAGGCGGCCAGGCTGCGTTTCTTCTTGGTCAGGTAACCGTGGTCGATCAAACCCTGGATGATTGCCGCGCGGGTAGCCTCAGTACCGAGTCCGCAGCTGTCCTTGAGCTTCTGCTTGAGCCGCGGCTCGGCTACCTGGTTGGCGATGGTTTTCATTGCTTTGACCAAGGTGCCTTCGGTATAGGCCTTGGGTGGTTGTGTGCGCTGTGCGTTGAGCGTGGCGTCGATCAGCGCCACCGTCGCGGATTCACGCAACGTCGGCAGCTGCTGCGCCTGTTCAGCCGGCTCGTTACCGTCGGCCTCGTTGATCACCGCCTTCCAGCCGCGGACCAGGATCTGCTTGCCGCGCGCCACCAGGTGATCTGCCTGGCTGTGCAGCAGCGCCTGGGTTTTCAAGTACTGATGCTCGGGCATGAACTGCGCGAGGTAGCGGGCGCGAATCAGCGTGTAAACCGCCCGCTCGCGCTCGGAGAGCTGCGCCAAATCCAGCGTGACGGCGGTGGGAATTATGCCGTGGTGCGCGGTGATCTTGCTGCTGTTCCAGGCACGGGAGCGGCGGCTGGGGTCGACCTCCTTGAGGATTTCCCCCAGCGATGGTGCGGCGGCGGCCAAGGCGTGAAGGACGCGCGGCACCTCATCGAGCATGCTCTCCGGCAAGTAGCCGCAGTCGCTTCTCGGGTAGGTCGTCACCTTGTGGGTTTCATACAGGGCCTGGGCAGTGGCCAGGGTCTCCTGTGCACCCAGTCCGAGCTTGGCCGAGCAGATCTCTTGCAACGTGCCCAGGTCGAACGGCAGCGGCGGGCCTTCGCGCACGCGCTCGACCTCGACGCTGTCGATCTGTGCGCTGCCAGCTTGAGTGAGGCGCCTGAGCGCCTGCTGCGCGGCGGTTTCGTCGATACAGCGTCCAACCGCATCGCTGACCGCGGCGGTGGGCTGCCAGCGCGCGTGAAAACGGATGCCGTCCTGCTCCAGGTGCGCATCGACGGTCCAGAAAGGTCGCGGCACAAAGCTGGCGATCGCTCGGTCACGCTCGACCACCAGGCGCAGGGTGGGCGTCTGTACACGGCCCACTGGCAGCAGGCCATCGAAACCAGCGCGGCGGCCGAGTAGGGTGAACAGCCGGCTCAGGTTGATGCCCACCAGCCAGTCTGCACGGGAGCGGGCCAGCGCACAGTGATAGAGCGGCAAGGTCTCTTCCCCTGGACGCAAGGTGCCCAAGGCCCGGCGTATCGATGCCTCATCCAGTGCGGACAGCCACAGGCGCAGAATCGGCCCCTGGTACTGGCAGCGCTCGAGAATTTCCCTGGCAATCATCTCGCCCTCGCGGTCGGCGTCGGTGGCGATGATCACTTCGCTGCAGGTGCGCAGCAGTTGGCTGATCACCTTGAGCTGGCCAGCGACCTTGGGCTTGGCCACCAATTGCCAGTGGCTGGGAATGATGGGTAGGTCGTCCAGCGACCAGCGTTTGTAATCCCCATAGGCTTCGGGCGGAGCGGTCTCCAGCAGATGCCCGACGCACCAGGTGACGGTGACGTTCTGACCCTTCAGGCAGCCATCACCGCGATTGCTGGCCTGCAGCACCCGGGCGATGTCGCGGGCTTGGGAAGGTTTCTCGCAGATGAACAGGCGCATACACGTGCCTCTCGGTGGGTACCGACAGGGTGGGGGTGTGGGTGCGAAGCGCCAGGGTAAATCCGAAGGTGCCCAGCTCATATCGGCGGGCATGCGTTACTTGCGTTGCGCGAGGTGGTTCGCCAGCGTTTGCAGAAACTCCAGGGCGAACTGCTTATCCGCTTCACCCAGCTCCTTGATGATCGACGTGATCTGTTGGCCCTGATCCTGCGGGCGAGGGCTGATGGCCAGCAGCAACTCATCGGCAGGGCAGCCATACAGGTCGGCCAATTTCAGCAACTTGCTTACGGAAAGCTCAACCTCGCCTCGTTCGAGGCGCGATACGGCTTCCCCGGAAATCTTCAGGTACTCACCCACCTTCGCCTGAGTGAGGCGGCAGGCACTACGGTAAGCCGCCAACTGGCGACCAATGTGATGTGGGCTAGGCTCTTTCACGGGCAATGGGGGCGCTCTCCAATTCGACTTATATGGTCGAACAGCAACCCAAATATATGAACAACTCAGAAGGTTGACTAACAACCCTATGGGGCGTATTACCGAAAAAAGCTGGATGACTCGACCGTCACCACGGAGACAACAAACTTGCACGGATCCCACCAGAGTGAGGCAGATGCATTAGCAATCAAGGCCTATGAGCTGTTCATGGCCACCCATCTGGAGCCGGACAAGGAAGAGGCTCGCGCCCGGTTGATTGCCTGGGTTCAGGAGAGTCCACTGCACTGGCGGGCATTCCTTGCCCTGGACCAGTACTTGGCGGAAGTGAAGCTAATGCTCGAACATGAGCGGCGCAAGAGCGTCCGGCGAGAGTGAACCAACGGCAACAGCCAGCATTGCCCGCTGAGCTGCCTGTATGGTTCCAGTGATATCGCGCTGCGGGCGGCGATTCCACTGAGTACCACGCACTTACCCTGACTTGCGTGGCGCTTTCTTGCCTCCCCCCTTGCGCGAAGTGCTGGCATTGTCGCTGGCTTTCTCACGCATGGTCACCGAGGTCAGGCGGTGCGGCAGAATACCGATGCGCCGCGCCTCCACCTTGAACGTCACGCGTGCGTTGTCCTCGCTATCCTCCCATTCCTCCTTGACCGTGCGCCCTTCAACCAGGACGCGCATGCCTTTCTGGTAGAGCGTGGCCCAGTGTTCGGCGTCGCGGTTCCAGAGCTCTACGGGCGCCCAATAGCCGCCGCGATCCTCGTAGCCGCCTTCGCGCGGTACGGGGTTGTCGAAATAGACATTCAGCCGCAGCAGGCGCCGCGGCTCATCTGGATTGGTATTGAACTCCTGATACTCCGGCACGCTGCCGATGTTGCCTTCACCAACAAACAAAGTACTCATGCGGGTTACTCCTCGGTGGGGGAACGGGTTAGGGCGAGCTTGGCGGCCTCAAGCTTGCTGACACCGCCGATAGCCTGGCGATACAGCGACTGCAGGCTGCTCATCTGCAGGTTCAGCACCACGCGGTTGGTCTCCAGCTGATACAACGCTTGCCGCAGCTCAGGGTGCAGACGTGGCTGAACCACCGCCTCCTGCCACACCTGCACGCCCATGCGCTGGAAGTCCGGACTGCGCCAGCGCAGGAAATCAGTGCCCGTCGCGCTGTGCTGGACGACCAGTCGCAGGTCCAGCAACGAGAAGGGTGGCTGGGCCATGATCGCCAGCATCACCGCCATCAACTCGGCGACCTGGGTGCGCAGGCGCAGGATCGTCTCGGCGAACTGCTGCAGTTCCCCCTTACCCTTAAAAGGCTTTAAAAGGCCTTTTAGGGAGGCACCCTGTGCGAACTCGCGATAGGCATCCGCTGACAAACGCCGGGCAATGGCTTCGGCCAGGGTCATGTCTCACCTCCGTCGTTCGCGGTGTCCGCTGTAGGCAGCTCCTCGGCTTCCGGCGGATTCGGGCCTTCGATCTCGGAGGGCGCGTTGCTGCGGGCAATCGGCGGGGCAAACTGAGAGCGGCGCGTCCCTTCGAGAATGTCCTGCGGCAGGGTGCCGAACTTGTCGATGGCTTCGCGGGCACGGGCGTTGTTGGCGGCCATGTCGTCGCGGCTCACCCCGGCCAGTCGGTAGCGCTGCGCCAGGCCAAATAGGCTGCGCAGCAGATGCGCCCCGCCATCGATCCACGACTCCATGTCGCCCCGGCCGATCAGCGCCGTGTGGTGGGCAAGCAGTACCCGCCGGACCAGGGTGTCGTAGTCGGTGAGCAGGTAGATCGCGAGAAAGCCCAGCTGGCTGCCGATGAACAGCGGCAGGGTGACGGGGTGGATATTGAGGTTGTCACCGACATCGACTTGCGTTGGCAGGGCTCGTTCTACGCGGCTCATTTGCTGCGTCAGCGTGGCCATGTCCAACCTGGCCTGCAGCAGCTTTTCCTCCAGTTGCAGCATGAACCAGTCCGCATAGGGATCACCTTGGCTGCTGGCGTGTTTGAGCAGGTTGGTGACGCTGATGTAACCGGGCATACCCAGGATCGGATGTACCCCGTCGCGACCGCTGCGCCCCTGCCACAGCCGTGCCGCATGGTGGGTGTGCAGAGTCAGGGTGATGCTGCTGCGCAGGGAGCCCAGGTTGAGTTGGTAGTGATCGACCATCGCCAGTACCTCGCCGTCGGAATGACGCCGACGATGGGCCTAACCCTGGCCGGGGACGCGAATCATCGCGAAGATGGTGCGGTCACATTTCCAGAAGGGTGGACGTTGTTGGAATCTATGGCATCGGCATTATGTCCACCGAGCTCCAGCCCTATGTCGCCGCAGTGATCCCTCGGCAACGTTGTTTCAGTTCCTCCAAGCAGGAGAGGGCAAGTGGCGAGGCGGTGCGCTGGCCGTTGCGCTTGGATCGCTCGCGGGGTGGTTCCTCCGGCACAGGCTTCGCTGGGCGTGAAGGAGGGTTTGCGGATTTCTCTTGCTCGGTACGCGCGGCCCACAGAGTGAATTCGCCCTGGCAGGCGCGCTTGATCAAGCCCATCAGATAGGCGACCGGTTTTCGAATCTCACCGCGGGCGCAGCGCACCGCCGCTTCATTGATCACCGCTTGTTGCTGTTCCGGCTCGAGCTGACGCATCGCCTGGGAGGCCATACGCCGCTCGTTCGGGTTCAGCGGTAAATCCTCAGGCCACCGTGCTCGACCAAACTCCACCTGCCCCAGTACCGTACTTTTTTTGCTTTGCTCTTTCTGTACTGTACGGCCAGCGTCGGCATTCCGAATCACAGCCAGATCCGCTGCATTGCCGCAGGGTTCGGGATTGGTTGCACCAGCCGGAGAATTCCGAATGGGGTGGTGTGCGCCAGGTTCGGAATCCTCTGTCTGTGTTTCATCGTTCATCAGCGGCAGTGTTTGCTGTTGGACCAGCGGCAGCGAGCCGAGCCTGTCCTTGTCGAGCTGGGACACCTGGGGGTCGGCCTGGATCTCGGCGATCACATGCTGCGCCACGTCCCGGACCCCTTTGGTGGCATGGGAGAGGTTCTGTCGCAGCAACGCCGCGTAGCCGCTGTCCAGCTCCAACTGTTCGGCTGCGGTCAACGGATCGCCGTGCAGCACATAGACGCAACCACGCAGACAGCCGCTAGCATCGCGTGAGCGCTCCACCAGGCTGAGCCAGCGCGTGGTGCGCAGAACGTTGAGTGCGCGGGCGATGGTTTCCCGAGAGGCCTGAGTACCGCAGGGACTGGTCGCCAGGTAGGGCTGCAGGTCCTGGTAGCGTGGCGTCTTGACCTGACGTTCGGTGATCAGCCAGCGAAGCACTTGCCAAGTGTTGCGTTCCAGTGGCGTCAGGCGGCGATCCAGCAGCAAGGTCTGCGGCAGCGGGTTATTGTCGCCGTAGTAGATCGTCCGCACCGCGGGCTCCTCGGTGGGGACAACCAGTTTGCCGTTCGCCGCGTACCACTCATTTCGGCGCCGAAGGGCGTCGTAGCACTGACGCACCACGTCCTGCCAGTCGACCTCGTAAAAGCTCAGCATGGTGTGCCTCCGTACAGTTCGACCTGTTGCCAGACCAGGGTCAGGCTGATGTGTTGCTCCTCGGCCAGCATCATCATGGTGTCCAGCGGATCGTTGTCCGGATCCTCTGTGCGCAGCTGGCTCCAGCGATTCCACACGGCATGCTCCTGCACTTCACTGAGCTGGACCGGCCGACCGCGGTGCGTCTCGATCTTCAGCACGCGGCGGCGCAACGCGGTCTCCGAATGGTCCAGGCCGAAGCAGCGGTACATGATGTTTGAGCTCGCGCCCAACTTGAGCGCCCGGTTGATCAACCGCTCGTTCTGCTCATCGCGCTCGGCCTGAACGATCAGGCGGCGCAACACGGTGAGGTCGACCTTCACTTCGACCCAGGCGATCGACGAGTGCGCCAGGTGAGACAGGGTGGTCGGGGGCAGCGACTGCAGCACCTCGATGTCTTCATCGGCCAGACCCAGGGCCTTGCAGCGCTGTAACCTGCCATGGCGCAGCTCATGCAGCACCTGGTTCAACATGGCATGGTTCAACAGATTGAAAGTTGTGCTCATGAGGTGGCTCCTCACGTTATCGAGTGGACGACAGCGTCAGTTCGATCAACTGCCGGGCGTGGCGGATCAGCGTGAACAGCTGCTCCAGCTGGGCATCAGGAAGGCGTTCAAGGCCCACCGTCAGGGCTGGGCGGTCGGTGAAGGGAAGGTCGTAAACGCCGATCAGCAGCTGACCAAACAGTGCTGCCGGCAACTGCTGACGTTCTTTCCAGGCCACGTCGTCCTGAAGGCGCAGCAGGGCCGAGAGCAGCAGCTGAATACCGGTGTGCCGCGAGCTGAGTCGCTCGCCATGTCCCGGTGAAAGCGTGAAGCCCAGACCGTCCACGAGTGGGCTAACCATGTCGCTGGCGTCTGCGTAAGCGGCAAGGTCGGCAGCCAGGCCGGCGCAGATCGCGCGCAAGTCGCTGATATCGTCCAGTGGCCCGGAGCATGATGGTGACGCGACGACCGGGCTAGGAGCATCCTCGAGCTCTTCCAGGGGCTTGTCTGGCAACGGTTCGTCACCCAGCGCTTGGCGTATATCGTGTAGGCGTGGTGCCTGCAGTGGCTGGAGGGCCTCAGCTGGCTCCGGATCTGGCTCTAGCTTGGGCGCCTTGGTCTTTCTTCCCGGCGCATGGACAGGTATTGGTGAGGCCGCTGGGGACTGGCCAGGCAGGGCGGGTAGCGAGGGACGTTGTCCCTGGTGCAGCTCCAGTGCCAACAGACGAGGCGTCTGCTCCAGACTCACTGCCATCCTGGCAATCAATTCGTCCTGCAGCTCACTCGAGTCCAGCTCGGGCTTTTCACCGTCGAACGCTGACAGAACTTCAAACCACAGAAGCGGGAACTGCTCGGGGCTGCCGAAGTATCGGTTCCAGATCGCCTCAGCCCGCCGTCGCAAGCTGATGAGGCGCCCGATGGCGTTTTTGCCCAGGCCCGCGTACAACACCTGCGGGATGACGGGTAGCAGGTGCTCGAGTGCGTCGAACATGCGGCTGATGTGTGACTGCGAGATGGGATAGCCACCCTCGCTCAAGCGCGTCGCGAGTTCGCGCTGGGTGAGGTGGGCGTCGCTGGGCTGAAACATGTCCTGCAGCTTCGCCACGGCCAGCGCCCGCTCGATAAACGTCAACTGGCCGTGCAGGTCACTCTCGGCCAGATGCCCGAGCAAGGTATGTGCTTCCGATTGCCAAGGGCGGAACAGGCAATGGATACGGAAGAACCGCTCTTCGCGCGTTTCCTGCCACAGCTCGCCGAGGATGCTCAGACGGGTGTTGCCGCCGTTGCGGATGATGAAGTGCGGTTCATCGGGGCGGCGGGTGATGGCGGGTGGCTGATCCAGGCCGCGCTCGCGGATCGAAGCCTTGATGTCGTCATACAGTGGGTTGCGGATTACACGCGGGTTAAGTTCGTAGGGGCGCAATTGCTCGAGATTGACCACCATCGGCGTATCCCCAACGGGAGCCGCCGCTAGATCGCAACCGTGTTTCTGCGGAAAGTGCGCCTGTTGCAGTTGACGCGTGATGTCTTCGGAGGTCGGCGGCTTCATTACTCATTCTCCGTTCAACTGCGACGGATCAGCTGGTGCTCGGCAGTGGCCGGGCGGCCAGGCGAATGCACGGCGAGGGCACCGAGTTGCTTAGCCCATTGCGGGAAAAGCTCGATGGCCAAGCCGCGCATGATCTCGGCGGCACAAGGGCTGCGGCTGCCGGACAGTGGAACTGGCTCAACGCGGTGCACAGGCAGGCCGAGCGATGCGGCATTCGGATAGGCTACGCGGTCGGGAACCACCACGCTGCAAACGCTGACATGCGGGTCATCCTGAAAAGAGGTTTGTAGGCTCCGGATGATTAAGCGGGTATCGCGACGATTGGCGTTGACCTGGTTGAGCAGCAGCTTCACCGACGGCAAGGCTACGCCGAGGTAGCGGTAAGGCTCCAGCTCTTCAAGCAGGCCCAGCGTGCCCCGGCGCAGCTCGCGCGCGGCGAGCATTTCCGGCGGGACCGGACACACTGCGCAATCGGAGGCGAGGATGACCATCTCCACCACCACGCTGCGCGCTCCTTGGGTGTCGATGATCAGCACATCGTAATAATCTTCGAAGGCTGGCAGCAGGTTGCGCAGTCGCAGTCGGCCATCGGCCGCGTGAAGCAGCAGGGTGCTGATATGTCCGGCGCGGTCGTTGGAGACGATCAAATCGAGGTGCTGAATGACTGTGGTGGAGATGACCTGCTCATGCGCCGTGAGCCGCTGGGCAATGAGCTCGTAGCTGCCGCCCTCCCGGGACTCGCCTAAGGCGAAGTAACTGGACAGCGTAGGTTGGCTGTCCAGATCCAGCAGTAGAACGCGAAGCCCTGCATCGGCGAGCACACCGCCCAGGTTGGCGGCGACGGTGGTCTTGCCTGCGCCGCCCTTGGTCGAAATCAGCGAGAGGACGTCCATGGTCAGTCCCCCGAGGACAGTCGGTCCTGGACCCACTGTTCGATTTCCAGTGAGTCCCAACCGACGGCGCGTGTGCCGATGCGCCGGCATTGCGGGAACTGCCCGGCCTTCATCAGGTTGTAGATGTGCGAACGCTTGAAGCCGGTTTTCAGTTCCACTTCATCGCGACGCATGATGTGACGGTCGGCTGGCAGAGAGGCAGGGCTGGTCGATTGCATGATGTCACTCCGTAGCGCCGGGTGGCGCGTGGTGGGAAGTGACAGTCAGTGAAGGTCGGAAGAGGGTGAAAAGCATTGTCAGGCAATGCCGAGCATTGCCTGACAATGCGGCGTTAGCCCCGTGCTGCCTGGGCCATATGGCGGCGAGCCGCGGCAAATCTCCGATCAAGGGTACTTTTACTCAGGCCGTTTACCCCAGGAAATCGAAGTGTAATGGCCTCTACCAAGGCTGCCTGGCTCGGGTAGATCGATTGCCTTTGCCCTGTTTTCGATTTGCTGAGCGTGACTTCCAGCAATGCGCCGACGATCACGTTGTGCATAGCTTCGGAAGTGTCGGAAGGAATGCCAACAGAATCGAGTCGCGCTACCAGTTGGTTGTTGAGCGTGGTGAGCGAAGCCATTTTATCAGCGCTGGCAGCATACGACAGTTGCAATTGCTCTATGGTACGCAGCGCAAAGTCCAGCTCCGCCTGTTTGGCCAAGTGCGCATTCAGGCTGACACACCCTGAGTGATCTGTGCTTGACGAAAACAGGAAAGCGGGCCTTTCGCCTGGGTAGTTGCGGGCGAACCAGACCACAAGGTCGGCGCGCCGGACGGACCAGTACACCCGGTGTAGCTGATAGTCCGAAGTGATCGGATGACCCAAATAGGTCGCGGGCAAGTCGCCGCTGAGAATGGCCTCATAAATGCACTCCGCGTAATCATGCAGACGTGGCCATTGGGGAAAGTGCTTGAGCAGGCTGCCAGGATGGGACAGTTCGGCTTGAAGAATTTCGTCTTCGTGATCGGACAAGTCACACCACAGGATGGCGGCGTCAATGGGATGGTAAGAGCTTCTTATCGAGATCATGGCACACAGCCTCCTGCTGCGTTCGTCCTAGGATCGCTGGCGGGGGCGTTGCTGTGCCTCAGTCGAGCGAGTCAATACCTTTAGATCCGTACCGAACTCCTTGATAGTTTCGATACTTACGTGGGTCCGCATCGAACTATTGAATGACATCTAGCGGGTACATTCGAGTGCACCCGCTGCCGGCTCAAGCAACTTCTATGGTTCTCCTGATTAAATCCGTATCGTCGAATCCACGAAGCTTATCAGCTATCGCTCCGCTCTTGGTGAGCTTTACCGTCACTCTTTCTTTCCGTAGCGTCCGATGGAGCCTGATCTCGCTTCGCTTGCTTGGAAGCTTCTGGAGCACGTTTCTCGAACTCCGCTCTGGTGTGTTGCTGCCAGTTTTGGAGTGCCTCCGCGCCGCCCTCGGCCGCCGCATTGATACTGATTAGGGATAGGATTATAGTCACTGCCAACGTAGGGGATTTCATGGGTCTAAACTCTTAGCTTTGGTCGGCTGATATTACGCAAATTTTTGACTCTAAAAAACCCAGCATTCAGAGTTATAGTGGACGAGAACTCGGACAATGGCAGTTGATAGGATTGAAGCAATGCGCGCCTTTTGCAGCATTGTTGAAGTTGGTAGCTTTGTAAGCGCAGCTAATATGCTTGGTGTGCCGAAAGCTACCATTTCAGGTCAAGTGAAATCTTTAGAGAATAGCCTGGGGATTGCGTTACTCACAAGGACGACGAGAAAGGTTGAGGTCACAGCGACCGGCTTGGCGTACTACGAGAAAGCCAGATTAATATTGGACGATGTGGATGATTTGGAAGCTCTAGTTGCACAAACCCCCACCGCAATGAGAGGGAGAATTAGAGTAAAAATGCCTTCGGCAGTTGGGGCGGGCGTTGTAATTCCGAAACTTCCGGAGTTTATTTCGCAATATCCTAATTTATTTATTGATATCGCATATAGTGAGTGGGCTGGGACGGACTGTGCTGTTGTCACCAGCGATGAATATGATAATGATCTAGTGCGGCGTGACATAGGGAGGTTACGATTCTGTCTTTGCGCATCCGTATCTTATTTGGAAGCTGGAAGCGCGATACTTAACGTGAGCCATTTAACCGAGCATAAGTATCTGGGTTTTAGATTTCCAGGTACGGAGAGAAAAGCTCGACAGCGACTGCTGCGGGGAAGCGAAATTCATGAAATAAAGCAAACTCCGTATATGTATTTCAATAACGGAGCCGCCGTCTCTTCGGCCACGGTAGCTGGCCTGGGAGTTGCGTTGTTGCCGCTTGCCGAAGCGCAGCCTTTGATTGCAAACGGCTCGATTCGACAGATTCTACCGGACTGGGAGGCTGAAAGCACAGTGTTGTCAATTGTTTATCCGAAGCATAACAGGTTGTCTTCGCGTATAAAGGCATTTGCGGCTTGGCTGGAGGATATTATGAGCAGAGATGAAGTGTGGCGGTTAGGGGGGTAATCATGTGTTTTCTAGTTGGATGGCAAGAATATGTTGCAGTGCCTCGCTCGGTAGTATTCGGATACGCTTGAACTCTGGGGGTTAAGTGATTATGGCAGGCTTGGTATTCTATGGTTGTCGATAAAATATTTTTACGCGAAATTACTTTTTGATCGATAGAAGTGGGCAAGGTTGTGGTTATTTGTCTCGATCTCACTAAACCATATGCTGGCAGGAGTGTGCTGATACGCTTTTGCTTGTGGACTACGGGTAGGCTCAGAAAAGTGTGGCGCCTGTGACCGCTCCCGTGGTCACAGACGCAGAGTTTAGCTTGAATGTGGATTAGGAGGTAAGAACTAAGTGTACGATTTTCTGTAGCATATCTCTGCTTATTACAGTTCTCGCTTCGGCGTTTCGTAGAGCTCTCGACGAGAGACCTTCGAATAACGCTGCAATGATTTCACAGCGCGATCTAATATCTGATGCATCGGCCCCGAACAGGTCATTAAATGACTGGCTCATGGCGTTGTCATGCTCCTGGATTAATTTAGAGACTTTAGGGTTGCGGCTAGCTTCGGCCAAAATCTCGACGGCGAGAGCCGCATGATTGAAATCCATGTATCTGTCTGCACATTTTGGTACCAACTCGACGAAGGCCGCAATCGGTCCCGCTTCGCTGGAGTTATCGATTACTTCCTGAATGAGGTCTGCCAGCTCGTTATGCTCCCTGGCAACGACTCCTTCGATTATACTTTCTTTGCCCCCAAAAAAATGATGGATATGGCCCGGACTCATCCCGGCAGCAGCGGAGATTTGCGCCATGCTGGCACGGTGAAAGCCTTCCATTCTCACGCACTCTGCTGCTGCCGATAGCACTTGATCCTTTCTGCGAGCAGCAACGGCGCTATCACCCATTTTCTTAACCATCCAATGCCTCCTCTATGCCTATCTATCCGGGACACTTGCGCTCTAACGACCAAAACAGTGTACACTGGTTGATGGGTGGGTCGATCGACCTAGATTGATTTAGCCACAAATTTGGAGGTCGCCGATAGCGGGCCTCCTGCTAACACACTAAACGTGGGTGGGTCAACCCACCTAAAAATGGTTATCAAAATGTATTTTTTTAAATCGAAGATGCCAGGCGCACTAGCGTTAATGGCGCTCATGAGTCTCGCGGGTTGCGAAAACTCTAAGTCGGAAGTCAAGGTACAAGCGGATCCACCTCGCGTCGGCACTATTAGCCTTCATCCAGAGACACTACAACTAAAGGTAGAACTCCCTGGCCGCACCCGTGCCACAGAGGGCGCTGAAATCCGTCCGCAGGTGACTGGAATATTGCTTAAAAAAGCATTTGACGAAGGGGCCTATGTTAAAAAAGGTCAATTGCTTTATCAGATTGATGCGGCACCCTATCGAGCTGCGCTTGCTCGTGCGCATGCGAACTACCATTCGGCTGAGGCGCTGATTAAGCGTTACAAAACACTTATAGAAACTAGCGCTATTAGCAGGCAACAATTTGACGACGCACAGTCACGCTTCATGGAGGCTAAGGCAGACCTTGAAGTTGCTCAAATAAACCTGGATTATACTCGAATAGTTGCTCCTATTTCAGGCAGGATAGGTAGGTCAAGCGTCACGCAAGGTGCTTTGGTTATCGAAAACCAGTCATCGGCCTTGGCGGTCATACAACAACTAGATCCGATATACGTTGATGTCGTTCAGCCTGCAAGTATGCTCTTGCAACGGAAAAATTATTTAAGCAAGCATAGCGCTGGCCCGAAAGATTCAAATGAACATCATAGTGCTGTATACGTTGCCTTAGAAGACGGTGCTAAATACGGGTATGCTGGTAAGTTACAGTTTTCAGAAGTGCAGGTGGACGAGAGTACGGGCGCCGTCACCTTGAGGGTGCTTATGCCCAATCCGGAGCATATTCTGCTCCCGGGAATGTTTGTCAGGGCCGAGCTTGAGTCAGGTTCGCGTGAGCAGGCGATACTAATACCTCAGAAAGCTGTCTCAAGGAACAGTCGTGGTGAGACTTCTGTGTTTCTTGTGGACTCCGAAAATGTGGTTTCGGAACGTAAATTTCAAGCCGAGCGTTTAATTCAAGGTCGCTGGCTAACAGATGAACCGTTCGCTCCGGGGTCCAGAATTATAGTCAACGGTATACAACATGTGAAAGCGGGCATGAAAGTCGATGCATACGATGTTGGGGCGACGGCTGATCGACTTACCTCTGTTGGAATTACTAGATAACTGGCGGTACCATGTCAAAGTTTTTCATTGAAAGACCCGTTTTTGCTTGGGTTGTAGCTATTGTTATTATGTTGGCCGGGGCGCTGTCACTGAAAGGTCTTCCCGTCAATCAATATCCGGATGTCGCCCCTCCTGCAATTGGCATTATTGCAAGCTATCCAGGTGCATCCGCCCAGACAGTACAAGATACTGTCACTCAAGTAATTGAGCAGCAGCTTAATGGACTAGATGGGTTACGATACATACGCTCTGAGAGCAATGCTGATGGGAGCGTTACGATCGTAGTGACTTTTGAGCAAAATATCAATCCGGATACTGCTCAAGTCCAGGTCCAGAATAAGCTATCGCTTGCGACGCCAATGCTCCCTCAGGCAGTTCAGCAAATCGGACTGCGAGTGGTTAAGTATAAGCTTAATTTTATGATTGTCGCAGGCCTGGTTTCTGAGGATGGCAGTCTCGATAATTATGCACTAGGAGATTTGGTCGTTTCACAACTTCAGGATCCGCTGACACGCACACCAGGCGTCGGCGACTTCATGGTTCTGGGCGCTCAAAACGCAATGCGTGTTTGGCTGGATCCACTGAAATTAAATAACTATCAGTTAATGCCAGCAGACGTTACTCGAGCCATTGAGGAGCAAAATGTACAAATCTCTTCAGGACAGTTGGGGGGGCGTCCTAATGTTGAAGCTGCGCAGCTCAATGCAACGATCATAGGGAAATCCCTGCTTAGAACTCCTCAGGAGTTCAAAAATATCCTGCTGAAGGTCAATGCTGACGGGTCGCAAGTCAAGTTGCAGGACGTCGCCGACATTGAGCTCGGTGCTGATGACTTTTCAATCAGTGCAATGGCGAACGGAAAGCCCAGCGCTGGTATTGCGCTACGCCTTGTTACTGGCGGTAATACACTGGACGCGGTTGCTGCAGTTCAAGAGACTCTGAAGCGTATAAGTCCCACCCTGCCAAAGGGTGTAAAAGTAATTTACCCATACGATACGGCACCAGTAGTCAGTGAGTCGATCAACGGTGTAGTGCATACGTTGATCGAAGCCGTCGTGCTTGTTTTTGTCATAATGTATTTGTTCTTGCAGAATCTGAGGGCTACGTTAATACCAACGCTGGCGGTTCCTGTTGTACTTCTGGGGACATTTGGTGTTATGGCATTGTTCGGGTTCACCGTCAATATCCTCACAATGTTCGGGCTGGTTCTGGCAATCGGACTATTGGTGGACGATGCAATCGTAGTTGTTGAGAATGTCGAGCGCCTCATGAAGGAGGAAGGGTTGAGCCCATTGGACGCGACTCGTAAGTCCATGGAGCAAATATCCGGCGCCCTTGTTGGTATAGGCCTTGTGTTATCCGCCGTATTTATACCTATGGCGTTTTTTGGGGGATCGACGGGTGTAATTTATCGACAGTTTTCGGTCACTATCGTTACCTCCATGGCGCTTTCGGTATTCGTCGCTCTCGTGTTTACGCCTACGCTATGCGCTACACTTCTAAAGCCCGTCCATGCTGAACACTCAGGGAGCGGTTTTTTTGGTTGGTTCAATCGAATGTTTGATCGCTCAACAGCTCGCTATGGGCATGGCGTTGAACTAGTAGTTAACAATCGCGGGCGCGCGTCCGGGGTGTACGTACTTATTGTATTGGCATTGGCTTTCCTGTTTCCAATGCTGCCTACATCATTTTTGCCTGGTGAGGATCAAGGTTTTATTTTGGCGCAGGTAGAGCTTCCGCCTAATAGTACTGCAACACAGACCGATAAAGTGCTTGAGGAAATGACTGCCTATCTGCTGCATGATGAAAAAGATTCTGTTGAGACTGTTTTTGCAATCAACGGTTTCAGTTTTTCTGGTAGGGGACAGAATAGCGGCATGGCGTTCATTATGCTAAAGCCCTGGGGTGATCGCAAAACGACGGCGTTTGAATTGCAAGAAAGGTCAATGCATTATCTACGTACGATTGAATCTGCGTCGGTGATTACGTTTATGCCTCCGGCCATTATGGAGCTAGGGAACGCGGCAGGCTTTAATTTCTTCCTGCAAGACTACAGTGGCGCTGGGCATAACCATCTCATGGAAATGCGTGCTCAGCTATTGGAAAAAGCCGCTCAGCGCCCAGAGCTAGCACTGGTTCGGCCTAATGGTAAGGCTGACGAACCTCAGTACCAGGTAGTGATAGACGACGAAAAGGCTCGAGCCTATGGCCTAACGCTTGCGGATATCAACAGCACGATGAGTGCTGTTTGGGGAGCTTCATATGTGAATGATTTTATCGATCGTGAGCGTGTAAAGCGTGTATACGTTCAAGGTGTACCTCAAGCCCGTATTACTCCTGACGATTTTGCGAAATGGTATGTGCGTAACAAAAGTGGGGAAATGGTGTCGTTCGCTGCTTTCGCTACGGGTTCATGGACTTTCGGCTCCCCAAAGCTGGAGCGATACAATGGCACACCCGCCATTGAATTTCTCGGTCAACCGGCACCTGGTTTTAGTACCGGGGATGCAATGAAAGCCATTGAAGAAATTGCCGCGTCACTGCCACCCAGCAGTGCGATTGCCTGGACTGGTCTCTCATATGAGGAGAGGATCAGTGGATCTCAAGCTTCTTCCCTCTATTTGCTGTCAGTAGTGGCAGTGTTTCTATGTCTAGCAGCACTATATAATAGCTGGTCTATTCCTATTGCAGTGATGTTAGTCGTCCCACTTGGTATCTTGGGCACGGTCGGAGGCACGCTCATGCGCGGATTGGATAATGATGCGTTCTTCCAGATCGGGTTGTTGACGACTGTTGGGCTCTGCGCAAAAAATGCGATATTGATTGTCGAGTTCGCTAAAGAACTTTATGGAAAGGGTGGGCGGACATTGAATGCTGCGGCGATCGAAGCCTCAAAACTTCGATTGCGTCCTATTATAATGACTTCTTTAGCATTTACTATGGGTGTGATCCCCTTGGTGATATCCCATGGCGCTAGCGCAGGTAGTAAACATGCGATCGGTACCGGTGTAATTGGGGGGATGATAACTGCTACGTTCCTTGCAATATTCTTTATTCCACTCTTCTACGTGCAGGTGACATCTCTTTCTAATTCAAAACGTCAAAGGCGTGAGGTTGTTGGTGAGGAGATGTCAGAATGACCGTTAACGCCATCCATTATACAATCGTCCGTCTGTCGTTGCTGAGCGTTGCTTTGACAGGGTGTAGTTCGCTTGCGCCAGTGTATAAGCGTCCTCCGCTCCCTGTTGCAGAAAAATGGGCGAATTCAGCGATGCCTAGCTCTCAGAGAGATACTCCAAACCTTAACACTGGTGATCGTTGGGAGGGCCTTTTTACCAATGTCGAGCTCCGCTCGCTGATAGAACTGGCATTGAAAAATAACCGGGATCTAAGGGTTGCGAATCTTAACGTTCAAAAAAGTAGAGCCTTGTATCGAATTGAGCGAGCCGGGCTCATGCCACAAACTCAGGTAGGGGCTGCAAAAAACTATGTACGTACACCGGGATCACTTACATCATCTGGGGCTGATGAGACCGCAAAAAGCTATGATCTAAGCGTGGGAATTACATCGTGGGAGCTGGATTTATTCGGGAAAATTCGAAGTTTAGAGAACCAAGCTCTAAATGAGTATCTTGCTACTGAGTCGGCTCGGAGAGCTACTAAAATAAACATTATCGCCGAGACGGCACTTGCATATTTAAGACTGACAGCCAACCACGAACTTCTAGCAGTCGCGACTGATACGCTGAAAAGTCGTAAGCAAGGATTGGCCCTGCAGACCCAACTCAGACATGTTGGAAGTTCGTCTGATCTTGAGTTAAATCAAGCGTCAGCTGAGTTCAATCAGGCAGAGGACGAGTATCTCGCGAGCGAAGCAGCATTTGTTCAGTCTCGTAATGCTTTAGAGTTGCTGGTCGGGAGTTCTATTTCGGGATTGGAGCTTACTTTGGATCCTGGGGAATCAGCGGTAGGCGTCACCGACATACCACCAGGTTTGCCCTCGGATTTACTTACTCATCGGCCTGATATAGTTGCGGCTGAATATCAGCTAGTTGGCGCGGAGGCTAATATTGGAGCGGCACGCGCAGCGTTTTTCCCGAGTGTAACTCTCACTGGCAGCTTGGGATACGCTAGTCCGTCGCTTAATACGCTGACCTCGGGTGCAAATCGTACTTGGGAGTTTTTACCGAAAATTAACGTACCAATCTTTACCGGCGGGAGGCTACGCGCCGGTTTAGAGGTCAGCAAGGCGAACAGGGACATAGCCGTGGCAAACTATGAACGAACAATACAGACGGCATTCCAAGAAGTCGCAGATGCGTTGGCTGTGCGGGCTACCATTAATAAGCGAGTGGATGCTCAGCAGCGACGGCTAAACGCTGCGGAAGCGGCTCACACTTTGGTCGTCCAGCTGTACGGTACAGGTGTTGCTAGCTACCTTGAAGTCCTAGATGCTCAGCGTACCCTTAACAACGCTCTCAATGATCGGATCACTACAAAGCTCGCTCGAGAGCAGAACCTAATAATGTTATACAAGTCACTCGGGGGGGCGTGGGGCGCATAAGTGTAAGTGGATCGTATGGATGATTCTGTTCGGTTAGTGGACGATCATGATGTTTAAAGACGTCGTAGGGCTCCAGCTTACAGAATGTAGTTGCGCATCGCTTCCCATTAATAGTAAAGGATCGCCTTGTGTAGTGTAATATCTGCCGAGCAAATTACATTAACCATCACTTATATACACAGCCGACCGCTCTGCGGTCGGTTTTACGTGGGGTTTGTGATGTTATGAGTATTTTCTCTAAAGTTTTTAGGAACTGAGTCTATTAAAGACTAGTATGCGCAGAACGGTCACATATGTTCCTAGCGATGTCAATTGTGAGTGGAAAAGCATCCTCGGCTCAGCAAAAAATAGCTTTTTATAGTAATAAATTTCTTGGGTGTAGGGCATAGGTCTGGTTGGCTTCTGCTCCTGTGCCCACCTCGCAGTAACGCTCGGCAGGGCCAAGAATCAATGGGTACCTGACATAGAGCTGCGGAGTAGAAGTAGATTCTTTTTCGGCTGCAGCGTCGACTCTAGACCTGTATAGTTTCAAGATCATTCAATCACTTATGACATGATCTTAAGGCAGGTCAGTATTTGCCCATAATTGATCGAGCTTGAACCTCAGTACAAAGGCACCTCACTGGCGCAGTCTATACGTGCGGGGAGGGGGGCACCAGCCGATTCGGCGCTCTCGGCTGGCTGTGAAAGGCAGGGATCTCTCACCTATCAGTTAGGGTGAGTGTGAGAGCACTGATCCCTACATGATTGGGCCAAGATTTTAGGAGGGCACCAATTGGCAGTGGGCTAATGTTCATAGTGTTGAATCACCTGAGGATGCCAGTTGCCTTTGATGGGTTCTAAGTGTACGAATCTTAAACAGGAGCGGAACCGATTCAAGATCTTGAGTTACTAATCATCTGTTACTTATTTCGTTGCCTAAGTCAATATTCTCCAGGCAAGGCGGCAAGGAATTTTCGTAAGCGAGCCAGGTTGGGGTTGACTAACTATTAAGTGCGCTCGCTGAAATAAATTGACGTTAGTCTATGCAAGTGAATTATATAATTCGCTCGGCCGGCGCTATATGTCAGGACACAACTGTCGTTATATGCAAATCTTGTAATCTATTTAAAGAGTTCTTTGGTCTCTCGAGTATCTTGCAATTTCGCAGGCGGCGAAGCTTGACCAAATACCGCTGGTGCCAGAGCAATCGACTCAGTCGCGGTTGTTTTAAACGAGTCCTTCGGTGCGGAAGCGTGTTGAATGGTTTTCTTGATTCTATCTTGAAAGCGAATGGCGGCATGAGCTCCATCTGCTGCATTTACATTACTTGCGGTTAGTGATAGGAGGCAGAAAAATAATGTTGCTTTATCTATCGTCATGGTTCATTTGTCTCCGATTTTGTTAGTGTAGCGTAAGATATCCTGTTATGAAGATAAAGCATAAAAAACTATACACACTGTTCGATATATCGTACAGATCAGAGATGTGTAGATGCTGGAGCTAAACCTTGGCCTAATCAATTCCTGTCCGTCTCGGAAGGAGTTGAGGGCAGTGGCCAGATTGGCTGAGTCTGAATGCGGTATAGCTACCTCGGCCCGGCGCTACGCATAAGTGTAAGTTCTAATGTTATCTTTTTACGTTTATTCTGAGCACATTCAGCCATCCAGGCTGGATGCGATTTATCAGGTTTTATCTGTGAGCCGTCTGGCACGTAGTTCTCGTTGGTGAGAGAACACTGAATGCCGTAGTTGCGCCGCTGAGATCTAAATGCTCTTGGAGTTGCATATGCGACTTTAAGTAACAGGGATATAAGCTTTTGGTTCTAGGCGTTACATTAGGGTGTCGCAATGTCTACCGTTGCCGCAGCTTTAGTTGGTGATGGCCGATCTGTTATTCTAGTTGGAAACTGGTCTAAGGATTATACAGTCTGAGCGCTTGTAGAAATGGTTATATCGACCGGCAATCGGCCTGCAGTTGATGGCGCAGTGGATGTGCGGGAAACTAAGTAGAGGTTTGTGCAGCTACGCACGAGTTGTTTTCTATAGTCTTACGAAGAGACTTATCTGGGGCCGTGAAATCAGATGAGTAGCCGTAGCATCGCCTGCCGAGAACGCTGATGGTAGCTGCCACCAAGCAGGAGAGCGAACGCAAATGGTGCGTTATTGCTGTGCATTTGTTCAGGCAATCTGCCCGGTTACACGGGAATGCTTCAGAAAACAACCTAATGCACAACAATGGGGCTTCAAATGCACCAAGAACGGGCTCTCAGGTGTTCAAACATCCGTAAGGCCGGATTGGGTGAGCATCAAGCATAACGCCAGGTTCCGCAGGCAGCTTCAAGCTGGTGTTCCGCGCCAGCTTTATTTGGAAACAATCCCAAAAATTTTCAGTTGATGTCGCATATCAATTACAAGATGTCGTACATAATTTATCAGTGGATTCATGGTAAGGGAATGTTGGCATGCTGCTTGCTCCGCTCTGACGGCGCCTGTTTGGCGTTAATTTCAAATCATAGAGTGCATGAGGAAGGGTTATGAGTGATTTTCAACGGCAGGAGTTTCGTAAGATTCGCGTTGCGGCAGTTCAAGCTGAGTCTGTATTTCTTGACTTGGATGCAACAACGCAGTTGGCCTGTCAGCTTATTGCCCAGGCAGCGACAAATGGAGCTGATTTGATTGCATTTCCCGAAGCTTTTATACCTACATTCCCCAATTGGTATGAAAGTATGGGTGAAGGCATAATTGCCAGAGAGCTTGATAAACGGCTATTCCTAAGCTCGGTCGAGGTGCCAGGTGAACACATCCAGGCAATTGCGGAGGCATGTCGCCGAGGGTCCATAAACGCTGTGGTTGGAATCAATGAGCGGATGAGCGGGACGACCGGTACAATGCACAATACACAGGTGCATATTACCAGCGAGGGTGTCATCGCAGGAAAGCATCAGAAATACGTTGCCACAACTGGAGAGCGTCAAATACACACACCAGGGAAAACGGGGCACTACAATTCATTTAAAACTGAGTTCGGAGTGGTGTCAGGACTGATTTGCGGTGAGAATTCAAATATGCTGGGGGCGTACGCGGCCGCGGTAAATTATCCAGTAGTGCATGTAGCTTCATGGCCTTCGTATTTCCATCCCTATTTTCATATGCAGCACGCTATACTGACAGCCACTGGCGGTCTAGCTTACTCTTTAAAAAGTTTTGTGATCAATTCCGTTTCTCGCGTTTCATCAGCTTACATAGAAGCTGTGGCGCAAAATGAGAATGAGCTTGAGTTTTTGCTGGAGCAGCAGCGATTCAAACCTGGTGCGACAGTGCTTGATCCATCCGGGAAAGTAATTGCTGATGGCACTGGTTGCGCGGCTCCACTGCTTTTCGCTGATATAGATCTCGCAGATGTGATTATCCCAAAAATGATCATAGACTCCGCTGGTCACTATAATCGGCCTGAAATTTTCGCACCACTCTTTAACGGATTGTAATGGCGATAAGCCATTCGTCAAGGGCGGGTGGCTTGTTTTTCGTTTCCGTATGTGGTCGATTAAATGTCAATTATATTACTAGGTCGTCGGCGCTGCCATAGTGTATAAAGTTTCTGCTGGGAGTTGTATGGCCAAGTCGGGCTCTCACATCAATGGTAGTCTCGGTTTTCGCAATGCCCGAATTATTTGTTCTTTCTATACGACTCGGGTGTCATTCCTGTCAGGCGGCGGAACATGTTGATAAAAACAGATGGTGAAGAATATCCCAGTTCCCATGAGATTTGCTGAATGGTTAGCCCCTCATCAAGACCTTCTAGAGCTCGCATGTGTCGTGCACGTTGCTGCCATTCTCCAAAACCGATACCAAGTTCGGCGAGGCACTTCCTTTCAAGGGTTCTCGCTGTCATGTGAAACTTTTTCGCTACTTCTTCGGTAGAACGCTTGTCTTTAAGGCTGGAGGTAACATCATTCAATATCTCACTAAGAGTCTCTGTATTCGAATACGGTAGGTACGACGATATGATTTTCGAGGCTGCGATTTGATCAAGGGCGACTTGGGCCATTCTCAGTTCTTGAATAGTGCTGGGAGAATTGACAGAAATTCTCGCGAATTCATTGAGAATTGCTTTCAGTAATTCGCTCATTGACATAGCACAAGGTCTTCCCGGTAGTGTTTCCGAAATACTATTTGAGAGGTAGACGCTCCGATATATCGATGAGACTCTATTGAATGACTTATGTGGTCGGTGAGGTGGGATCCAGACCGCATAATGCGGTGGAGATATAAACCGCTCACCACTAATTTCTAAATTCATGACACCCTGTGCAACGTAGTTAAGTTGGCCCCATGGGTGGGCGTGCTCTATCCATTCCGCCGGATCGAGATTTTGATGGCGGAAATAGATGTCACCGTTGAACTCTGAGAATTTCGGTATACCGTCGCTTTTCACGATCATGTCGGATTAACACCATAAATTGTCGTGTTTGAATGATTTTCGTCGGATGGCTTACGTTTCATAATAGCAAAAAATCTTATAGGGATAAACTGCGTGAACTATTTTTATCCAGTGATAGCTGCTTTCTTGTGGGGGAGTAACACGATTATCACTAAGCTATGTGCAAATGTTCTATCTCCAGTCGAAATCGGCTTCTACCGTTGGCTAGTTGCTGCATTGATTCTAACGCCTGTCGTCATTAAGTCGATTATCATCGATTATCATGTGCTAAAATCGTGTCTTCCCAAACTGTGCGTCCTCGGATTTTTGGGTGGGGTAGTGTTTCAGTGTTTGGCTTACTATGCCGCGCATTATACAACAGCGACCAACATGGGGATCATCCAGTCTCTAATGCCGATAATGGCCTTGATCCTTTCTGTAGCTTTTCTTAATAGTGCGGTCAGTGTCGGAGGCATATTAGGTGTGGTTGTCTCTGCAGTGGGTGTTGTAGTAGTGGTTTCTCGAGGTGATTTTATCGTCTTTGTCGAGCATGGGATCAATCGAGGAGACCTTCTAATGCTCGTTGCGACCTTGGCGTTTTCCTTTTACGGATTTTATGTTCATAAGTGGAGGCTGAATGTACCGCTTTTACAATCGGTCTATATTCAGGCGGTGGTGGCAACAATAGTGCTTCTTCCTTTGTTTGTTGTGACTCCAAAAAATCAGATAAGCGCTGAGTCAAGCTTCTATATAGCATTTGCCGGTGTGGCGGCTTCAATTTTTGCCCCGCTTTTGTGGATGCATGGTATTTCTAAAATTGGAGCTGCGAGGGCTTCCTTGTTTTTTAATCTAGTTCCTGTCACCACTGCTCTTCTCGCTGTTGCTTTGTTGGATGAAAAAATGACTGTCAGCGTTTTGGTGGGCGGCGGGTTGTCCATTTTAGGCGTACTAATAGCTGAAGTCTTTAGGCCTAAAAGCGCCTAGAGCACTAGGCGGTTTGAATTACGTTACGCTCGGGTAGATTTGCTAACTGTAAGTGGGATTGTTGGGATAAATTCCTCTGTAGTAGATCTAGTTAGATGATTGCGTTTTACGCGGCCGCTTGTGAAGTAGAGGCGGTCGGCGAGTTGTAAGGCTTGAGATCAGCATGGGCACAGTTGACATTGCATTGAGCTACCGTAACATACTTAGTTCTCCGCGGGACATACCGACTGGTTTGAAATTAGAGCATGTCTTCGCTATCCATTATCAACAGGGTTGCTCATCCCGTATCTTATTGCCTCACTCCTCGCCGCTGATCGAAGCGAGACATGCCCTCAGGGTTATCAAGCACCAGGTTGTGCGGGCGAACAATGGACATCGCGGCTTGTTAGTTAGCCAAGACGTATATAGCGGCTTGCCTCATTCGATTACCCCGATGTGCACGCGCCCTCACAATTGCTCTATCACCAGCATCGGCGGCACTAAGCGACCCGCACGGCCGGTGCGCTTGGCGCTAACGGTCATCTACACTCCATCCAGCAACATGCGCCGCTGTGGCCGTGCGAACCCTTCCGTTTGAAGCTGTCGATGCATAAAGTCACACTTTCACGGGCTCGGCGTCGACGCAGCGTGGCAGCAGGTGACCACCGACAGCGAACGGAGGCTGGAAGAGTTCGCAGAGGGGCGGTAGCAGGATGAGCCCCGCGTGATGTGCGATTCCGACTCGCTGGCGTACCTGCTTGGGCAACTGCGCGGCAGGAATTTCTCCGGCAAATCACTAGTGCAGGTTCGCTGATGAATACAAAACGAAAGGGCAGGCGCAAGAAAGTCCCGATCGTCGCAGTGCTGGAGCTCTAACATATTGGATGCTCCAAGAGCGCGATATGCTCCGGGTAAAGCCCCGCGGTGGCCGTGAAGTGGGCCGGGACCAGCCGCACCCGCGCTAGGGGGCTCGTTGTCTCCCCAGTTCTATCCCATGGCTATCTTGGCCGACGTCATTACCCGTACCGGCAGCGAGGACGTGCGGGGCTAAGGCCGCTAGGCCCGCACTCCCCCCGCATCACTAGCGTCTTGTTGTGGGTAGGCACCGGCGTCGAAGGCAGGCGTTACGAACTGAGCTGACGCGCCGGGTTTTCCTTTCCCGCTCCGTACCGACTTGCCACCGCATCAAATAAGGATGTTCTACCATGCCCCGTATTCTGACAGAGAACGGTTCTTCGCTCGCAACACTTAGGTTGGTCGCGCTCGTCACGGCTGTGGTGTTCGGGCTTCCCGCCCGCGCTGATCTGACGACCACGACCACGACCAGCGCCGAGCAGCCCGGGACCGGCCCCGTAGCACTCGGTGTGGTCCCAGCCAAGGCAACCTGTGCTGATCTGGCCGGCGTCGACCTGACCGCCATCGGCGGCGCGGGCAGCACTATCACCGCAGCGATCGAGACCACCACCCAGGCGGGCATTGCCGTCTGCGCGGTCGAAGGCACGCTCGCCCCGGCGATCAACTTCGCTATGCAGTTACCGACCGCAAGCTAGACGCAGCGCTACCTGCAGATCCGTTGCGGTGGCCTATGCGGTAGCATTGCTGGAAACGTCGGCGCCGCCGATGGCTGCGCGCCGCTGAACAGCGGCGGCTTCGTGCTTGCCGCCACCGACATGGGCCACCAGGATCAGGATGGCTCGTTCGGCCAGAACCCGGTCAAGCGCGCCGACTTCGCCCATCGCGCCCAGCACCTGACCGCTGTCGTGGCCAAGGCGCTGATCGAAGCGTTCTACGGGCAGCCGCAGAAGTACGCCTATTTCACCGGCTGCTCGGACGGCGGCCGCGAGGCGCTGATCGAGGCGCAGCGCTATCCGGACGACTTCGACGGCATCATCGCCGGCGCCGGCGCGCTGAACTTCATGGCGCAGAACGCCGTCTTCCATGCTTGGCAGGCACGCGCCAACACCGGCGCGGACGACAAGCCGATCCTACTGGCCGATCGCTTGCCTATCCTGCACCGCGCGGTGGTGGATGCCTGCGACGCACTCGACGGGCTGGAGGACGGGCTGATCGCTAACCCGCTGGCCTGCCGCTTCGACCCGGAGACGGTGCAATGCCCTGCCGACGCGGCGGATACCTCGGCCTGCCTGACAGCGGCCGAGGTGGACGTCGCGCGCAAGTTCTACGCCGGCCCGCGCGATGCCGCCACCGGCAAGGCACTGACTGCCGGCGGGCCGCAGCCTGGCTCGGAGTTGGCCTGGGCTGGCGTCTACGTGCCGCAGTCGGCTGACGATACGATCTTCAGCGAGAAGGTCAGCCTGCCGGTGCTGCGCCACATGGCCTTCGAGACTGATCCGGCGCCCGGGTTCACCCTGGCCGACATGCGATTCGACCTAGCTACCTTCGACCGGCTGCGCGTACGCCATCGCCTATTCGACGCCACCAATCCCGACCTGTCGGCCTTCGCCGGCAGGGGCGGTAAGCTGATCGTCTGGCACGGCTGGTCTGATCCGCACATCTCGCCGCTCAACAGCATCGCATACTACACGGCTGTACGGCAGCTCATGGGCGCCGAAGGCACGGACGCCTTCGCGCGCTTGTATGTCTTGCCCGGCATGTACCACTGCGCCAACGGCGAAGGGCCGCACCTGGTCGACCTGCTCACGCCGATGCTGGCATGGGTCGAGGGCGGCGTAGCACCGGACTCCATCGAAGCGCGCAGGCCGGCGCAGGCCGCCGCCAGCAACTTCGGTGCGCCGCGCGGCGCGGGCGGCCGCCGCGGCATGGGAGAGCGCCCAGCTCCGGCGCCCGGTGCGCAGGCCGCCGCACTCGGGCCCACGGTCGCCTCGGCGGGTGCGGTCGAGCGCAGTCGCCCAGTGTATCCATGGCCCTACGTAGCGGCCTGGGACGGTCAGGGCGATGCCACGCTTGTCACGAGCTATCGACGCGGCCCGGCCATCGATTTCGTCATTCCCGACTGGGCAGGCGCCGGTTTCTTCATCCCCTACGAACCGGCGGCGCAGTAGTGCCAGCCGTACCACCACCGTCCCGGAGGCGGACATGAACCGACTCACTGCCAAGGACTTCGACCCCGAGCGGCTGGAACTGTACGACGGTTACGTGCATGAGCGCCTGACCCGGCGCGACTTCCTCGACCTTGCGGCGAAGTTCGCCGTCGGGGGGCTCATAGTCGCCGCGATCCTGTCTTCGCTGAGCTCGGACTACGAGCTCGCGCAGCAGATCGCTTTCACTGATCCGGAGATCTGCGCCCAGTACATCCGCTATCCTTCGCCGAACGGCCACGGTGAGGTGCGCGGCTATCTGGTGCGACCGGCCGGGTGCTCGGCGTGGCCGTCGTGCACGAGAACCGCGGCCTGAATCCATACATCGAAGACGTGGCGCGGCGCCTGGCCAAGGCCGGGTTCCTCGCGACGGAGCCTTACGGTCTGAGTTCGGTCGGCGGCTATCCCGGAAAGGACGACGAAGGTCGGCGCCTGCAGCAGCAGGTCGATCCGCAAAAGCTTATGAATGATTCCTTTGCCACGATCGAATACCTGCAAGCAAACGAGCTAACCACTGACAAGATCGGCATCACCGGCTTCTGCTATGGCGGCGGTGTCACCAACGCGGCGGTCGTGGCTTACCCGAAGTCGGCTGAGGCGTTGCCGTTCTACGGCCGTCAGGCCAAGCCGGAAGACGTACTGCGCATCAAGGCGCCGATGCTGCATTTCGCCGAGATGGACCCGAATGTCAACGCCACCTGGCCGGCCTACGAGGTGTCCCTGAAAGCGGCCGGCAAGACTTATGAGGCCATGCCTATCCGGGCTAATTACGGCTTTCACAACGACTCTACTCCGCGCTACGAAGAGGTGGCCGCCAAGCTGGCCTGGGATCGCTCCCTCGCGTGGTTCCAACGTTACCTGAGCTGAGTGGTCGTATCGTATCTTCGTGATATTAGTTTTAATGATGTAAAAAATAAAAACATAGGATTGGATTTATTTCTGTTTGGCCACCACCATAGTACTCATGCCGAGAGGCTTCGCAGCGAGAAATGCCTCCTGTGTCGCCGCAAAAGCAACAACGAGCCGAACGGCTCTACTCATCGATTTCAGGAGTATTTCCATGACTATGAACGCAATCTACTGGCCCGAAGGCTACGTCCCGGGCTTCACCGAGAACTTCGCTTCCAACGAGGTCATCGTCGCCGGCCTGAGCGCCGCCGACGTGTGGCCGCTGCTGGCCGAACCGGCTAAGTGGCCGAGCTACTACGCCAATTCTGCCAACGTGCGTTTCCACGACGGCAAGGGACCGGTGCTGGCAGACGGCGATCGCTTCTATTTCGAAACCTTCGGCTTCCCGGTCGAGGCGCAATGCAACGAGTACGTCCCGCCGGCGGCCGGCCAGCCCGGTCGCGTGGCCTGGCACGGCTGGGCCGGCGAAATCGGCGCCGACGACCGCCTGGACGTGCACCACGCTTGGCTGGTCGAAGACCTGGACGGCGGCCGCGTGCGCATCCTCACTCAGGAAACTCAGAAGGGCAAACCGGCCGCCGAATTGCACGTCGCCAAGCCCAACCCGATGATCAACGGACATCAGGACTGGCTGGATGGCCTGGTGGCCGCTGCTCGCGCTGCCAAGGAGACAAAGTAATGAAGGCCGTCGTCGTTCGTGCGCCGGGTGGGCTGGATCGCCTCGAAGTCGGTGAACTGCCCGATCCCGGCCAACCCGGGCCAGGCCAGATCCGCGTCGCCGTGCACGCCACCTCGTTGAACTTCCACGACTTGCTGGTCGCTAACGGCGGCATTCCCGCTGACGACGGCCGGGTGCTCATGTCCGATGCCGCCGGCGTGGTCGAGGCCGTGGGCGCGGGTGTGAGCGAGTTCAAGCCTGGTGACCACGTGGTCTCCGGCTTCTTCCCGCAGTGGGCCGACGGCCTGCCGTTCGAGGCTGTCGGCAACTTCCGCGGCACGCCAGGCGATGGCCTCGATGGCTATGCCACCGAAGTCGCCGTGCGCGCAGCTACCGACTTTACCTTGGCCCCGCGTGGCTGGAGCCATGCCGAGGCGGCTACCATCACCACCGCCGGGCTTACCGCCTGGCGTGCGCTGGTGGTCGATGGCCGACTCAAGGCCGGCGCCAGTGTGCTGGTGCTGGGCACCGGCGGCGTGTCGATTGCCGCGCTGCAGATCGCCAAGGCGATGGGCGCACGGGTCATCGTCACCTCGTCCTCCGACGACAAGCTAGAGCGCGCCCGTGCGCTCGGTGCCGATGAACTGATCAACTACCGGCAGGTGCCCGACTGGGGCAAGCGCGTACTGGAGCTGACCGGCGGCCACGGCGTTGACCACGTAGTCGAGGTCGGCGGGCCGGGCACGCTGGCGCAGTCGATCAAGGCCGTGCGCGTCGGCGGCCACATCGCCCTGATCGGCGTGCTGACCGGCCGCGAGGGCGCGTTGCCGGCCGCGGTGCTGATGGCCAAGCAGGCACGCCTGCAAGGTCTGATCGTCGGCAGCCGCCGCGATCAGCAGAACTACGTGGCGGCGCTGGAGCAGACCGGCATCCGCCCGGTGATCGACCGCAGCTTCCCGCTGGAGCAACTGGCCGAGGCCTTCCGCTTCCAGGAAAGCGGCGCCCACTTCGGCAAGGTGGTGGTCGAATGGTAAGGCTCGATTTGAAACGCCCAAGTGCTTTCCTGGCCGGGCTGATCGCGGCCCTGGCCGTCACGCTCATGCCAGGCTGTGCGGCGCCGCACAGTACCGGCGATGCCGTTGCCACGGGCATGCAGAACGCCATCGTCTGGCCCGAAGGCTATCTGCCCGGTACCACGAACAACTTCGTCTCCAATGAAGTGATCGTCGCCGGGCTTCGCGCGGCCGACGTGTGGCCGCTGCTGGCCGACGCGACGAAGTGGCCGAGCTACTACGCCAACTCGGCCGACGTGCGCTTCTACGACGGCAAAGGCCCGGTGTTGGCCGATGGCGACAGCTTCTTCTTCAAGACCTTCGGCTTCCCGGTCGAGGCGCAGGTCACCGAATACGTGCCCCCCGCCAACGGCCAGCCGGGCCGGGTGGCCTGGCACGGCTGGGCTGGTGAGGAAAGCAGCGCCGAGCGGCTCGACGTGATCCACGCCTGGCTGGTCGAGGATCTGCCCGGCGGCCGCGTGCGCGTGCTCACGCAGGAAAGCCAGAAAGGCAAGCCGGCGCAGGAGCTAGCCGCCAGCAAGCCAAACATCATGATAAACGGCCATCAGGATTGGTTGATAGGTCTGGTCGATGCCGCTCGCAAAAACAAGGCAAGGTGACGATTACCCGCATTCTGTGCCCAGTAGTGCTTGTCTGGCTGCACGCCAAGAAACTGGCCGGGCTATTTAGCGTGATCCCGGTTCGATGCCTGGACGGGAATGCCCTCGCATCGCCCATCCATATAGACCAAAGGAAAACATTATGAGCAAGATTGCCGTATTGGGCCTGGGCGCGATGGGATCGCGCATGGCCGCCAGCCTGATCAAGGCTGGCCATCAGGTGACCGTCTGGAATCGCAGCCCTGCCGCAGTCGAGGCGCTGGCCGCCGCCGGTGCCATGGCAGCCGCCACGCCCAGGGCCGCAGCGGACGGCGCCGAGTTCGTGATCGCGATGGTGCGCGACGACGAGGCCTCGCGCGACGTCTGGCTCGATGCCGAGCGTGGCGCGCTGAAAGGCATGGCCGAGGGCGCGATCGCCATCGAGAGTTCGACGCTGACTCCGCGATGGGTGCGCGAGCTGGGCCAGCAGGCCGTCGCGCGTGGCACTGCATTGCTGGAGGCGCCGGTATCCGGCTCGCGTCCGCAGGCCGAGGCCGGTCAACTGGTCTACTTGGCCGGCGGCGACGCGCAGGTGCTGGAGCGCGCCCGTCCGGTGCTGGCCGCCATGGGCTCGGCCGTGCATCATGTCGGCGCGCTGGGAGACGGCGCGCTGACCAAGCTGGCCACCAACGCCCTGCTGGGCATCCAGGTCACCGCGCTGGCCGAGATCATCGGCCTGCTGCGGCGCAACGGCGTCAACGTGCAGAGGGCACTGGGCGCCATCTCCGGCACCTCGGTCTGGGCGCCGGTGGCGCACTATCTCGCCGGTAGCATGGTGGCCGGCAACTTCGCCCCACAGTTCCCGATCGAGCTGATCGAGAAGGACTTCGGCTACACCCTGCAGGCGGCTGTATCGACGCAGGCGGCGCCGACCATCGCTGCGGCGCAGGGCGTATTCCAGCAGGCCATCGCGCGCGGACTGGCCGGGCAGAACATGACCGGGGTAGTGCGCCTTTTCACGGAGTAGGCGCCGGCGTGGCTCGCACAGGGCAATACCAGGTGCGTTCCAACGCTCTGTCCGTCCCAAGCGGCCCTGGACGTTCAAGCCCTTCGGTCGGCGCACGTCTGGAACATTAGTTCGCGCAGCCAGCGATGGGCCGCGTCCCGATGCGTGCGTTCGTGCCAGGCAGCGACCTTGGTGAAACCGGGCACCTCAATGGGCGGATCGAACACCGCCAACCCAGCCATGCCGGCGACCAGCCGACTCGGCAAGATCGCCACCATATCGCTGGCTCGCAGGATCTCGGGAAGGATCAGGAAGCTTTTTACCGACAGCGTAACCTTCCTCTGCTTGCCCAGCTTCTCGAGCGCCTCATCGGTCACGCCACGGAACCCGCCGCCTGTATACGAAACAAGTGCATGATCCAATGCGCACAACTGGTTGACCGTCAGACGCTTATGCCCGTCCATGGCGGGGTGCCCTTCGCGCAGCACACAGACATAGTTTTCCTCGAACAGGTTCCGGGCATGCAGACCAGGAGGAGTGCTCTCGGGGGTCACCAAGGCCAAGTCGATATCACCGCATTCGAGTTGCGCCCGCACCTGTTTGTCATCGACCGGCAGAAGAGCGACTTGGACGTGTGGTGCTTGCAACTTGAGAGCAGTCAGGAGCGGCAGCGCGACGGCACGCAGCGCGTAATCGGTCGCTGCGATGGTAAACGTTAGTTGCGCGGTCGAGGGGTCAAAGACTGGCGGCTGGAGCAAGGCACCGATTTCGCTGATGACCTGCTTGAGCCGGGCTCTCAGTTCCAGGGCGCGCTGCGTCGGTACGACCCCGCGCTGCGCACGCACGAACAAGGGGTCTTCGAAGTTCTCGCGCAGCCGTGTCAGCATGCCGCTCATTGCCGGCTGAGTCACGCCAAGGCGGGTGGCCGCGCGAGTCACATTGCATTCGTCTAGCAATGCGTCCAAGGCCTTGAGCAGATTGAGATCCAGTGTTCTGATATCTTTCATGCTTATGCATATAAGTTGGTAAAATGACCTAACTTATATCTCCATGCTGCCTTTCAGATCAAGTATGACTTTTAAGAACTGAAATAGGGGAAGGGCACGCAACGGCCTTAAGAAGCTTCTCCCTCTTGCTGATTCGTGCCGCCGCTGTTGAACGCCCATTTTGCACGCGCAGCGAAAACTGCGTGTCGAGAATTGCTTTCTTACTGCGCCACACGAGAGCAGCATGATGATCAGAGAGGATACTTGTTCATTTCATCTGGACGCAGTTCACCTCCGACGAGGGCGTACCGACTTATCCTACGCACGGCCTTGAATTTGCGCCGCCTTGGCAAGGTCCGCGGCATGGATGCAGCGGTCATTGGACGCCACTGGTATTTGTGTTTTTTCATCGGGAGAAGCCGAGCGCACAATTTTGCTGCACAAAATCCATGTGCTTAGCACTAGCTCCCACGTGTTGTTTCGTTTCCACGTGGCCGGTTCTCCCGTCCACTCCAGATATGACGCTCAATACACACGACCCCATCAAACAGCAAACGCGCCGTCCTCACCAAGCCGCACCCCTTGATCACCCCATGTTCCAAGCTGATTTCCACCGTAAATTCACCACTCGGATGTTCCACCGCCAAACGGTGAATATCACCGCCGGACGTGCTGGCGAGGGGCTGGGCAATCGATCCTTCGATCAGGCAGGCAGTGGCGACACTCACCGCGCCAAACACCCCAATGGACGCATGGCAGCGGTGCGGGATGAACGAGCGCGTATTGATGGTGCCGCCGTTGCGCGGTGCCGACAGCAGGCACATCTTCGGGACATTGCGCTGGCTGACATCGCCCAGGTTCATGCGTGGGCCCAGTTGCAGGCGGATGGCTTCCAGGCGCGTTTTCAGTGCGCTGTCTGCCTCCAGCATTTCGCAGGGCTCGTAGCCGCTCACGCCAAGGTCTTCGGCACGCAGCAGCACCACCGGCATGCCGTTGTCGATGCAGGTGACGTCCACGCCGTCGACACGGTCACGGCTGTTGCCGGTGGGCAGCAGCATGCCGCAGCTGGCGCCAGCCACGTCGGCGAAGGTCACCACCAGCGCCGCCGCACGGCCCGGCACCCCATCGATGCGGGTATCGCCGGCATAGTCCACTTGGCCATCGATGGTCGGCACCTGGGCGACGGCGATCTGCCCGGTGTTCTCCATGAAGATGCGCACCGGCGTGCTCGAGCCGCTGGCGGCCACCAGGCCGCGCTCGATGGCGAACGGTCCTACGCCGGCCAGAATGTTGCCGCAGTTCTGCCCATAGTCCACCCGCGCCTCGTCTACCACCACCTGAGCGAACAGGTAGTCGACGTCGGCATCATCGCGCTGTGAGGCGCGGATCATGGCGACCTTGCTGGTGAGCGAGTCGGCGCCGCCGATGCCGTCGATCTGCCGGGCATCGGGCGAGCCCATTACCGCCAGCAACACGCGGTCACGCAGCGGCCCGGGTGCGGGCAGGTCGGCGTCCAGGAAGTACGCGCCCTTGGAAGTGCCGCCGCGCATCAGCAGGCAAGGTATGCGGGTCTGGCCCATGCTCAGTCGTCCAGGTCGCTGAGGTGGTCGACATAGCGCAATCCCTTGGCCGCCAGGCGCGGACGCATCTCGTAGATATCCAGGCCCAGCTCGCCAGCGGCCAGGCGCAGGCGCTTGCGCTCTTCCAGTTCTGCGCGCTGGGTGGCGGCGTCGAGTACCGCCTCGGCTTCGTCATGGCGTACCACAACGACACCGTCATCGTCGGCGACCACGATGTCACCGGCATTGACGAGCTGCCCGGCACACAGCAAGGGCAGGTTCACCGAGCCCAGCACCTCTTTCACCGTACCCTGGGCGTTGATGGCGCGGGACCACACGGCAAAGCCCATTTCGCGTAGCGTCTGACTGTCGCGGATGCCGGCGTCGATGACCAGGCCGCGCACGCCGCGAGCCTTGAGAGAGGTGGCCAACAGGTCGCCGAAGTAGCCATCGCTGCAAGGCGAGCTGGGCGCGACCACCAGTATGTCGCCAGGGCGGCACTGCTCCGCGGCGACATGGAACATCCAGTTGTCGCCAGGGGCCACCAGGACGGTTACTGCGCTGCCGGCCACCGCCACACCTTGCTGGATTGGGCGCACGCCGGTATTCAGCAGGCCCTTGCGAGCCTGGGCCTCATGCACCGTGGCCACACCGAGCCGGCCCAGGGCATCGACCACATGGGCATCGACGCGAGGAATGTTGCGGACCACGATGCCTGTCTTGCCGATCAGCCCGCTCATGCCAGGTTCTCCGTTACGCGTGGGAACACGCTACGCAGGCCTTCGGCGTAGACGATGTTGCGTGCGCTGGTGATGCCCACGTTACGCTTGGCCTGCACGCCGCGCTGCAGGGCCACGCGGGTGTAGTACTCCCAGAGGTGTTCCTGGCCGGCCATGCACTGGATGGCGTCATACTTTTTGTCCCACACCGGGGTGATGTCCAGGAAGGTGTCCGGGCGCCATTCGCACTGCTCGGGCTGGTGCGGCTCAAAGGCGTACACGGGCGGTGCGCCAACGATCTGCTCGCCCGGCTTGTAGCCTTCGGCCTGGGCGATGATGCGGGCTTCCTGGGCCAGGTTCATGGCCAGCGGGTGGTCGTAGTTGTAGGGGTCTTTCAGCGAATGGCTGAGGACGAACTCCGGTTGCACCCTACGGTAGACGTCGGCCAGGCGGAACAGGGTGTCCTTGTCGGCGCGCATCGGGTAGTCGCCGATATCGAAGAATTCCACGCTGGCGCCGAGGATTTCGGCTGCTGCCATGGCTTCCTCACGGCGTGCATCCTTGACCTTGGCTTCGGTCATTTCACCCTTGCGCCACAGCTTGGCAGACTCGCCACGCTCACCGAACGACAGGCAAACCACGTGCATGGCATAGCCTTGCTCAGCGTGCAGCGCAATGGCGCCACCGGCACGCCAGACAAAGTCGGCGGAATGTGCACTGACCACCAGGGCGGCTTTTTGTGGGGTATTCATTGTTCGTAGGCTCCTGCAGTGGGGGTTGATGCAGGATGTCATCGGCCTGCGCACGGCACTAATGCGTTCACTTGCAACGGTTATGCGTTTTATTTATTGCCTGGCAAGCGAGGTATGGGCATAGTCGCCCCAGTCACGAGCCGGGCGCCGGGGGAAACCATATGATCGACGTCGAACTGCCCAACCTGATGCAAGTACGTGCGTTCATCGGGGTCGCCGAGTTGGGCAGCGTTTCGCGGGCAACGCAGGTGTTGTTCCGGGCGCAGTCCGTGGTCACCCGCGCCATCGCCGAGCTGGAGGCGCGGTTCGCTGTTCCGCTGTTCGAGCGCCATGCCAATGGCATGCGCCTGACCGACTATGGCGAGTGCCTGCTGCCGCGTGCGCAGCGCGTGCTGGCGGAACTGGACGGTGTGCCGGGGTTGCTGGGCACCGCGCAGGGCGAGCCCCTGTATCTGTTTCAGGCGCGGCGGCTGCAGGTGTTCGTGAAACTCTGTGAAACACGGCACATGCAAACCGTGGCGCGGCACTTCGGCCTTAGCCAGCCGGCCGTCAGTGCTGCGTTGAAAGTGCTCGAAGGCGGGTGCGGGCAGCCCTTGTTCGTGCGCACGTCGCGCGGCCTGCAGCCCACTGTGGCCAGCCGGGACATTCTTTTCCCCATCCGCCGGGCGCTGAACGAGTTGCGCCACATGGACAGTGACCTGAGTGCGATGCAAGGCACCCTGCGCGGGGTGGTGCATGTCGGCGCGTTGCCGTTGGGCCGCTCGCGCATTCTGCCGGAGGCCATTTTGCGTTTTACCGCCCAGCATCCACAGGTCCGGGTGGTGACCAACGAAAGCCCGTTCGACCTGCTGGCAACCGAATTGCGGGTAGGGGATGTGGACTTCGTGCTGGGCGCCTTGCGGCCTCACGACTATGCCAGCGACCTGGTGGGCGAGCCGCTCATCGACGAGGAAATGGTGCTGCTGGCCCGCCGCGGGCACCCGTTGTTGCACACACACCTGACGCTCAAGGGCGTGCACCAGGCGCGCTGGGTGTTGCCGCGGGCCGGCTCGCCGGCCCGCTGGCTGCTCGACAACTGCTTCGCCGCCGCTGGTTTGGCTGCGCCGTGGCCGGTGGTGGAAAGCGCTGATCTGGCGGTTATCCGTGGCCTGCTGGTGCGTTCAGACATGCTGGCGGCGGTGTCTGCGCACCAGTTGGCGTACGAGATTGCCAGCGGCGAGCTGCAACGCCTGCCGCTGGCACTGCCCGGTACTGCCCGCGCAATCGGCCTCATGCAGCGCAGTGGCTGCCTGCAGTCACCGGCGGCGGTCGCGCTGATGGCTTGTATCCGCCAGGTGATCACCGAGCAGGCATGAGCCCGGCAGGTGCTTTACAGCAGGCTCAGCGGGTAGCTGACGATCAGCCGGTTCTCGTCGAAACTGTTGGTGCTGCCCCAGTCCCGGCGCTGGCTTGAGTTGCGCCACTTGAGGTTAAGGGCCTTGAACGGCCCGGACTGGATCACATAGGCCAGTTCGCTTTCGCGGCCCCACTCGGTGCCGTCCTGGGTGCTGGCGTTGTGCACGTTGTCACCGTGGATATAGCGGTTCATCAGGGTCAGGCCGGGTATGCCGAGCACCACGAAGTTGAAGTCGTGGCGCACCTGCCAGGAGCGTTCCCGGGCGCTTTCGTAGCTTGAACCGAAGGCGTCGTTGGCCAGCGTGCCGCCGCTGGCGCCGTTGACCCGGAACCATTCATCATCGCCCATGACCTTCTGCAAGCCGACGTAGAACGTGTTGCCACCCAGCTTCGCCGAGAACAGGCCCGAAGCGGTGCGGTTGTCCAGTTCACCTGCCTTGGCACCGCCGTCGTCCTTGCCCCAGAAGTAGCCCAGGTTGGCGCCCAGTACCCAGTTGCCCAGCGGCTGTTGATGCTGCACCTGGAAGTAGCGTTGCTGGTAGATGTCTTCCAGCTGGGCGTACCAGGCGCCGACCAAGGTGCGCTCCTGGTTGAAGCGGTATTCGCCACCGGCGAAATTGAAACGGTCCGAGGTGTACGCGGTGCGGGTGAACAGGCTCATGTCCTGCATGCTGGCGTCGTTGCGCGTGCTGTTCTGGCGGAACTGGCCGCCATACAGGCTCAGGCCGGCCAGCTCGTTGGAGGTGACCTGGGCGCCCTGCAAGGTTTGTGGCAGCGAGCGGCCGTCATCGGCGCGCAGGATGGGCAGGGCGGGCGACCATTCACCGACCTTCAGTTCGGTCTTGGAGACCCGCATCTTGCCCGCCAGCGCTGTACGGCCAAAGTCGTCCGCCGGGCGCCCGTCGTCGTGAACAGGTAGCAATTGCGTGCCGGCGGTGCCCTTGCCGCCATCGAGTTTGATGCTGTAAAGCCCCAGCACGTCGACGCCGAACCCGATCACGCCGGGGGTGAAGCCGGACTTGAAGTCGAGGATGAAACTTTGTGTCCATTCCGCGGCCTTGCCTTGGTTTGTCGTGCCCATGTAGTCGCGGTTCATGTAGAAGTTACGCAGTGTCAGCGTTGCCTTGGCGTCGTCGATGAAGCCTTCGGCCGAGGCTTGCAGGGGTAGGCTGGCTGCCAGTGCAAACGTGGGGACGAGCGGGTACAGGGTGCGGCATTTCATTATTTTTATTCTCCAGTGATGGGCGAAGCGCTGCCCGCAGCGGCGCATCGGCGCTGGGCAGGTTGAATCAGGGAGCGGCGGGGGCGGCGCGGCGCGCGCCGTCACACGATCAAGCGGGAGGCAGGGTAAGTCGGGGCATGGGGCGGATTCCGTTTATGGTTTTTGTGGAATTCCAAAGGGCCAGGGCGCCGGGGCTCGGCCCCGGAGCGGGCTGCGTCGATCAGCTGGACGCCTTGCCGGCCACAGAGTAGCGAACCTGCTGGTTACGGGTCTTCATGAAGTCTTCGATGCTCTGCCCGCGCATGGCGGCGTAGATGTCCAGGTTGGACACGCCCAGCACTGCGCCGAGTTTTTCCAGCACGAAGAAGATCACCCCGTAGTGGATCAGCCCGCGCCAGTCGCGGCGGCGCAGCAGGTCGCTTTCCTCTTCACTCAGGCCTGCCTCGCGGTACAGCGCTTCGGGCTCGCTCAGGAAGCGCTGGCGCCACTGCGGCTCGATCATGCGGTGCAGGAACTTGTTCAGGCGGTAGCCTTTGGCACTGCGCTCAAGGGTGTAGGGGTAGGTGCCTTCGAGCTGCTGTGCCCCCGCCAGCTGATGCTGCATGTGCTGGCGGTGACGTTCGTTGACCGGTGCCGGCAGTGCCTGGTCGCGGTTTTCCAGCAGCAGGGTGGCGATGCCGGTCATCGACGGCAGGTAGTAGCTCTGGTGCTTGCGCTCGACATTGGCAGACAACGCGGCACGCATGATCAGCCAGGTGATCACCTCGGCGCCTTCCATGCCGCCGAGCGTGGCGTACTCGGCCAGCGTCATCTCGGTAAGGCGCTGCGGGTCGTTGACCAGCAGGTCGAGGAACTGCGCGTCCCACTCAGGGTTGTTGAAACCGCAACGCTCGCCATGCACCTGGTGTGATACCCCACCGGTGGCGACGATCGCCACCTTGAGGTCCTCGGGGTAGCTTTCGATGGCGCGGCGCAACGCCTGGCCCAGCCTGTAGCAGCGCCGCGCCGTGGGGATCGGCAGCTGCAGTACGCCGACCTGCAGCGGCACGATCTGTACAGGCCAGCTTTCATCGCAGGGCAGCAGTGCCGACATGGGCGAGAAGAAGCCGTGGTCCAACGGCTTGTCGCGAAAGAAGCTCATGTCGAACTCATCGGCCATCAGGCTCTGGCCGATGTACCGCGACAGCGCGGCATGGCCGCCTACTGGCGGCAGGTCCCGTGGGTTGCCGCCTTCATCGGCCACTCCGTATTGCTCGTCCACGCCCAGGGTGAAGGCGCTGTAATGGTCAAAGAAGAACGAGGTGACGTGGTCGTTGAAGATGTAGAACAGCACGTCCGGCTGGCGCTGCTGCAGCCAGCTGCGGATCGGCTCGAAGCTTTCGAAGATCGGCGCCCAGGCGGCTTCTTCCTGTTTGTCGTGGTCGACGGCGAAGCCGATGGTCGGGGTATGGGAGACGGCCAGGCCACCAATGATACGAGCCATGCGAAAGTCCTCTGTTACAGGTTACGGCGCGGTTACTGCGGGGGTCGTGCGCAGCCGGGCGTGGCCGTTGGCCAGGATCGCCAGGGCAGCGGCGAATGCCGGCAGGCCGAGGAGGGTGAACAGCAGTGGCAGGCCCAGCCCCAGGCTGAGCACGGCACCACCGATGAGGGAGCCGAAAATGGCCCCGAAGCGCCCGATACCGAGCATCCAGCTTACGCCGGTGGCGCGGAATTCGGTTGGGTAGTAGCCAGGGGCGAAGGCGTTCAGGCCGGTTTGCGCGCCGCTCATGCAGAAGCCGGCAGCCGCCACGCCTACCACCAGCAGGCTCGACTCCAGGCTCAGGGCGCCCAGCGAGACGATGCACAGGCCGCCCAGGGCATAGGCGATGGCGATGACCCGGTTGGGGTTGCGCCGGTCCATGATCCAGCCGACCACGATTGCGCCCACTGCGCCGCCGATCTGGAACAGGCCGGTGATGGTGGCGGCGCGCTCGATGGACAGCCCGCCATCACGCAGCAGGGTCGGCAACCAGCCCATGGTCAGGTAGATCACCAGCAGGCCCATGAAATAGGTCAGCCACAGGGCCAGCGTGCCAAACCGGTAGCGCTCGCTGAACAGCTGACGGGCCGGTGCCTTGTGCTGCGTGGTCGGTTCGCTGACTATAAAACGGGTGCCAGCAGCGAAGCGGCCGCCGAGCTTGGCCAAGGCTGCCGCAATCTGGCTGGCCGGTGCCTGGCGCGCGGCGAGGAAGCGAGCGGACTCTGGCAGCAGCCACCACAGCAATGGCAGCAATGCCAGTGGCAGCAGGCCGCCGGCCAACAGTACCGATTTCCAGCCGTGAAGAGGGATCAGCCAGGCGGACAGAAAGCCGCCCAGCCCCGAGCCCATGTTGAAGCCGGTGAACATGATGGTGATCATCAGCGATCGGTTGCGTGTGGGCAGGTATTCGGCGAGCAGGGTGGTGCAGTTGGGCATGGCCGCACCCAGGGCAATACCGGTCAGCAGCCGCAACACCGCCAGCTCATAGGGGTTGCGGGCGAAGGCGCAGGCCAGGCTCAGCAGGCTGAAGCCGCTGACCGCGATCAGCAGCACTTTCTTGCGGCCCAACCGGTCGGCGTAGGGGCCGGCGGTCAGTGCGCCGATGGCAAGGCCGACCATGCCGGCACTCATCACAGGGCCAAAGGCGGCGCGCGACAGCCCCCAGTCCTGCATTAGCGAAGGTGCGATAAAACCCATGACGGCGACATCGAAGCCATCGAATAGCACGATCAGGAAGCACAGCGACAGGATCAACCACTGATAGGCAGCAATGGGGCGGTTGTCGATCCAGTCTTTTACATCGATGGGAGCATCGACAGGAGGCTTGAGCATGGGTAGTCACCTTTGTTTTTGTATTGGTGTGAATTCCGTCTGGTTTCCGTAAGGCTTCGAAAGCGGTACGGCCCAGCAGAAATCACCCCGCCGGACTTCGGCGTGACGGCGACTGTAATCCTCCAGTTCAGGAAGCGCTTGCGGGATTTTCTTAAGCAGGTATCGAAATTATTTATTGGGGTAGCTGCGGTATCCACCTGAGTTTGGAGGAAATCTCTTCAACGACATCTCCTAAGTCGGAAAAGAGCAACGAGTGGCCTGACCAGATAATGCAGTAAGGTGATTTGATAAATTCAGCACCGGGTATATGGTGAGTGCTCAAACAGCTTTCTCCTCACCCCCTCTCACGAAAAGCATGTTCCGGAGTCGTAACAACCCAGCCGAATCCCGATGATCAATGGTCTACAAGAGCGTTTGGACGTCTTCGTCTTTTCAACGATTGCCTGATTTTGTGCGCTTGACCTGCAATTTACGCGCGGCGAGAGGCCACCTCCAAGTGCTGTTTTAACTCATCAACCACTCGGCTAGCTCTGGAAGACAGAGGCCACTCCGATCTACAGATGAGCCAGAGCGTATCTACGACAGGATTTCCGCACTCCACTACCTGCAATGCCTCCTGCCTGTGGAACGCTTGTTTGGCAAACCTGGGAAGCACGGTGAAACCAAGGCCTCGTGATACAGGCTCCAGTATCAGATTAACCTGATTGCTGAAACCTCGCATTTGAATCTCGCGAATACTTGGGGAACCTGGATACTTGCGGCTGAGCAGGCGCGTTGCCATTCCGATTCCGTCCGGATGATTGATGAAGCCAAGTTCTACCAGTGTCTCGTACCCCGCGTACCGTGTTGCAGCGGGCAAAATTAATTCCAAGGGCTCTTCAGCAAACTTCTCCGCTTTGATCCTGTCGTTGTCCGGCTTGTATGTAAGGAGACCTATCTCGAAACGGTTGCTCAGCACTGCTTCAAGAACCTCTGTGTCGGGAGCGAATCTGTGGCGAACGGTGATGCCCGGATGAGCTTGTTGGTAGTCGAGCAGTAGCGGATAGAGGGCGAGCCCAATGCTTCCTGGGGTTACAAAGCTTACATCTCCCACGTCGAGTGCAGACGCGCGCAGTCGGGCATCAAGTGCGCGTCCCGCACGCTCCATTTCCCGGTTGTAGTCCAGCAAAGCGCTGCCTATCGGCGTCAGTTCCACGTGACGATGATGTCGAAGGAATAGGGTACCGAACTGTTGTTCAAGATTACGGATGTGCTGACTCACAGCAGCCTGGGTAAGGCCCAGATACTCGGCGGTGCGTGTGAAGTTACCGAGCTCTGCGAGCACCGCGAAAGATTTCAACCACTGAGGATTAATCATCATAAATTCTTATCATAGTGATAACGCATGCATGATTTCCATTATACGTCGAGACGGTTAGGGTTGGTGAAAACCAATTTAGGATCTCACCGTCATGCCCGTTTACCCACGCAATTTTTCCCACATCGGCCTGTCGGTAACCGACCTGGATGGCGCCGTGAAATTCTACACGGAGGTGCTTGGTTGGTACCTGATCATGCCTCCGACCACCATCAGCGAAGATGAAAGCGCGATCGGTGTGATGTGCACGGACGTGTTCGGCGCAGGCTGGGGCTCGTTCCGCATTGCCCACCTGTCCACCGGCGATCGCGTTGGGGTGGAAATCTTCGAGTTCCGCAATGCGCAGCGCCCAGAGAACAACTTCGAATACTGGAAGACCGGGGTCTTTCACTTCTGCGTGCAGGATCCCGATGTCGAGGGCCTAGCCGCCAGGATCGTCGCAGCGGGTGGTAAGCAGCGCATGCCGGTGCGCGGATACTTCCCCGGCGAGAAACCTTATCGAATGGTCTATATGGAAGACCCGTTCGGCAATATCCTCGAAATCTACAGCCACAGCTATGAGCTGACCTATTCTGAGGGAGCCTACCACTCATGACGTTGGCAACGACACACCGTGCATTCACTTGGCATGGCAGCGCCGACCCAGCCGCACTGCAACTGATCGACTGCCTCCTGCCGCAACCGGAAGCGGGCGACGTGCTGATCCGCAATGTGGTCATCGGCCTCAATCCAGTCGATTGGAAGGTGCTGGGTGGCGGCCTGGTGAACTGGCAGCCCGGGCATGTTCCGGGTGTCGATGGCGCCGGGGTGGTGGTCGCCGTAGGCAACGGAGTGTCGCCGGCCTGGATCGGCCAGCGTGTCGCCTACCACCAGGACCTGGCGCGTCATGGCAGCTTTGCTGAACACACGCCGGTGAAGGCACGCGCGGTGCTGCGCATCCCGGCCGATGTCAGTTGGGAAGACGCTGCCGGCCTGCCGTGTCCAGGGCTTACGGCCTGGTTGGCACTGGAGAAGTTGCCCGCCGCCTGCCAGACCCTGCTGGTCGGCGGAGCCGGTGGTTCGGTGGCTCATCATCTGATCCAGCTGGCCGTGCGACGCGGCTTGCGAGTCTTCGCCCTGAGCAACCCGCGGCATGTGCAGCGGCTGAAGGCGTTAGGGGTAAGCGAATGCCTGCCAGGCCCGCTAGATGCACCTTGGCAAGCGCCCGAACGCTTCGACGCGGTGATCGACATGGTCAACGCCCAGCATGCGGGCTGGCTGACGCCGGCACTGCGTACCAGCGGGCATCTGGTGTGCGTGCAGGATCGGCTGGCGGCCTCGCCGATTGCGCCGTTCACGCGCGCGTTGTCGTTGCACGAGGTGGCGCTTGGAGCGTCGCACCCATATGGCGATGCGCGTACCTGGGAAGAACTGGTCGATGCTGGCGAGCGCATGTTCGCAGCGCTAGGGCGGGGGCAGTGGGCGCAGGACAGTTTCAATAGGGTGCCGTTCGAGCAACTGGCAGTTCATTTGAGAGGCTTACAGTCGCGCAGCTATAGCGGCAAGGGATTGGTTCGGGT
>NZ_JAFKEC010000013.1 GCF_017848315.1 Pseudomonas palmensis
GTGCGAGGGGTTGGCGCGTAACGACTGGGCTGACGTGCCGGTATTTGCCGTGGAGACCGACGGCGCCGCCTCGCTGGCTGCCGCGATGGCCAGCAAGGCCCCGACGGCCCTGCCCGCAGTGACCAGCGTGGCGACCTCGCTGGGGGCCAAGCAGGTATGCCAGCAGGCCTTCGAACTCAGCCAGCAACGGCCGATTCACAGCCATGTGGTGACTGACGCTCAGGCGCTGGATGCCTGCGAACGTTTTCTGCTCGACCACCGTATCCTGGTGGAGCCGGCCTGTGGTGCAGCGCTGGCGCTGGCCTATGCACCGAGTGAGGCACTCAAGGCATATCAGTCGGTGCTGGTGGTGGTGTGCGGCGGGGTGACGGCCACCCACGAACAGATCCGCGAGTGGCGCGCCAGTTGCTGAAGCGGGTCAGTCCGACGCCAGCTCGAATACCTGCCAGCGTACCGAACTGACGCCTTTCTCAAGGCTCACCCGGCTGGCCAGGTGCTCGAGCTGCGAGGGCGCCTGCGGGTCGCCCATCAACTCGGCCCGCACCTCCAGCTTGGCCGGGTTGGGCAGGTCTTCACTGTGCAGTGATTGCAGGCGCAGGCCGCTGCTACCAAAGCTGTGCAGCATCAGGCTGCGTACCTGGATCTCGTCTTCGGCGCGGCATACGATGCGCACCTCGTAACGCTGCTCGGCCTCGCTGGCCGGTAACACATCCTGCTGGTTCAGCCGCTGGGCGATGTCACGCAGCAGGATGTTGGCGCATAGAACCATCAGGCTGCCCAGGCTCGCCTCAAGCAGTAACCCCAGGCTGCACAGCACACCGACGGCGGCGGTACACCACAGCGTGGCAGCGGTGTTCAGGCCGCGCACGTTCATGCCGTCGCGCATGATTACGCCGCCGCCCAGAAAACCGATGCCCGACACCACATAGGCCGCCACCCGCGAAGCGTCGGCCGGGAGCATGCCCGGTACGGCCTGGGTCACCAGCACGAACAGGCAGGCGCCGGTGCTCACCAGCGCATTGGTGCGCAGCCCGGTGAGGCGCTGACGCAGTTGACGTTCAGCGCCGATCAGCGCCCCCAGTACCAGCGCGACAGCCACGCGCAGCAAGAATACTTTCCAATCCATGAACCACCTCAAGGCACCGGCAGACAGCCGGCGTCAGCGCACTTGTGCGCGTAAAGATTTCGGGGATGGCAACGGGTACGAGCAGCCGACACACCTCGTCACGATGAGGGGGCGTCAAGCGGGGAGGGGAAATGAAGATGCGTCATCCCGCCAGGGATGCGGATCGCCACTGACCACCGTGTTCGGCGAGCAGTGGCAGAAGGGTCTGCTGGACTAGCTCGCCGGCTGTACCTGTCGCAATCGACTAGGGCAACTGTCCAATGCAGGACTCCTGTGCAGGCTTGCAAAAATGCGGGCGAGAACGTAACGCCATGGTGCGGGCCGGTCAAGGCTTTTGTTGCAAGTGAATGAGTGTGCCAGCCTGGGCAGAGGGTTCAGCACGCGTAACTTTCAATCGATGTGCCCAGTGTTGCCATACACGTTTCATGCCTTGCAACTGGCAATATTACCAGTCTGAAAACACAGGTGCTCAGCATGAACTTGTTTAACTAGCAACTTGACCGGGAGGGCAGTGATCTTACACTCTGAATGCCACGCTGCCAGATAAAGGGCATCCTCATGAACCTCCATTTTTCGCGCACCCTTATTGCTTTCACGCTTTTCGTGATAATGATTGTGCTCTCGCTGGTCATCATCCTTTTCATGAATAAGTCCACAACGCCTCCTCCTGCACCACAGGGTATTTCAGTGTTGCATTTGTACAAGAAAAACAGCGGGGGATGCACTATCCAGATGACCGTCGGCATGCATCGCTTTGCCAACAATGATTGCGACAATGAAGAGATGTATAACTTCGCCGTTGAAAACCCTCGGGATGGCGTAAGGTTCGGCATTTACAATGCCGGGCACTGCAATTCGGATGAGTCCTATTCGCACTATAAAATCGTCAATCCGATCTATGGTCAGATGACTGCAAAAATAAGTGTTTCAAAGGCCCATTATGTCGCTATTGGCCAGGAGGTAACCCGGGGCATCATCTCCGAGGGCTTCAAGGATGGGAAGCTGGAGGGCAAGGTGTCCTGCGTCTATGTATCAGCCGATGGATAAAGCACACTCCCGGCAACCCGTTCCACTCAACCGCAGGAAGCGACATCATGGCCCACGTTACAGACACTGCAGTTGCAACCTTGAGTTATTTTCTGATCGAGGCAGATGCGTTCAGAGGACAACAGAATGCCAAAGCACATCTGTTCGCGAATGGTCGTCAAAAATCAAAAGTGATCATAACCTTACAAGCCCGTAACTCGTATGGCGAAGTGGTACTGTTACCAGTTGGCGGCCTCGAGATAATTCCGTACATCACCGCGCCCGGGGGGTGGGTTTCTGGGACGCAGCCGCCCGAAACCGGGATACTGCCTTATGATGAAGGCACCGTCAGAAGTGGCAAGACTTCAAAAAAAAAACATACTGACAGCAATGACTATCAGACCTTTGTACGCTACCTGCATTTGGACCCCAGTGTTGATGCGCGCACGGTGTTCAAGTTTGCAGCCAGGATCAGAGTGCAAAGCAGAGTCTGGACGACCAACAATCTTGATGTCCCGTATGGTGGCCAAGGCGAAGGAGGGCGTTTCAATAGCAGCGTTCAGATAGAGGCTGTAGAACCAACGCAATACAGGGTAGGGCACGGGTTGGTCGTATCCAGGCCTGTGGTGGTGTTCCAGGGCGCCTCCTCAGAGGCCGGAGGGCGTGCGGCACGTGTCGAAAATACCTACGTTACATTGCAGAACCCACGAACCGCCAATGTCGTGAAGATCCACAGCATGCAACAACCCGCCTATGGATCGTCGCTCCACTTGAACAAGGCAACCTGCATCGGAGCCCCCAACAGCACGGCATCGACCCCCACGATCGTGGGCTCAACCGAAATGATGATGGCCTACTACGACCTTCTCAGCCCCCTGAGATCACCGCGTGACGCAATCTGTATTGCGGTGGGCATGATCGCCTACTTCAACGTCGTTCTGAAGAGACTCCAGCAAAGCTACACCTACGGCATGGATGTCTATGGCAACCGCTTCGATCTGTCGGTGCACCTGCATTCCGAAGACCCGAATGCAAGCAACCAGGCACCGTGGGGGTATACCTTGACCGTTGAAGGGGTGCCTCCCCGATCATTCGAGGCGCTTGCATCTTCGCGAGCTGCGCCACCATTGGGGAGTTGGCTGTCGCAGATACGTATGAGACTAGGCTCGCCAACGGGACACCTTTACCCGAATCTGCGCCAGCAGGTGGAAGTTGTAGTGGAAATACAGCCACGCACCAATCAGGACGTCTCCCAGCAAGAGCTCGACAGCGTGTGCCTGCTGCTACGCAACGATGACGGTACCTACACTGCGCTGCAGTGCGAGGATAACGGGCAAGCCCAATGGTTCTACAGGACGGTACGCAACGCCTACGACTACTACCCAGCCACGTCAGCACAGGCCAGCGCGCATGCAGTTTCAGAGGGCGAAGCACTTGCCGTCTACACCCGCCGGTTCTACGTGCATTCCCGTGCCCTTGCGGGCACCAATGTCACCCTTTGGGCGGGCATCACCCGCATACAGGGCGCTGAAGAGTACTTCTACGTCACGGACGGCAGCGAAACCAGTTTCGACGAGCACGTCGATATCAGCACAAAGCCCATCCCTGTGTTCGGCCTTGACGACTACAGCTTTGAGCGGGAACTGGTAGGCGGTGAGGGAAATTCCGATCTTTTCATCTGGGAATATGTGCTGAGCACCTGGGTGGCCTTGCGTGCCGTGGAACCTACGGGTTTCGGGATGATCCAGTGGGCCGTGCGTTCGCCCAGTGACACCCGGGCCTCCCACGTCGGCTACGCCGCCCCGGGCCACAGCGAGGTGTCCTACAACCCTCTGATCGAGCTGGGCGTCGACTTCAGGCCAGTGCCCAGCGTGTCAAGGATACGCCCGCAGAGCGTCGTCGTGGTACTTCAGGGGGGCAACAACATACCGTTTCATAGCCAGTCCTCCCGAGAGCAAGGTGGCCCGCGCCCGCTGTTGTTCGTTGACGCGTATGGCAACGACCACACCTTGATGATCCATTACGCCGATACCTCTGCGTCCGGCTCACGCAGCCTGCGGCTGTCGCTGGCAACGGGTGCCGAAAGCCGGAGCGCCACGGATGACGAGGCCTGACGACGTTACTCGGCGCCTGCGCGCCGGCGCGCTCTACACCCAGGCGAGTAATTTTCTGAGCCATGTAAGCACCGGCGTGGACCCCAGAACCAGCCAGTTCACGCTGGCTTGCGGGCTGCCGGCACTGCACGCCAACCACCTTGCCGGGCCGGTCATTCAACCTGCGCTGCATTTCAGCCCACTGGGCTCGCACACCGACAGCGGGTATGGCCTCGGCTGGACGCTCGGGTTGTCCATGCTCGATTTCAACACCGGTCAGCTACGGATCAATTCGGGCGACACGTTCAAGTTCGATAGCGACCGTTCGGATTTGAGCAAGGGCGGGCAACTGGTGTTCGAAGACCAGAAGCTGTGTTCGTTCGAGGTGTTCACCGTTGACGACAGGGCTCGCTGCTTTCGCATCGACTACAAGGATGGCGTCTGCGAGTACCTCGAGGTCCAGGACAACAGCGGCATGGCCATGCTCAAGCAGATCGTTTCTGCCCAGGGGCGCCGCGCGTACCTTGAATGGCTTGCAGGCAGTGGCCCCTACCTGCTGTGGACCATCCGCGACGAGCAACGTCTGTTGCTGGACGTCCAGCATGATAGGGCTGAAACCCGCTTCGTGATGTTTCCGGGTTCTGACAGCACCACAGTCGTCACGCTGCTGCGAAGTGACCGGCTCAATGAGCTGATCCTGCCTGATGGCGGCAACCGCTGGGCCTTCACTTATTGGCAGGATCCGCAAAGCCGATTGCTGTTCCCGAGCAAGGTGCTGGGGCCGCTGGGCAGCACGGACGAAGTCGATTACGCCACGGGGAACAATGGGCTTCGGCTGCCACAGGGCGCGCCGCTGACCGCTTTGCCCAGGGTGTCCACACATCGGCACGACCCCGGTGCGGCCCAGCCGGTGGCCTACACCACCTACGCCCTGATCGGCTCCAACAACTGCTTTGGCTACGGGGGTGTCTCGGCAGGTGAATGGGCAGACGGCAAGGACAACCTCTATCTTCTGCCACGTTATGACTATGGATGCCTGCAAACCCTGCACGACGAACAGGGGCGCAAGGTGCAAAGTGTCGAATACACCTGGAATCACTATCACCTGCAGACGCAGAAGTTGACCGTGCGCGGCGAGTGCAGGGTTTGCCAGCAGAGCGTGTACGCAGACGACCCTGCAGTGGGTTGGGACGACCAGCCGGCCTGGTGTCAGCTGCCGATTGCCCGCATTACCCGCTATGAAACCGGCAACCGGTTCAGGGAGGAACGCGACACGTGCGAATACGATGCCTATGGCAATGTACTGAACCAGCGATTCGCCGATGGGCGCAGCGAAAGCCGCGAATACTATCCGCTGGGTGGCGCGCAGGGCTGCCCGGATGACGGGGGAAGGTTCGTGCGCTGGCTCAAGCGCTTCACCACTACTGCCCCGGCACCCGATGCACGGTCAGCGGGTCATGTGGCGCACACCGACTATGCCTACGTCAGGCTGCACAAGCGCCAGGCAGAGGATCGACAGCACCTGGTGCTGGACAGCGAAGTGGCTCGGGAAGCGATTGATAGCGGGGAAGTTGAAACGGCCAGAATCCTGCAGCGTGTCGAGCAGGCAGCCGACAGCCCGTTCCATGGCCTACCGATATCCAGTGTCACGCTCTACAACGGCTACGCCGCCACCACGAATTTCCTGCGCACCTTCGAAGGCCCGTTGCTGTGCGAAACCCAGCAACGGATCAGCCATGACCACCTGGTAATCAGCTCATCGACCCTGCGCCACGTGCTGACGGGCCTGACCATCGAAGAACGCAACGAACACGGTACCGTGACCCGTTTTGACCACGACGCACTGGGCCGCACCATACGCCGCATAGAAAGCGCGAACACGCCGTATGCGACCAGCACCCGCTGTACCTACCAGCTGGTTGGCCTGCAGCGTGATCGAACGGTGTACGTCGAGCAGACCGACAGCAACGGCCAGCGCCTGCGTGTGGAGCTGGATGGCCAGGGACGCCCGGTGCGCGAACTGCTCGAGTTTCTGGACAGCCCCGGTGCCCCCCTGCGTGAAGTGCGCCGAGTGACCTACGACGTACAGGGCAATGTCACCAGTGAGACCTCGCAGGACTGGGCTGCCGCCCAGAACACCCCGTTTTGTAGCAGTACGGTGCTCACCGCCTACGATGACTGGGGCTCCGCATGCCGGGTGCAGCATGCAGACGGCACGGTGGACCATACAAAGCACGACCCCATCCAGCGTACCCAAGTGTCCTGGCAACAGAGCGCCACCGGGGAGCAAGGGCCTCGCACCACGCTGTACCTGAATGCAAGCGGCAGTGTCGAACGTGTGGAGCTGCATGAGCCTGGGGGTGGCCCGTTGTTGCGCCGGGAGCGCTGGACACTCGACGCGCTTCAGCGTCCGGTAGCCCATACGATAGAAACGCCCGATGGCGAGCAGCGCACCACGTCCACCGTCTACGACCGTGACGGCCGGGTCGCGCAGCGTACCCTGCAAGACCACAGCCGCGTGAAATGGCGCTTCGCCCCCCACAGCGATGGCGATGCCATTGCAACCCTTTCACTATGCACCGCAACCCGAGAGACGCTGCTGCTCAAGCAGACGTTCGATGGCCTGGATCGCCCCCTGACGCGCGATTGCGGCGGGCAGCAGGAAACCCTGGCGTATGTGTCGGGGCAGATTCCTCCCGAAGCACTCACACGCTCCAACGGCAGTGTCACGCACTTCGGCTATGAACCCGAGCTGGATTATCAGCTCAAGCGCATCGCGCGGCCGAGCGAAAACAGTGAAAGTACCTTCACCTACAGCCCGCCCCACGGTCGCCTTACCCGGGCCACCGGCGGGCTGGGGCAGATAGCTTGGGATTTCACCGCCTCGGGTGTGACCAGTGCCGAGCACTGGCACCATGCAGGACAGCCCCATACCTGCGGCTGGCAGTATTCGTTGAACGGTCGCGTGCTGTCGTTTGCCGATGTACACGGCCAGATGACTTACTGCACCTACGATGCCGTGGGGCGTATCAGTGGCCAGCACTGCGGCCCGCTGGCCTTGCAACTGGGCTACGACGCATTCGGTCGGTTGGCGCAGACCCTCACCACCGACGGCCAGCACGGCCAGTCACAGCAGCAGACCCTGACCTACGACCTCCTGGGCCGTGAGTACACCCGGACATGGGTGTGCCATGGTATCTCGGGTATGCAGCGCTTTCGCCAGCGCTTGAGCTGGACCCAGCAGGATCAGTTAGCGACACGCACGTGGGAATCGCTGGAGGCGGAGCAGGCTACCTTGTTGAGCGAAGAGCACTACCGCTACGACGTGCGCAATCGCCTGGTCGAAGCCACCACGCAAGGGCCTCATCTGGTCACCGACCCCCGCACCGGGCAGCGCATTCGTCGCCAGACGTTCTGTTTCAATGCGCTCGACGGTTATGAACAGATCGACACCGAGTACGAGAATGGTCAATGCAACCACATGAGGTTCGCCTACGACAGCGATGTGGCTGCAGATCGTCCGGTTCAGATCACCCACAGCTGGCCGCAGGCTCTGATCATCGACCTTGAATACGACGCCGCTGGTCAACTGACAAGGGAGCGGCATGACGGACAACTGTGGCGGGCATTGTCCTGGGACAGCCAGGGGCACCTGACGCGCCGGGAGGACGGCACCAGTACCTGCGACTATGCGTATGACCCGCTGGGCCGTCTGATCGAGACCCGCGTCAATGGCACCACGAGCCACCGTTTTTATGACGGCCAGCGTATGGTCAACGAGAAGAGCGACCAGGGCTGGTTGACCTTGATGCGTGCCGGCAGCACCGTGTTCGCCCAGACCCTGCTGAGCCAGGCGGTACGCACGGTTGTGATCGGCGCCAGCGATGGGCAAGGCAGCGTGCAGATTGAAACCGGCGACAGCAATTGCTTTGTGGGTTACAGCGCACATGGCCTGGACAACGGCACCGCGCAAAGCCGGGTGGGCTACGCCGGTGAAGTGCGCGAAACCGACAGTCTGTTGTACATGCCCGGCAGCAACCGCCCTTACGACCCGTGCCTGTTCATGTTCCTCAGCCCCGACAGTGCAAGCCCCGATGGTGCGGGCGGCTTGAACCGCTATGCGTATTGCAGCGGCGACCCGGTCAACCGCGTTGACCCGGACGGGCATGCGTGGTGGAACTGGGTCGTGGCTGGTATCGGGCTGGTGATGGGGGCGATTGCAGTGGTCGTGACTGCCGGCACCGCAGCGCCTGCGGTAGGTGCGGCGTACACAGCTTTGCTCGGTGCCGGTGCGAGTACTGCAGGTGCTGCGGCAGGCGCTGTCGCGGCGGTGGCCACCACATCCATTGCAGGAGCCGTATCGGTGGCAGCGGTAGCGGTGGAAGCCATTGCCCTGGGTAGCGGAGCTGCGTCGATGGCGCTTGAGGCCAGTGGCAACGAAAAGGCTGCGGGCATTCTGGGCTGGATATCGTTCGGAACAGGCCTGGCTTCGTTAGGTATGTCGATTGGGTCGTCTGCGCCAAAAGTTGCCGCGAAGGCCAATCGCCTAGTGGGTGGCCTGCGCAATGGTCAACTGCTGAAAAGAAGCGCTTCGAAGTTTTCCAGCCTGCCGACTGTGACCACGCAACCCCTGAGTTCGGCACCGAAGGGGGCCTGGAAAAGCTTTTCGACGGGGCAGGATAAAATCATCTTCGGTAGCAACCGCCCCGTTGCAGGAAAAAACTTCAATACGCCCCTGAATTATTTCCGCCGTAGAACGAGTGTGAATGCCGTTCCACGGGAGATCTTGATTTTTTCGGGCTCTCACGGCGCACCCGATGGAGCCAACTGGGCCAGTAATGGCATCCGCAGATCAACCTTGATCAATTCAGATTTTTTCCTATCGGATACGGCGACCCATGGTGGCGCAGTGGGAGGAAGAGTGAGGGTAGTCGACCTCAAGGGAATGACGGAGGTGGAGTTTGGCCGCTACCTGAACAATAACGACAGCCATGTGATTCTCGGCTTTTGCTTTGGAATAAATGATCAGGCATTGAGGTTCTACAAGAACCTGGCACCGGTGACGAGTTACGTACCGTAGGGTGCTGGGTATGGAAAACTAGGTACGTAACGGCAAATAGGGCAACAGGCGTTGGGTTTCACTGCGCACCACCGCATAGCATTCACAACTCAGCCGTTCCAGCTGCGGCCGATCGAGCACCTTGATGTGCCCGCGGCTGTACTCGATCACCCCCAGGCGCTGCAACTTGCCGGCCGCATCGGTGACGCCTTCGCGGCGCACGCCCAGCATGTTGGCGATCAGCTCCTGGGTCATGTTCAGCTCGTTACCGGTCAGGCGGTCCAGCGACAGCAGCAGCCAGCGGCACAACTGCTGATCGATCGAGTGGTGGCGATTGCACACGGCGGTCTGTGCCATCTGGGTGATCAGCGACTGGGTGTAGCGCAACATCAGCAGCAACAGCTCGCCATGGCGGTCGAACTCGTCCTTGAGCCGCTGGCCCGGCAAGCGCCAGGCAAGCCCGGCACTTTGCACCACGGCACGGTTGGAGGTGCTTTCGCCGCCCATGAACACCGCAATGCCCACCAGCCCCTCATTGCCCACCACGCAGATCTCCGCCGAGGCGCCGTTTTCCATGACATACAGCAGCGAAACGATGGCATCGGTGGGAAAGTACACATGCGTCAGCCTGTCGCCCGGCTCGTAGATCACCTTGCCCAGCGGCAAGGCAACCTGCTCAAGGTGCGGCAGCAGCCGCTCGCGTACCGGGTCGGGCAGGGCGGCGAGCAGATGGTTCTGCCCGCTGGCTGGATCATGGGACATGGGGCCGGCATCCATAGGGTAAGGCCCTAGGGTACTCCCTTTAGCAAGGGTAACGTCGCGGTTGCCGATGCAGCGCACAGCAAGTTGACCTGATGCTCGGCGCCATCATCGACCAGCGACAGGCTTGTGCCGTCGATCACCCCGCCATCCAGGCTCAGCACCTGTACGGCCTGTGTGCCCCGGTGCACATCGATGTGATAAACGCTGGCGCCATACCGGTACTGCAGGCTGAAGCCCGACCATTCTGGCGGCAGCAGCGGTTGCAGCAGCAGAGTGTTGCCCTGGCGCTCCACCCCCAGCAGCGATTCGACGATCAGCCGGTACATCCATCCGGCCGCACCGGTGTACCAGCTCCAGCCGCCGCGCCCGGCAAGGGGCGCCACACCGTAGACATCCGCCGCCATCACGTAGGGCTCCACCTTGTAGGTGTCGATGCGGGTGGCATGGCCCTGGCTCTGGGGGCTGATCATGCGCATCAGTTCCCAGGCGCGGGCGCCGTCGCCCAGGCGGGCGAACGCCATGCTCGCCCACACGGCGGCGTGGGTGTACTGGCCACCGTTTTCACGAACCCCCGGTACATAGCCCTTGATGTAGCCGGGGTCGAGCGTGCCCTTGTCGAACGGCGGGTCCAGCAGCAGCACGATGCCGATATCACGCCGCACCAGGTGGCGGTCCAGCGACGCCATGGCACTGCGGCAGTGATCCAGGGGCGCGGCGCCCGACAGTACCGACCAGCTCTGGGCGATGGAATCGATGCGGCACTCCTGGTTGCTGGCCGACCCCAGGGGCTGGCCATTATCGAAATACGCACGCCGGTACCAGGCGCCGTCCCAGGCATGGGCCTGCAGGTTGCTGCGCAGCCGCCGCGCCTGCTCGCCGCAGCGCTGGGCAAAGCGGGCATCGCCATGCAACTGCGCCGTTTCGGCGAACCGACGCAGCACCTCGTGGGCGAAAAAGCCCAGCCATACGCTTTCGCCTATGCCGTGCTCGCCCACCTTGTTCATGCCGTCGTTCCAGTCGCCGCTGCCCATCAACGGCAAGCCGTGGGCCCCGATGGAAAGGCCGTGCTCCAGCGCGCGCTGGCAATGCTGGTAGAGGGGCTCTTGCAGGGGCGAATGACCGGGCAGGTCGTAGTAGGACTCCTCGCCGTTGTTGAGTGCGCGACCGTCCAGATAGCCGACGGGCTCGTTCAGCACCGCAGTGTCGCCAGTGATCTGCACATAGCGGCTGGTGGCCAGGGCCAGCCAGAGCATGTCGTCGCTGCAACGGGTTCGCACGCCGCGATCCATCGGCGGGTGCCACCAGTGCTGCACGTCGCCCTGCACGTACTGGTGGCGGGCACACAGCAGCAGGTGGGCGCGGCTGCTGGCAGGGTCGGCGTGCACCATGGCCATGCTGTCCTGCAACTGGTCCCTGAAGCCAAATGCACCGCCGGACTGGTAATAGCCGCTGCGGGCATGGAAGCGACAGGCAATCACCTGGTACATCAGCCAGCCGTTGACCAGCACGTCCAGCGCAGGCTCCGGGGTGTGGATGCGCAGGCTGCCCAGGGTGGTGCGCCAGTGCTGCGTGACCCGCGCCAGTTCGACGTTGGCGGCGCGTACGCCGCGGTACTGCTGCACCCGCCGGGTGGCGTCCTTGGCGTCCTGCTCGGCGCCCAGGCGGAACACCACTTCGCGGCTTTCACCAGGCGCCAGCTCGACGCTTACCTGCAGCGCACCACAGGGGTCCATGCCGCCGCCGAGGCGCCCCGAAAGGCGCGCCCGGCGCAGGGCTGCCGGGTCGGCCAGGGTACCGTTGCGCCCCAGAAACTCGACCCGGTCGCCACTGAGGCCGGCCTGGGGCCAGTCGCAGTCCAGAAACCCCACGCGGCCCGAGAATTCGATGGAGTAGGCGTTGCGCGCAAACAGCGCGCCACTGAACGGGTCGGCTTCGGTGACGACGTGCATGGCCGACTTGCTGCGCAAGTCCCCCAGCACCCATTCCACGTAGCAGGTCGCTGACAGGCGTCGCGCACGATCGCCGGTGTTGCGCAGCACCAGGCGCGAGAATTTGACCGGCGCATCCAGCGCCACGAACACCCACAGCTCACTGTGTATGGCGTCCTGCACATGCTCGAACACGCTGTAGCCAAAGCCGTGGCGGGTTCGGTAGGCGCCGCTGCCCGGGCAGGGCGCCGGGGTCGGCGACCAGACCTGCCCGGAATCTTCGTCGCGCAGGTACAGCACTTCGCCGCTGGGGTCGCTGACCGGGTCATTGTGCCAGGGGCTCAAACGGTACTCGTGGGCGTTTTCGTACCAGCTGTAGGCACCGCCGGTTTCCGAGACGATGCTGCCGAACCCGGGGTTGGCCAGCACGTTGACCCAGGGCGCCGGGGTCGGCTGGCCCGGGCGATGATTGATGATGTATTCGCTGCCGTCGGCGCTGAAGCCGCCGTAGGCGTTGCCCAGCGTGGGCGCCATGGCCAGCGGCTGCAGCGTGTAGCCGGCACTCTGCGGCCCTTGCAGCAGGCTGGGGGTGAACGGCGCCAGGGCCGGCTCGATGCGCCGCCGGTGGACCTGCTCGGCCAGGCTGCCATGGCTGTCGTTGAGTATCAGGCGTGCCACCGAGCGCATCAGCGTGCGGTCTTCGCTGGACAGCTGCTGCGCAGGACGCACGAAGATGCCGCCGGGGCGGTCCAGCAGGGCCGCTTCGACCCCGGAGGTCACCAGGCCCATGATCAGGTCCTGCAGTTGCTGGCGGTAGCCGGCCTGGTCTTCGTTCCAGATCACCAGGTCCACCACCAGGCCTTTCTGGCGCCAGTAGGCATGGGCCTGGACCATCTGCTGCACCAGCTCGATGTTGGCCGGGTCGGCGATCTGCACCAGCACGATGGGCAGGTCCCCGGAGATCGCCTGGCCCCACAGCCCCGACTGGCTGCGCCGGTTGCTGGCCAGCACGGCGCTTTCGGCGCGCAATGCAGGGTTGGCATACAGCACCGAGGCCGCCATCTGCTCGAACAGCCGGGCATCGGCCATCGAGGTGTTGAGCTGGCGCAACAGCACCTGGCTGTGGGTCCAGGCCAGGTCGAACACCCGGTCGGCCAGGTGCCGGTCGCGGTATTTGTCGATCAGGTGCAGGCAGGCCTCGCGGCTGTCGGCCACCCCGGTGACCAGGTCGATGGTGGCGCTCTGGCCAGGCTCCAGGCTGATACGGCAGCGGATGGCCACGACCGGGTCGAGCACCGCACCGGCAGTGCCGGACAGCTGCTCGCAGGTGTCAGTCAGCGCGGCCGGCGCCTGCAGGGTGCGGCCGCGGCCGATGAAGCGCGCACGGTCGGTTTCGTAGGAGATCTGCTCGATGTCCGCCCCGTGGGCTGCCAGCAGGTGGCACATCCACGGCACGGCTTCGTCACTGGCACGCGGACGCCGGCTGCACAGGATCGCCTGCAGCGGTCGCACCAGCTCGGTTTGCACGAACAGCTTGCTGAACGCCGGGTGCAGCGCATCGCTGATGGCCGAGGCCAGCACCACTTCGGCGTAGCTGGTCAGCTCCAGGGTGCGCCGGGTACGGGCGCGGTTGGTCAGGTGCAGGCGACGCAGCTCGATATCGTCCTCGGGGGACACCACGATCTCGGTGTGGCAGTCGAAGTTGAACTCGCGCACGCGAAACTCGGCGCGGGCATCGGTGAACACGGTTTCCTGGCTGTGCGCGCGATGCTGGGTGGGCTGGTAGGTCGTGGACCAGAAATGCCCGCTGGCCACGTCGCGCAGGTAACAGAAGGTGCCAAGGCTGTCGCTGGCGATGTCTTCGCGCCAGCGCGTCACCGCCATGTCGTTGCAGCGGCTGTAGCCGCCACCGGCATTGCTGACCATGACGTGGTAGCGCCCGTTGGACAGCAGTTGCACGGCCGGCCGACGACGGTCCGGGTCGGTGAACACGCGCAGCTTGGTTTCATTGCCCTGGCTGGCATCGTCGACGGTAGGCGCCTGGGCTGCATGCAGGTATTGCGTGGCGCGTTTGGGCACGCGCTCCTGCAGCAGCAGGGCACAGGCCTGGAAGGCCGGCTCGGCGGCAAAGCGCCGCTGCATGGGCTGACCCAGCAGCAGCGAGGTCAGGGCCAGCAGGCTCATGCCCTGGTGGTGTGCCATGAACGAGCGCACCACGGCAGCATCGGAGCCAGGGGGCAGGCGTGCCGGGGTGTAGTCGACCGCCTCGTACAGCCCGAACCGCCCGGCCACCCCCTGCCTGGCCAGGCGCCGCAGGTTGTGGCAGGCGGCCGCGGGCGCGACCATCAGTGCCAGGGCACTGGCGTAGGGCGCGACCACGTTGTCCTCGCCCAGGCCACGCTTGAGGCCCAGCCCCGGCACGCCGAAGGCGCGGTACTGGTAGTTCAAGTGCGCATCGACGGTGTTGTAGCCGGACTCCGAAACGCCCCAGGGCGTGCCCAGCTGGCTGGCATGCTCGATCTGGCGGGTGACGGCCGCCTGGCAGGTCTGGTCGAGCAGTGTGCCTTCGTAGCTGGGCATCACCAGCATCGGCATCAGGTACTCGAACATCGAGCCGGACCACGACAGCAGCACCGGCACCCCGGCATTGCTGGTCAGCAGGCGCCCCAGGGCAAACCAGCTTTCCTGAGGCACCTGGCCCTGGGCGACGACCACGAAACTGGTCAGGCGAACTTCGGATGCCAGCAGGTCGTAGAAGGCGCTGTCCAGGCGTCGCTCATCGACGTTGTAGCCGATCACGAACAACTCGCGGCGGGCATCGTAGAGAAAGCCGAAGTCCATGTCGGCCATGGCCTCGACGCGCTGGGCAAGCTGCGCCGCCTGCTGCATGCGCTGGCGGGCCAGGGCCTGTACCTGCAGCACCTGCGGGCGATCGGCAGCGCACCACTGCTCGGCGTCCAGCCGCGCCAGGTCGCGCCAGCAACCGGTCGGCGGCCGCTTGCCCGGTTCGTTGGTGGCAGGCAGGGCAAAACGCAGCAGTTCGTCGCGCTGCTCGGTGCACTGACGTTGCAGGCTGTCGAACCAGAAGCGCGCATCCGGATCGTCGGCGGGCGCCGGCAGGTCGAGTGCGTCCTGCAGCAGTTGCAGCAGATCGTGCGGCTGAGGTGCCAGCAGACGCCGGCATAACGCCTGTACCTCGGTGGCGGGCAGGCCGGCACTGGTCAAGGCCTGGCCGAAGACTTCCAGGGTATCGAGCAGCCCCTGGGCCTGGCGCGGGTCATCCAGCGGTGTGTCGGCCAGGCCCAGCAGGCCGGGCTTCAAGGTCAGCAGCAGACCGGCAAGATTGCCGCTGTCCACCGTGGAGACGTACAGCGGTGGCAGGGGTTTCAGGGTGAGGGTGTCGTACCAGTTGTAGAAGTGGCGCTGGTGACGCTCCAGCCCGTCCATGCTGTCGAGCATGGACTGCAGGCGCTCGAGCAGCCGCCCGCCGCCCAGGTAACCGAAATCGTGGGCGGCCAGGTGGGCCAGCAAGGCCATGCCCATGTTGGTGGGCGAGGTGCGGTGGGCAATGCGGGCAACCGGCAGTTCCTGCACGTTGTCGGGGGGCAGCCAGTGGTCGTCGGGGCCGACGTATTGCTCGAAAAACGCCCATGTCTGGCGCGCAAGGTTGCGCAGAAAGCGCAGGTCTTCGGCAGTGGGGTCGAAGTGCGCGCGCGGGGAGGGGCGGCTGATCCACCAGGCCAGTGCCGGGCTGGCCAGCCATGCCAGCAGCAAGGGCGCCGCCAGGGCCAGGGTCATGGGGCTTGGCAGCAGGCACAGGCCCACGACCAGGGCCAGTATCGGGGCGCTGCACATGCTGCGGTACAAGGCCCCCAGGCGATTGACACTGGTGCGTTCGACTTCCCGTGACGGGCTCCATTGCAACAGGCGCTGCTTGCTGACCAGCATGCGCCACAGCGTGCGCACGATGGCGTCAAGGCTGTAGTAGGCCTCGTACGGCAGCCAGGCCAGGTGCAGGCCGGCGCGCGCAAAGTGCAGGGCGCAGCCGCGCAGCGCCGCCCACAGGTGCTGCGCTAGGGGTACGTCGACAGGCTTGCGCAGCATCTCCAGCAGGGTGGCGAGCACCGCGTGGGTCAATACCAGCAACAGCGCGGCAAGGGTCCACAGCCCGGGCCGGCCCGAGGCCAGCCAGCCCCACAGCAACAGGCACAGCAATGCACCGGGCTCCAGGCTGCGGCGCAGGTTGTCGAACAGCTTCCAGCGGGCCAGGGCATCCAGCCGGTTGCGCGCATAGGTGCCGCCAGCGGTGGGCGCCCAGGGCAACACCCACGGCAGCAGTTGCCAGTCCCCGCGAATCCAGCGGTGGCGGCGCTTGACGTCGGCGCTGTAGCGGGCCGGGTACTCTTCGAACACCTGAACATCGCTGAGCAACCCGCTGCGGGCGTAGCAGCCCTCGATCAGGTCGTGGCTGAGGATGCGGTTGTCCGGCAGGCAGCCTTGCAGCGCCTGCTCGAACGCATCCACGTCGTAGATACCCTTGCCGATGAACGAGCCTTGTTCGAACAGGTCCTGGTACACGTCCGACACTGCGCGGGTGTACGGGTCGACGCCGGCGTCGCTGCCGAACAGTCGCGCATACAGCGAGCGCGCCGCGCTGGGCAGGCTGATGCCGACCCGCGGTTGCAGGATGGCGTAGCCGCGGCCAGCCTGGGCGCGGTTGAGCGGGTGCTGCATGGCCCCGACGAACTGGCGGGCCGCATTGCGCGGCAGCTGGGTGTCGGTGTCCAGGGTGATGACGTAACGTACCGCCTCCAGCACCTGGACATCCCCCACCTGCAACATGAAGCGCCCCTCACCGTGCCCGCGCAGCAGTGCATTGAGATCGGCCAGCTTGCCGCGCTTGCGTTCCACGCCCATCCACACCTGCTCGGCGGGATTCCAGCGCCGCGGACGGTGCAGCAGCACGAAGCGCGCATCGTTCGGGTACTTGTGGTTCAGGCCCTCGATCAGGCTGGCGGCCAGGGCCATCAGCGCGGCGTCTTCAGGCAGGGTTTCGCTGGGCGCATCGAGAAAATCGGTCAGCAGGGCAAAGTGCAGGTACTCGTCACGATTGGCCAGAAAGCGCACTTCCAGCCCCTCTGCCAACTCCTCGATATCGGCGGCATTGGCCATCAGCGTGGGCACCACCACCAAAGTACGCGCCTCAGCGGGCAGGCCCTCGCTGAAATCCAGGCGCGGCAGCAGGCGGGGCGTCACGCTCAGGGTCACCAGCCAGTTGACCAGGTCGATGGCCAGGCGGCTGGTCATCACCAGCGTGGGCAGGGCCAGCGCAAGCAGCACTGGCAGTGACCAGCCATCGCGCAGCGTGGTGTACAGCAGCGGTGCGCTCAGGCCCAGCGTGAGCAGCGCCACCGGGCCGAGGAAGAACGTGAGTGGCGCGCGATGCAGCAGGCGCCGCCAACGCTCGCCCAGCGCCACGCCGGCGTGCACGCGGCGCTCGAGCTGCGCTCGCCCGGCGCCGACCAGGTAGAACCCCACATGGGTGGTGGCGCTGGCGTGTGGCAGCGGGCTGGGTGCACCGGCGGCCAGTTCGACGGCGGCGCGGGCGATTGCCGCCTGCGACTGTGCGCTGTGCCGGGACAGGCGTTCGATGACATGCCGGTAATGATCGCGGCTGGCGAAGTCCATGGCTGGGTAGATGCCGGCAGGATCGCTGCGCAGCACCCGTTCGACGTGGCTCATGTGCTCGACGAATTCGCGCCAGTCGCTGGTGGCGAGCAGCCGCAGGCTGGCAATGCTGTTGCTGACCGAGACCTGGTCGGCTGCCTGCTGCTGGGCATCGAGCTGCACCTGACGCTCGATGCTCAGGCCGGATTCGGCGAGCATCTGCTCCACCCAGGTCAGCGGCTGGATCAGCGCGGCGCTCTGGCCTTGCAGGCGGCGTGCGAGCTCGGCGACGAAGGCGGCGGTCATCGGCGGCTGCGAGCGCGCCATGTCGGCCAGTACCAGCACCACGCTCTTGGCGTCGCGCCCGGCGGTCTCGCGCAGGCGGTCGGCCCAGTCGTTGGCCAGGTTGCGGTCGGCCCAGCTGGCCATGACCCGCGAGGCAACCCGGCGCAGGTTTTCGATCAGCGCCAGGCGCAGCATGATCGGAATGGCCCACAGCTCGCCCAGCGCCAGGGAGGTGACGCTCTGGTAGGCCTCGACGAAGTGGCTCAGGCTGTCCACGTCGACGCGTCCATCGCCATGGGCGATGGTTTCGAGGGCGATGTCATACACCCGCGGCAGCCCGCTGGACACGCCGTTGGCCAGGCGTGGCAGCTCCCGGCTGTAGCCTTTGGGCAGGTGGGTCTTGGCGATGCGGATGTGTTCTTCGACCAGGTAGTAGTTGTCCAGCAGCCATTCGGCCGCCGGCGTGACCCGTCGTGCGGTGGGCTGTTCGGCGATCAGCACCGCGCAGCTGCTGGCCAGGGTCCGTTCGTTGTCGGCCAGCCGTGCCAGCAGGGTGTCCTTGCCGCTGCGGGGGCTGAGGGCGTGATGCTGGGCCAGAAAGGTGCCGTGGGCGGCCATCTGCTCGGCGCTGAACAGTTCGGAGCGCAGGATGGCTTCGTATTCGAACTTGCGGGGTGTGGTGCGCCAAAGGCCTGCGTTGCGCAGGCTGGCGCGTGCACGGCTCCAGTAATTATCCATAAAGGCCTGTAGGTGCTCGCGTCGCGGGGTCTGGCCCCCAGTGTGGCGACACATGGCGCAGGCGTCTGTTCGCTAGCGAACACAGTGGGCTTTGTGCCCTGCAACCCGGTAGGCGCAGGCCATGCCAGCGAAGGGCAGCGCGCACCTTGCGGCGACGGCGTCGGTGCCTTCGCCGGCAAGGCCGGCTCCTACAGGGCGCCGGTAACGCCGCTCAGCTGTCGGGAAACTCGACCGACAGCAGCCACTGGGTGAACGCCTGCAGCGCTGGCAACTGCTGATAGCGCGTGGCGTAGGTGAGGTAGTAGCCACGCCCGCTGTCCACCGGCTCGAACAAGGCCACCAGCTCACCGCTGGCGATCTCGTCCTGCACCAGGATGCGTGGCACCAGCCCGATGCCGATACCGGCCACCGCCGCCTGGATCAGGTGGGCAGTCAGCTCGAAGCCCGGCCCCATGCGCATGGCCCGGTGCTGCAGGCCGTTCTGTTCGAACCAGTCGGCCCAGGCATGGGGGCGTGACACCACGCTTAGCAGAGCCTGCTGCGAGATGTCCGCCGGCGTCAGGCTGGCGTAGCCGGGCAGGGCGCCAGGGCTGGCCACCACCACCAGCGTCTCGGACAGCAGCCGATGCGCCACATGACCGGGCCAATGCCCGGTGCCGACACTGATGAAGGCGTGCATCTGATCCTTGTCCTGCTCGGCCGGGGCAATGCGCGAATGCATGTGCACCAGCACGCCGGGGTGGCGGCGGTAGAAGTCATTCATGCGCGGCAGCAGCCACTTGGAGCCGAACGTGGGCAGCACCGCCAGGTGCAGCGGCCCGTCGCCGGCCTTGTGGGCGATGGTCTGCAGCGTCGCGTTGCGAATGCGGGCCAGGGCCGCGGCCAGCTCGTGGTGATACAGGGCGCCGGCGGCGGTGAGCTCGATATGCCGGCCCACGCGGCTGAACAACGCCACCTCCAGTTGCGCCTCCAGCGCCTGCACCTGGCGACTGACCGCACTCTGGGTCAGTGCCAGTTCTTCGGCCGCCTTGGTGAAGCTGCCATGGCGCGCCGAGGCCTCAAACGCGATAAGCACCGACATGGAAGGGGTGAGTCGTCTTGGATTCATTCATAAAGCTCATGCAAAAGTCACACGAAATTCAGTTGTAGGCCCGCGCCGCACACGGGAACATAGCCCCATAAAGCATGCGGCAGACCTTGCCTGGCTGCCAAGCATACGTGTTTTGAATGTGACGCTGCGTCATATATCGCCTCAGGATCCCTTGTCATGATTGCTCTGCTTGCCCCCGACCGTGTCCCCGCCAGCCATTACCAGCGTTTTCTCGATGCACTGCAGAGCGAGGGCTTCAGGGGCGAGGTCGCGCGCGACATGGGCCTGCGTACCGTGCTGGCCACCGACAACTCCATCTACCAGCGCCTGCCCCAGGCGGCCGTGTTCCCCCGTGACGCGCAGGATGTCGAGTTGCTGGCACGCCTGGTCGCCCAGCCGCAGCATCGCTCGGTGGTGCTCACGCCGCGTGGCGGCGGTACCGGTACCAATGGCCAGTCGTTGACCGACGGGATCATCGTCGACCTGTCGCGGCACATGAACAACATCCTCGAGATCAACGTCGAGCAGCGCTGGGTGCGGGTGCAGAGCGGGGTGGTCAAGGACCAGCTGAACGCCGCGCTCAAGCCCCACGGCCTGTTCTTCGCACCGGAACTGTCCACCTCCAACCGTGCCACCGTGGGCGGCATGATCAACACCGATGCCAGCGGGCAGGGCAGTTGCACCTATGGCAAGACCCGCGACCACGTGCTCGAACTGAGCACCGTGCTGCTGGGCGGCGCTCGCCTGGACACCGCACCGATCGACAACCCGCAGTTGCAGGCCTGTACCGCCCGTACCGACAAGGTCGGCGAAGTCTATCGCTGCGCCCAGGCCATTGCCGACGGCAAGGCGGCGCTGATCGAGGCGATCTTTCCCAAGCTCAACCGCTGCCTGACCGGCTACGACCTGGCGCACCTGCGCGAAACCCCCGACACCTTCAACCTCAACAGCGTGCTGTGCGGTTCGGAAGGCTCGCTGGGCTTCATCGTCGAAGCCAGGCTCAATGTGCTGCCGATTCCCAAACACTCGATCCTGGTCAACGTGCAGTACGCCGCGTTCATGGATGCACTGCGCGACGCCAAGGCGCTGATGGCGCACAGCCCGCTGTCGATCGAGACGGTGGACTCCAAGGTATTGATGCTGGCGATGAAGGACATCGTGTGGCACGGCGTGGCCCAGTACTTCCCGCCGCACCCCGACACCCAGACCCTGGGCATCAACCTGATCGAGTTCAGCGGCGACGACCTGGATGCCCTTGAACAGACCGTCGACGCCTTCATCCAGCACCTGCAGCGCGACACCTCGGTGGTGCGCCTGGGCCATACCCTGGCGGTGGGTGCCCAGGCGGTGAACCAGGTGTACACCATGCGCAAGCGCTCGGTCGGTCTGCTGGGCAACGTGCAGGGCGAGGCACGCCCGCAGCCCTTTGTGGAAGACACCGCTGTGCCGCCGGAGAATCTTGCCGACTACATCTTCGAGTTTCGCGCCTTGCTCGACAGCCACGGCCTGCAGTACGGCATGTTCGGCCATGTGGATGCCGGCGTGCTGCACGTGCGGCCGATCCTGGACATGAAGGACCCGGCCCAGGCCCAGCTGATCCGGCCGATTTCCGACGCGGTCGCGGCGCTTACGTACAAGTACGGGGGCCTGCTGTGGGGCGAGCACGGCAAGGGCCTGCGCTCGCAGTACGTGCCGGACTTCTTCGGTGAGCTGTACCCGGCGCTGCAGGACCTCAAGGCCGCGTTCGACCCGTTCAACCAGCTCAACCCCGGCAAGATCGCCACCCCGTCGAGCGTGCCGGCGGCGCGCCTGACCGAGGTGGACGCGGTTACCTTGCGCGGCGACCTGGACCGCACCATCGACGAGCGCGTGTGGCAACACTATGAAAGCGCCGTGCACTGCAACGGCAACGGCGCGTGCTACAACTTCGACCCCAACGACGCCATGTGCCCGTCGTGGAAGGCCACGCGCAACCGCATCCACTCGCCCAAGGGCCGTGCCTCGCTGATTCGCGAATGGCTGCGCCGCCAGGGCGAGGCGGGGGTGGACGTGCTGAACCTGGCGGGAGCGGGCAGGGTAACCGGTGTAGCGCAGCGCACCTGGAACTCCCTGGCACGCCTGGCAGGGCGCAAGGACTTCTCCCATGAGGTGTACGAGGCGATGTCCGGTTGCCTGGCGTGCAAGTCGTGCGCAGGGCAATGCCCGATCAAGGTCAACGTACCGGAGTTTCGCTCGCGCTTTCTGGAGCTGTACCACAGTCGTTACCTGCGCCCGATGAAGGACTACCTGATCGGCTCGCTGGAGTTCAGCATCCCGCACCTGGCGCGCTTGCCGCGACTGTACAACGCGATCATGGCCGCCACACCGGTGCGCTACGCGCTGCAGCACATGGCCGGCATGGTCGACAGCCCGCTGCTGAGCACCCATGACTTCGAAGCCGAGTGCAAGCGCTGGAACGTCAAGCAGGCAAGTGTGGGCGCCCTGGCCGCGTTGTCCGACGAACAGCGCAAGCGCAGCGTGATCCTGGTGCAGGACGCGTTCACCCGTTTCTTCGAAACGCCTCTGGCAGCCCAGTGGCTGGAGCTGATCAGCCGCCTCGGCTATCAGGTGTACCTGGCACCGTTTGCACCCAATGGCAAGCCGTTGCAGGTGCAGGGCTTTCTGGGGGCGTTCGCCAAGGCTGCGCAGTTCAACGCCAAGTCGCTGCTGCTGTTGCAGGCCTCGGGCGTACCCCTGGTGGGCCTGGACCCGGCGATGACCCTGGTGTATCGCCAGGAATACCGCAAGACCCTGGGCAACGACGGTGCCCCGACCGTGGCCTTGCCGCAGGAGTGGCTGGCGTCGGTGCTGCCAGAATCGGCAGCGGTGGTCGACGAAGAGGTCTACCAGTTCCTGCCGCACTGCACCGAAAAGACCAACGAGCCGGCGGCGATCGCGCTGTGGCAGAAGGTGTTCGAACGCATGGGGCTCAAGCTTCAGGTGCTTGCGAGCGGTTGCTGCGGGATGTCCGGTACCTATGGTCACGAGACCCGCAACGTGGCCACCTCCGCGATCATCTACCAGCAGTCCTGGCAACCGATCGTGGCCCGGCATGGGCAGGGTGGCCGGCTGCTGGCCGATGGTTATTCGTGCCGCAGCCAGGTCAAGCGCCAGGAGGGGCAGGGGTTGCAGCACCCGCTTGAGGTGTTGCTGGCGCGGGTAGCCCGGCAAGTGTGATGATGGCCTGGCCTTCCATTGACCCAAACGAGGAGCCATGACTGTAGCGACACGGCGCGATATCCCGCTGGACCTGATCAAGTGGCTGGCCATGCTGACCATGCTGTTGGATCATCTGCGCCTGTTGTGGCCCGACGCCCACGCCCTGTTCATACCCGGACGGCTGGCGTTCCCGCTGTTCTGCCTGGCGATCGCCGCCAACGTCGCGCGTTCGCGCCCTGGCCAGTTGCTCAGCCAAAGCAACACGCGCTACCTGGGCTGGATGCTGGTGTTCAGCGTGATATCCGAAGGGGTGTACCGCCCCATCAGTGCGCTGGGCACCCTCAATGTGATGTTCACCCTGACCCTAGGGCTGCTGATTGCCTGGGGCTTTCAGCATCGCAACACGCTCAGTGCTGCCTTGGCCGTGGGCGCCGCTGTCGCGGCCGCCTGGCTGGACGAGAGGCTGATGTACGGATTTCTCGGCTGCCTGCTGCCGGCGGCCCTGCTGTTGGCCATCAAGCGGCCGGGGCCGATATGGCTGGTGCCGGCCTTGCTCAGCGTGGCAGTCAATACCCGCAGCAGTTTGTGGGCGAGGGCGATGGAAGTGGACGCCTACTCACTGGCCGTACTCGGCACCGCGTTCCTTGCACCGCTGTTCGGCCTGTGGCTGTTACGCATGCCTCTCACCACCGGCATCTGGCCGGTACGCCATTGGGCGTACTGGTTCTACCCGGTGCATCTTGGCGCGCTGCAGGTCATACGCAAACTTATGTGAGCGCCGGGCCTTGCGAGCACTACGCAAGGCTAGGCATCATTCGCGCCTTCTTTTTATTCGGTGACAAGGACCGTTCGCATGCCCATCTACCTCGCAGCAGAGCAGGAACTCATCGTAGGCCAAGCCACTGTAATCGAGGCGCCCGCACAGGAGGGGGCCTTTGTTGTGGTGTTCGAGGACGACGAGGAGACCGGCTACTTCTATGCACTTGACACCACCGCTACCGATAACCCGATTCAGGATGCGTTGCACATCTACAACGTGGACGAGGTAACTGATCGGCAAAAGCCTTCGACAGTGAAGGTCGGCTGGTCCATGGACCATAGCAAGGCGGTATTGCTGATCAACGATCGCCCTCATGCGGTGTTTGATTTCACGGGCAAGCAGGGCTATTGCCATACGGCATTTCCACCACCTGTGGGTAACGGCTGGTCGGAGCAGGGCCATGAGTGGAATGACGATGCGCTGAAATTGTTTGCCTGATGAGGCAGCAAATTGACCAGGAGGGGGCAGGGTACAGGTAGGCGTGACCAGCTGCTTTCCACATTTCAATATAACTCAACTAAATAGTCCTTTAGTTGAGTTATAAGAAAAGGCTAGTTTAGCGGGGAGCAGGGGCATCCTTGATCCGCTGCGAATCCAACCTCACCAACGCAACTAGAAGAGCCGCATTTTTGCAGCAACTTCGACGGTTTTACTGAGGTTGTAGCCGACAACGCGCCACTGTTCGTTTTCTTCAGCCAGCAGCACAGCCTCGGTGACGGTGAGGTTCGAAAAGGCCGATTGGGTCTGAACTGCAGCGTAATGCCCAGGCGGCGCATCAGGCAGCTGTTTGGTGAAGGTGATCTGTGCTCGATCACGTTGCTTCAGCTCGCCCAGGCCCATGCGCAACGTCCCGATGCCTTTTACCCAGTTCGACTCGGTCGTGGTTGCCTTGAGCGCGGAGCCCGCTGTGGCCCAGGTCATGTCGGTTCTTCCGGCATCGAGCAACATCAGGAACTGCACAGCGGTATCGACCACCAGGCGTTGCTGTTGCGCAGAGCCTGGATCGGATACTACGACTGCGGACGCCTGTGTACCGCTGGCGTTTGTGTTGAATGAAACATCGCAACCGGCAATCAGTAACAGGCTGCTTAGAACGGCGAAACATTGCTTCATGCAAAAACCTCGAAGGTTGAGGGGTCCAACGGACGAATGTGGCGTCCAGACGTTTAAAGGTGGCTCTTGTAGCTCATCAGGTACTCGGCATGGCCTGTCTGCGGATCGATCTGCTCTTTGACCACTGTAAAACCCTGGGACTGGTAAAAAGCGATGCTGCGTGAATTCTCCTTGTAAACCCCCAGGCTCAATTCGGTGCGCAACGATTTGACGTGTTCGAGCAATTGACGACCCAGCCCACGGCCTTGCTGGTCAGGGTCCACGAACAGTGCCGCCAGTTGGTTGTCCAGCAACGAGCAAAATCCCTGAACCGCCGATTTGTCTTCGATGACAATTGTCTGTGATGCAGGGATGTAGAGTTCGCGCATTGCCACGACATTGGATTGCCAATACGACGCGTCGATAAAGTCATGGGCCTTGATCGAAGCGCGCAACCAGATGTCGAGGACGCGTTCCATGTCTTGCGGTTCAAATGTTCTTACCATGTCGTCCCTTGAAGTGCGTGCAAGCGGTACAAAGCTTGTGAGTATGCCGCAAAGCGATTCGTGGTGGGAAAGCACGGGGGGCTCAGGGTTGAAATCTGGCCTGGCGTAGTCTTGAGCGGATGATACGATAGTACGCATAATGTATATTATGTTAAATCATGTGTAGCGTTGGTAAGTTCACGTTGTCCAATCCCACATACCTCCGGTCAAATCCCCACAAACCCCCGTTTCCCAGAAATTCAAAAGCTTGGGCTCCATTCATAATCCTATCTGCGCATGGCCCTTCACTAACCTCCGATTGATCCCATCCGATCCTCAACCCACTCGACCATGACACCCACCATGGCGATGCTGCAGCTTTCTGCTACAGGTTAAAGGAGCCATTACTCATTCTAGCCCCCTGGTTCTGTCATGACTCGGCCGGATTTTCCCTCCCTACGTTTACTGGAGGCCAAATCAGCTTCAATCTTTTCCTACGAATCTAGCTGTGGCTGATCGGCTAGCCCAGATAGACCCGGCAGCCCATCCCTTCATCAACATCTGGTACGTCGACAGGTATGTGAATTGGATTGCTCACAATTGGGCACAGAAAATCCTCACCGCCAGTACCACAGCTGCATTATGGGTCTGGAGAAAATGCTCAATTGGAGCTTTGCTCATGACCTGTCACTCGTTGACTGGCGCCGCAACGATTTTGAGAACTACGCAGAGTTTGTGCTCAACCCGCCAAAAGCTTGGACTGTGTACGGCAAACAGGCTCGCTTCGTGCAGGAACCCGGCGTCGCATTTGAGGGCTGGTCTATAAACCCAATCTGGCGCCCGTTCCTTGATTCCAGATCAATTGGTGATGACGGCGAAATCGAGAAAAATGTCTGGAAGCGAGAGATTCGCTGCGCGACGCAGTTTCTGGATTTTTACCTCAAGGATACTTCAGCCTCACGTGAAAACGTTGCCGCACAGCCCCTTGCTGATCTTGCTTTCAAGCAACCCGAAGTCACTCCCAAATTTCTTGGGCGTGCATGAATTCCGAATAATTGAGATGTACCTGATCATGGGTAGGTACTCGGGCCGCCGGCTCTGGAGCGTCATGGGAAACGCCAGGTCGCCCAGCCATCTCGATCAGTTCAATCGTAGGTCGGACGGACGCTCGGTTGAGCTTCGCTCAGCCAAGGATGGCTGGCTGCCGCTGTCACCTCATTTCGATGAAGTCTTTGGTCGTTACCTGCGTTACCTGAATATTGATCCGCTCCACCCTCTCCCATCGATTCCAACTTTCCCCAAAATTGGTTTGTATCCACGCTACAGCTCCAGCATCGCCCGCCTGCTGGCACAAGAACAGCCCCATGCTTCACGTCTGCACTCCCCTCGCCCATGCTGCTCTTACGAGCAGCTAGAGAAGCCATGTGCGAGGGTCAGGTTACCGCCATGCGGTCAGCATCAAGCCCTATCTGGCGCTCTACGGTGGTCGCTAAGCTGCTACCTTCGGCGCTCAGGCTAGAGCCATCCGTTCTCAGATGCCATTGACGAGGGCCTGGTGGTTGCGATGATGACGTCGTCCTCAGTGGTCACCGTTGCCAAGTACCCTTCATACTTCATCGCGTTGACCAACCTCCGATTTGACTCGGTGTTTCTCACCTTGATCTTCTTGACCTTCGCGCTCACGGTTTTGAAGTCCTCATCGTCGAGCAACCCTAGAGCTGCAGCAATGTCCGGCCACTTCATCCCGAGAAGACATTGTGTCAGCATTTCAGAGCGCTGCTCCGGGGTGAGGCTCGCGTTGCGAACCAGATGTCGCAGCACAGGCATCAGCGAATCAGCAAACCTTTCGCCAGCTTGATTGGCCAGCATCGATACACGGCCGAGCTCTGGAACCGCTTCCGGTTTGCTTTCAATCGTCTCCAGGCTAAGCCCTGACCACATCTGAATTTTCTGTGTGAGTGACAGCGCTTTGCTTCTGCTGAGCGTGAGCATCGTGTCAAGCTGGAGCGAGCTCATATCAATCTCTGCTTTTGCTAGATCCCAGCGTTCAACCAGGTACTTGCCTTCGAAGTGTGGGCAAGTATTCAGTACGATCTCCCTGACTTCCGAGCTGTATGGCAAAAATGATGAGGCTACCAGCATGCCCCAGCGACCCTCAGGTAGCGTTGTTTTTATCATTGCTAGGTCTTGAAGCACGACGCCATCGAGCAATACCTGGAGCACGTCATTACTGATACCGGTGGAGCCCAGAAGATACTGTTGCAGCGACCAGTCTGCGCTCGTTGACTGCCACAGCGTGCCTTTGAGAGGCGAAGCATTCCGAGCGATGAAGCCGGTGAATACGGCTGTGGGTTCCGATCCGATTTCTTCGTCCGAGACGTTGCCGTCTGGCCCAACGACTTTCTCAAAAAAAATCCACACTGCGTCAGCTTTGGCCACCAGGCGATCACTCTCAAGTGCCTTTGCCCAAAGATATCTCGGGGCGTCAGTGAGTGTGTGTAGGTCACAGGTCGTGTGATCGAAGAGTCTATTTGTCAGATCGTGATCTGCGTCCACTTCTGCTAGTAAGCTGGTCAAGGAGTCGCTTGATTCATCCAGGACAGCGGACTGATCTAGCAATGCGCTACCGAGCTCATCGGCGTGAGAGAGCAGATAATTACCGAGCCCATTGATGCCCAAAGCCTGCAGCCTACGCAAGGACACGATGCCCACATCTGCAGGTTCGGATTTGGCGTCTTTAGAATCCTGCCCAGCTTCTGACTTCGCGCATATCAGCGATAGCATAGGCAGGTTGATCTTGATGCAGCCCCAGTCGATCAGCCTTTCGAGGTCTGCGAGACTCATCGTATGGCCCAGTGAGGCAAACTGGACTGGGTACGCCCTGAGCCACGCCCATGCTCCCACATTGCTCTCTAGTCCTGGCATCAGCCGTGAAGCATCTTCCAGCCCATCGATTGTAGGCACCAGATCCGTCGAGGAATCACCGGCCAGGGTCTTGAAGTCGGATTCCGGCAGGTTGTCGACGATTGCTTTGACGAAGGACTGACGGGCCTCGCTTCCTTCAAAAACGCCACCAGCGTCCCCCGTTTCCCTAGCGTTGAAAAGGCTATTAAACAGTTTGGGTTCGAGGCGGTACACGGCGCGAATAAATCCAGCCGCGTCTGTTCGACTCAAAAGCTCGCGCACTGCGATGGCCATTCGTTCGGTGTGCTCGTTCAGACCGCTCCTCAGTATATGGCCTAGCTGTGTGTCTGCTGAGCCAGCCGCGAGCGAGGTTGGTCGGGCGCTGAGACAGGCGATCAAATCGACGATGATCCCCCTACCCTCGTCGAGCTCGTCGCTCTTGAGCTTCTCCAGCACGGTACTCGGGCTGTCGACAGGCGTGGATACTTTAGGCAGCACGCCACGTCTCAATGAAAGGATCAGATCTTTGTCACCAGGCGTCAGCGATCCCTGATAGAAATAACCTAGGTAGTCGGTGTAGTCGGCATCGAGAAAGCCATGCTGCATTAGATAGCTCACGACATCCAAGCCTGGAAGATTGCTCCTTACGACCTCTCCATACCCTTTCTTGACGGCGGTCGTGAACGACATCCTGATGACCTGATCCGATTGTCTCTGCACCGCTGCGATTTCGTCCGCGATGGTGCTAAGTCGCCGCCCAAGCAAAGCATGGCGCCGCTCATAGGATGTGGCGGTGAGCAGCTCAGTCATTGAGATGTTCCGAGAGGCGTAACTAGTCGCCCGCCCATATTGCTCCACGGCATCCGTTGTGAGGGTCGTGGCATTAGTCTTCAGTAAGTCGAATACTTCGTCGGTTACGAATTCCTGCGGCGTGTACCGGGTACCACCGCCTCGCACATGAGTCGCGAGGCTGGAATCGGTCAATCGAAGAAGCGTGAACCAAACGTAGGCCCTCAGCTCAGTGACATTGTTGGCCAGCTCGGCGACTCGCTCATCCCGCTCAAGCCGCAAGTCATCAAGTCGCTTGGCATTGGCGCTGTTCTGCTGGATTTTCCAGGTATCGAGGCCCTTGATAACGCCATAGATCGCCCCCCTCCGTTTGACCAGGTCGGCATACGCGCCGGGATGGAGATTTCGGATGGCGACAATCGCAAACAGCTTGTCTGGCTCCAGGCGTAGGCCGCTGGCAAGGATATTTGAAAACATATCGAATTCATTGACGATATTTTTCACCAGCCGGAGGTCATCGATGTAGTAGCAGACCGTCTCCACCAGTCGACGGTCGAGGTGTTCGCCCAAGGGTTTCGATTTGAAGGTTCGAAGGTTCAGAAGCTCCATCATCTTTTCCTGGGAGTTTTCCGAGTTGATGACGGGGATCACAGGGACGATGAGGTCAAAAAATTTGGTTTTCTCGCCGACGACGAACATCTCATCGCGCAGCGCGTAGACGAAATAGACAGGTCGTTTCACCTGAGGTGATTGCTTGATGATGAAATTGATTTCCCGCAATCGGGTGAACACGTCATGAATGCCGAATCGGTCGAGATCCTCAATGATCACCACGTCAATGCTGCTTCGCTCAAAGCAGTAAATGATCTCATCGATATTTTTGTGCAGGACGGAACCATGGTGAGTGGTCTCCAGTTTGCCGCCTTTGAGCGTCAACCCATCGATACTAAACAGCGAACCCAGCCTCAGACACGTGTGTAGCAGGTGTATGCATCCTAACGCGGCGATCCCGACGGCTAGAGGGCTCGGGATCAACAGCAGCCATTCCATGAGCCAATTCGGCTCGATCCTTGGCAGCTTTTCCGCCACAGGAACGTAAAGTCTCAGCGCTGCCAAAATGAGGGCGCCATAGCAGAGCGTTTTCCACCAGATCTTCAGGCCGGAAGCCTGATCGATTCTCTTAAGGCGGGTCTTGGGAAGCGTCTTTGCTGGGACGGCGTACAGGAGCTGCTGGACGATCGTCTCCTCGATCCTAGCAACGAGATCGGATTCAGCCTTGTTTGCCTCGGATTTAGATTCCTGCCCTGCTTTGGTGGAGGGTTCGGAGGGCCGCGAAGAATCCGAGGCCACGTCGGTATCGCTAACAAGATCAGACGCCCCGGAGATTTCGTTATCCTTGCCGAAGGTAGCCAACGAAACAAACGCGTAGACAAACTCCGGGTGGCGGTGGACGAAGGTGCGAAGCACGCTGCTCTTCCCTGCCCCGTACTCCCCCGTAATAGCGATGTTCCTGACTTGATCGTTCCTCAGACCGTTTAATAACTCACGCTCATACCGCTGTATCTTCTCAGGCTCAATGAGCACAGGGGTTAGCGGCTGGAACAGATTTTCATGAGTAGGCGTGGCCAAGAACGCATAAGCGGCCTTGTAAGCAGCGACGACCGCGCAAGGGTATCGTTGTAGGGCGGCCAGCTTGCGGCGAGTCTCGTTGTTCCAGACGAGATAGGCATGTACTGCCCGGTGATAGATGGCGCGCAAGCGAATGAACATCCGTGTCTCCAAGCAGGCTGGTGGCTACCAGGCATTCATCTGCCGAAGACTGAATGATCGATCTTGGGTCTAGCGGGAAGGTGAACTTCCGGTGAGCCTGATATGAGGATTGGGATGATAGCTCACGGCCATCTTCGCCTGCGAACCCTTTGTTCACCAGGCAAGAGCTAGGCGCTAGCTTACCTCTGCACGATCCGCTGCATGAACAGGCCGGGAGAGGATTAATCAGGCTGAGAAGAACGCTATTTGGGCCGGCCTAGCCGGTGCTGCCGGATCGAGAATCTTGGGAGCTTGGACTTTATGTGCATACGGAGTATCGGTCAGCCGCTAGCCGCCAACAAAAATTACCATCACCATGCGCGGGGCCGCGCATACCCTCGCCTGCAAAATATGTGAGTTCATCTTGGAGGCTTACGACTGATGTCTGAATCGCCCCGGACTTTATAGACACATTCTTTGCTTCGTGGCCGCCCCCGGAAGTCCACAAGCGAAGCAATGCCGCGCCCGCAACGCACCTGCAGCGAGGCAAAAAAAGATCGTGGCCATTTGCTATATCGTCGAGTGCCTACTACTTTTCCAAGCGCCACCGTCGCGTCACCAGGAAGGTGGCCACCTCCCCCCCCCAGTCCATGCAGCAAGGAGCTCTCAGAATGGGTATCAGTGCCAAAGTAAATGCTGAGTTTTTGATCGACAACAAGACCTACAAAGCTTCGCTCAACATCCCCAACTCCGCACCGACTGCCGATAAGCCGTTCATCTTCACTGTCACCTCCAAAGGCGAAGCCGCAGACGCGGTACTGCAGACACTTCTCGAAGTCGCTGTCGGCGCTACCGACCAGGTATACGTTGCAGTTGCACCCCCCATGGACCTGATCTCCGACGCCATTGGTGGTGACGCCAAGGTCGTCCAGGCGCTCAACGTTGAAGTCTCCGAAGGCAAATACAAAGACGGGAAATTCGAAGTCTAGGCCTGACTCCTCCACGGTGGGGCATGTCACTATGCCCCACCGCATTGATGTACCTGCCTGCGGGAGGGCCCCTCGCCCATGGATATCCGCGTTACGGCGCACTTTGCCTGGTCGGAGATTTTTGGTCGCAAGATCGCCGCCCGAAGCAAGTGCCAGCTGGACCTGTCACGCCAGTACAGCCTGATCTATGCAGACCTGGGAGCAGAGGATGCACAGGGGTGGAATGTTCTCGCTGAACTCAACAAAGCCTTCGATATCAAGCTTCCGGCCGAATATCTGAGGGTGATGGATGCCGGGTTCTTCACATTCAGTCATTTCGGCAACGGGGCGGTCCCCCCGAACACCTCTTTGCACAAGATTTTTCCGCAATCGCCGGTTCCACTCAGTGTCTCCAGTGCCACCGAGCCGATGACCAATACAGCGGGGTTTTGGCTGACGGTAAGCCTCGACGATATCAAGCTGTTCGGCAGCCTGATCGAAATAGGGTACGCCTCGCCCTCTGGCGACGGTGACAAGCTCTCACTCTCCGCGGTGCTGGCTAGAGGGACTGTCGCCGGCAAGGCGGTGAGTGACGCGATCTACTTGGCCAGCTTGCCGAACATCCGCTTGTTCAAGCTGTTCGGCTTTGAAGAGGTCGAGGTTCGATATCGCTTCAAGGAAGCCAGACAGCTCAATGTCAAAGGCAAGCTGCGTGTGTCCCTTTTTGATGAGAAGCAGTATCTGTTCGAAGGGGTACTGAACTCGGACGAGGTCAACAGAACCTTCTCAGCCTGCTTGAAAAGTGCCGAACCCGATCAAAGCGTTACCAGGCTCTTCGGCGACCAGATGCGTGGCATTACCTTCCAGCGCCTGGTGTTCGGGATATTCGCTCGCTATGGCGACAACGAAGATCAACGAACATTCCAGGTCCAGGGTACGGTCAGAGTCGGCTCAGCCCAGCTGACCGGGTACATCTACCTGCACAACGGCAAACCCCAGGTGGCCAGCATAAAAGTCGACAAGGCACTGTCGATCGGTGATGTGTTCAACCAATGCATCCCGGGGGCCCCGTGGCCGACCTCGCTCATCGACATCACCTTCAAGGCAGGCAGCGAGCTGTATTACCGCTCGGCCGCTGGAAGCCAACTCGCAAGACTGGAGACATTCTCATGCCCTGCCGAGGGGGACCTGCCCGATCGTCAACTTAGCGCCAGCATCGACTACCAGAATGGGTTCAACATAAGGGCGCTGTTCGACCTGACACTCGTCAAGACCCTGGAAGTGGTCGGCACGATCCAGATTGCCGAGGATGGCGTCACTGCCGATATCAGCCTGGGCAAGCCCATCGACCTCTTCATCGTGACCATCGCGGCATCACGCGCCTCACAGCCCATCGGCGGGCCTGCGTTCGAGCTGTCTACCGTCGAGAAGAAATCCTCTATGGGTTTCGTTGGCAGCCTATGGTTCATGCAGGAACAATTTGGCGTCGACGTCCGCGTGAAAGCCACCAGAAACGCGAAGGGAAACACCCAGGTCGACGGTACGCTCACGGCGCTATCGAACTACCCACCGTTCCTGCCCGCTGGCACATCCCTGGGGCTTCGGTACAGCAAGGACGGTGGCTTCCAGGTGACGAACTGGCCAAGTTTCGAGTATCTGACCAACGCCATCGATTTCATCAAGACACTGCAGAAACTCTCCGACCAGGGCAGCGCCGGGTGCGGCAAACTCGTCGGGTTCGCCTTCGAGAAGCTTCTACAGTCGAAATTCCGCGTGAGTGTCTCGTTTGGTACCCAGGAAAACGATGAGGGGGTAACGCTGGTCCTCGATGGGTCCTATACGCTCTGCGTCGCGCAGACCTCCCTCACCGCGGTAGCGATTCCATTTCCAGGGTTGGTGTCGATCCCCCTACCCAACTCGATCAGCTTTTCCGAGTTGGGCAACTACATCGAACGTGCTCTGGCTGCAGCAGCTGAGTCATTTGTCAAAGCCCTGGTGAAAAACCGAGAGGCCATTGCTGCCGTCATTGGCCTCACCGCGGGAAAAGCCGCGGCCTCCTATGCCGCTACTCTTGCCTGCCAGGCCTTGATCGACGGTGTAGCAGCAGATGCTGTTGTTGCGACAGCTGCAGAGACCCTTGCCGCAGCCACGGCCGCAGAGGCGGGGGCCGGCGCTGCTGGGGCCCTGGTCGCCGGGGCCGTAGTCGCGGTTGCAGATTTCTTTTCTGGCACAGGCACAGGGACTGGCACTGGCACTGGCGGCACAGGAACAGGAACAGGAACAGGAACAGGAACCGCGACACAGAGCCCGCCTGTTGATCCGCGAGTCACCATCACCAACCGTGTGGTCACTCTGACCTGGGGGGGTGGCCAGGGCAATGCGCGCTATCACGCGCAATTGCTCGACAGTGCCGCGACCATCCTGCTGAACAACCCGGACCTGGCGGGTGCGGCCCGGCAGACCCAGTTCGAGTTTGGCCCAGAGTGGCCTTCAGGCCCTTACACGGCCCAGGTCCAGGGTGTTCATGAACAATCGGCCACCCGCTGGGCGGCGGCTCCCTTCAACCGGCTGACAGCGCCGGCCCAACCCAGCGCTCAAGCAGACACCACGGTCCCGGCGCCAGCATATGGAGTGCAGCTGAGTTGGGCACCGATTGCCGGGGCCTCCTCGTACGAGCTCTCTACCCGCCTGCCGGGGAGTGCGACCGATAGGGTCCAGATCGAGCCCGGCGCAGATCAGTCGCTCCCACCTGCGACATACGCATTCATTTTCGAAGAGGCTTCCCCAGCGGGAGATTATCGCTTCAGCGTAACGGCCAAGGGTGGGCATGCATCCGTAGCGAGTCCAGACAGCGAGCCGCTGACGCTTGTACGTCCAGGCCAGCCCCAGGACTTCCAGGCCAGCAGTATCGGCAGCAATGTTGCGTTGCGCTGGCGTTCGGTTGCTGGTGCATTGCGCTACCAGGCATTGGCGCAGAAGAAAGGGGCTGCCCCTCTGGTTATTGAGCTGCACGCCCGGGAGGAAAGCGGCGTCGAGCATGCAGACTTCGCTCTACCCTGCCCTTCGCATTCGCCTTCCGTTTACCAGGTGCAGGTCTGGGCGCTGCCTGGCGCCGACCAGGTGAACTACGTAGCGGGCGTGCCGTCGGCCGTCGTCGAGGTGACGATTACGCCCTATGCAACCGCATTAGAAATGGCCACCGCGCTGCATGCCCTCACTATCGAGGGGAGCGCGTGCGGTACACAGTTGATAGCGGCATTCCCGAACCTGACACCGGACACTTTGGCCATCGCCATGGCGCAAGGCGGCTACCCGGCCATTGAGACCAGCAATGGCCTGCTTGCTGTGTGGCCTGATACCCCACCTCTTGAGCTGGCGACCGTACTTGCCCTGGCGTATCCCGATCCGTTGCAGTTTGCCGCCTCCCAGCGTGACCAGGGCGTGCCTGGAGAGCTGTGCGCAGTCAATCTGTTGAAGGCATTCCCACAGCTTGGCGTATCAGAGATGGCGCGCGCCATGGCAAAGGCAGGTTACCCCGCAACGGACACCGCGACAGGCCTCAAGGTGGCGTACCCCGCCATCTCGCCTGTGGAGCTATCAACTGCGCTGGTGCTCGCTTATCAGTGACGCCGCCATGCCGAGCAAGAAGGTCCACCGTTCAACTGCGTCATTCACCCCATTACAAACAGCGACTACGAGAGGTAAACAGCATGAGCACCGAAACCCTGATCAGCATCCTGCAGTCTCTTAAGCAACAAGGGCTGAGCCCCCTTGAGGCGGTCAAAGAGGCACTGGCCCAGCTCCAGTCACGTGCCCGAGGGGCTACCACCGACAACACCGCAGTGGCCGAAGCCGTGATCGAGGTTTTCTCGCCCCTGACCGCGACCCAACTCGCAATCATCCTGCACACCACCTATCCGGACCTGACTGCGCTTGACGTCGGGAAAACCATTCTCAACCCGAAAGTGCTGCCAGCCACACCGGCCACCGAGATGAATGAAGCCCTTGGCAAAGCGGGTTTCGACGCCTCCAGCGTCAGTGATGCAGTGAACATCCTGTATCCGGTTACCGTGACCATTCAGGCCAATCAAGCCTGGCAGCAAAGCGGCCTGACAGTGACTGGCCGCCAGGTCACCCTGATTGCAGCGCAAGGCTCCTGGACTTCCAACCCGGCAACAGGGAAAACAGGCCCGGCCGGCAACACGAACTATCGCGCCAAGCAAGGCTATACCCTGCCAGGCCAGTTCGAGGGGGCCCTGATCGGCCGCATTGGCGACAACGCACCGTTTCTGGTTGGGCCTCAGGTCAAGGTGCCGGCAGGACAGTCGGGGGCCCTGCAACTGTGCATCAACGATGACCTCAACGGGATTTATGGTGCGGGCCTGACGGACAACGTCGGTAGCATGCAGGTAGACATCCGCACGCAAGGCGAATAGCCGATGCTGCCAGCCCGGTGGCTACCTCACCGGGCTGGCAGCCTCATTGCCCCGGCGCGCTGCCACGCTCCCCGAAGAGCAGCGTCACATTGACCCGTTGATTGAGGTAGCCCGGCCGGAAAGCCAGTGGCGCGGTGGCATGGAACAGATCTGAGTTGAAAATCACAGCGCGATTGCACCTGTAAGGGATGACTGTGCGCCGGGCTCCAGCCTCCTTCAGAAAGGCAGCAATTCGATCACCTTGGCGATTGTAGGTTTCGAAATCCCAGTCAGAGGGTGCCTCGACGTCGTAGACCACAAGCCCTCCCGAGTCGCGGTCAAGGTTTGCCTCGTCCGGCGTGATCCAGAAGTTCACGTTCACAGCGGCAAAGTCTGCATGGGGGTGTGTCGCAGGCTGGTCATGCTGGTACTTGAACCCCCACATCTGAAGCAATGGGTGATGCTTGCCGATAAGCTGGGGGAAGCAACGCCGAATCTCATCGGCAACCTGCAGCAGAAGCGGGCAATTGAAACCCTCCCTGAAGAACGCGCCGAGCCGACCATGAGCATATCGGTCGGTATGCCAGATGGTGGACTGCAAACAGAACGCCTGCACAAGCGCCAGTGCATCAGCAGACAGGAAGTCGTCGATCACGACCAGGCCCAGGGGGCTCTCCAGGTAATCGCGTTCAGCTCGCAGCAGCGCCTGGCTCATCTTCAAGGCCCCCTCTTGCAGTCGCGGAGCCTGCAACTGGTGCACATTACGCCCGTAGCTCGGGGGCAGCGCAGCGACGTTGGCCGGGGGTGTTGCCAAACTGTTGGGCTGTTCGAATGGTTGGAGAGCTGCCTCATAGCTAGCAATCTCCGCCTCAAGACGCGGACCAATCAGCTGGTGGTCTCGCAAATAGCGTAACTGCTCCAGGTCGTGGGCCAGCTTGGCCCGCGAAGCCCTCGGTACAGCGCCACGCCCTTCGCAGGCACCGGGTTGAGACAGGCTGCGCTCGTCACCACGAACTACAGAGGCATAGTGCGCAGCCCACAGGCCCGCAGCGTCAAGGTCGTGAGTACGCAATGAAGTGCTGACGAGTTGCTCCAGGATCTCTGGATCGCGCGGGTACAGTTCGCCGAGGACCTCCCACATGCCACGGGCCGAATCGTGCTGGCCCATGTGGCCATACAGCGTGGCCAGCAAAAAGGCCAGGTTGGCCCTGGCCAGGTCGAAGGCAGGCTGCAGGCTGATCGCAGCCTTGTAGCTCGAAATTGCGTCCTCATTGCGCCCCGATTGCTGCAAGGCCCAACCCAGGTTGTTATGGCCAACAGCCCAGTCAGGACACTGCTGCACAACGGCACGAAAGCATGCCTGTGCGGCATCGAACTCGCCCTGATCGCACAGGGTACAGCCTTCCTCCAGCAGCACCGATACGGTCTGCTGCGCGCAGCCATTGCCTGCAGCCTCTGGCGTGGTGCGCAGGGCACCATATTTCGCCATCCAGACTTGCGCACTCACGCAAAGCCTCTGAACGGGTCAAGGGCAGCCTTCATCTTCATGGCGCGGCCGAAAGCGTCCTTGTCGGTACTTTCAGCAGCCTCATTCCCGTCATCGCCAATCGCGGCGCTCGCACCGCCAGTGTCATTCAACGCAGCCCAGGCTGGCTCGGTCTCAAGAGACCTTGCGCCGTAGGCTCGAATCACACCGGTTATGTTTGTGCCATCCCTTTCAGCGTGCATGGTCCGTCCTTGGAGTCGAGCATCAGGTGGCTCGTGGAGTCGGGTTGCGAAACGCCAAGCATAGCCACTGTATCGCCACCATCCACTGAAAGTGCAGCTACAGGTGGAAATGCCCCGCAGCCTCGGGCTGATAGAGCACCTTCCGGATCTCGATCCGGCGGGTTCGATCAGCGATTCGCCAGTCGATGGCGTCCCCCTCCTGATAGCCGAGGATGGCGGCGCCGATGTCGGAACACACCGAATGCTTGCCGGTGCTGCTGTCCGCGTCTTCGGGGTAGACCAACGCCACTTCGATCTCCTCGTCGTCCAGCTGCAACAAGGCCCTGGAGTTCATCGTGACGACATTGCGCGCCACCTGCTGCGGCTTCACGACGATGGCCCGCTCGAGCTCATGCTCGAGTTCAACCACGGTCGGGCCTTCCTCTAGCGCGATCAGGCCCTCGAGCCTGGCCTTGTCGATTTCTGTGATGTAGATCCCGGTGGAGTCGCCCACGGCACCTTCGCGCAAGAGCCTGAGGTAGCGCCCCATCGTCATGGCAAATGACTTCAATGTCGGCGTTTCGCTCTCCAGCACAAAGCCGCTGCGTACAAAGGCTTTCAGCGAGCGCGTGTTGTCCGGGTGGATCTTGGCGATGAGCTTCTTGGCCCGCATGTCGAGGAAGGCCAGTTTCATGCCTTCGCGAATCGTACGGGCGCCAAGGTTTCGGCCCCACTTGTCGCTGTCTCCGATGACCAGGACGATCTCGCAGTTGGAGCCAGTCTTGACGAGGCGGACAAAGCCGACGGGGGCGTCATGTCGGTCATAGGCCATGAAGAATCGGCCGCCCCGATTGAATAGATGGGTCAGGATCGGCAATTGAGTCCGATCGATGGCTTGTTCGATGGAGCGAGAAACATCACGCGAATCACTCAGATAGCAGGTAACACGTTCGTCTTCCAACCAGTCCATCAACGTCAGCGCATGTGCCCGGGTAATTTCAGGGCACAGCGAAATGAAAGGCCTGTTCATCTTCACCACACTTGATATGCAAAGGATGAAAGCCCTTCATGGCGATTGCCATGACGGTTCTTTCGGCAACCGGCCATCTTAAGACATAACGCCAGAATGGCGAACAGGTTGCGCACTTTCCTCCCCCCCACACCGCCTGCGTCCGAACGTCGCAGCAAAGTGACTTGGCAAATGCCGCGCAATGCTTAAAATCTCGCCTCCTTTTCTACAGTCTGCAGGTGGCATCGCCCTGCCCTGGCTGGCCCTTTCCTGCCGTTCGATACATCGCGCGTACTGCCCGAAGGCGCCGTGCAGCAGGTCACTCGAGGTTTTTATGTCTCCGCGTTTGCTGGCCATGGCGCTGGCGCCCCTGCTGGGCCTGTTCATCATCGCCCTGGGCAATGGTGCCTTGTCGTCCTTGACCACATTGCGCCTGGGCGAAGCCGGGGAATCGGCCACGATGATCGGTATCGTCGCCTCGGCCTACTTCATCGGCCTTACGCTAGGCGCCCTGTTCAACGACCGGCTGATCCTGCGGATCGGCCATATCCGTGCCTACAGCAGCTTCGCCTCGCTGATTGGCGTCACCATCCTGCTGCAGGGCATGTTCTATGACACCTGGGGCTGGTTCGTGCTGCGCCTGATCAACGGCTGGGCCACCGTCGGCGTGTTTCTGGTCATTGAAAGCTGGCTGCTGCTGGCCGGTGACGCAAAGATCCGCGGGCGCCTGCTAGCGCTCTACATGATCGCCCTGTACGGCGCTGGCGTGCTGGGCCAGGCAACCCTGGGCGAGATCACCGGTTGGGGCGACACGGCGCCATTCATGGTCGCCGGCATGCTCGCGTCCTTGTCGGTGCTGCCGATCGTGATCCTGCCGCGGGTGTCGCCGCTGCTCGACCAGGTCGAGCCGCTCAAACCACGACAGCTGCTGGGGGTGACGCCTACCGGTTTGGTGGGGTGCTTTGGCTCAGGGGTGGCCATTGCCGCCGTGTATTCGTTGCTTCCGCTGTACCTGCAGCGTATCGGCCACGATATCGGCGAAGTCGGCAGCCTGATGGCCTGGACGATTCTCGGGGCAATGCTGCTGCAGTATCCCGTAGGGCGCTGGTCTGACCGCAGGGACCGCCTGGAAGTACTGACCGTGCTTGCGGCGGTATGCAGCGTGCTTTCGCTGGCAGTGGTACTGCTGCCGCTGTCCGCGACGCTGCTGGCCGCACTGCTGTTCCTGCTGGGCGGCGGCGTGTTCGCGCTCTACCCGGTAGCGGTCAGCCATGCAGCAGACCGCGCGTCGCCCGAGGCGCTGGTACCCATGATTCAGGGCCTGCTGCTGATCAACTCGCTGGGCTCTGCCATGAGCCCGCTGATGATCTCGCCGGTCATGACATCGCTGGGCGAAAACGGGCTGTTCTGGGCCTTCGCGGTGGTCAACCTGAGCATGGTGACGTTTTTCGTCTGGCGTCGCGGCAAGCGCCCGGTACCGGTCAATCCTGCGCCGTTCACGGCCTCGGCAACCTTTTCGCCTACCGGTGCCGAGTTGCGCCTGACAGAAGACCTGATGCAGGCCGTGCAGGATCACCCGCCGATGCCCGATGCGGTCAACGGCCAGGCCGCCCCCAAGCCCGCGCCACACTGCGAGCCTGGTTGAAAGAGGCTACAGTGGAGCGTCCCGAGACCCCGAACGCGTTGATCGAGCGTTCACCTTGGGTCGAGAGGCACTGCTTCAGCAGTCGACAGCCTCTTGGGCAACTCGCAATCTGCTCGAAACTGCCGGAGGACGCATGAACCGTTTCAATCCACGAAAGCTTGGGCTGTCAAAGTGGACCGCCTGCCAGCCGGTCAACCGTGAAAAGCACTTCCTGGTCACCGAGTTGATTTGCGATGAGCACGGCACACCCCTGCAGATCGAACTGCAGGCCGTGCACAGCGGGCGAAAACAACTGCTCGACTGGCAGGAACTCAGGGATAGCCAGCGCTGGAAAATCGGATGGTGCTGAACGGCACATTCTGGGTATGGGACGATCAACCGATCGCCTTGTGAATCCTTTGACTGGCAGCATGGATCTCGCAAACCAGTTGCCCCACCGCCTCCTCAACCGTGCCTTCATTACGGCACAGCACCCACCCGTTATCCGCAACCGCCTGCTCGAATGCCTGCGTGGCAGCAACCTGCTCCTCCAGGCTGAACATCACGGTACTGCCCAGCCCTCGCGTTCTGGCCGCCGCCCTCGCCCACGAAATCTGCGGGCTGGTAACCACCCCTACGTGCAGGTCCGGCACACTCACCTCGCGCTCGAGGTTCAACCGCAGAATCTCGGCAAACGGCACTATCCGGCGAAACGCCGCATCCGATGGATACCAGCGGTCGATCAGGATGATGCTGTTGGGCGGCTGCCTGGTCAGCACCTGGCGGGAAATCCAGGCCCGGCTCTCGGCAAGGCGTTCGCAAACCGCCCACTCCAGCGACCGGCTGGGGTTTCTGACCAGTGCGTTGACGAGCGCCATCGTCTCGCCCCGGCCGGGGTCGCTGTTTTTCTCGGACAGCCGGACCACCTTTCTGCCGTCAGCCCGCAGTGCCTGGGTCACAGCTTCCAGCAGCGTGGTCTTGCCGGTTCCCTTGGGGCCATCCAGCGAAACGAAAAGCGGACGGTTCATTGTTGTTGCGCCTCTGGTTGTGTCCATCAGTCATGAGCCGGCATTCTTGCACACCCGCTCCCCAGCAGACACCGAGGCACCTCCGTCAATGGACCCGACACTCACCCAGGCCCTTGCGCAACTGCGCAGCGCCCTGCCCATCGGCCTGCGTCACGCCCGGGCCCTGCTGCAACGCTGCGCCGGCAACCCGCAGCAGGCCGCCGAGCTGTACAAGGCCGAACTGCTGCAGGTGCTGATGGAAAAATCCGGTCTTCCACACCACCAGGCCCGCCAGTACCTGCACAGTGCGGGCTACGACCTGAGCCGCGCCTTGACCGCCCTGGACGAAGCGCGTTTCACCCTGACCCAGCGCATTCTGCGCCACCATCACCAGGACAAACCACGCGCCCTGGACCTGATCGCCCAGGCCATCGAAACCGCCGAACAGCTGCCCCGCCAGTACGGGCTGGATTTCGAGCGCCTGGATCAACTGCCCCCGGCGCTGCGCTGCTTCATGGTGATCCACGAATGGCTGGCCTTCGAGCAATGGGAAGGCTTTGACAGTGCCCTGCACTTTCACCTGCCCCAGGCCATCGCCCAACTCAGGCACCTGCAGCTCGATGCCCTGGCGAACACACTGGAGCAGGCCGATCAGCGCCAGCAGCACCTGCGCCAGGCCCATGCCGATGAACGCCACGTCGAGCTGGCCGTACGGGTCCAGCAGGACCTGCTCTTCGACGCCTGCCAAACCCGCTTCAACCAGCAGCGCACGCAGCTCGACGAGCAGCTGTACGCGTGGGTGGAGCGGCACATGGCGCAGTTTCCCGCCTGAGCCGCGCCCCTGCAGCGCGCAAGCCGGTAGACTGCCGCCCTCCCCGACGGACCTCGGATTCCCCCTCATGGAACTGCACTACCGCATCACCCCCGACCACCTCCAGTCCTTGATCGCCGAAGCGCTGAAGCAGGAACTGCTCAAGCAGGACGCGCAACAGGCCCGCGCCCTGGTCACCTTCGCCAGGTGGCAGAGCCGCCTGATCGGCCCGCTGATGTTCGCCCTGTGCCTGATCGGCGCCCTGCTGGCGGTGTATCTCCCGGAGCGACGCATCACCCCGGAGAAAGCCATCGCCCTGCTGCTGTTCGCACTGGTGTTCATCCCGCTGTGGTGGCGCTTTTCCGGGCGCTGGGTCGGCCACCTGCAAGCGCGGATCGCCGCCAACCACGCCAAGCCCCGGGCACCGGTACGCGGGCTCAACCAGCGCCTGATCGAGGCCAGGCTTCGGGCACCCCTGAAATCGGCCCAGGACACGTACAAGCTGAGCTTCGATGATCAGGGCTTCACGCTGGACAAGGCCCGGGGCGGCAAGACGGTCCTGGCCTGGGAGCAAGTCGTACACCTGCTGGAAACGCCGGATTTCTACCACGTGGCGAGCGCAGACATGCGCGCCAAGGGCATGGCCTGCCTGATTGCCAGGCACAGCGAGCTGATGCCGGCGCAGGACTATCAGCAAGGTCTGCAGGCGTTTCTGAGCCACTGCCCAGTCACGGCTAGCGCCCCGGCCACGTCTTGCCCCTCAACCCCGAAGTAGCCCTCGGCCGGCCTGGGCGCAGGTGGTAATTCGGCCAAAGCACAGGGAAGCAATGCCATGGCAACGCGCCGGTGCTGCATGCAGCCACGGCGAACGTATAAGGTAGGCCGCACAACAATCCAACTGCCAAGGAGACAGCCATGACCCTGTTCTGCCGGCTTAGCCTGCTGTTGCTGATCGTGGGAATGCTGCTGGGCGAGATCGTGCTCGCCAGCGTGGGGCTGGTGGGCGTGTGCGGCGCGGCGCTGTACATCAGCATCCGCGAGGACACCCCGCAGGCGCCCCCCGCCGAGCCGGAGTTTCTCGCCTAGCCGTTCAAAGCTGCAGCGGTTCGGCGCCCTTGACGAACATCTGCGCCGTGACAATGCAGCACTTCTCGGCCTTCTTCGAACTGAAGGCCTTGTGGTCGAGCGCCCATTCCAGCCAGAAGCCGTCGATCAGCGCGGTGATGGTCAACGCCGCGCTTTTGGCGTCTATCTGCGTGCCCTGTGCCTTGCCGATGGCCTTGAACACCGACTCCAGTTCCTTGCGATAGTCGGCATAGAGCTTCTTGTTCAAGGCGCGCAGTTGCTCCGACGATACCGCCGCCCCCCAGAACCCCAGCCAGGTGGTGAGGATGAACTCGTTGAAGATCTGCCCGCGAAACGAGGAGCGGATGATCGCCAGCAGACGGTCCTCGGGGGTGCCGCCCTGCACCGCCAGGTACTTGCGGGTTTCTTCGCGCAGCTGGTCGGTGAGTTCCTGGTAGGTCGACAGCATCAGCTCTTCCTTGCTGGAAAAGTGATGGCCGATCAGCCCGATGGACACCCCGGCCTGCGCGCAGATGCGCTCCAGGGTACTGCCACTGTGGCCATAGCGGGTGATGCACTGCATCGTCGCCTCGATGATGGCCTTGCGGCGCGTCTCGGGGTCGATGCGGGTTCGACGCTTCCTGGGTTGGGTTACTTCGGGCTCACTGCTCATACGTCAACAACCTGTGCACTGCGGGGCATGGCCCCGGTCTCCGGACAGCGGCTACATCTCAGTCGCCAAGCGAGGCGACAATTTAGCAACTTTTGCCCGGGCAAGTGACAGGAAATGGCGATTGCCCCGGCGTGCGTTGCGCACGCCGGGGCAATCGTCGACAGGCTCAGTTGGCGCTCAGGCCGCGCTCCAGGTCCTTGTCCAGTTCATCGATGCGCGACAGCTCCGCCGCGATGTCCTGGGTGCGGCACAGCCACCCGTAGACCAGCGCCGACACCACCAGACCCACCAGCATGCTGATGTCGGCGCCATCGAGCAGCGTGGTCACGTAGCCGGTATACAGCCCGGTGCTGGAGAACGGCAGCATGGCCACGAAGCCTGCCACGTAGGCGCCGATGCCGCGCCAGTTCCAGCGCCCGTAGATCCCGTTGGGCTTGAAGATCTCGGTAATCGAAAACTTGCCGTGGCGTACCTTGTAGAAGTCCACCAGGTTGATCGCCGTCCACGGGGTGAACAGGTACAGCAGGATGGCCAGGAAGTCGCCGAAGTCCTTCACGAAGTTGTCCGAGGCGGTCATCGCGATGGCGATCGCGGTCCCGCCCACCAGCAACATCGAAACGATGCGCTTGAACAAGGTGGAGGTCTGGGTCTTCACCGTGTCGGCGATACTCAGCAAGGTGATCGAGGCGCCGTAGAAGTTCTGCGCCGCGCTGGTCACCAGGCTCAGCACCGCCAGGATCAGCAGGCATTCGCCGAAGCCGCCGAACAGTGTGTTGCCCAGCATCACCAGGCCCTTGGCCAGGTTCTGCCCCGGGCTCAGTGCCGCGGCCAGGGCGCCGATCAGCATCATCCACACCCCGCCGATCATCGCGCCCATGTAGGTCCACCAGAACGACGAGCGCACGCTGACATTGGCCGGCAGGTAGCGCGAGTAGTCCGACACGTAGATCGCCCAGCTCAGCTGATACGCGGCGGCCACGAAGAACTGCGCCAGGAACGGCGTTGCCTTGAAGTCCGAGACGCTCAGCTGATCGGCTGGCAGCTTGACGAAGAAGAACAGCCCCACGGTGAACACCAGCATCACCGCGATCAGCACGAACGCCAGCAGCCGCTGCACCTTGTGGAAGGTGTTGTAGCCGGCAATCGCCATGACGATCGCCAGCAGCGAGAAGGCGATGGCCGAGCCGTTTTCGGGAACGTCGAACAGTTCGTGCAGCGTCTGGCCCACCAGCAACTGGTTGAAGGCGTTGTAGCCCACGTAGGTGGCGATGGCCACCACATACACCAGCAACGCGCCCAGGTAGCCGAACTGCGGGCGCGACTGGATCAGTTGCGGCAGGCCCATCTGCGGGCCCTGGGTGGAATGGCCGGCCATGAACAGCGTGCCGAAGGCGCAGCCCAGGAAGATCGCCACCGCCGACCAGAACAGGTTGGCGCCCATGCCGACCCCGATGATGCCCACCGCCAGGGTGGTCAGGTGCGCTTCCCCGCAGAACCAGATGGGCCACAGGTGCCACGCCTTGCCGTGGCGCTCTGCGAGCGGGACGTAATCGATGGAGCGTGTTTCAAGGTTCAGGCGTCCCTTGGACGCCGAGTGGGAGGCAGACATGGCAGTTGCACCTTTTTTTATTGGTCTGGTTGCACGGCTAAGCGGAAAACAGCGGGTTCATCAATCGCGGGCGTGGTTGATCGCCTGGGTCAACAGCGCCTCCAGTTGCGCCTGGGTGCTGTCGCGCGGGTTGGTCAGCCGCGCCGGGTCGCCCATGGCCTTGCGTGCCACGGCGCCGACATCGGCCTGGCGGACCCCGAGCTCGGCCAGCGACCTGGGAATCTCCAGGCGGTCGAGCAAGGCGCACACGGCGTTGTAGAAGGTCTCGAACTCGGCGTCCGGCAAGCCCAGGGCCTGCGCCACCGGCATCAGGCGCGGGGTGATCTGCGCCTGGTTGTAGCGCAGCACCACCGGCAGGATGACCGCGTTGGTCAACCCATGGTGGGTGTTGTAGGTGGCGCCCACCATATGGCTCAGTGCGTGCACCAGCCCCAGGCCCTTGAGAAACGCCACGCCGGCCAGGCACGAGCCGATCAGCATGTTGCCCCGCGCCTCCAGGTCGTGACCGCGTTCGACGGCGGTGTCGATCGAGCCCCACAGCAGCGTCAATGCCTGCAACGCGGCGCCATCGCTGAGCGGGTTGAAGCTGGGCACGAAGTAGGCTTCCAGGGCATGGATGATCGCATCGCACCCGGTCCATGCGGTCAGGTTGGCCGGCAGGCTCTGGGTCAGCTCCGGGTCCAGGATCACCGCCGCCGGGCGCGCCCGTGGGTGCCACACGCAGCCCTTGATGCCGCGCCCGGTGTCAGTGAGCATCGCGGTGCTCTCGGTTTCGGCGCCGGTGCCGGCGGTGGTGGGAATCGCGATCACCGGCGCAAAGTCCGCCGCACTGAAACCTGCTGGCACCGGCTTGTCGAAGTCGAAGGCCCACAGCTCGCTGCGCTGCTGACGGGCGACCAGGGCCACCGCCTTGCCGCCGTCCAGGCCACTGCCGCCCCCCAGCGCGATGATGCCATCGGCGCCCCAGGCCCGATAGGCTGCGGCACCGGCCAGTACCGACTGGTCGGTGGGGTTGGGCTCGATGCCGCCGTACAGGCCGCAGGCAAGCCCCGCCTCGGTCAGGCTGCGCTGCAGTTCATCCACGAAGGGCAGGCGCAGCGAGCCCTGGTCGGTGATGATGATCGGTCGGCTGATGTTGAAGTCCCGGCACAGCCTGGCCAGGTGATGACGCGCACCCGGGCCGTACTCGATGGGCAGTGGCACGGTCCATTGTTGCGGGTTCAAGGCTGAAAGCGTGTTTTGCATGGGGTTGACCTCAACGGCAGCGCAGAATGGTGGATTTCAATTCGGTGTACTTGCCCAGCGCATGGGCCGAATTGTCCCGGCCATTGCCGGACTCCTTGAACCCGCCAAACGGGAAGTTCATGTCCACCAGTTCGTCATAGCAGTTGACCCACACCGTGCCGGCCCTGAGCTGGCGGGTGGCGCGGTGAATGGTCCCAAGGTCGGATGACCACACCGCCGCCGCCAGGCCGAACTCGGTCTGGTTGGCGATGGCGATGGCCTCATCGAGGGTGTCGAAGGGAATCACCACCAGCACCGGGCCGAAGATTTCCTCGTTGGCGATACGCGCGGTTGCATCCGGGGCAAGGAAGATCGTCGGCTCCAGGTAGGCGCCTGCCCCCACCGGCGAGAGCGCCTGGCCGCCCTTGAGCAACTGCGCCTCGTGCCGGCCTGTTTCGATGTAGCGCTGGACGCGCTCGAACTGCACCGCGTCGATGATCGCACCCGTGACGCTGGCCGGGTCCAGCGGGTGCCCCGGGTAGTAGCTGTCGGTGGCCACGAGCAGTTCGCGCAGCAGCGGCTCGATCACCGAGCGCTGCACCAGCAGACGCGACCCGGCGCTGCACACCTGGCCCATGTTGGCGAAGATCGCCGCCGCTGCCGATTGCGCGGCCTGGGTGATATCCGCGCAATCGGCCATGACGATGTTGGCCGACTTGCCGCCCAGCTCCAGCCATACACGCTTGAGATTGGAGGCGGCGGCGTTCTGCGCGATCTGCCGCCCCACCGCGCCGGAGCCGGTGAAGGCGATACAGTCGACGTCGCCATGCAGGCTCAGCTCGCGCCCCACCGCGCCATCACCGGGGAGCACGTTGAATACCCCCGCCGGCACACCCGCTTCCATCGCCAGGGCAGCGATGCGCAAGGCGCTCAACGGGGTTTTCTCCGACGGCTTGAGCAGCACGCTGTTGCCGGCTGCCAGGGCCGGGGCGAACTTCCAGGCGGCCATCAGCAGCGGGTAGTTCCAGGGCACCACCGCCGCCACCACGCCCAGCGGCTGCTGGGTCACGGTGCCGAAGAACTGCGGGTCGGTGGCCGGCACCTCGCCGTGCACCTTGTCGATCAGTTCGGCAAACCAGCGCAGGCAGTAGATCGTGCCCGGCAGGTCGGCACCAATGGTATCGGCAATCGGCTTGCCGCTGTCCAGGGTCTCCAGCAGCGCCAGCTCGTCGGTATGCGCCTCGAGCAGTGCGGCCCACCTCAGCAGCACCGCCTTGCGCTCGCGGGCCGCCAGCTCGCTCCACACGCCGGCCTCGAAGCTGCGCCGCGCAGCAGCCACGGCCAGGTCCACATCGGCCTTCGCGCACTGGGCCACCGCCGCGAGCACGGCGTCGTCAACCGGGCTGCGGGTGCAGAAGGTCGCCCCGTCTTGCGCGTCCACATAGCGCCCGTCGATGAATGCCCTGCCCTCCAGCGGCAACGTTGCTGCCTTGTCGAGCCAATAGGCCCTGTCTTTGAGTCGTGTCACTGCAATACCCCGTCTTGTTCTTGTCAGGCTGGGGCAATCCTAGGCGATACTGAAAATATCTTCAATAACGATCAAGGCCGTTACTGAATTTATTTTCAATAAAAAATGCCCGCATGAGCGGGCATTGTTCCAGGCGATGCATGGGCAGCAGCGTGCAGTCAGTCAGTCCAGGTCAGCGAGGGCGCCCCCCGCCGGCGCATCACCCAGGCAATCAGCAGGCCGCCGAGCATCCAGGCGGCGCCCAGCACCTTGGCGTGCACGTTGGTGCTCCACAGCGCATAGCTCAACAGCAGCACGCCCAGCACCGGGGACACCCCATGGCTGAACAGCTGCGCCTGGCCGATCTTCCTGAAGTAGATCATCACCGACACGTGCAACAGGATGTAGGCGGTCAGCGCGCCGAACGTGACCAGGGTCACCATCACATCCAGATAGCCGGCCCCGGCGAACGCCACCACGAACGAAACCAGCGCAACCGTGACGATGGCGTTGGCAGGCACGTTGGTGCGGGCACTGATACGGCTCAGGTACGCGGGCAGGCGCTTGTCCCGCGACATGCTGAACAGCACCCGCGCCGTGGTCGCCTGGGACACCAGGGTGTTGGCCATCAGCGCGATGATGCCGCTGGTCAGGGTGATCACCGGCAGAAACCAGGCCCCGACGATCTCGGCACTGAGGGTATAGAACGCGGTGTCGGCAGCGGCGCCCTGGTACACCGTGCCCAGCGGCACGAACACTGCCGCCAGGTACACCTGCCCCACGAACAGCACCGTGACCAGCATCAGCAGCATCATCGTGGCTCTGGAGACCGTCTCCCCGCCCCCCTTGGCCTCTTCGTTCAGGGTCGACACCGCGTCGAATCCGATGTAGCTGAGAGCTGCAATCGGTACGGCGGCGAACACCATGGCCATGGAGAAGTCGGAGCGGTTGTAGAACGGCGCGATGAAGTGCTCCAGGGTCGGCTTGAGTTCGATGATGCGAGAGGTGGCAAAGGCGGCGAACAGAAACAGCACCACCAGTTGGATCAGCAGCAGCACCTTGCTCAACCTGGCATTCATCTCGATGCCCATCAGGTTGACCGCCGTGGGCACCGCTACGAAGGTGACCAGCCACACCGTGGTCGGCACCTGCGGGAACTGCGCCGACAGCGCCGCCGCCCCCAGCACCGCCAGCAGTGCCGGCAGCAGCAGGTAATCGAGCAGAATCGCCCAGCCGGCCACGAAGCCCAGGCTGCTGTTGGTGCCGTGGGTGACATAGGAATAGACCGAGCCGGCCAGGGGGATCTTCCTGGCCATCTGGCTGTAGCTGATGGCGCTGAAGATCATCGCGACGGCGGCCACCAGGTACACCAGCGCCACCATGCCGGCGGAGGTGTTGTAGATAAGCCCGAACACGCTGACCGGGGCGATGGGCACGAAATACAGCAGGCCGTAGGCGAGCACATCGGAAAAGCTCAGTACCCGTTTGAGCCCTGCCTGCTCCGGGTCTTGTGTACTGGGGGTGTCTGACGCATTGGCAATCGACATGGGCAATCTCCGAAGCAATAGATCGTCGAGGCGCAACCCCCTGCTTCGCCAGGGGCCTGGGTCGACTTGTTTTTTATAGTTTTATCCATGACTTCAAGGGTCGGTACAGCGCGCGCGGGGCTGCGTGCGCTGTACCGGGGCTGCTTCCTGCAAGGGGCAAGTATCAAAGTGGGCCACCAGGCGAACAAGCGACCATTGCGCATGCAATCAGTCGTCGGCGGAATGATCCCCAGCGGTGCCGCCATGGCTGTGCATCGACCCGACGGCATTCAGGTGCGCGGGGTCGCCTTGGCAATGAAGGCGCGCAGGTGCCTGAAGAAGGGTTCGGGGTTTTCGATATGCGGCATGTGGGAGGCCTCGGGTATGCAGCAGAACTCGGCGCCCCTGACCATCGCCGCGAAGGCCCGGCCCGATTCGGGGGTGCCTTCGTCGTGGGCCCCGCACATGAACAGCGTGGGCACCTCGATCGACGCCAGCTTCGGGGTCAGGTCCAGGTCCGCCAGTGTGCCGGTGCCGAAGAACTCGGTGGGGCCCCACATGTAGCCGTACAGTTCGGTCGCGCAATTGTCCATCGTGTCGACCACGATCTGCGGCCAGGGCTGCACGCGGCACAGGTGACGCACATAGAACGCGTTGACCGCCTCCAGGTACTCGGGGCTGGTGAAGTCGCGCTGCGCCTCGCACCGGCGCATCACCGCCTGCAGGTGGTCGGGCAACTGCGCCTTCAATCGCTCGCAGTCCGCCATCCAGCGCTTGGCATCGACCAACGGCCCCGACAGCGCCAGCGAGCACAGCCCGGCCGGCTGCCGGGCCGCATAGTTGATGGCGATGCTGCAGCCCCACGAGCTGGCAAACAGATGCACCTGGCCCAGGCCCAGGTGCTCGCGAACGGCATCTATCTCGTCGGTAAAACGCTCCAGCGTCCAGTTGCGTGTGTCGCCCACCCGCTGCGAGCGTCCGCAATCGAGCTGGTCGTACAGCACCACGCTGCGGTCAGGCACCAGTTCGAGCAGCGGCAGCAGGTAGTCATGGGAGTTGCCGGGGCCGCCATGCAGCACGATCAGCGGCACGGCACCGCTGTTGGCCGAGCGGTTGAGCCGGTACCAGACCTTCCCACCCGGTACATCGATATGGCCGCTTTCATCTGGCACAGCAGCGTAGTCACTCACGAGCACCTCCAACCTTGTGATTTTTATTCTGTTGGCGCACGCCCCCGAACCCGCAAGCCCGGTACTGACGCGGGAACAGGCGGTCGTCGCCCTGCTCGAGTCTTAGGGCACGAAGGGGCTGGCACAAGCGAAAAAAAATGGGCTGGTCCTGAATTATTTTCCTGACCTGCCGTGGCGCTGCGGCACGCTCAGGGCGGCGGCGCGAACAGCACGGGCCGCGCTGCATCGGCGCCCAGTACACAGGCCACGTCATGCGCGCAACCTGGCACGATGACCATGCGCCTGGGCGTGCGCGGCTTGAGCACGGCCTGTTCATAGGCGGCATACGCCAGCCCTCGCTGCAATCGGAAAGGCCCCTGCAACATGGCCGCGCAGGATTTGTCGAGAATCGGATAGAACGTGCCCTTGTCGGCACTGCTGTCGAGGGCACCTTCCAGGTAATCGACCTGGGCCGCCGCATAGTGTGCGCGGGCCTGTGCGCCGGTACGCGGCAGATAGCCAGGCAGCGACTGGGTGCCGTACTTCCAGTGGTCATAGGCACAGGCCGGAGACGTCGCCGGCACGTCGAAGCGCCAGGTGCAGCCCCCCGTACCACAGGCCTCCCACGGCACCGTTCGCTCGCCCCGCAGGGGCACGGGGCGAACCGGGTCGAAGTACAGCCAGCTGCCCGGGTCGGCGATCACATAGCGCAGCGCCACACCCGCCGGCGGGTCGGCGGCAAAACCGATGCTGTGCTGGAGCATCTGCGCACCGGCCGAAAACCCCACCAGGGTCACACTGCGCAGGCTCGGCCACTGCCGGGCCAGTTCGCCCAGCAAGGCGTCCAGTGCCGCAAAGGCGCCAAGCGGATGGCCGCCCAGCGAGGGAGCCCCCGCCAGCCAGCCGGCACAGCTCCACAGCGCGTCGCCCGGTTGAGCGCCGGGCGTGTCCGGCATGCTGCAACGCCCGGCCTGCGCCGGCGCCACCTGATACAGCGGCGCCACCACCAGGGTACGCGGCAACCGGCCCGCAGCACGTGCCGCCTGCAAGCCGGCCTCGAAGCTGCGCCCGACATCGCGCGGATGCCCGTGCAGTATCAGCAGTGCCGTCTGCGGGCCGTGGGGGTCGCCGGGCCTTGGCACGCGCGATGCGTAGTAATGCATCTGGCCTGCACCTGCCGGCAACGCGAAGCTGTGCAGGCACTGCGGGCCGGCCTGGCGCCCGCAGTGGCCGCGCTCGGCGGCGAGCGCGCCACTGGCCGTCAGCCACAGCACTGTCAACCACATAACGCTGCGCCAGAGGCGCCTTGGCGTGTGCATCGTCGCCTCCATCAGGCTTGGCCTGTCACTCCGGCGAGGTCAGCTCCCCGTACGCCACCACCCGGTTCCGGCCGCCCTGCTTGGCCTGGTACATGGCCTGGTCGGCCTGTCGCAGCAGGTGCTGGTAGTCGGGGTGGCCGTTGTAGGTGGCCATGCCGATGCTCACGGTGACCTGGTGCCTGCGGCCTTCGGTCAGTTGCAGCTTTTCCGCTTCGACCTTGCGCCGCAACTTCTGCGCCACCTTCATGGCGTTGGCGCTGTCGATGTCCACCAGGATCATCAGGAACTCCTCGCCCCCCATGCGGAACACGTAGTCCCCCGCGCGGCTGTGGCTGCTGAGGATCTCGGCGATCTGCTGCAGAATCGCGTCGCCGGCTTCGTGACCGAAGTTGTCGTTGATCGACTTGAAGTTGTCGATATCCACCGAGAACACCGAAAACGTCTGCCCGGTCTTCTGCGCGATGGCGATCTCGTTGCCGATCACCACCGGCAGGAACTTGCGGTTGAGCATGCGTGTGAGCACGTCGCGGCCGCTTTCCAGCTCGTTGGCGGTGTTGAACAGGTTGTCGAGGTTGAACATCAGGCTCTTGGTCTGGTCGCGAATGTCGCGCAGCAGGCGCATGCGCGTCTCCTGCTCGTGCATCGAGGCAAGAAACATGGGCAGCAACACGTCATCCATGTGACGGATGATCTTCAGGATCTGATCGCTTTCGCTGGTGTTCTGGAAGGCGTAGGCGCCCTTGTGACGGAACCACAGGCCGAAATCAGAGGCCGCGAGCCTGGGCAGGTTCACGCCGTTGGAGCCCATGGCCAGGTCGAACATCAGGCTGTTTTCCCAGTCCAGCAAGGCGCCACGCTGACGCTCGCGCTCGGTGCTGATGTTCTGCAGCACCGAGAACAGCCGGTAGCCTTCCTCGTTGCGCGAGTTGCGGTCATGGGACCGCGAATAGGCGTGGCTCATGATTTCCATGGCCAGGTCCATGGTTTCGCTGGCCAGGCGCAATGCCTGCGCCTCGCTGGCCCACTGCTGTTCGAGAATCAGCTGGAACAGCAACTTCTTCAGGTGCCGCGCACCACTGAGCACCAGGTGCAGCGGCACGTCGATGCGCGCATGCACTTCCCCCACCTGCTTTTGCAGGGCAACCAGCGGCATGCAGTCATCGGTGGGCGACACCGAATAGACCCGCACCAGCCAGGCCTGCATCGAACTGCCCAGGCGGCTCTTGACCTCGTCGTGGGACAGGATCAGCGAAGCATTGGGGTCGGCCAGCATGTGTTCATAGAACCGCGCGGCCAGCATGACCTTGTTGCGCTCGACAAGGCCCTGCAACGATTGGGTCAGCGTGCATGGGTACTGGGAAACCATGCTGTGCCATTCTTTGGCTTGTACTTCCGGGGAAACGCTTGGCATGTGTGGCCTATTTTCAATTCAGCAAGAAGCCTGATGCCTACACGAATCACAAGAGGCTTCGGCACTGGACGAACCAACCGGGTTCGCCCGCCGGGTATTCTATTGCACGCTGCGCGGGAAGTCTTTGAACGCGAGCGCTGCGTACCCGGCTCAATACTTGCGCGGCCCTGCCGATAGCCTGCGCAAGGCATTTTTTCAGAGGAAGCAAGCGTCGATGAACCATAAAGGCATGGCCTTGGCCAGCAAATACTGTCAGGGCCGCGGCCTGGAGATCGGTGCCGCCGCGCATAATGCGTTCTACCTGCCGGACTGCATCAACCTGGCCCCCTGCGATGGCGAGGCATTCCTGTACCCGCAGGACCTGGAAGACTACACGCACTACAAGCAGGAACAGGCCAACTACCACGTCGAGCCCGCCAGGGTCGACGCGCTGGGCGACTTCCTGGATATCCCCTTTGCCGACCAGACCTTCGACTACCTGATCACTTCCCACGTCATCGAGCATGTGCCCAACCTGCTGGCGGCCTACGTGGAGTCATCCCGGGTGGTGAAGGACGGTGGCGTGTTCTTCTGCATCTTCCCCAACCGCAACGCCGAGCCCACCGACCGCATCCGCGCGCTGACCACCCTGGAACAGATGATCGACGCCTACGAAAAGCGCGTCGACATGAGCACGATCGACGCGCACCTGTGGCGTGGCCATCACCTGGTGTTCTCCCTGCAGAGCATGCTGCGGGCCGTCAACCTGATCAACAACGTCGGGCTGGGGCACTGGCTGGTCGAAAGCGTCGAGCAGACCGACTCCAAGGTCGGCAACGGCCATACGGTTGTACTGCGCAAGCAGGTCGGCCTGGCGAACCTGATGATCAAGGATGGCGCCCAGTTGAATCACGAGATCGGCACGCGCCTGCGGGCCCAGGACCTGACCGGCGCCCTGCACCTGGTGAAGGTGGCGCTGTCGTTCGACTTCTTCAACGCCTATCACCTGTACCTGGCCTTTGCCCTCAGCTGCCAACTGGACAACGCTCGCGAGGGGCTGGAGTTCCTGCGTCAGGCACTGATCATCGACCCGGAAAACGAAGAGTACCGCCAGCTGTTCGTGCAGTTCACCGGCGGCCCGTTCATCAACCCTGTGCCCTGACCCCGTCGAGCCGGCCGCACGCAGGCCGGTTCAGGCGTGCCAGCAGCGGTACCAGCCATCCTGTTCGCTGATGCGCAGCTGCGTCTGGTACAGCTGCGACAGTGCCGCGCTGGTCAGCACCTCGGCCTTGGGCCCGTCGGCCACGATGCGCCCCTGGCTAAGCAGCACCACACGCTCGATCTCCGGGATGATCTCGTCGATATGGTGGGTGGTGATGATCATGGCGTGCTCCTCGGCGCAGAAGCTGCGCAGCAACCTCAGCATGCCCAGGCTCGCCCCCATGTCCAGGCCGTTGGCCGGCTCGTCGAGAATCAGCGCACTGGGCCGGTGAACCAGCGCGCGGGCCAGCAGCAGGCGGCGCTTCTGCCCGGTGGACAGGCGCTGGAACATGGTGCTTTCGTACCCGGCCATTTCCACCTCGGCCAGCAGCGCACGCGCCTGCGCCAGTTGCTCGTCATCGGGCTGCAGATGGCCATGGGCACCGATGGCGCCGAAAAAGCCCGACGCCACCACATCCAGCGCCTGGGTGTGCGGGGTGTAGTCTTCCTGCAGGTCCTGGGACACGAACCCCAGGCGACTGCGCAGTGCCCACAGGTTGACGGTGTCGCTGCCGAACAGCTTCAGGTGGCTGCCTTCGCGCTCCACCGGGTACAGCTCGCGGGTGATCAGCTTGAGCAGGGTGCTTTTGCCGGCCCCGTTGGGGCCCAGGATGGCGACCTTCTCGCCGGCACCGATGTGCAGGGAGAAACCGTCCAGCACACGGTTGTGCTGCTGGTAGGCGGTGACATTGTGGAAATCGATCATGGCTTGCTCGTCAGTGCGGCACGGAAAAGAACCCGAATCTTTCCACAGCACGCAGCCACTGGCTACAGGGCACGGCCAGGTGCCCATGAATACCGGGCGCGACGTGTATCTGACGCCAGATTACCGACAGCCGCCCCGCGTCAAACAATCGTTTGAAAAAAATCGTCGAAATACCCATTTTCAGTGATGGCAATGCGTCACTACCTCGCCTAGCATCAACCCACCTCCCGAGGGCCGCTTCGCCGGACCCTCTGCCTGTTATCGCAACCATGGAAGGAACGCTCATGAAGAAGCGCAGATGGAAGCTGGAACGGCCACAAGCCGTGATCGATAACCGCCTTACCTAGCTAGTCAGCTCTGCCGTGATTGTCACTCACTTGCCTGCAAGTGGGTTTTTTTTGGTGCCTGAGAAACATGATGGAGGTTTGTTCATATGGAACCTTTCGTGGGTGAAATCCGCCTGTTCCCTTACAACTTCGTGCCCAAGGGTTGGCTGCCGTGCGACGGACGCCTGTTATCCACCCAAACCAACGCTGCACTGTTTTCCTTGCTCGGCACCCAGTTCGGCAGCTCCGGCAACAACCTGTTTGCCCTGCCTGACCTGCGCGGGCGCACCGCGCTGGCCCGGAACAGCACCGGCACCCCTGACCCCGGCCTGAGCAATCATACCCAGGGCCAGTCAGCCGGCACCGAGAAAGAAACACTGCCCGCCGCCGCACTCGCCCAGCATACCCATGAGGTCTATGTATCCGATGCCCTGGGCAACAGCGGGCCGGCCGGTGCGTTCCCGGCCACCAGTGCCAACCTGGCAACCCCACCGGTCGCTTCGCGCAGCACCTACGTCAAGTTCGACAGTAGCAAGCAGCAAGCGCTCAACCCGGCAACGATTCAGCCCACGCCACCCCAACAGCCCCTGGACAACATGCAGCCTTCGCTGGTGCTGCAGTACTGCATCGCCAGTGTTGGCGTTTACCCACCGCGCCCGTGAACACGCTCCTTCACATCAAGGAATGAACCATGTCTGAAGCCTTTATCGGGGAAATCCGTCTGTTCGCAGGCAACTACGAGCCACAGGACTGGGCACTGTGCAATGGCCAGCTGTTGTCGATCCAGCAGAACCAGGTGTTGTTCACGCTGTTGGGCACCACCTATGGCGGTGATGGGGTCAACACCTTCGCCCTGCCCGACCTGCGCGGCCGGGTACCGGTAGGCGCCGGCGCAGGCCCCGGCCTCACGCAGCGCAACCTGGGCCAGGCAATGGGCAGTGCACAGACCACCATTGGCGTGCAACACATGCCCGCTCACTCGCATACCTTTTACGCCAGCACGCAGTTGGCCGATGCCGCCTCGCCGGTCGACACCCAGGCACCGGCCTCGCGCACACTCGGGGTGTTCACCGCGCAAAGCTCGACCAAGGGGCTGTACAGCAACGGCGGCACCAACCCCAACGTCACACTGAACTCCGCGGCAGTGTCGGTGGCGCCAGGCGGCGGGCAACCACATGCCAACCTGATGGGCAGCATGGCGCTCAACTACATCATCGCGCTGGCCGGGATCTACCCGTCGCAGCAGTAAGCCCACCCCTCTCTGAATCAAGGAAAGAGCATTCCATGGACGCTTTCTATGGTGAAATCAGGCTTCTGCCCTACAGTTTCGTGCCGCAGAATTTTCTTCCCTGCGACGGGCGTTCGTTGTTGATCCAGCAGTACAGCGTGCTGTTTTCGGTGATCGGCAACCGATTCGGCGGCGATGGCAAGACCACGTTCATGCTGCCCAATCTCAATGGTCGTGTGGTGATGGGAGCCGGCCAGGGTACCGGGTTGCCAAACGCAGCCTTCGCCAGTACCGCTGGCGCCGACAAGGTAGCGCTCAATTCCTTGAACTACCCGCCACACAACCATGGGTTCACCGCGCGCGATGGTACCGAGCCGGACCAGAGGGTCGACATCCCGAGCACCACCACTTACCTCGCCCAGCCACGCAACATCAACCTGTACAACACTGTGGGCACCACGCAGACGCTGGCCGAAGGCAGCATGACTGACGCCGGCACTGGCAACGGCAACATCGAGCGCAACCTGATGCAACCCTACCTGGCGCTGGCGTACTGCATCTGCGTCGAAGGGGAGTACCCGATCCGCAATGACTAGCCTCGAGCGCCTGGCCCGCCTGTTGCCATCGTCGTTCGTTCCCGGCCTGCGCCTGCAGGCCGAGGCGGATGACGGGTTTCTGCGCGCGCTGTTCGTGACGCGCCGCTGGGAAGAGGTGCGTGCCGCACCAGGGTGGACCGACGCGCAGCGGGTCGCGTTTCTGCACGCCCAAGCCGAGCTGCAGCAACGCCACTACGCCCTGCACTATCGCTCGGCCGAATTCCTGTTGCTGGAGCACCAGGGGCAACCGATCGGCAGGTTGTGCCTGCAGGTGGACGCCAGCGAAGTGCGGGTGGTCGATATCGCCTTGCTGCCTGCCTGGCAGGGCAAGGGGCTGGGCAGCACCCTGCTGGCTGCGGTGCTCGCGCTGGCCGACGGCCAGCACACGCGCTGTGCCCTGAGTGTGGAGCCGTTCAACCCGGCGCGCCGGCTGTATGCGCGCCTGGGCTTCGAGGTAGTTAGCGAGCAGGGCTTGTACCTGCAGATGCAACGGCCACTGACGCAGACCTGTGCCGAGGGTGCCCCCATGGAACCCTGACCACGCCGCCGTTACCTCCACGCTGCAAAACCCGCACTGCCAGTCACGGCATACGGGTTGTTCCGATGACTCTTGACCCGCGCCGCAAGCGAGTAATACCGCTACCTGGCAGGAAGCCCCATGAACAGATCCCTGATTGACCTTCGTCACCGCATGGCCCGCAGCATTGCATTGCTGGGCCTGATGCTCGTCTCGCTGCTGCTGTGCGGCCAGGCCAGTGCCGCCCCGACCCTTTCCCCCGCCAGTGGCACCGCCCTGCCGGATGTGGCGGTCAACACACCGATAGACACTTTCACTATCACCGCCACCGGCGGCGCCATGCCGATCTTCGAGTGGTACGAATGTGACCAGGATGACACCAGCATGCCGACCAACTGCCTGCCGCCCGGTCTGGTTCTGGAAACGTCGCCTGGAAGTGCGACCACCACCCTGCATGGCACCCCCACAGCCATCGGCAACTACGATTTCTGGATTTCGGCCCTTGACAGCAACGACGTCGTGGGCAAGGCCCGTTACACCCTCAAGGTCACAGGCGCAACACCGCCCCTGACCCTGACCGCCGTATCGCCCGGCAGCGGCCCCGCCATCGGCGGCACCTCTGTGACCCTGACCGGCACCAATTTTGTCGGTGTCACCGACGTGACATTCGCTGGTGTGCCCGCTACCAACATCATCGTCGTTTCCCCGACCTCGATAACCGCCACCGTCCCCGCCTACACGGCAGGCCCGGTCAACGTGACGGTCACAACGGCAAGCGGTACGAGCACGCTGACCAATGGTTTCACCTACCTCGCCGTACCGACCCTGACCATCGCTACGCCCAATTCCGGCGCCACCACCGGCGGCAATCAAGTGTTTATCTCAGGCACAGGCCTGACCGGCACCACCAGCCTCACCTTTGGCGGCACACCGGCAAGCAGCTTCACCGTCAACAGTTCGACATCGATCACCGCCATTGCGCCCGCGCATGCCGCCGGGCCCGTCAATGTCGTGGCCACCACGCCGGGGGGCAGTGCCACTTCGGTCAATGCCTATACCTACCTCGCCGTGCCGACCCTGAACACCGTCACCCCCAACTCAGGCCCCATCGGCGGTGGCACCAGCGTGACCCTCACGGGCACCGGCCTGACCGGCGCCAGCAGCGTCACCTTTGGTGGGGTATCGGCAACCGGCTGGACCATCAACAGCCCCACCCAGATCACCGCCACAATCCCGGCCGGCAACGCCGGCGTGGTCAACGTGAGTGTCACCACTGCCGCCGGCTCGGCGTCGTTGACCAATGCCTTCACCTACATTGCACCGCCGGTTGCCGGCCCGGTCAGCGCCTCTGTCGGCCACAACAGCAGCGCGAACCCTGTCACACTCAGCCTCTCGGGGGGCGTCGCCAGCAGCGTGGCCATCAGTACCTCAGCAAGCCACGGCACAGTAACGGCCAGCGGCACCAGCGTCACCTACACACCCACGGTCGGTTATGCAGGCACGGACAGCTTCACCTATACCGCCACCAACAGTGCAGGCACCTCTGCCCCGGCGACCGTGACCGTTACCGTCGGTTCCCCGACCATCAGCATCGCCCCTGCATCACTGCCTGCGGGTACTGCCGGTATCGCCTACAGCACCACCTCGCTGGCTGCCAGCGGGGGTAACGCGCCCTACGCCTTTTCGCTTGCATCTGGAGCCTTGCCCAGCGGCCTGACCCTGGCATCCAACGGCACGCTCAGCGGCACGCCGACCAGCAGCGGCAACTTCAGCTTCACGGCCAGGGCCACCGACGCGTTCAGCTACACCGGCACGCGCAGCTATACACTGACCATCGTTGCCGGCAGCATGGCCATCACCCCGGCGACATTGCCAGCCCCCATTTACAGCAGCAGCTACAGCCAACAGCTCACCGTCAGTGGGGGTGTCGCGCCCTACACCTTCAGCATCAACGGTGGCAGCCTACCGACCGGAATCGCCCTTTCCAGTACCGGTACCCTGACCGGAAGCCCCTCCAGCCCCGGTACTTACACCTTCAGCGTCACTGCGGTCGACAGCTCCAGCAACCTCACCAGCGTCAGTCAGTCCTATACCCTCACCATTGCCACGCCCTTCATAGACATCACGCCGATTACCTTGCCCGCAGCTACGGTGGGCACGGGGTACAGCACGTCGATCAGCGCCAGCGGTGGGGTTGCACCCTTCGACTACGGTATCGCCTTCGGCGCGCTGCCTGCAGGAATGAGCCTTACCAGCACAGGCACCCTGAGTGGCACACCAACCACCGCCGGTACGTTCACTTTCGGGGTGCGGGCCAGTGATACCAACAGATTCACCGGAGTGCGTCCCTATTCCTTCGTGGTTGGCCAGCAAGCGCCGGTAGCCGCCAATATCAACCAAACCCTCGCAGCCAACAGCGGCGCCAGCACGATCAGCGCAAGCCTCAGCGGGGGGCCGACCACCAGCCTGGCCGTGGTGACACCCCCTGCACATGGCACCGTCAGCATCACCGGGGCCACGGGTTTCACCTATACCCCGACCCCAGGCTATGCCGGCATCGACAGCTTTACCTATACCGCCACCGGCCCGGGGGGGACTTCGGCGCCTGCAACCGTCAACCTCGCCATCACGCCACCCACCGTGGTTATCGGCACGACCACACTGGCCAACGCCACCCAGAACGTGCCCTACACGGCCAGCATCAGTGCCAGTGGCGGCACCGCGCCGTACAGCTACACCATCGTTTCGGGCGCCCTGCCGTCCGGCATGGCCCTGGCCCCGACCGGCAGCCTAACCGGTACGCCAACCGCACCCGGCACCACCAGCTTCACCGTCAGGGTGACTGACAGCCAGAGTTTCCAGGCAAGCCAGGCGCTGAGCCTGACAGTCGTGGCGCAGGCGCCCGTGGTCGGCAACGTGTCGGCCAGTGTGGCCGCCAACACCAGCAACAACCCGCTGACCCTGAACCTGGGCAGTGCCCCGGTCACCAGCGTGGCCGTGGCCAGCAACCCACAGCACGGTACTGCGCAGGTCAGTGGCACCAGCATCACCTACACCCCGACTGCCGGTTACTCGGGCATTGACAGCTTCACCTACACCGCCACCGGCCCGGGCGGCACCTCGGCACCTGCCACGGTGAACGTTACCGTTACCCCGCCAACCCTGGTGCTAAGCCCAGCGTCAGGCTCGCTGCCGCCAGGCACCGTGGGCACCGCCTACAGCTTCGGCCTGGGTGCCAGCGGCGGGATGGCGCCGTACAGCTATGCCATCGGCGGCAGTCTGCCCAATGGGTTGACACTCAACACCTCGACCGGGGTGATCAGCGGCACGCCGACCGAGGCCGCCAACGCCACGCTGACCGTTACCGCCACCGATGCCAACGGTGCCACCGGCAGCCGTACGCTGAGCCTGACAGTCGTGGCACAGGCGCCCGTGGTCGGCAACGTGTCGGCCGGTGTGGCCGCCAACAGCCGCAACAACCCGCTGACCCTGAGCCTGGGCAGTGCCCCGGTCACAAGCGTGGCCGTGGCCAGCAACCCACAGCACGGTACTGCGCAGGTCAGTGGCACCCGCATCAGCTACACCCCGACTGCCGGTTACTCGGGCATTGACAGCTTCACCTACACCGCCACCGGCCCGGGCGGCACCTCGGCAGCCGCCACGGTGAGCCTCACCATCACCCCACCGACGCTGGTAATGAGCCCGGCCTCCGGCCCACTGCCGCCAGGCACCGTGGGCAGCGCCTACAGCTTCGGCCTGGGTGCCAGCGGCGGGATGGCGCCGTACAGCTACGCCATCGGCGCCGGCAGCCTGCCCAATGGCCTGCAGCTCGACCCGGCGACCGGGGTGATCAGCGGCACGCCGACCGAGGCCGCCAACGCCACGCTGACCGTTACCGCCACCGATGCCAACGGCGCCACCGGCAGCCGCAGCATTACCCTGGCGATCGCCGCCCAGGTGGTCACCGTGGTGTCATCCAGCGAGGCGCTCAGCCCCGGTGCTGTCGCCAGCGTCGACCTTACCCGTGGGGCCACCGGAGGGCCGTTCCTGCGCGCCCGCGTGCTGTCGTTGAGCCCAGCGTCAGCCGGGCATGCCAGCCTGACATCGGTGGCCCCTGCGCGAGCAGCGCGTGCCGCCCTGTCCGGTTTCAACCTGCGCTTCGTGCCTGCCGCTGCCTTTGCCGGCACAGCAGTGGTCACCTTCAGCCTGGAGAGCACCAGCGGTGCCAGCGCGACCGGCACCGTGACCTTCAGCGTGCAGGCACGTCCCGACCCCAGCAAGGACGCCGAAGTGATCGGCCTGCTCAACGCGCAATCGCGCGCAGCGGATCGTTTTGCCAGCACCCAGATGGACAACTTCAACCGGCGCCTGGAGCAACTGCACCGCCCTACCTGTGACCGCAACGCGTTCAACGCCAACGTTCAACATGGCCGCGACAACCTCGGCCTGGGCAGCCTGGGCAAGGCGCTGCGCGACGAGCTCGAAGGCAACGGCAAGGGCAATGACGACGAGGACGCGGACGACACCCGTCGCAAACAGCGCGACACCGCCCGCGCCACCTCCGGCGAGTGCGTCGAAGAGGCCGTGGCCTACTGGACCGATGGCTTCATCAACACCGGTTCCAACCGCGCACGCGGCGCCAAGGACAACAGCTTCGTCACCTATGGACTGAGCGCCGGCGTCGACTATCGCCTGTCGCCAAGGGCCGTGGTGGGCATCGGTTTTGGCTACGGCAACGACCGCGCCGACATCGGCGAGCAGGACACCCGCAGCGAGGCCGACGCCCTGGGCCTGGCGGCGTACCTGAGCGTCAACCCGCTGTCGGAGATCTACATCGATGCACTGCTGGGCTACAACCGCATCCGCTTCGACTCGCGCCGCTACGTCACTGCCGACCCGTCCAACGGCTATGCCCATGGCTCGCGCGACGCCGACCAGCTGTTCGCCTCGCTGACCGCCAGCTACGAGTACCGCGAAGGCGCCCTGTCGCTGGCGCCGTACACACGGCTGAACGCCAGCTTCACCAAGCTGGACGACTTCAGCGAACGGGGCGGCGGTATCTACGGGCTGTCGTACGAACAACAGCGCCAGCGGACCTTCACCTCGTTCCTGGGCGTGCGCAGCGGCTACGACATCCAGACCGGCGCCGGCGTGCTCACGCCGCGGGTCGGGCTGGCGTGGGGTCACAACTTCAGCCACAGCGACGACTACCGCATGCGCTACACCGACCAGACCAACGACGGCGTGCTGTATCGCCTGTCACCCGACCCGATGGACAGCAACTTCGTCGATCTGGACCTGGGCCTGGACTTCAGCCTCAGCCAGAGCTGGCGCCTGGGCTTCTCGTACAAGACCGCGCTGGCCACCGACGAGCGCAACGAGATGTTCCGCATCGGCCTGGACGGGCGCTTCTGACCCCTGCCCTGGCGCCCCTTTGCCGGCCTCACCGGCGAAGGGGGCTGGTCAATCTGCATGACGCCTGTCGGCAAAGGTGCCGACAGCGCGTTGCGCGGCTACAATGCGCGGCTACCGTGACCAGCCAGACTAAAAAGACATGTCCCTACCCAAGCATCACCTGGAATTGCTCAGCCCCGCCCGCGACGTGGCGATTGCCCGCGAGGCGATCCTGCATGGCGCCGATGCGGTGTACCTGGGTGGCCCGAGCTTCGGTGCCCGCCACAACGCCTGCAACGAGGTGAGCGATATCGCCGGGCTGGTGGAGTTTGCCCACCGCTACCACGCGCGGGTGTTCACCACCATCAACACCATCCTGCACGACAACGAGCTGGAGCCGGCGCGCAAGCTGATCCACCAGCTGTACGACGCCGGCGTCGACGCGCTGATCGTGCAAGACCTGGGGGTGATGGAGCTGGACATTCCGCCCATCGAGCTGCACGCCAGCACCCAGACCGACATCCGCACCCTGGCACGGGCCAAATTCCTCGACCAGGCCGGCTTCTCGCAGCTGGTGCTGGCCCGCGAGCTGAACCTGCAGGAAATCCGCGCCATCGCCGACGAAACCGACGCGGCCATCGAGTTCTTCATTCATGGCGCGCTGTGCGTGGCGTTCTCCGGGCAGTGCAACATCTCTCACGCCCAGACCGGACGCAGCGCCAACCGTGGCGACTGTTCCCAGGCCTGTCGCCTGCCCTACACCCTCAAGGACGAAAAAGGCGGCGTGATCGCCTACGAGAAGCACCTGCTGTCGATGAAGGACAACAACCAGAGCGCCAACATCCGCGCCCTGGTAGAGGCTGGCGTGCGTTCGTTCAAGATCGAGGGCCGCTACAAGGACATGGGCTACGTGAAGAACATCACCGCCTACTACCGCCAGCGCCTGGACGAAGTGCTCGAAGACCGCACCGACCTGGCCCGCGCCTCCAGCGGCCATACCGCGCACTTCTTCGTGCCCGACCCGGACAAGACCTTCCACCGCGGCAGCACCGACTACTTCGTGAGCGAGCGCAAGATCGACATCGGCGCGTTCGATTCGCCCACCTTCACCGGCCTGCCGGTGGGTGTGGTGGAAAAGGTCGGCAAGCGCGACCTGCAGGTGGTCACCCATGCACCGCTGTCCAACGGCGACGGCCTGAACGTGCTGGTCAAGCGTGAGGTGGTCGGCTTTCGTGCCAACATCGCCGAGGCCAGGGGCGAGTTCGACGAAGACGGCGAAAAGCGCTACCGCTACCGCGTAGAGCCCAACGAGATGCCCAAGGGCCTGCACCAGCTGCGCCCCAACCATCCGCTGAGCCGCAACCTGGACCACAACTGGCAGCAGGCGCTGCAGAAGACGTCGGCCGAACGCCGTATCGGCCTGGGCTGGGTCGCGCAGTTGCGTGAACACGGCCTTGAGCTGACCGCCACCAGCGAGGAAGGCATCAGCGCCAGTGCCACCCTGCCCGGCCCGTTCGGCCCGGCCAACAAGCCGGAGCAGGCGCTGGAGCAACTGCACGACCTGCTCGGCCAGCTGGGCACCACCCAGTACCACGCCACCGGCATTCGCCTGGATGCGCCGCAGGCGTACTTCATTCCCAACTCCCAGCTCAAGGCGCTGCGCCGCGACGTGATCGAGAGCCTCACCGCCGCCCGCGTTGCCGCGCACCCGCGCGGCGGCCGCAAGGCCGAGACGGTGCCGGCGCCGGTATACCCCGAGTCGCACCTGTCGTTCCTGGCCAACGTGTACAACCAGAAGGCCCGCGACTTCTACCACCGCCACGGGGTCAAGCTGATCGATGCGGCCTACGAGGCCCACGAAGAGCCCGGCGAAGTGCCGGTGATGATCACCAAGCACTGCCTGCGCTTCTCGTTCAACCTGTGCCCCAAACAGGCCAAGGGCGTCACCGGCGTGCGCACCAAGGTTGCGCCCATGCAGCTGATTCACGGTGACGAGGTACTGACCCTGAAGTTCGACTGCAAGCCGTGCGAGATGCACGTGATCGGCAAGATGAAGGGGCACATCCTCGACCTGCCGCAGCCGGGCAGCGTGAAGCACATCGTGGGCCATATCAGCCCCGAGGACCTGCTCAAGACCGTGCCGCGCGGCACGCACTGAGTGCCGCCCGGGCGGTCATGCGCCCTGCATGACCGCCCGCACCCGGCGGCGCAGGCCTACCCCCTGGCCGCCAGCTGGCCTTGCCTGGCCAGGGTCAGTTCCTCGATGCTGATCTCGCGCATGCGAAACTTCTGCACCTTGCCGGTGACCGTCATGGGGAACTCGTCCACCAGGCGAAAGTGCCGCGGCACCTTGAAGTGGGCGATCTGCGCCCTGGCCCATTCGCGCAGTTCGTCTTCGCTGGCACTGTGTCCGGGGTGGAACTTGACCCAGGCCACGATCTCCTCGCCATAACGGCTGCACGGAATGCCGATCACCTGTACGTCGGCGATGGCCGGGTGGGTGAAGAAGAACTCCTCCAGCTCCCGCGGGTAGATGTTCTCGCCCCCGCGAATGATCATGTCCTTGCTGCGCCCGACGATGCGCACATAGCCCTGCTCGTCCATCACCGCCAGGTCGCCGGTGTGCATCCAGCCCTCGTGGTCGATGCTCGCGGTGGTGGCCTCGGGGTTTTCCCAGTAGCCGAGCATGACACTGTAGCCACGGGTGCACAGCTCGCCGATCTGCCCGCGGGGTACCGTGAGCCCGTCGCTGTCCACCAGCTTGCTCTCCAGGCACGGCTGGGTACGCCCCACGGAGGTGACGCGCAGCTCCAGGTCGTCCTCGGCAGCGGTCTGCAGCGACACCGGGCTGGTCTCGGTCATGCCATAGGCGATCTGCACCTCGCTCATGTGCATCTCGTCGATCACCCGGCGCATCACCTCGATCGGGCAGGTGGCGCCGGCCATGATCCCGGTGCGCAGGCTCGACAGGTCGAATTCATGCCGCTGCGGGTGGTCCAGTTCGGCGATGAACATGGTCGGCACACCGTAGAGCGCGGTGGCGCGCTCCTCGGCAACGGCGCGCAGGGTGCTCAGCGGGTCGAAGGCATCCCCGGGGTAGATCATGGTCGAGCCATGGGTCAGGCAGCCCAGGTTGCCCATGACCATGCCGAAGCAGTGGTACAGCGGCACCGGGATCACCAGCCGGTCGTGCTCGGTCAGGCCCAGGCTCTCGCCGACCATGTAGCCGTTGTTGAGGATGTTGTGGTGGCTGAGGGTTGCCCCCTTGGGGAAACCCGTGGTGCCGGAGGTGTACTGGATATTGATGGGGTCGTGCCAGTGCAGGCCGGCCTGGCGCTCGGCCAGGGCCTGCACGGTCACCGCCTCGGCCATGCCTTGCAGGCCCGCCCAGGGCAGAAAGCCTGTGGGCGGTTGCTCGGCCAGGCTCACCACGCCGCGCAGGGCCGGCAGGCGCTGGCAGTTCAGGCTGCCGGGGGCGACGCTGGCCAGCTCCGGCACCAGGCCGAGGAGCATCGCGTGGTAGTCGCTGGTCTTGAACGCGTCGGCGCAGATCACCCAGTTGCAGCCGGACTGCTTGAGCGCGTATTCCAGCTCGCTGCTGCGATAGGCCGGGTTGATGTTGACCAGGATCACGCCGACCTTGGCGCTGGCGAACTGGGTGATGCACCACTGCGCGCAGTTGGGCGCCCAGATGCCCAGGCGATCGCCGCGCTGCAGCCCCAGGGCCAGCAGGGCCCGGGCGTGGCGCTCGACCTCCTCGGCCAGTTGCTGCCAGCTGTAGCGCAGGCCCTGGTGGCGCACCACCAGCGCTTCACGCGCGGCGAACCTGGCCGCGGTGGCGTCGAACGCCGCGCCGATGGTCATGGCGAGCAGGTCCTTGTCCTGACGCCCCTGGGTATAGCTCGGTTGATTCATGGTTGCCCCTTGTGATTGTTATGGGCCGGCGCAGGTGGTTGCCCGCCTGCGTTGAGTCAGCGGGTGAATACCTGTGCGGTACCGGTGGCCATGTCGCCGCCTGGCAGCTTGATGTTCGCCACCAGCTCCAGGCTGTCCGGGTCGTACACCGCCACGTCGTTGAAGGTGCCGGTCAGGTACAGCTTGCTGCCGGCCTTGTCGAAGCTGATGCAGTAGTACGAATGCGCCAGGTTCGCGGCCTTGATCAGCTTCTGCTGCTTGATGTCGTACTTGGCCAGGCGGTTGAGCACGCCGAACATCTGGTTGGGGTCCTTGGGCGAGCGCATGCCGGTGAAGTACACCTCGGTGACCGGGGCAAAGTCCTGAACCTGGGTCTTGCCGGTGGTCAGGTCGACGCTGACGTAGCCGTAGACGAAGTCGGCGGTGTCAGCGTCCTGTTTCTCGTCCTTGTACTTGGCGGCGGTGTAGAGCAACGAGAAATCACGCCGGGCGGTCTGGTGAGACCAGATGTAGAGCAGGTCCGGCGGGCTGTACAGCGGGCGCTTCCAGCTGCCGGTGGGCAAGGCCACGCTGTACTGGCCGGTCTTCACGTCCAGCTTGTAGATGTCGCGCCCGGCCATGTACAGGCTACCGTCGTCCGCGGCCTGCATGATCGAGATCTGCCTCGGCACCTCGAAGGTGCGCAGCGGCTGGGCGTTCAACCCGGCGTCGGTGGCGTACACCTGCAGGCGCGGCGCCTGCACCGCATAGTGGTCGTTGAGAATCTGCGTGGGGTTGGCCACGCTGTACAGTTCCTTGCCGTCCGGGCTGACGGCGAGCGACAGCATCGACTTGGCCTGCTCGCCCGGCTTGAACGCCAGGCGCGCATGGAACACCGTCTTGCAGGTGTCCAGCTCGATGCCGTAGATATCGCCGTAGTGGTTGTTGAGCACGTAGGCGACCTTCTTGTCCGGCGCCACCTGCGCCGCGCCCGGGCCGAAGGCATCGGGCATCTGGCAGGTCTTGTACAGCGTGTCGCTGGCCACGTCGATCAGGTGCAGGTTGTTGGGGTAGTTGGTGGCCAGCAGGTATTCCTTGCCCGGCTTGAGCGCAGGCCCCGAAGCGTTGGCGGGTACGTCGCTGGCCGCGAAGGCCAGGCCGACACCGGCAGCGGTGCAGATGGCAAACAGACCCAAGCTCGTCGCGGCCATGCGGCCGATGAACTGAAGCTTCATAGCGGTATCCTTTTTTATTCTTGTCGTCAGGTCACTTGTCGTTCGGGAACACGGTGGTGAGGTTGCGCCAGCCCTCGTCGGAGCTTTGCGCGTCCTTGTTCCAGTCGGGGAAGGTGCTCATCATGTCCGGCACCTGGGCCGGCCACCAGCACGGGTCGGAGCAGCCATAGAGGTCTGCCTCCATCGGCTGGCACAGCGACGCCACCCCCCCGAACACGTCCACTTCCCAGCCCGGGTCGGTGGTGGCGGTGCACCCGGCCACGCTGCTCATTGCCACCACTTCCTCGAGACGGTCTTCGGCAGCGGCCTGTTCCAGAATCAGTGCCTTGTTGTTCAGCGGCTTCAGATGTTTCATGTCAGTGCGCCTTCCGCGGGGTGATGTAACTGCTGATGAAGGCCGGGTTGGCGGCCATGATGCGGCTGTAGACCTCGATGCCGAAGTCCACCCAGTCGCGCATCAGTTCGCAGTAGTGGTAGGTGGGATGGGTCGGGTCGCCATAGCGGGCGTAGCTTTCGTGGTAGCAGCCGCCGGAACACAGGTTGCGAATGTGGCAGGTGTCGCAGCCGGTACCGCTGCGGTCCAGGCGCTGGGACAGGAAGTCGTTGAGCTCGGCCTGCTTGACCTCGCCGTGCACGTTGCCGAAGGTCGGCAGGCTGGAGCCGGTGAAACGGTGGCACAGGTTGAGCTCGCCCTTGTGGTCGACCGCCAGCATTTTCAGCCCGGCCCCACAGGGCAGCGCCTTCTTGTGGCCTTCGTGGATGTCGGTGATCAGCTGGTGCAGGTTGGAAAAACCGATGTTGCGGTGCTCCAGCGCCGCCTCCAGGTAGCGCCGGCCCAGGGCCTTCATGTTGGCGAACACCTCCACCAGTTCGTCGCCGGTGAGGTTGAAGTCGGACATGTCGCCCGAGGTGACCGGCGCAAAGCCGACCTCGGCAAAGCCCAGCTCGTTGAACAGGTGGTTCCAGATGGTCTCCACGTCGGTGATGCCACGGGTCAGCGTCACCCGCGCGCCCACCGGGCGGCTGCGGTAGCGCGACAGCAGCAGGTCGACCTTGCGCCGCACCACGTCGTAGGTGCCCTGCCCGCCCACCGTGATGCGGTTGCGGTCGTGCACGGTCTTGGGCCCGTCGATGCTCACCGACAGCCCGAAGCGATGGGCATTGAGGTAGTCGACGATCTCTTCGGTGAGCAGCGTGGCGTTGGTGGTCATGATGAATTCCACCTGCTTGCCGGCCTCGGCAAAGCGGCGCTCGCAGTAGTTGACCATGTGCTCGATCAGCGGGCGGTTGGACAACGGCTCGCCGCCGAAGAACACCACGCTGTAGCGCTCCTCGTCGGGCGACTCGCGCAGCAGCATCTCCACCGAGGCCTCGGCGGTGTCGGCGCCCATCTTCTTGCCGGCCGAGGGTTTGTCCAGGTCTTCCTTGTAGCAGTAGGTGCAACTGAGGTTGCAGCCGGTGTTGACGTTCAGCACCACGGTGTTGAGCGCTGTGCGCTCGACCCGGCTGATGCCCAGCTCCGGGGTCAGCGGCGAGCCGTCGTTGACCACTTCCAGCGCAATCAGCTCGCGCAGGGTCTCGTTGACGTCCTGCCCGGCGAAGCGTCCGGCCAGACGCAGCACCAGGTCTTCGCTGGTGCAGCTCTGCACGCGCAGGGCGTCGATGATGCCGCCGGTAACGTCATCGGTGGCGAACAGCGAGCTGCTGGGGATGTGGAACAGCATGCGGTCGTCGTCCACCCGCACTTCGTGCAGGTTACGTTCGACCAGATTCAATAATGCACCCATGGTGACCTCCGCAAATGTGACGATTCGTCGTGGCAAAGCCGGGCGAGACGCGCTCGCCCACCGCCTTCGCGGTCAGGGCAGCGGCGGGCTGTTCCAGCGCTGCACCGTGACGATCAGTTGCCCTTCGCCTTGCAGGCCACCCTCCTCCAGCTGGGCGATCACCTTCAGGTTGCCGACGTTGTTGGCCATCATCCTGCGCTGCGGGTTCGGCCCGGCGCCGGCAGGCAGGAACACCCCGTCGCGCTGCATGGTGCCGGCGAACTTCACGTCCTCGTCGTCCCTGGCCTGCTCGTTGAACGGCTCCACCGTCCATTTGGCCGGCAGGTAGCCGATGCGGTAAGGCTGGCCATCGGCGCCCTTGCCCCACGCCTCGGCCTCGAAGCGGCCCTGCACCTTGGGCGTGGTGCCGCCGTTCTCGCCGATGCGCGCCACCGAATACGCCGGCACCACCTTGACCTCGGCGACCTCGGTGTACACCGCAAGGTCCACGCCCTTGAGCGCACCCAGGGCCACGTTGCGCAGCCCCGGCGCGGCATCGGCTGCCGCCTTGACCTTGACCCGCAACAGCTGCGGGGTGCTTTCCAGCACCTTGACCACCTCAACGCCTGCGCCCAGGTCCGGGGTGCCGGACAGGCCGCTGCCCACCAGGGTCAGCTCGGCCTCGTTGCCGGCGCGGATGAACGCCGGCTGTACCGCCAGCAGGCGGGGGCTGTCCTGCCTGGCCGCGCTGAAGTCCAGGCCGCGCTCGTCGTGCTCGGTCTCGAACATGCGCCCTTTCATCTCGCCGTTCAGGGCCGCGAATACCTGATGCATGCGCACATCGCCGATCTTCAGGTTGCCGCGCCATTCGTAGCCGTTGTATACGATGGCCGAGCCGCTGCCATTGAACGGCGTGCCGTCGGCATACTGGCCCTTGACCTCGATGTTGAAGGTGTCGCCGCTGTCGTGGGTCACGCTCATCACGCCGCGCACATCGCCCCTGGTCATCATGTGGCCGCTGAAGCTCCACTGCCCCGGCAGTGCGTCGGCGCCCGGCTTGCTCTTCTGCCAGTCGCTCCAGGCCTGACTCTCAAGCGGGTAGTCCTTGGCCAGCTGGGGCGCCACTTCGTTGCGCGCCAGCCCCAGCCAGTCGCGGTCGCGGGACATCATCTGGTATTCCAGCGACGGCCAGCGCCCCAGGTGGAACTCCACCAGGCGTTCCCATTCCTGCAGCGGCCGACGCTGCAGCGCCACCCGCGCGCCGGAGTGACAGCGGGCACACATCTGGTTGAGGGGTTCGTCGAACTTCTCCACGGTGTTCAGGCGCCGCTCCATCGCGTAGCGCATGCCATCGGTCTCGCTGGGTGCCAGCCCCTGCCTGTCGGCCAGGTACTTGACCACCGAGCGACGGTCTTCATCGCTGATCTTCACGCCGTACATCAACTGCATGCGCGCAATGCTCATCAGCCAGCCTTCGGGGGTCTTGCGCTGGTGGCTGATGCGGCTCAGGGCGTCGTTGCCCTCGGGGGTATGGCAGGCCATGCACTTGGCATTGAGAATCGCCTTGCCATCTTCGGCCACGGCGGGGGGCAGAACAGCACAGGCCAGCATGGCCAGGGTGCCGGCACTCAGGTAATGCCGGAGTCGTGTTGTCTTCAAGGTCAGGCCTCCACGGTATTGTTTTTATAAATCGTCCGCGCCCGGCGAGGGGCTGTACTGCACATCTGACTCACACCAAGCAGAGTGCATGCCAACAAAATCAATTCCTTGTTTAACAAATAGTTACTGGATACTCCTGATAAACAACATTGATTAAAGCGCTGCCCGGGCGTGCAATTTCGCGATGACTGTCTAACTCTGAGACAGCTGAGACCACTGCCTGGCCGGGTGAGCCTGGCCCGGCAGCACCAGCATACCCAGCACCATCGCCAGCAACCCCAGCCACACCAGCGACACGAACGGATAGCGCCGTACCACGATCACCCCCTGGATCGCGTCGCCACCGTCCAGCGTGCCGGCGGCCGTCATCAGGCGTGGCGAGGCCGGTACCCATACCTGCAGGTCCTGGGCCCAGCCGCGCACGATGAAGGGGTGCAGCACATAGCCCGGGTCGCCCACATGGCGTGCATAACGGTAGTCGAGGATTTCGCACAGCTGTCGCACCGGGCCCTGATAGGCCGGCGGCAATGCGCGCCGGTCCTGGAACAGCGCGTGCCCGGCGATGACCTGGTCGTCGCTGCGCAACTGCACCTGCGCCACCGCCTGGTAGCCCGAGAAGTTCTGCTGGCTGCTTACCGGCAGCACGCGCACCTGCAACTGATCGGCCACCCGGTGCCACGCCTGCGGTGATGAAGCCGGGGCAATATTGATGGGCATGTAGGTATTGAGTGCCGTGGCCAGCAGGCCACCGGCCAGCGCCACCATCGCCCCACCGTGAATCAGCGCCAACGGCGCCGTATGGCGCAGGGTGCCGAGCCGGCGGCTGCGCCACAGCACCCGCATGCCCCAGGCCAGGCACGCCAGCAGCAGGAACATTCCGGCCAGCAGGGCCGCGTCCAGCCACGGCAGCACCTGCACGATGCGCTGGGACAGCACCCCTTCGCCGGTGTAGCGCGAGGTCAGCCAGGCACCGCGCCAGGCCGTCAGCGCCACCCACAGCGCCATGCCCAGGGTAATCAGGCCGGCGTAGCGCGCCGGCAGGCTGCGCCGCAGGAACACCCACCCGCCGAGCAGCCCGAGCAAGCCGATGACGGGCATCAGCCACTTGCCCAGGGCATGGCCGTCCACGTCCCAGTGATCGAAGGCCCGGCGCAAACCGGCCAGCTCCTCGGCACTGGCCCACACGGCCAGGGTTTCGAAGAACGGCTTGAGCTCCGAGGCCTTCTCCAGGGCCAGCCACTGACCGACATGAGCGCCGAGCAGTTGGCCCACCGCCAGCAACGCGGCCACGGCGAACAGCCACATCGACAGGTCCAGCCCCCAGTCCGAAGCCGACCGGCGCACTGGGCGGGCCTTCGCCGCCGGCCGCCTGAACGCTCGCCAGGCAAACCACAGCATCAGGCCGAGGATGCCCCCCGCCAGCGCCAGGTGCCCCAGCCATGAAGTGGTACCGATATAGCGGTGTGAACTGGCCAGCACCTCGCTGCGCGTCACCGACATGGCGATGCAGGCCAGCGCGGCAGTCAGCAGGCTGAACAGCGGCAGCGCGCGCCAGTGGCGGCCCTGCGGCCGCCAGCGCCGTGCCCCGTGCAGTACCGCGCCGAGCATCGCCCACACCGCGAAGGCGGCTGTCTGCACCGGGTCCCAGTGCCATAGCTGGCCGAAGGTGAAGTCTTCGAGCGCCCACACCATGCCCATGCCGATGCCGGCGGTCAGTACCAGCCAGGCGCGCCTGCCGTAGGTACATGCCAGCGCACCGTAGGCGTCGCCGGTACGTGCCAGTGCATCCAGCGCAGCACCGGCCGGGGCGATGGCCCAGGCATAGGCGGCGATAATCAGCGGCGCGTGAAACGCCATCCAGATCGTCTGCAGGTGTGCGTTCATGCCCTGGCTCGCCTGGGCCGCCAGCCAGTCGGCCGGCGTTGCCGTGAACGGCCCCAACCCGGCGGCAGTGAGGGTGTACCAGGCCGCCACCAGCGCATTGGCGCGCCCGGCCCAGCCCGGCAGCGCGGCATTGCGCACGCCGATGCCCATGCACAGGGTTGCCAGCAGCAGCACGGTGCCTTCATCGCCGCCCCACAGGTTGGCGACCTTGAGGTAGGCCGGCAGCGTGGCGCTGCTGTACAGCCAGATGTAGCGCAGCTGGAAATGGTCGGCCAGCAGGTGCATCACCAGGCTCAGGCACGCCGCACACAGCCCCACCAGCGCCAGCCGCCAGAGTATCTGGCGCAGCCGTGCGCGCACGGCGCCCAGTACCACCAGCCCGGCAATCAGCACCAGCAGCAGGTTGCCCACCTGGGGCAGCCACCACAGCAGCGCGCAGCACAGCAGCAGCCCCAGGGCCGGTGGCCAGCACGTATCCCATCGCAGATCGCTCACGACGCCCACTCCTTCTTGTTGTTGTGCAAGCGGCCATACAAGTACTGCGCCAGGCCAGGTTTCACCTGCCAGAACAGCAGCTTGGCCGGTTTAAAGGCATCCTGGGAGTGCGTGCGTGTGTGCCGTTCTGAGACAGTCGATGGGCGGCTGAGACAGTACGGCCCGCCTCTATCTCGCCGGGCTGGGAGACAAATCGCCGACATTTCATCGGGTTGAACGCGTCGTGCAGGCATGGCGCAGTAGTTGCTTGGGCCGGTGCAGCTCGCTGCACACCTTCGATAACAACAAGAAAGGAGCACACCGATGATTCGAGCCGCCCGCACGCCCTTGGCGCTGACGCTTGCCCTCATGGCCTGCAGCGCCCAGGCCCACGAGCTGTACAACAACGAGGGCCGCGTGCTGAACGCCGACCTCGAGGCCCTGTTCGGCGTATTTCACAGTGACGAAAGCTACGCGGTGGGCGGCAACCGTCAGCCCGGCAGCAGTGCCTGGCGCGAGGGCTACGTCAAGTATGGGCTGAGCGCGAGCCAGGCACTGGGCGCTGCGGGCACGGCCTACGGCGCGTTCAACCTGGTCAGCTCCCGTACCTGGGGCGACGGCGACGCCGCCGGCCTGACCCTGGGCAGCGAACGGCGCACCGGCGTCGAGGATGCCTACCTGGGCTGGCGCTCCGGCGACCTGTTCCCGGCGCTGGGCAAGGACGGCGTGGACGTTTCCGCCGGCCGCCAGACGCTGACCCTGGGCGACGGCTTTCTGATCCAGGGTGATCCGGTCAACCTTGGCAAGGTCGACCTGGGCGCGAACTTCAACCGCGGCGGCGCCTATTACCTGGCCGCGCGCAAGGCCTTCGACCGCACGGCCGTACTGCGCCTGGGCGGCAGCGAGGGCCTGCGCGGCGACCTGATGTGGCTGAAGTCGGACAACCATTACCAGGCCGATACCGAGCTTGCCATCGCCAACCTCGAACAGGTGGGCGAAGCCGGCACCCTGGGCATTTCATGGATTCGCGGCCTGGATGTCGACCGGCGCTATGCGTCGATCCTGGGCCTGCAGGAGCGCGATGGCATGGATACTGTCAGCCTGCGTGGGCGCGGCAGCCTGGGGGTCAAGGACCTGGAGGTGGCCGCCGAATACGTGACCCAGGACAAGCGCAGCGGGCGCGAGAACGCCTGGTACCTGGAAGGCGCCTGGACCTTCTCCGAGGTGCCCTGGAGCCCGACCGCCACCTACCGCTACAGCCGCTTCTCGAATGCCTTCGACCCGCTGTTTTACGGGGCCAGCCGCGGCTACGGCACCTGGTTCCAGGGCGAGGTCGCGGCCAACTATGCCGGCCCGTTCAACAGCAACAGCCAGGTGCATCACGTGGGCCTCAAGGCCACGCCACGGGAGAACCTGACCCTTGGCGCGCTGTACTTCGACTTCGATACCCTGGACAAGGCGCGTGGCAACCTGGGTGGCCGCGAGCTGGACCTGTACGTGGAGTGGATGGTCAACGAGCACCTGCTGATCAGCCCGCTGCTGGGTTTCTACAAGCCTGATCGCAGTGCCGACAACGGCGGCCTGCAGCTGGGCAGCAGCGACACCAGCACCTACCTGCAACTGCTGGTGGGCACCTTTTTCTGAGGTGTCACACCGGGTACCCCTGCGCGGCCAGCCAGCCGCGCAGCCTGGCCTGTTCCGGCGCCGGCCTGCCGTGCAGCAGCCACTGCAATGGCTGACCGGCCTGAACCCCGCGTACCAACGGCGCCAGCGGCACGCCGTCGAGGTGCCAGATACCCAGCGGCTGGTCGGGCCCCACCACCACCTCGGCCTGTTCGATGAAGCCGTGGCTCACCACCGGGCGCTGCTGCACCTGCCATTGGCGGAAGTCCCCGGGCAGGTGCAGTGGTTGCGCATCCGGCCACACCTGGCGCGGGCCCCAGAACGCTTGCCCGGCCTTGTCTGCCTCCTGGGCATAGAAATCCCGGCCGATGCGGGCGAAGCGCAGGAACAGCTGCTCGATACGTTCCTGATGAAAGCGCAGGGCCAGCGCCTGCTGCCCGGGGCGGCGCAGCAGGGTGTTGATCACTGCGGGCGCCTGCAGGGCCGAGGACAGCGACTGGAAGATGCCGTTGCCCGACAGCGGGTCCACCGCCATGGCGGCGTCGCCGATGCGCAGCCAGTTGTGCCCCGCGCATACGCCTGCCAGGATCGCCGTGCTGCTGCGCGCATGCACCGGCACCGCCTGCCCGGCCGCCGCGCCGAATACCTCGGCCACCAGTGCCGATTCGCCCCGACGCCGGGCACAGTACTCAGGCAGGTGCGCCTTGCCCGGCAGACCGCCGGCGCTGCTGTCCAGGCTGATCTGCCAATAGCAGCGGCCATCGGCCAGGCGCGCCATCCAGGCCCAGCCGTCGGCCAGGCTCTGCACCGCCGACACCGGCTCGGCCGGCGCGCCCTGCCACACACTGAGCAGGCTGACGCTTTCGGGGCCGCGCAGGCGGCTCGCCGTCAACGGGGCCTGGCGCCCGCGTGCCTCCACCAGAAAATCGGCATGCAGCACCCGGCCATCGCTAAGCTGCACCTGGTGCGCGTGCGCCGTGCTGTGCAGCTTGCTCACCCGTGCTTCGATCAAGCCCACGCCGGCCCGGCGCAGGTCATCGCGCAGGGCGGCATCGAAACGGCGGCGGTCCAGCAGGCATTCCTGGTTCAGCCATTGCTGCTGGCCGTTCCAGTGCACTTGGCGGCGCGCGGGCATGGCTGCCTGTTCCAGTGCGCTGCCAAGGCCGGCATGGCGCAGGCCGTCGAGCACCCGTTGGGACACGCCCTCCACCGCCTCGAACCGGCGCCAGTCACACACCAGCTCGACCGTGTAGCCCAGGCGCTGCAACCCCAAGGCGCACGCCGCGCCTGCGGGCCCGGCGCCCAGTATCAGGATGCGCGGCTCAGCCATGCACGCCCCCACGGCGTTCTGCACCAATGAAGGCGGCCTGTTGGCGCAGATGCTCCAGTACCTGTTCGCGACCCGCGTTCGGCTGCGCCGTCAACAGTGCGCGCACCTGGCCGCACAGCGCCGCACTGGCCAGGCTCGCCCCCGCCACGCCGCTGGCCGGATCGACCGCAGCGCCGAAATCGGCCTGGGGCGTGTCGAGCCACGACCATTGGCCCGGCGCGCAGCGGGCATCGCCGGTTACCCGAATCACCCCCGGATAACGCGCCGGGTACACCGGCGCACCGCGCGCCGGGCTCGATGCGCACAGCAGCACCCCGGCCTCGACGGCCACGGCGCAGGCCGCACGCAGTACATTGCGGTCCTGCTGCAGGCCCAGGCTCAGGTTGACCAGCATCGCGCCCTGCTCCACCAGCCACAGCAGCGCCGCCGCCACCTGCAATGCCGAGGTCTGCCAGTGGCGGTCGAACACCTGCGCCACCAGCACCTCGCCGGCACCGCCCTGGGCCAGCAGGCAGTCGAGTACCCGGCTGCCATGCCCCAGGACATCGGCCTGCACCTGCCCCTCGCGCAACTCGCCGTGCTCCAGCCAGAAACGCCGGCCACCGGCGATAGGCCCGGCCTGATGCGCCGAGCACCCGCTGTCGATCACCCCGACACGCAGGCTAGTGCCCATGCAGCACGGGCTGCGGCTGTACACAGCGCAGTTGCCCGTCCTCGAGGTGCAGGTGAAGGTCCGCGCCGTCCAGGGTGGACGGCCGGTGGCTGATCAGGATGCGCGTGCGCCCGGCGAACAGCTGGTCGATGGCCGCGATCACCTCGCGCTCGGTGGCCTCGTCGACCGCCGAGGTGGCTTCGTCGAGCACCAGGATCGATGGCTGCTGCAACAGGGCGCGGGCAATCGCGATGCGTTGTTTCTGCCCACCGGACAACTGCTGCCCACGTTCACCCAGCGGCCCGTCCAGCCCCAGGGGCAGGCTGTGCACCAGGCTGTCCAGGCGCGCCAGGCCCACCACCTGTTCCAGTTCTGCACGGCTCGCGTCGGGCCGGCAGTAGGCCAGGTTCTGCGCCAGGGTGCCGCGAAACAGCACGATGTCCTGGCTGACCACCGCAATGCGCCGGCGCAGTGCCAGCAGATCGAGGTCGCGCAGGTCCTGGCCGTCGAGCAGGATGCGCCCCTGGTCCGGGTCGTAGAAGCGTTGCAGCAGGTCGATCAGGGTCGACTTGCCAACCCCCGAAGCGCCGCTGATGGCAACCTTGAGCCCGGCGCCGATGCACACCCGGGCATCCTGCAGCACCGCGCCACGACGCTGCTCATGGGCAAAGCACACTCCTTCAAGGCGCAGCTCGCCGCCGCCGTCACGCATCGGCTGCGGCGCGGCCGGCTGGGTCACGCTGACCGGCTCCTGCTGCAACTCCATCACCCGGCCCAGGCTCACGGCCATGCGCTGGACCGCCACGTACAGGCCCAACAGGCTCTGCACCGGCCCCACCGCCATGCCCAGATAAGTGGAAAAGGCGATCAGCGCGCCCAGTTGCCAGGTGCCCTGGATCACCCAGTAGCCGCCCACCAGAAACGCCGCGGCGCGGCACAGCGAGGTCAGGGTGCCCGGCACCGCCTGGGTCAGGAACTCGGTCACCTGCACCTTGAGCAGTTGCCCCATGTAGCCCTGGCCCAGTCGCCCCAGGCGCTCGGCTTCGCGCTGCTGCTGGCCCGCGGCCTGGATGAACTTCATCGCCGGCAGGGTCTCGACCAGAAACGACGAGACATCGGCCGAGCGTTCGCGCAGCTGGCGCACCTCGCGCTCGACCTTGCGCCGCATCCAGCGCAGCCACAGCACCTCGATGGGAATCAGCACCGCCAGCAGCAGGGTCAGCTGCCACGACAGCATCAGCATCAGGCTCACCGCGCCCACCAGGCCGATCAGGCTGGAAACCGCCGAAAACAGCGAATCCACCGCAAAACGCTGGATTTCCGCGACGTCGCCATCGAGCCGCGAAAGGATGTCGCCCAGCCGCTTGCGCCCGTAGAAGCTGGGCGACAGCTGCTGCAGGTGGCCATACAGGTCGTCGCGCAGGGCGAACAGGATGCGCCCCGACAGGCGCGTGTGCAGGTAGCGGTTGACCCCCGACAGCACGGTGCTCGCCAGCCCCACGCCAACCATGATCGCCGCCATGTGCCACAGCACCTCGAAGTCCTTGGCCAGCAGGCCCTCGTCGATCAGGGTCTTGACCAGCCAGGGCTGGGCCAGCACCAGCAGCGAGGCGCCCAGCGACAACCCCAGCAGCACGCCGATCGCCCGCCCGTGGGGCCGCACGAAGCCGTACAGCCAGGCCAGCGCCCGGCGCATCAGCTGCGGGTCGTCGGTATTGACCAGGCGCAGCAGCACTCGGCCCAGGCGGTTCAACTGCGCAGCTGCTTGATCTTGCGGTACAGCGTGGCGCGGCTGATGCCCAGGGCATCGGCTGCCGCGGTGATGTTGCCGTGATGACGCGCCAGGGCGCCACGGATCAGCTCCTCCTCGTTTTCGCGGATGCTGCCCGGCTGCTGGGTGCTGCCCCTGAGGTCTTCAAGCAGGCAGTCGGTCAGGTGTTCCAGGCCCAGCAGTGGCTCACCCGGCTCGCGCATGGCCACCGCCGAGCGCAGCACCATCTCCAGCTGGCGGATGTTGCCGGGCCAGTCGTAGTTGTTCAGCAACGCGGCCAGCTCCTTGCTCAGGCGCACGCCGTGGGCGCCGAACTTGTGCAGCAGGCTGTCGATCAGGGTGCCCAGGTCGTCGCGCTCGCGCAGTGCCGGCAGGCGCAGGCTCACGCCGTTGATGCGGTAGTAGAGGTCTTCGCGAAACTGCTGCTCAAGCACGTGGCGCTTGAGGTCGCGGTGGGTGGCGCAGATCACCGCCACGTCGATGTCCTGCTCTTCGCCGGCGCCCAGCGGCGCCACCCGGCGCTCCTGCAGTACCCGCAGCAGGCGTGCCTGCAGGGCCAGCGGCATGTCACCCACCTCGTCGAGAAACAGGGTGCCGCCGTGGGCCTGCATCAGGCGCCCGACCATGCCGCCACGGCGCGAGCCGGTGAAGGCCCCTTCGCGGTAGCCGAACAGTTCGGACTCGATCAGCCCCTCGGGTATGGCCGCACAGTTGACCGCCACGAACGGCTTGCCGGCACGCGGGCTGGCCTGGTGCAGGGCGCGCGCCACCACTTCCTTGCCGGTGCCGGTTTCGCCCAGCAGCAGCACCGGCAGTTCGTTCTTCAGGCCCTGCAGGGCCATGCGCAAGGTGCGCGCAAGGCTGCTGTCGCGCCCGGCCAGGGCCTCGAGGTCGACGCTCTTCTGCGCGGCCACCGGGGCAGCGGGTGCAGGTGTCGCGGCAATCACGGGCTGGCGCGGCAGGTGCTGGGAGCGGAAGTAGAACTCGCCCTTGGCGGTCTGCACGCTGCTGATGCCGCCCTGCCATACCCGGCTGATGAAGGCGCTGGAGCGTTCGCCGATCAGGTCGCTGCAGCTGCGCCCCACCAGGGCGGCGCGCGATACCTGCAGCAAGGCGCAGGCCTGGTCGTTGGCGGCCAGCACCTCGCCGTCCAGGCTCAGGGCAAGCAGGCCGTGCCAGGCGCTGCCCAGGTACTGCGGGCGGTTGTGGAAGGCCACCACCAGTTGCTCGGGGTAGCACAGGCCGAACATGCGGCTTTCGATGTTGCCGGCCGCCAGCAGCAGCGTCGAGAGGTTGTCCTGGGGCTGGGCCATGACGCCTTCGCGGGTCAGGTCGAGCACCCCGATGATCTCGCCGCGCGGGTCGCGCAACGGTACCGAGGTGCAGGAGAACGGGCTCAGGCGGTCCAGGTAGTGTTCGCCGCAGTTGATCAGCATGGGGCGCCCTTCCACCACGGCGGTGCCGATGGCATTGGTGCCGCGCACCGACTCGCTCCAGCAACTGCCCGGGTGCAGGTCGCGCAACCCGGTCTGGCGCAGTGGCTCGGTGTTGCCCTCGATGGCCAGCACGTTGGCCTGGGCGTCGCCGAGGATGATGATGCCGCCCTTGCCCTGGCGCGACACCAGGTACTCCAGCTCCGGCGTGGCGGCGTCGATCAGCAGCCGGTTGCTTTCCAGCAGGCGCTTGAGTTCACCGCGCTGCGGGGCGGCCAGCTCGTGCCGCTCGCCTTCGAGGCAACTCAGGCCATGGCCGAGGCTGCGCCGCCACGAGGCATCGATCTCGTCGCGCAACATGCCCAGCGGCAACTCCCCGTCATGGACCAGTTTCATGCGTGCCTGGCGTGACTCCTGCAAAGGGTCAGCGGCGTTTTTTATTAGAATGGTGCGTGCCATCGCTTACTCCAGCGCCCGTCGAACGTTGTGCACTTAAGGCAATGTAACTCAAGGGAGTGTGCTTGAGATTTGCAGGGCCGTCACCCGCAGGCGCCGACAACCTGATCGGCAGAGTGGCACAAGGTTACGTTTACGTAAAGGTGATGAATCGCGACGTGTCGTCCTCCTTTCAGGCGCGCCGATTGCGCGCCAGCAGCCACAGCAGGTACACCCCGCCCAGCAGGCCGGTGGTCAGCCCGATGGGCAGGTTGAGGTTGGCCACAAAACGCTGGCTGAGCAGGTCGGCGGCCAACAGCAGTACCGCCCCCATCAGCGCTGCGCTCACCAGCGGCACCTGCGCCGAGGTGGTCAGGCGCCGTGCCAGCTGCGGCGCGGCCAGGGCGATGAAACTGATCGGGCCGGCCGCCGCGGTGGCGATCGCGGTCAGGCCCACCGCCGCCATCACCATCAGCAAGCGGGTACGCTCCACCGCCACACCCAGCTGGGCGGCGCTGTCGTCACCCAGTTCGAGGATGTTCAGGCGCCGTGCGTGGTACACCGCCACCGGCACCACCAGCAGCAGGCCCAGCGCCGCCGGCAGCACATGCGACCAGGTGCGGGTGTTGAGCGAGCCGGCCAGCCAGATCTGCGCCGACATGGCCTGGTCGAGGTTGCCCATCACCAGCAGCACGGTGTTGAGCCCCGAGAGCATCGCGCCCACGCCGATGCCCACCAGCACCAGGCGATAGCCGCCGGTGGTGCGGCCCTTCATCGACAGCACGAATACCAGCGCAGCGGTGCCCACGCCGGCGATCACCGCCGCCAGCGACGCCCCCAGCGGGCCGGCATCGAACAGGATGATCTGCACGATCGCCCCGCTCGCCGCCCCGGTGGTGAAGCCGATGATGTCGGGCGAGCCCAGCGCGTTGCGCGAGATGGACTGGAAGATCGAGCCGGCCATGCCCAATGCAGCGCCCACGCACAACGCGGTGAGCACCCGCGGCAGGCGCACGCGCAGCACGATGCGCTCGGTGGTCGGGCTCGGCCCTGCCCCCAGCAGGCTGGCCAGTACCTGGCCCGGTGTCAACGGCAAGGTGCCGATGCCCAGCAGCAGCACCCCCAGCCCCAGGGCCAGCAGCACCAGCACGGCACACACCAGCACCCCCCGGGGCTGCCAGCGAAACGACAGGGCGGCCAGGCGGACGACCCGTGTAGCGGTAGTGTTCATAGCTTGCTCAACCGGAATGTGCGCACCAGCGCGATAAAGAACGGCCCGCCGATCAGCAGCGCGACGATACCCGCCGCCACTTCCGCCGGCGCCGCCACGACCCGGCCCAGCACATCGGCCCCCAGCAGCAGCACGCCGGCAAACAGTGCCGAGTACGGCAGGATCCAGCGGTAGTCCGGGCCCACCAGCAGGCGCGCCAGGTGCGGCGCCACCAGCCCCACAAAGCCGATCGGCCCGGCAGCGGCGGTGGCAGCGCCGGCCAGCAGCATCACTGCCAGGCAGGCCAGCAGCCAGGTGAGGCGCACGTTCACCCCCAGCGCCAGGCCCAGGTCCTTGCCCAGGGCCATGGCATTGAGGCTGCCGGCCAGCGCCAGCACCGTGACAGCGCCCGGCACCACGGCCATCGCCAGCACCCCCACCGCCTCGAAGCCGCTCTTTTCCAGCGAGCCCGATGCCCAGTGGCGAAACTGGTCGAACACCTGCGCCGGCGCATTGAGGATGATGATGCCGGTGACCGAGGCCAGCATCACCGACAGACCGGCGCCGGCCAGCACCAGGCGCACCGGGTTGGTGCCGGTCTCCTGGGCACGGCCCAGCATGAACACGGCCACCCCGGCCAGCCCGGCGCCGACGAAGGCGCACCACACGTAGCCGCTCATGCTGCTCAGGCCCAGCACGGCCACACCGACGATCACCCCTACCCCGGCCCCGGCGTTGATGCCCAGCAGGCCCGGTTCGGCCAGCGGATTGCGGGTGACCGCCTGCATGATCGCACCGGCCAGGCCCAGCGCCAGCCCGGCCAGTATCGCCACCAGCGTGCGCGGCACCCGCAGTTCGCGCACGATCAGGTGCTGGTCATCGAGCCGGTCGTAGGCCGACAGCGCCTCGAATACCTGGGCCACGCCGATGCTGCGCGACCCCACCACCAGGCTCGCCAGCACCGCCACGACCAGCAACAGCAGCCCCAGCAGCAGGCCCTGAAAACGTCTTGATCGCACCATGGCTCAGCGGTACGCCCGCGCCACGGCGTCGATCATCTCGCGCCCGGAGTAGTAGTCGATGCGAAACGAACTGGGCCCCAGTGCATACACCCGCTTGTGCACCACCGCCGGCAGGTTGGCCAGCACCGGGTCGGCGAGAAACGCCTGCACGTCGGCGTCGCTGCCGCCCAGCAGGAACACCGTGTCGCCGGTGATGGCCGCCGAGAGGTTTTCACGGGAGATGAAGTCCACGTCGGAGCTGCGCTTGACCTGCCCTTGCAACCCTTGCGGCAAGCCGGCCACCGCGAACCCGAGAGCTGCCAGCAGCTGCGCATGGGGGCTGTCCAGGCGCGCTACCGAATAGCTGCCACCCAGGTTGTAACCCACCACGCTGACCGCGCCGGCAGGTGGCGTGATGCGCGCTGCAGCCTGCGCGGCGTAGGCGTCGAAGCGCTCGATGGCCGCCTCGGCCTGCGCCTGCAGGCCGCTGGCCTGCCCCAGTTGGCGCGCCAGCTCCTGCCAGCTGTGGTTAGCGTAGTTGACCACCACCGTGTCGATGCCCTGGGCCTGCAGCTCGGCCTGGTGGGGCAGCACACTGTCGGCGCCGGTGGCCGACACCACCAGCAGGTCGGGCGCCTGCCCGACCACCGCTTCGAGGTCGAACACCAGGTTCTTGTACAGCACCTGCACGCCGCGCTGGTCGGCCACCTCGGCCCACTGGGTGAAGAAGCCCTTGGCATCGGAGATGCGGCTGGGCGTGGTCGCGGCACTGGCCACCAACGGCGCGTCCATGGCCAGCAGGATGCCGGTCACGCTCGGCGAGGTGGACACGATGCGCTTGGGCGAGGCCTGCGCCGACGCCGTCGGCGCCTCGTCCGCAAGCTCGGCGGGCTGCCGGGCCAGCCACAGGGCGACGCTGGCCACAGCGACGATGGCCAGCACGGCCACCACAATCTTTTTCATCGTCTAGTCCTGCTCGTCAAGGTGGTGGGCGAAGGTCGAGCCGCTGTAGCCCTTGCGGAACAGGCCGGCCTGCACCAGGCGTGGCATCAACTGGTCGAGAAACAGGTTCAGCGACTCGACCGAGCCACCGGGCGCGGCTATGAAGCCGTCGATGGCGCCACTGGCAGCCCAGTCCGCGATCTGCTCGAAGGCATCGTCGACGGTGCCGACCACCTGCCAGTGCGCCGCCGAGATCACCTCGGGGCGCAGCAGCAGTTGGTCGATGCTCAGCGACTCGCGCTCGATCAGCCGGCGCAGCAGGCTGCTGTGGGTACGACTGGAGGCGTCCGGCGCAACCACCGGCAGGTCGGCGCGGGTCACCGGGCGGTCGAGGGGCCAGTCGGCCAGGTCCAGCCCGGTCATTTCCTTGATAGAGGCCAGCTTGCGCGCGCGGTTCATGCGCCCGTGGGTCTGCATGAACACCGCCCGGGCCTGCTCGCGGGTGTCGGCCAGGTACAGGCTCAGGCCCGGCAGCAGGCGGATCGCCTGCGCCGAGCGGCCGTGGCGTTCGGCGCGCCGGCCCAGGTCACGGCGCAGTTCAAGCGCCGCTTCCTTGTCGGGCGTGGGTGCGAACACCAGGTCGGCCACCGAGGCGGCGAAATCCCGCCCCGACTCCGAGGCACCGGCCTGGATCAGCGGAATGCGCGTGCCGGGGAAGGCTGGCAGGTTCAGCGGGCCCTTGACCTTGAGGTAGGTGCCCTCATGGTTGACCGGGCGCACCTGGGTGGTGTCGGCATAGCAGCCATTGGCACGGTCGATGGTCAGCGCCTCGAACGGGAAGCTGCCCCACAGCTGGTGCACCAGCTCGGTGAACTCGGCCGCCCGCGCATAGCGCTCGTCGGCGTCGGGCATCTACTCAAGGCCGAAGTTCTCGTGCCCCTGCAGGGCGGTGACGATGTTCCAGCCCACGCGCCCGTTGCTGATCCAGTTCAGCGATTGCAGCTGGCGCGCCACCACATACGGCGGATAGAAGGTGGTCGACACCGTCGACACCAGGCCGATGTGCGAGGTCTGCTGGGCCACGGCGGCCAGCAGGATGGTGGGGTCGAGGCTGGTGAAACCAGGGCCGCTTTCGAGCATTTCCACCGGCAGGCAACTGACGTCGGGGCGGAACACGAAGTCCAGGTGCGCCGCTTCGGCGCGCTGCGCCAGATCGATGGCGAAGGCGCTGGTGAACAGGCCCTCGACGTTGCTGTCGGCGCGCCGCCAGGCGTCGCCGCTGAGCCAGGTGGGGGCCAGTGAAAGTCCGATATGGAGTCGCTTGGGCGAGGTCATCAAAGCTCCGGGTGCAAGTGATCGAGTACGGCGGCCCCAGGGCCGCCGTTGACAGTGGGTTGATTCAGAACGAGCCCTTGACGCCCACGCCGAACATGCGTGGCGTGGTCATGCTCGCCTCGGTGCCGCCGATGCCGCGGTTCTGCTGCAGGTAGGTGGCCGAGCGGTCGTCGAACACGTTCTTGACGTAGCCGTACAGTTCCACCGCCGGGGTGAACTGGTAGCTGGCGCGGGCATCGGTCAGGGTGTAGGAGTCGACCGAATACGACGAGTTGTTGGCCGTGTCGGAGTAGTAGCCGTCGATATGCCGCACCTGGGCCGACAGGTTGAGCTTGTCGGTCACGTCCCAGCTGGGCCCGAAGCTCAGGGTGTAGCCGGGCGACTTGGCAAACTCGTTGGCCTGGTAGCTGTCGTTGCTGGTGATGCGGTCGATGCGCGTGCGCAGGGTGCCGGCGCTGGCCTTGAGGGTCAGGCTGTCGAGCAGCTGGTAGTCGGCGCTCAGTTCCATGCCGTAGGCGTGGGCCTTCTCGGCATTGATGGTGTAGGACTGGCTGATCCCGGTGGAGATCACCACCGGAATGTTGTACTGCGAATCCTTCATGTCCATGTAGAACAGGTTGCCGCTCAGGCGCAGGCGGTCATCGAGCAGGCTGGCGCGGGTGAACAGCTCGTAGTTCCACACCGACTCTTCCTTGAAGTACTGCCATTGGCGCGTCGACAGGTTGAGCGAGACACCGCCCGGGTTGTAGCCGCGGCTGACCATCGCGCCCACGGTCCAGTCCGGGGTCGCGGCGTAGGCCAGCGATACCTTGGGCAGCACGGCGGTGAAGGTCTTCTGGTAGTCCAGCGCAGTGGGCGCCAGCACCGAGTTGCCGTCGCGCTCGATACGGTCCTGCTGGAAGCGCAGGCCCGTGCTCAGGGTCCACAGGTCGCTCAGGCGGTAGTTCAGCTCGCCGAAGAGGCCGAGGTTTTCCTTGGTGTCGTCGAACGCCGACAGCCCGGCCAGGTTGAGGGTTTCGTCGGTCCTGGTGCGCGCCACGTAGAGGCCGGTGGCGCCGCTGAGCACGCTGTGCTGGTCACCGAACACCAGGCGGGTTTCGTTGGACAGGTTCTTCTGCTTGATGTCGGCGTCGCCCTGCCCCGGGATGCCGGTGTAGCGCTGCACGCTGGACAACGAATACTGCGCCTGGTTGATCAGCTTGAGGCCGTTGTCGAAGTCGTAGCTCACGTCCAGCACGCTGGTGTTGGTGCTCTGCTCCCAGCTGGGCATGGTCGTGGTGGTGTGATCGAGCTTATGGTACGGCGCCGAAGCGGCTTCCTGGGTGGGGCGGTTGCTCTCGTTGTGCGAGAAGGTGAACTTGGCCTCCAGCCCCTGGATGTCGGTGGGCAGCCATAGCAGCTTGGCGCGGGTGGTGAGCGCGCTGAAGTCGTGGTCGGTCTTGCCCTTCTGGAAGTTGGGGTTGGTGTAGTCGATGAAGGTATCGCGCGCCGAGTAGTCCACTGCCAGGCGCCCGGCCAGGTCGGTACCCATCAGCGGCCCGGACAGCGCGATGGAGGTGCGCTTGGCGTTGTAGTTGCCGATCTCGGCCTGGTAGGCGGCCTCGGGGGTGAAGGTCGGGTCCTTGGTGTTGACGATGATCGCGCCGGCGATGGCGTTGGCGCCTTGCGAGGTGGTCTGCGGGCCGCGGAACACCTCGATGCTGTCCACGTCCCACACCGAGGTGGCGCCGAAGAACATCTCGTTGTAGTTCAGGTAGTGGCCGTCCAGGTTGATGGTGGCCCGTGGCACGGTGCCGCCCCAGAACTGGTTCTGCCCGTTGTTCGGGCCCTGGGTGTCCTGGCCGCGGATGATCGGCGCGCCTACCGAGTCGGTGTAGATCACGTTGGGCACGTCATTGAGCACTTCATGCACGCTGGCGTTGCCGGTGTTCTGGCGCTCGATGTCGCGGGCAGTCTTGACCGACACCGAGGAGGCGGTGTTCTTCAGGTCACGCTCGAGCTTTTCCCCGGTGATCATGATCGGTTCGAAGGTGACTGCGCCTTTGCCCGGGGCAGCAACGGCATCATCGGCCATCGCGGGCGCCATGCCGAGCACGGTCGCCAGGGTCAGCACGCTGAAACCGCAGGTGAGTTCAAGGGGTGAATAGGCCTTCAAGATACGCTCCAAATGATAATCATAATCGTTTGTGCGAAAGGTATCATGTGGCCACTTCGTTCCTCAATAGAGAATTCATTCTGCAATGTGGTAAATCCAGGGGCCCGGCCAGCGCTCGGAAAAGTCGGTATCATGCGCACCGACGCCGCGCACAAGCGGCGCGCACTTGATGCCTGATGAGGACCAGCCGCCAGCCGGCGATGAGGAGAGGCCCGTTGAAAAAAACCATTCCAGCTGCGGATGACGCCCCGCACGCGCCGGGCGAAAAACGTTCGGGCACCATTCAGTCCGTCGCCATCGCCGCCCGCTTTCTCAACGTACTGGCCAGCGCCGAGCACGAACTGGCCCTGGGGGAAGTGGCGCGGCGCACCCAGACCGGCGCGTCCACCGCGCACCGCTACCTGCAGAGTCTGGTCAAGGAGGGCCTGGCCAGGCAGGACCCGGCCAGCAGCCTGTACGACCTGGGCCCGGCGGCGCTGAGCATCGGTATCGGTGCGCTCAAGCGGGTGGATGCAGTGGAGATCGCCGCGCAGCACATGAAGGCGCTGGCCCACCAGCATGCGGCCAGCGGCGGCGTGGCGATCTGGACCGACCGTGGCCCGACGCTGGTGCGCTGGTACCGCAGCGCGTTCTTCTCGATCAACCCGCTGGCCCTGGGCGACGTGCTGCCCATCGACAACACCGCCTGCGGGCTGGTGTTCCAGGCCTTCCTGCCCAAGGCCACCATCGATGCGGCGCGCAAGCTGCAACCGGCGCACTTTCGCGGCACGGCGCCGGCCAAGGCTGTGCTGGACGAGGTGCGCAGCAGCCGCTGGGCCGAGAAGACCAGCCACCTGCTGTCGAATGTCACCGGGCAGGCCGCGCCGGTGTTCGACGCCCAGGGCGAGATCGTGTGTGTGGTGACCACGGTGACCGACCTGGGTCAGCTCAAGACGCCCGAAGACCGCGATGCGCTGTTCCGGGCGGCCAGCCGGGTCAACCAGTCAACCGGCGGCCTGCCGTGGCAAGGCGCCTGACACCACCGCCCGCTCGCGCGACAAGGGCACCAGCAGCGGCGTGCCGCTGACCGGGTCGGCGATGATCATCGAGGCCACGCCGAACACCTCCTGCACCAGGGCCTCGGTGAAGATGCGCGCCGGGTCGCCCTGGGCGACGATGGCGCCGGCCTTCATGGCGATCAGGTGCGAGGCATAGCGGCACGCCTGGTTGAGGTCATGCAGCACCGCAACGATGGTGCGGCCCTGGCGATTGAGCTCGGCCAGCAGTTCCAGCAGTTCGATCTGGTGCGCGATATCGAGGTAGGTGGTGGGCTCGTCGAGCAGCAGTACCGGCGTCTGCTGCGCCAGCACCATGGCGATCCATACCCGCTGGCGCTGGCCGCCGGACAACTCCTGCAGCAGGCGCTCGGACAGCTCGCTGACCTGCGCCGCCTGCATGGCTGCGGTCACGGCCTGTTCGTCGGCCTGCGACCATTGGCGCAGGAACGACTGGTGCGGGTAGCGCCCGCGGGCCACCAGGTCGGCCACGGTGATGCCGTCGGGCGCAACCGCGCTCTGGGGCAGCAGGCCGAGCCGCCGGGCCACGTCCTTGGCCGCGAGCGTGTGAATATCGACCTGATCGAGCAGCACCGTGCCGCTCGAAGGCACCAGCAGGCGCGACAAGGCCCGCAGCAAGGTGGATTTGCCACAGGCATTGGGGCCGACGATGACGGTAAAGGACCCTTCGGTGATAGCCACCGAAAGGTCCGTGGAGATCGTGCGCTGGTCGTAGCGAAGCGTCACGGCGTCAGCCTGCAGGCGATACGTCATGGAGAGGGTGTTCCAGTGAAGGGATTCGGCGCCAGTATTGCAGATGAGGAATTTATTCCGCAATCCGGAACGCCGGCGCCCTGCCCTCAGCCCGCCGCCATCAACGGCTGGCACTGCGCGTAGTGCCGCGCCAGGCCCTTGAGCGAATGCCCCAGGGTGATACGGGTGTGCCGGTCGTACTGGTGCAGCAGGTCCAGACGGCCCTGCTGCAACCTGGCCAGGATGGCGCGGGCAGCCAGGTCGGTGGCACCCAGGGCGTGGGTCAGCCCCTGGGACGACACCGGGTCGAAGGCGATGGCCGCCTCGCCCACTGCCAGCCAGTGCGCCGATGCACAGCGCTGCAATGCACTACAGCCGGCATCCAGCACCTGAACCTGCGCTGCGGCCAGTTCGTCGGCACCTGCATAGCGCTGCATCAGGCGCGTGCGCTGCAGTTGCTCGGCCAACTGCGGCGCGGTGCGCTGACCGTCACCGCCGGGAAAGAAGCGCACCAGGTGACGCTGGCCGCTGGCGGTGGTGGCCCCGGACCACCAGCCCTGGGCATCCGCCTCGATCAGCAGCCACTCGGTGTCGGCCAGTTCCGAGCCACCTCGCGGCAGGCGCGCCGCGACGGCCACCTGGCGACTCAGGCGCTGGCGCCGTGCCCCGCCGAGCCGGGCGATGCAACTGGCCTTGCCGGTGGCATCCACCACGAAACGTGCCTGCCCGCGCCAGGGGTGTTCACCTCGCCGACCGCCCAGGGTAATGCTGTCGTCGGCAAAATCGGCATGGGTCACCCGCACATCGTCTTCACGGTTGATCCCAAGCGCCGCCGCCCTTTCCCGCAGCCGGGCGTCGAACACCCGTCGTTCCAGGAACGCGCCATGGGCGGCGCGCTCGCAGAAGTAGTCGCGAAATACCGGCTCGCTGGTCAGCCAGATCGACTGCACGCCGCAGCAGCGTCGCGCCACGGTGCTGTCGTCGAGCAGGTCGGCGTGCCCCAGTGCGGCAAGTGCAGGCAACGCCTCGGGGGACAGGCACTCGCCGGGGCGCAGCGCAGCCTCGGGTTCACGCTCCACCAGCCCCACCTGCAACCCGGCCTGCACCAGGCGGATGGCCAGCGCCGTGCCGGCCGGCCCGGCGCCCACCACCAGCACGTCGTGCACGGGGTTCAAATCTCGTCCCTGCGCAGCCGACGACGTGGCGGTACCTTCTGCCTGGGCGGCTCCAGTTCGGTCTCGCCCAGCAACGGTGGCGGCGAATCCAGGGCCTCGATCACCGCCAGCAGGTCGAGCTTGGCATTGGAGCCGGTGACCCGCTCGGGCCGCCCGCTTTCGATCCAGGCCCGCGCCGGCAACCCCAGTGCGGTCGCCTCGGGGGTGGCGTCGTGGGCCAGCAGAATGCCCAACTCCCACCAGTGGCTCACCATCAGGTTGATGCGCGTGAAGTAGCTGCCCTTCAGGTCGCGCAGCCAGTCCTCGCGGTAGGAAAAGTGCTTGAGCTGCTGCGCTGGCGTGGTACGTCTTGCGCCCACACGCTCCCACGCCTCGCTGCTCAGTACCTGGTTGGGCACGCGGGCCCCCCAGTAGCTGGGGAACGACAGGTAGGTACTGGGCTCGTACTCGGCATCCGACAGGCACGAGGCCTCGTCGGTCTGCCACGGCACGCCCAGCGCGCGGGTCAGCGAACCCGGGCCCACGCCGTCCAGCGGGCCCTGGGGTGCCAGGCACACCTGTGGCGTGAGTTCGTCACCGAAATCCTGGCGCACCGCCTGCCCCTGGGGCAGTACCGCCAGGCGATAAGGGCTGCGCCACACGCTGGGCACGCGCATGAACCAGGTCAGTTCGATGCCCGGGTGGAACGGGCCGCCCAGGCATTCATGCAGGCCGGCGCGGTCCAGCGCCTGGGCCTGGGCGCGCGGTTCGAGCGTATCGAAGTCTTCCGGTACCGGCGCGCCCTGCCAGTCGGCGACGAATTCGCCTTGCGCCCACTGGCTCAAGGCCTGGTACATCAGCGGGGTGACCGCGAGCCCGACCGCGGATGGCGGCTGGGGGTCGAGGTCATAGTCGCCGTAATAGTCGCCGTACAGGGGCAACAGCGCCGGGGCGAACTCGGCGGTGCTGGCGGGGTCGCGAAACAGCGCGAAGGCCTTGCGCCGAAAGTCCGCACTGGCCTCACCGGGGTCGGCCAGCCGGGCCACCACGTCGGGGTTCTGGGTATCGAGTGGCGAACCGTGGCCGCTGAGCATGAACAGGCCCTGGTTGGTCCACTGCATGTGGGTCATGCGCTCGAAGATCGGCCAGATATCGCGGGTGAACGAACAGCCCGGTTCGGCCGGCAGCTGACCCTGGCGCACGAACAGGTCGCGCACCACCTCTTCCATGGTGACCACGCCAAACAGCCCTGGCGCGTAGTTGGGGGGCGTCACCACCAGGTAGCCGGGCTCGGCATCCAGGCGCTGGCCGTTGTTGAACGTCACCCGTGCGTACACCGGGCCGTCCGACACGTCGTCGTGCCAGTCGTCGTTGTTGGCGAAGGTTGTCGGTGGGGTCTTGTCCACCCGCGGTGCGCTGTGGCCGTGCCCGCCGAGGGCGATCAGGCGCCCGGCCTCGTCGGTGCGCAGTTCGCCCAGGTACACGGGTTTGCCGTGGAAGGTGCCGGTGTCGAAATGAAAGGGCTTGCCTTGCTGGCGGCGGCCGCTGATGGTCCTGGGGCCGGGGCGGATGTCCAGGGCCTGGCGCTGCGCGCCGGTCACGTGCGGGTTGCGTCGTTTTTCGGCGATGGCGTACTGGCCGGGCAGGTCCATGGCATTTTCGAAGGCGTACCAGCCGGCCTTGAGGTTGGCGACTTCCACGGTCCATTCGATCTGCACGCCGTCGTCCAGGCTCAGCTCCTGTACGGTGCCGTCGTGCAGTTCGGCATAGAGGCGAAAGCGCACAGCCTGGCGCCGCACCTGGCCCCTGGCATCGCGAAATTGCCCGTCGGCGCTGCTGGCCAGTGCCCCTGGCACCTGCGCGGCGAGCACGTACTCCTCATCGCCATCGGCGTTGCCGACACGGGCAACGCCGAGCCCTGGGTGCACACGAATGGATTTGATCGATGCCGGGCTGATCATGGCCGTCTAGCCTCCTTGCCAGTGGGGTCTGCGCGAATGCGCAATTTCGCGCTCAACGCTAGATGGCGAATGGAGGGGTGTCAAATGGCCATGTCAGCCAGCAATCCGAAGCTCAATTTGCGCCGTTGAGTCAGCCGTTGCGAGAGGCCGCGTTGTTGTTGATCGCCTTGGGCCCCGCCACGCCCCACACGATCAGGCCGACCAGCGGCACGAACACCACCAGCACGATCCACAACATCTTGCGGTCGGCCTTGCTCTTGCTGCCGATGATGCTCTTGATGGCCCACAGTTCCACCAGGGCCAGGATTACCGCCAATGTGATCCAGATATAACCGTTGTTTTGCATGCGTCATCTCCCGAATGGTATTGCGTTAGGTCAGGCGACGCCGCGATGGTTCAGTGAATCTGCGCCCAAAGGCGCCAGGCAGACACCTCACTGCACCGGCAGAAAGTTCATCAGCAACAGGCTCTGCGCATAGTTCAGGCCGATGCGCCGGTAGCGCTCGTCGAGCATCTGGGTCAGCAGGTCCAGGCGCGCGACGATCTTGCCGAACTCCACGGCAAAGCTCAGGTTGCTGCCCGCCTCGGAGATTTCGTTGGAGAACAGCAACAGCACGCCATTGGCATCCTGGCGCTGGCTCAGCAGCCAGGTGGCCTTCTCGATGTTGCGCGCTGCGTTGCTGACGAACTGCGGGTCGATGGTGTCGGTGATGAAGAATTCGGTACGCCCGCCATGGGCGGTCACCAGCATGCTGCCGATGGCGTAGATGAACGCGCCAACGCGATCGCCCCTGAACTCCGGGCTCAGGGCATAGCTCAGTGCCGCCAGGTCGCGGCGCTCGCCCAGCTGCGGCAAGGCCTGGCGCTGCTCGATGGCCTGGCGGATCTGCCGCTCGGCACTGGCAGCATCGAGAAAGCCCGATTCGCGCCACTGGTTGGGGTTGCGCAGGTACAGCTTGCTCATCAACAGGTACAGGCTCTGCAGGTTGTCCTGCATCGACAGCGTGGCCATGCGATCGACGCTGGTCTGGAACAGTTCCTGGGGCCGGCCGTTGCCCAGCTGGGTGGCGATATCGCGCCCCTGCTGCTGGGTACAGCCAGCGGCGCAGGCCATCAGCGTGCCCGCCAGCAACAGCCGGCGCAGCACGCGCTGGGGTGGAACGCAAAGCGGATAAACCATCGGCACCGGGGTCTGAATTCACGGGCCGCGTTGGGGATCGACGCGGCCTGGCGATGAATAGAGCCGAAAAAACGCAAAAAGTGCGATAACCGCCAGACCGCAGTGGCGCCACGCCGCACTATTGGAGCACCGCGCCCCGCTCCTCCAGCAGTTTCACGAACATCGCCAGGCTGCGCGACACCGTGCCGCTGCGCCATACCAGCCAGGTGCGCAGGTAGCGAAAACGTTGCGACATCGGCCACACGCTGACCGTGGCGCACCCCGGCATGCTCTCGAGCATGCTGCGTGGCATCAGCGCCAGCCCCGCCCCTGCGCTCACGCAGGCGAGCATGCCGTGGTAGCTCTCCAGTTCGAAGATCTTGCCCGGCACGGCGGCATCCTGGGTGAACCAGCGCTCGAAATGATGGCGGTACGAACAGTTGGCCCGGAACGCATAGATGCTCTGCCCGTTGACGTCCTGGCCACGGTGGATCGGCGCATGGTTGAGCGGCGCGATGATGACCATCTCCTCCTCGAACACCGGCACGCCCTCCAGCGAGGGGTGCAGCACCGGGCCGTCGACGAAGGCCGCCGCCAGGCGTCCCGACAGCACGCCCTCGATCATGGTGCCCGACGGCCCGGTGGAGAGGTCCAGCTCGACCTTGGCGTACTGCTGGTTGTAGGCCGCCAGCAACGCGGGGATGCGCACCGCTGCGGTACTTTCCAGCGAGCCCAGCGAGAACGCCCCCTGGGGTTCCTCCCCCGCCACGGTCAGGCGGGCCTCCTCCACCAAGGCCAGGATGCGCTTGGCGTACTCCAGGAAGGTCCAGCCGGCCGGCGAGAGGCGCAGGCGCAGCTTTTCACGAATGAACAGCTCCACCCCCAGGTCGGCTTCCAGCTGCTTGATCCGCGTGGTCAGGTTCGACGGCACGCGGTGGATGTGCTGGGCGGCTGCGCTGATGCTGCCGTGCTCGGCCACGGCGGTGAAGATCTCAAGCTGTACCAGGTCCAAAAACATTCTCCAAACGTGAAAGAAACCGTTTTTATTATTCAGTTTTCGAAAGATTAGCACGGCATTACGCTGGGCCCCTGTTTCCCTTCCGACAGGAACGCCCGCCATGACCGACATAACCAGCCACACCCATGCCCTCTCGATCAACCCGGCCACCGGTGAACGCATCGGCCACTACGCCTATGAAACCGACGCACTGATGGACGCCGCCCTGGGCCGCGCCGCTGCCGGGTTTGCCGGCTGGCGGCGTACCCCGCTGGCCACCCGCTCGGCCCTGCTGGTGAAACTGGCCGGTGTGCTGCGCGACAACGCCCAGGCCATGGCGCAGATGATTACCCTGGAAATGGGCAAGCCTGCGGCCCAGGCCCGCGGCGAAGTGGAAAAGTGCGCCCAGCTGTGCGAGTGGTACGCCGAGAACGGGCCGGCCATGCTGGCCCCCGAGCCAACCCAGGTACCCGACGCCAAGGCCCACATCGAATACCGCCCACTGGGCCCGATCCTGGCGGTGATGCCGTGGAACTTCCCGCTGTGGCAAGTGCTGCGCGGTGCGGTACCCGCGCTGATCGCCGGCAACACCTACGTGCTCAAGCACGCGCCCAATGTGATGGGCTCGGCCTACCTGCTGCGCGATGCGTTCCAGCAGGCCGAATTCCCCGAAGGCGTGTTCGAGGTGCTCAACGTGACGCCTGAGGGCGTATCCAGGGCCATCGTCGACCCGCGCATCGTCGCCGTGACCCTTACCGGCAGTGTGCGTGCCGGTGCCGCCATCGGTGCCCAGGCCGGTGCCGCGCTGAAAAAATGCGTACTGGAACTGGGCGGCTCCGACCCGTTCATCGTGTTGAACGATGCCGACCTGGATGCCGCCGTGCAGGCTGCCGTGATCGGCCGCTACCAGAACACCGGCCAGGTGTGCGCGGCAGCCAAGCGGCTGATCGTCGAAGCCGGCGTGGTCGAGGCATTCACCCGCAAGTTCGTCGAGAAAACCCGCGCGCTGGTGATGGGCGACCCGTTGCTGGCCGACACCTACCTGGGGCCGATGGCGCGTCATGACCTGCGCGACGAGCTCGACCAGCAGGTCCAGGCCACCCTGGCCGAAGGCGCCACGCTGCTGCTGGGCGGGCACAAGGTCGAAGGCCCGGGCAACTACTACGCGCCCACGGTACTGGCCGACGTCACCGACCAGATGACCTCGTTCCGCCAGGAGCTGTTCGGCCCGGTGGCCTCGATCATCACTGCCCGGGATGCGCGCCACGCCCTGCAGCTGGCCAACGACAGCGAATTCGGCCTGACCTCGACCGTGTACACCCGCGATGCGGCACTGGCCCGACAACTGGCCGACGAACTGGAGTGCGGCGGCGTGTTCATCAACGGCTACAGCGCCAGTGATCCGCGCGTGACCTTCGGTGGGGTGAAGAAGAGCGGCTTTGGCCGCGAACTCTCGCACTTCGGCGTTCGCGAGTTCTGCAACGCGCAGACCGTATGGTTCGATCGCCACTAAAGTACGAAGCACCTTCCTATAAAGCGCAGGATAAAAAAATAGGCTTATCCTGCGTTTAATAGATACCCATGGCAGCGCTTATCCATTAGCCTCAACTCACTCTCAAACACAGCAGGCACCTTGCCACTATAAAAATCAGCACCTTTCATCTATTTTGCGCCCGCTTGCAACTGCCAAACATAACTCGAAATAACAGTCTTGATTGGAGCGTTCGAATGTCGAAAAAACTCTTCACCCTCACCGTGCTCGGTGGCCTGATGCTGGCCAACAGTGCCTTTGCCGACAAGCTCACGGTGATCTCCTATGGTGGCGCGAGCAAGGCCGCGCAGGTCACCGCGTTCTACAAGCCCTACGAAGAAAAGACCAAGACCCAGGTGATCGCTGGCGAGTGGAACGGTGAAATCTCCAAGCTCATCGCCATGAACGACACCAAGACCGTGACCTGGGACGTGCTCGATACCGAAGACACCGACCGTGCCCGTGGCTGTGAAGAAGGTCTGTTCGAAAAACTCGACTACGAACGCCTCGGCACGCCGGGCGACTGGATCGAAGGCACCAAGAGTGACGACGGCTGTGGCGTCGGTATCTTCGTGTGGTCCAACGTGCTGGCCTACAACGCCGACAAACTGAAAGTCGCCCCTACCGGCTGGGCCGACTTCTGGGACGTGAAGAAATTCCCGGGCAAGCGCAGCCTGCGCAAGTCTGCCCGTGGCTCGCTGGAATTCGCCCTGATGGCCGACGGCGTGCCGCCTGCCGAAGTCTACAAGCTGCTCAGCACCAAAGAAGGTGTGGACCGCGCCTTCAAGAAGCTGGACGAGATCAAGCCGTACATCCAGTGGTGGGAAGCCGGTGCACAGCCGCCGCAGTACCTGGTGGCTGGCGATGTGGTGATGGCGTCCTCGTACAACGGCCGCATCCACGCTGCACAGCAGAGCGGCAGCAACCTGAAGATCGTCTGGAACCAGAACCTGTACCAGTTCGACGAGTGGGCCATCCCGCGCGGCACCAAGAATCTGGACAAGGCCTACGACTTCATCAAGTTCGCCATGCAGCCTGAGCAGCAGAAGCTCTACACCGAGCAGATGGCCTACGGCCCGTCCAACACCAAGGCCGCCGAAATGCTCGACAAGTCGCTGGCTGACGACCTGCCCACCGCGGCAGAGAACCAGAAGAATGCACTGCGGGTAAACGTCGAGTTCTGGCTCGAGAACGCAGAAACGCTTGAACAGAAGTTCAACGCCTGGGCTAGCAAGTCCTGATTTCCCCTCCCTGTGCGCCTCATGGATGATCAGCGCACAGGTTCTATTCTCCTGTCCAGGGCCCTCCCCGCAGCCATGTCCAGTCCGCTAGACTGCGATCCTCTATCGTGTCTGGATCGTGGATTGCACATGAAACTCGCCACAGCCCTGGAACAGACCTCCCTCAGCCAGGCCACCGTGGTCGCGGGCAGGCAATGCCTGGACCGCGACCTGGCGTGGGTGCATATCGTCGATCACCCCGACATCTTCAATTGGCTGAAAAAGGGCGACCTGCTGCTGACCACCGGCTACAACTGGCCGCAGGACCCGCAAAAATGCCGCGACATGGTTCGCCGGCTGGCCGAGCTGGGCCTGGCCGGGGTCGTGATGGCAGTCCCGCACTTTCACGAACACTTCCCCCAGGCGGCCATCGAAGAGGCCGACCGCTGCTGTTTTCCCTTGCTGGAACTGCCTTGGGAAGTCGCCTTCAGCGACATCACCCAGCAGGTTCTCGAACAGATCATCAACTTCCAGACCCGCATCATCCGTCGCTCCGACCTTATCCACCGCATGCTCACCCGCGCCGCCATCGAGGCCGACAACCTGCAGAGCCTGGCCAGCGCCCTCACCAGCGCCCTGGAACTGCCGGCGCTGATCGTGGCCAGCTCCGGCAGTGTGCTGGGGGCCAGCGAGTCGGCCAATGACGCTGTGGAGCTTGCCGTGATGCGCCACCTGAACGAGCAGGCCAACCTGCTGCAGGGGGTCGAGCCGCAGGTGCTGGAGCTGGACGCCGATGCCGGCGCGTTTCGCCTGGGCTGCCCCATCCGCCTGCAGGGCGAGCGGGTCGGGGTGGTGTGGCTCAAGGGCCAGCGGGACAGCTTCGAGGAGCTGCACTGCCGCGCAGTGGAACATGCTGCGCTGATCGCCGCCCTGCAGCTGTCCCATCAACGCGAATTGCTGGACCAGGAAAACCGCCTGGGCCATGCGCTGGTGGCAGGTCTGCTGGAAGGCAAGTTCCCCGAAACGCCGCGCGCCATCGAACGTGCGCTGGTGTCCGGCTGGTGTCATACCCGCGATTACCGCGTGTGCCTGGTGTTGCTGGACGAGCCGATTCCCCTCAGCCGCGAGGGCTTCCAGCGGCGCAAGGAGCAGGCCGAGCGCATCACCGAGATCATGCAGGGGTTGGGAATCGCGCCCCTGCTGTCGGTGTCGTTGAACCAGATCAGCCTGATCGTGCCGGCCGATGTGATGCCCGAGTCGATCTGGAAGCATATTCGACTGGACGGCGGCGCCATGGCCGCCAGCCGCGTGCACCGGGGCGTGGCAGGCATGGCCCAGGGCGCCGGGGATGTGGCCACCCTGCTGCCGCTGCTGCGCCCGGGCAAGCTGCATGGGTTTGACGAAGTGCTGTTTCCGCGGGCGCTGATGGGCGACGACGATGCACGGCGCATGCTGCTGGAGCGCCTGGTGACCCCGCTGACCCGGCACAAGAACGGTGCCATGCTCATGGAAACCCTGTGCACCCTGGCCAGCGAAGGCTTTCAGCTGGCCAGCAGCGCCCGCTGCCTGGACATCCACATCAGCACATTACGCTACCGCGTGGAGCGCATCGAAGAGCTGCTGCAGCTGTCGATGGAGAACCCGCAGGCGCGCTTTCAGCTGCAGGTGGCAACCGAGATGTACCGCCTGCAGAACGACGCCTGACAAACAATCTGCTGCCTGTACCGCCAGGTGGCGGGCCAGGCCCGCTCCAGCAGGCCGTCAGAGGCCTTGCGGGAGCGGGCTTGACCGGCGCTGGAGACACCTCGACCACCCCCGCAGCATAGTGTGCTGCCAACCCCCTCAATACGGCATTTATGCCTGGCCCAAGCGGTCATCTCGGCATCGGTCACTGCGTGCCTGTTCTTACAATCGTGCCATTCACCGGACCCGTAGAAGGCACCCTCTCCATGTTGAAAAGCACACTGCGTGACCCCTCGCTGCTTGTCGAACGCGCTTACGTCAATGGCAGCTGGATCGATGCCGACAACGGCGAAACGATTGCCGTGATCAACCCCGCCGACGGCAGCGAAATCGCCCGGGTCCCGGCCCTCGGCGCCGCCGAGACGCGACGCGCCATCGAGGCCGCCCAGGCCCGTTTCGAAAGCTGGCGCGAAGTCCCCGCCGCCACCCGCGCACGTCACCTGGAAGCCTGGTACAGCCTGATCCTGGAAAACCAGGAAGACCTGGCGCTGATCATGACCGCCGAACAAGGCAAGCCCCTGAGCGAGTCGCGCGGCGAAATCGGCTACGGCGCCAGCTTCGTCAAATGGTTTGCCGAAGAGGCCCGTCGCATCTACGGCGACACCATCCCCGCGCCCACCAACGACCGCCGCATCCTGGTGCTCAAGCAGCCGATCGGCGTGGTGGCGGCCATCACCCCGTGGAACTTCCCCAACGCGATGATCACGCGCAAATGCGCGCCGGCCCTGGCCGCCGGCTGCACCGTGCTGGTCAAGCCGTCCGAGATGACCCCGCTGTCGGCCCTGGCCCTGGCGGTACTGGCAGATCGTGCTGGCATCCCGGCCGGGGTGTTCAACGTGCTCACCGGCCTGCCTGCCGGCATCGGCAGCGAAGTGACCGCCAACCAGGCCGTGCGCAAGTTGTCGTTCACCGGCTCCACGCGCATCGGCAAGCTGCTGATGAGCCAGTGCGCCGACACCCTCAAGCGCCTGAGCCTGGAGCTGGGTGGCAACGCGCCGTTCATCGTGTTCGACGACGCCGACCTCGACCTGGCGATTGCCGGGGTGATGCTGAGCAAGTTCCGCAACGCCGGGCAGACCTGCGTGTGCGCCAACCGCATTCTGGTGCAGGACGGCATCTACGACCGCTTCGCCGAGCGCCTGCGGGCTGCCGTGGCCGAGCTGAAGGTGGGTGATGGCCTGGGCGAGAACGTGACCATCGGCCCGCTGATCAACGCCGCCGCCGTCGCAAAAGTCGCCAGCCACATCGGCGATGCGGTGGAAAAAGGCGCCAGCATCTCGATTGGCGGCGTGCCCGACGACACCGGCCTGTTCGTGCAGCCGACCGTGCTGCTGGACGCCACCACCGACATGCTGCTGGCCACCGAAGAGACCTTCGGCCCGGTTGCCCCGCTGTTCCGTTTCAAGGACGAAGCCGAGGCCCTGGCCATCGCCAACGCTACCCCGTTCGGCCTGGGCGCCTACTACTTCACCCAGGACATGCGCCGCGCCTGGCGTGTGGGCGAGCGCCTGGAGTTCGGCATGGTCGGCCTGAACACCGGGATCATCTCCATGGAAGTGGCCCCGTTCGGCGGCATGAAACAGTCCGGTACCGGCCGTGAAGGCTCCAAGTACGGCCTGGACGAGTTCCTCGAAATCAAGGCCTGGCACATGGGCGGCCTCGACTGAATACCTGCGTTCCCGAACCCCTGACACCATCGTTAGTTAATGGAGCTGCACCATGAATTCTGCACTGACTGAAAATCAACGCCTGCTGGCCCTGCGCGAGCAGCACGTACCCCGCGGCATCGCCACCGCCCACCCGATCGTGGTCAGCCACGCCCAGGGTTCGGAGCTGTGGGACGTGGACGGCAAGCGCTACCTGGACTTCGTCGGCGGCATCGGCGTGCTCAACGTCGGCCACAACCACCCGCGTGTGGTCGAGGCCGTGCGCCGCCAGGTGGGCGAGATCTCCCATGCCAGCTTCCAGGTGGTGGCCTATGCGTCGTACATCGATGTGGCAGCGCGCCTGAACGCCATGGTCGGTGGCGGCGAAGCCTACAAGAGCGTGCTGTTCACCTCCGGCGCCGAAGCGGTGGAGAACGCCATCAAAATCGCCCGTGGCTACACCAACCGCCCGGCGGTGATCTCGTTCCGCGGCGGCTTCCACGGGCGCACCCTGCTGGGCGTCACCCTGACCGGCATGAGCCAGCCGTACAAGCAGAACTTCGGCCCGTTCCCGGCCGAGATCTACCACGCCACCTACCCCAACGAATACCGCGGCGTGAGCAGTGACGACGCCCTGGCCGAACTCGACCACCTGTTCGCCACCGACGTGGCCCCCGACCGCGTGGCGGCCATCCTGATCGAGCCGGTGCAAGGCGATGGCGGCTTCCTGCGCGCCCCCGATGCCTTCCTGCGTGCCCTGCGCGAACGCTGCACGCGCCACGGCATCGTGCTGATCCTGGACGAGATCCAGGCCGGCTTCGGGCGTACCGGCAAGCCGTTCGGCTTCCAGCACTCGGGCATCCAGCCTGACCTGGTGACCGTGGCCAAGAGCCTGGCCGGCGGCATGCCGCTGTCGGGTGTGGTGGGGCGTGCCGAGATCATGGACGCGCCGACCCCGGGCGGCCTGGGCGGCACCTACGGCGGCAACGCCGTGGCCTGCGCGGCTGCACTGGCGGTGATGGACCTGTTCGAGGAAGAAGACCTGCTGGCCCAGGGCGAGCAGCGTGCGGTGCAACTGCGTGAAGGCCTGCTGGCCCTGCAGAACCGCTACCCGTGCATCGGCGACGTGCGTGGCCTGGGCTTCATGCAGGCCATCGAGATCGTGGCCGACGACGCCGCGCAGACCCCGGACGCGAACCTGGCCCAGGCCATCATCGACCAGGCCCGTGAAGCCGGCCTGCTGGTGATCAAGTGCGGCGTGTACCGCAACGTGGTGCGCTTCCTGGCACCGCTGGTGACCACCGAGGCGCAGATTTCCGAAGCGCTGCGCATGCTCGACCAGGCGTTGACCCGCGCTACGGCCTAATCCGCCCCTCTGCGGCGCCACCTTCGCTGGCAATGCCGGCTCCCGCCGGGAGCGGCCTTGCCAGCGAAGGCCCCGTGGGTGAAAGTGTGTTTTTTTGTCATCCCGCATTTCAGGAGTCAGGAATGGAAGCGGCAACCAAGCTCGATCGGATCGATATCAACATCCTGGTCCAGTTGCAGAAAGACGGCCGCATGACCAACGTCAGCCTGGCCGAAGCCGTGGGGCTGTCGCCCAGCCCGTGCCTGCAACGGGTCAAGCGACTCGAGGCGGCAGGCTATATCAGCGGCTACGAAGCCCACCTGAACCTGGCCAAGTTCGCCAACTCGGTAACCATCTTCACCGAAGTCACACTGAGCGACCACAAACGCTCCGACTTTCAGAAATTCGAATCGAGCATCCGCAACATCGACGAAGTGCTCGAATGCCACCTGATCAGCGGTGGCTATGACTACCTGGTGCGCTTTCTGACCAGCAGCATCCAGCATTACCAGGAGCTGATGGAAACCATCCTCGACCAGAACATCGGCATCGAGAAGTACTTCAGCTACATCGTGATCAAGTCGCCGGTGATGAAGAACAAGGTGCCCCTGCGCAGCCTGCTCGCCGCCGTCTAGCGCCTGGCCTCGGCCTGCTGTTCATGCAGGCTGTCGAACAACGCCTGGGCCGCAGCCGACAGTTCGTGGCCCGGCTTGCTCAGCACCCCGATGGCACGTTCCACCGGGTCGCGCAGGGTGATGCAGCGCGCGCCCAGCTCGTGCATCTGGCCGGCGCACAGGGCCGGCACCGCGCTGACCCCAAGCCCGCTGGCCACCATGCGACCCACTGTCACCAGTTGATGGCTCTCGAACTCCACCGCCAGCTTCATGCCGCGCGCCTTGAGGTGTTCTTCGAGCATCACGCGCACGTTCGAGGGCCGTTGCAAGGTAATGAACGGCTGCTGCAGCAAGGTCTGCCAGTCGATTTCATCCAGCGCGGCCAGGGGCGAATCCAGCGGCACCACGGCAGTGAACCGGTCGACGTACAGGGGCGAGAACACCAGCGACGAGCCTTCGAACGGTTCGAACGCCACCCCCAGCTCCACCTGGCGGTCACGCACCATCTCCAGCACCTGTTCGTTGATCACGTCGTTCACCGTGACCCCGATGTTCGGGTAGCGGGTGCGAAAGTTCTTCAGGATGGGCGGCAGCAGGTTGCCGGCGAACGACGGCATCGCCGCAATGGTCACGCGCCCGCGCTGCAGGGTGAAGCGCTGGCGGATCTCGTCCTCGGCGTTGTCCCAGTCGGCAAGCAGGCGGCGCGCCAGGGGCAGCAGCGATTCGCCTTCCGGGGTCAGCGTGACGTTGCGCGTGGTGCGCGTGAACAGCCGCCCGCCCAGGCCCTCCTCCAGCGACTTGATGGTCAGGCTCAGTGCCGACTGCGACAGGTGCAGACGCTCGCAAGCCACCGCAAAACTCAGGCTCTGGGCCACTGCCCAGAAGGCACGCAACTGCTTGACGGTCATGCTGACTCCGGCAAAACGGGGAATTGTTGAGGTTTATCGATCAATCCATCTCAAAAATCAACTTAACAAATATATGTAATGGCGCAACACTCACGCCACTGGTCCACTAACAAGGAGAATATTCCATGCAAGACGTCGTCATTGTCGCGGCCACTCGTACCGCCATCGGCAGTTTCCAGGGTTCGCTGGCCGCCATCCCGGCCCCGGAGCTGGGCGCAGCGGTGATCCGCCGCCTGCTGGAGCAGACCGGGCTGGCCGGCAGCGAAGTGGATGAGGTGATTCTGGGCCAGGTGCTCACCGCCGGCAGCGGCCAGAACCCGGCGCGCCAGGCCGCGATCAAGGCCGGCCTGCCCCATGCGGTACCGGCCCTGACCCTGAACAAGGTCTGCGGCTCGGGCCTCAAGGCCCTGCACCTGGGCGCCCAGGCAATCCGCTGTGGCGACGCCGAGGTGATCATCGCCGGCGGCATGGAGAACATGAGCCTGGCCCCCTACGTGCTGCCTGCCGCGCGCACCGGCCTGCGCATGGGCCATGCCAGCATGATCGACAGCATGATCAGCGACGGCCTGTGGGATGCCTTCAACGACTACCACATGGGCATCACCGCCGAGAACCTGGTGGACAAGTACGCCATCACCCGTGAGGCCCAGGACGCCTTTGCCGCCGCCTCGCAGCAAAAGGCCTGCGCGGCCATCGAAGCCGGCCGCTTTGCCGACGAGATCACCCCGATCCAGATCCCGCAGCGCAAGGGTGAGCCGCTGGTGTTCGCCACCGACGAACAGCCCCGCGCCGGCACCACCGCCGAGTCGCTGGCCAAGCTCAAGCCGGCGTTCAAGAAGGACGGCAGCGTGACGGCGGGCAACGCCTCGAGCCTCAACGACGGCGCAGCGGCGGTGCTGCTGATGAGCGCGGCCAAGGCCAAGGCCCTGGGCCTGCCGGTACTGGCGCGCATTGCGGCCTATGCCAATGCGGGCGTGGACCCGGCGATCATGGGGATCGGCCCGGTCAGCGCGACCCGTCGCTGCCTGCAGAAGGCCGACTGGTCGCTGGATCAGCTGGACCTGATCGAAGCCAACGAAGCCTTCGCGGCCCAGGCGTTGTCGGTGGGCCAGGAGCTGGGCTGGGACGCGAGCAAGGTCAACGTCAACGGCGGCGCGATTGCCCTGGGCCACCCGATCGGTGCCTCGGGTTGCCGTGTGCTGGTGTCGTTGCTGCACGAGATGATCAAGCGTGATGCGAAGAAGGGCCTGGCGACCCTGTGCATCGGTGGTGGGCAGGGTGTGGCGTTGGCCATCGAGCGCGCCTGACCCTCGATCTGCAGCGCCTCGTCGCGGGTCAAGCCCGCTCCCACAGGATTGCCGTGGCCCCTGTGGGAGCGGGCTTGACCCGCGATGGCGTCGACACCTTGCATCGCCTGGCTACTGCACCTGCACCATCAGTTCCACCTGCACCTTGGCCAGCATGTGCTCCATCCCCCCGCCCCGGCGCATTCCGCGCACCGGGCACGCATCCAGGTAATCCAGCCCCACCGCCAGCTTCAGGTGGCGCTCGGGCCTGGCCAGCCGATTGGTGATATCGAAACTGTACCAGCCCTCCCCCAGCCAGGCTTCGGCCCAGGCATGGCTGGCCAGATGCGTGGCGTCCTCGGTGCACAGGTAGCCCGACACGTAGCGCGCCGGGATACCCAGGCTGCGCACACAGGCCAGAAACGCATGGGTATGGTCCTGGCACACCCCCGCCTGCCTGGCGAACGACTCGGCCGCGGTAGTGCCCACCTCGGTCGCGCCGGGGCTGTAGGGCATATGCTCGGCCAGCGCATTCATCAGCTCGATCAGCGCCGCCCTGTCGCGCCGCTCGCCGCAATGCTGTGCGGCAAACGCCAGCAGCGCCTCGTCGGCGGCGGTCAGCGGGCTGCTGCGCAGAAACGGCAGCGGCGACTGCAGGTCCGGCTCCACCTCGCGGGTGGGGTCGATCTCCACCTGGCCGTGGGCGCACAGCACGATCTCGCCGTGGGGCTCGTCCAGGGTCAGTACATGCAGCACGTTGCCATAGGGGTCGAGCTGGCTGCGCACCTTGCGCGGCATGTCCACCTGCCAGTCGATGACCCGCTGGCGCTCGCTGTCCTGGGGCGTGAGGCGCAGGAACTGGATGCTGGTGCACACCTCGTTGGCATAGCTGTAGGTGGTGTCGTGGCGAATGGACAGTTTCATACCACCTCCAGGTAGGCGTCGTGAATGGCCTGGCCCAGGTCGCGGACCTGATCGATGAACTCGATCAGCCAGGCGTGCAGGCCTGCATCGAGGATCTCGTCGATGCCGGTGTAGCGCAGGCGAGCGTTGAGGCCGGCGGCCAGGCGCTGCGCCGGGCGGCCGTTGATGCCGGGCAGGTTGGACAGTTCAAGGTCCAGCTCCTGGATGCAGGCATGCAGCGAGCGCGGCACCTCGGCGCGCAACAGCAGCATTTCCGAAACCTGCTCGGCGTTCGGTGCGTTGCGGTAGATCTCGTTGAAAGCCTCGAACGACGACAGGGCGCGCAGCAAGGCGCTCCACTGGTAGTAGCCACGGGCCGACTTGTCGCTGACCTCCTCCGACTCCTCGCCAAACATCTCGTAGCGTGCATCCAGCAGGCGCAAGGTGTTGTCGGCACGTTCGATGAAGGTGCCCAGGCGAATGAAGCCATAGGCCTCGTTGCGCATGATGGTGCCCGAGGTGGCCCCGCGAAACAGGTGCGAACGCTCCCGCACCCATTCGCAGAACTGGCTGATGCCGTAGCGGCCCAGGCCGTTGCCGGCAATGGCGCGCATCTCCAGCCAGGTGGCATTGATGTTCTCCCACATGTCGGCGGTGATGCGCCCGCGCACGGCGTGGGCATTGCTGCGCGCCGCACGCAGGCAGCAGTAGATGCTGCCGGGGTTGGCCTCGTCCAGGGCAAAGAAGTGCAGCATGTGCTCGGTGTCGAGCGCGCCGTGGCGGGCCTTGTAGTCTTCCAGCGTGCCGGCCGCCAGCAGCGACATGGCCAGCTCCGCGTGGCCGTCGCTGCGTCCGGCCTGGGGCATCAGCGACAGCGAATAGCTCACTTCGAGCATGCGCGCGAGGTTTTCCGCGCGCTCCAGGTAACGCGACATCCAGTAGAGGTCTGCAGCAGTTCTTGAAAGCATGGTTCAGTCCTCCACCACCCAGGTGTCCTTGGTACCGCCGCCCTGCGACGAGTTGACCACCAGCGAGCCTTCGCGCAGCGCCACCCGCGTGAGGCCGCCGGGCACCAGGCGGGTCTGGCTGCCCGACAGCACGAACGGGCGCAGGTCGATATGGCGCGGGGCAATGCCGCTTTCGACAAAGGTCGGGCAGGTGGACAGGCACAAGGTGGGCTGGGCGATGTAGTCCTGCGGCCGGGCCTTGAGGCGCAGGCGGAACGCTTCGATCTGCGCTGCCGTCGACGCCGGCCCCACCAGCATGCCGTAGCCCCCGGAGCCCTGGGTTTCCTTGACCACCAGGTGCTCCAGGTTGGCCAGCACATGGGACAGCTCGGCCGGCTTGCGGCACTGCCAGGTGGGCACGTTCTTCAGAATCGGCGCTTCGTCCAGGTAGAAGCGGATCATCTCGCCCACGTAGGGGTAGATCGACTTGTCGTCCGCCACCCCGGTGCCGACCGCGTTGGCCAGCACCACGTTGCCCAGGCGGTAGGCGGCAATCAGGCCGGGCACCCCGAGCATCGACTCGGGGTTGAAGGTCAGCGGGTCGAGGAAGGCGTCATCCAGCCGGCGGTAGATCACGTCCACCGGCTGGGGGCCGCAGGTGGTGCGCATGAACACGCGGTCGTCACGCACGAACAGGTCGGCGCCTTCCACCAGTTCCACCCCCATTTCGCGGGCCAGGAACGCATGCTCGAAGTACGCACTGTTGAAGCGCCCCGGGGTCAGCACCACCACCGTGGGGTTGTCCAGCGGGCTGGCGCTCCTGAGCGTGTCGAGCAGCAGGTTGGGGTAATGGTCGATGGGCGCGATGCGCTGGGCGGCGAACAGCTCGGGGAACAGGCGCATCATCATCTTGCGGTCTTCGAGCATGTAGCTCACGCCGCTGGGGGTGCGCAGGTTGTCCTCGAGCACGTAGTAGCTGCCGTCGCCATCGCGCACCAGATCCACCCCCGCGATATGCGCATAGAGGCCCCGGTGCAGCCCCAGGCCACGCATGGCCACCTGGTAGCCCTCGTTGGCCAGCACCTGCTCGGCCGGGATGATGCCGGCCTTGAGGATGCGCTGTTCATGGTAGATATCGGCCAGGAACATGTTCAGTGCCTGCACCCGCTGGATGCAGCCACGCTCGATGACCTGCCATTCGCTGGCCTTGATGCTGCGCGGAATGATGTCGAACGGGATCAGGCGTTCGGTGCCCTGCTCGTCACCGTAGAGCGTGAAGGTGATGCCTGCGCGGTGGAACAGCAGGTCGGCTTCGCGGCGGCGTTGCGCCAGCAGTTCCAGCGGCGTGTCCGCCAGCCAGCGGGCAAACTCGCGGTAATGCGGGCGACACTGGCCCCCTGCGGCATACATTTCGTCAAAAAAAGCTCCGGACATACCCCACTCCTCGCCGTGTTCGTAACGGCTTCTTCTAATTGGCTGCTGTCTTCCAGTACCCGGGCCTTTCAACAGACTTTAGCAAGGGCTGTGCCCAACGCCCGGGAATCGCTCTGCCACGCCCCTTGAGCGCGGCGGGCGACCCGAGCGGTGCATGCATTTGCCCCATAACGGTGCGCGCAACCTCCCCGGTGCACGCTGCGCACCTTTTCGTAAAGACTTGTATCTACGGGGCCTCCCCAGCAGCACATGGCGATCTGGTGGCCTAGAATGCCGACACCTCTTTTCTGCGAGTTGCTGCCATGACCGCTTCGCCATTGCTGACCGCCTTCCTGCCCGTTGCGCTGGGCATCATCATGTTCGGCCTGGGGCTTTCGCTGACCCTGGCCGACTTCGCCCGGGTGGTGAAATACCCCAAGCCGGTGGTCATCGGCCTGGTGTGCCAGATCCTGCTGCTGCCCTTCATCTGCTTTCTGATTGCCAACGGTTTTGGCCTGGCACCGGCCCTGGCGGTCGGCCTGATGCTGCTGGCGGCCTCGCCCGGCGGCACCACCGCCAACCTGTTCAGCCACCTGGCGCACGGTGACGTGGCGCTCAACATCACGCTGACGGCGGTAAACTCGCTGATCGCGATCCTGACCATGCCGCTGCTGGTCAACCTGTCGCTGAGCTACTTCATGAGCGCCGACCAGGCCATCCCGCTGCAGTTCGCCAAGGTGCTGCAGGTGTTTGCCATCGTGCTGGTGCCGGTGGCGCTGGGCATGCTGGTGCGGCGCCTGACCCCGGCCTTCGCGGCGCGCATGGAGAAGCCGATGAAGCTGGTGGCGGCGCTGTTCCTGGCCGGCACGGTGATGCTGGCGCTGATGAAAGACTGGGCCACCGTGGTCGAGTACGCGCCCCTGGTAGGCGCAGCCGCGCTGTTGTTCAACCTGGTGAGTCTGGGGCTGGGCTACTATGTGCCGCGGATGCTGAAGATTCCGAAGCGCCAGGCCATCGCCATCGGCATGGAGATCGGCATCCACAACGGTACGCTGGCGATTGCACTGGCGCTGAGCCCGACCCTGCTCAACAACTCGACCATGGCCATTCCGGCGGCGCTGTACAGCCTGATCATGTTCTTTACCGCCGCCGGGTTTGGCTGGTGGGTGAGCCGCAACCCGGAACCGGTGGCAGTGCTCGACTGACTGCACGGCAAGGCCGGCTGCTACGGGGTTCTGTGAACGGCGCAACCCCCTGTAGGAGCCGGCCTTGCCGGCGAAGGCCAACACCGTTCAATTGCGTTGCTCCAATCGCCGCTGCCGTCTGCCCAGC